>JACPUW010000017.1 GCA_016192035.1 Bacteroidota bacterium
GGCTTCGACAAGCTCAGCCACCGCTGCAAACATTTGAAAACCATACCCATAAACCCCGTTAGGGGTGACATGATTATAGCCCCGGCCGCAGCCTGTGGTGCATGGCCCACCCCGTTCCCAAAACCCCGAAAGGGGTGGCATAATACGCGCACAACCAGTATATTAGATTTTATTCGCCCTAAGCCCAACGCCCTTGGCACAAATCTTTGGGGCTGGCCAAGGTCCCTTTAAGGCATTGATAAATAGTGCAATAAAAATTTCTGAAAATGAATTTGGTAGTCTTGGTTTTTTTTGTTTTGTCCCCGAATTGCTAGACGCGTCCTTGAAAGACTTGGAGTACTACAAAGGATCAGGGACAAACGACGGCATGTTGAAACATTTTAATTAACTTTCTTAAATCATTCATCATGAAGAAGTATTGCCTTTTATTTATTGTTTTGGGCTGTTTGTTCGGCCCAATAACCGCCGGGGCCATCGACTCCAATTGTGTGGATGCCTGTGCTAATCCTTGGAGTTTATGGAAAACGTCTAAGGTTTTCTCTGAGAAAATTGACCTCGATAGCTGCCACGTCATGGTCAACTATAGATTCCGCCGGAACTGTCAAGGAAAACTGGAAATTGAGTATGGCGAGTTTTATGCCAATGGTAACTGCCAGTGTTTGGACTTTCGTTTTCACGCGCTTATTGCCAAAGCCAAGGCTTCGGTTGCGGGATTGCTGGTTCCTCAGGATAGTACATATAGAACAAGACTTAAGGGTTCTTGCAATACCTGGTACTATATATGGGTAGAAAAATCACTGCTCATTGATTTGGGTTGGGGCAATGAGATAAGCAGCTATGACCCAACATGGAACGACGATCCGGTTTACTACAAGATGAAGAAGCTGGTGCCATGTGATGAAAGTTGCTGCATTGCAGATATAACACCGGTGCCAATGCCCAATGGACATTTCCAGCTTCACCAAAACATAGTGTATTCCGGTGATTGTGCAGGGTCGGCACCGCCACTTGTTGACGGGAAATTTGTGTACTATGTGAACGGCATCAGCCACCACGTGATCTGCCAGACCGAACTGCCGCCAGGGGGCATGATATGTGAAATCATCTGCACCAATGAAGTGCTGGAAGAGGGCCCCAATGAAGGGCTTGGTGTAAATACCGGTGCCGGGGATTGGGGCATAAAAGCGTACCCCAGCCCATTTGGGTCGGAACTTACCATAGGGATGGTGGTAAAAGATGGGCATGGCCGTGGCTTGCTCGAGATTAAAACCACCAGCGGCCAAACGGTAGCCAGCCGTGAAGTCACCCTAGTGCCTGGCTACCAGACCATACAGGTGAGCGGCCTAGAACACCTGCCAAAAGGCACCTTTTTGTTAACCCTTGAGACCAAAGCGGGCACCTACCGCACCACTGTTATCAAGTAACCACTTTTGCCGCACGGAGGGTTTCTTCCGTGCGGCAATTTTTTTAATTTTAGCACCATGAACAAGTACTGTTTTATTTTAACCATCACATTTACATGGATTTGCAACCTACAGGCGCAAAAGCTGGAATGGGCAACCTATTATGGGGGATTAGGCAGTGAAAGCGTAACGTCTTTAATAATTGAATCCGATAATGATGTGATTTCTACTGGTTGGTGGAGGGTCGGCCTAGCGTATTTTGACACATTTAGTCTGGATTGTGGGAATTGCTCGTTCCTATGTGAGCATAGCGACAGTGGAAAAGTCAAGGAAGTGCTCACTATTAAAAAAGGCTCGATACACGATAATATCAACCTAAAGAATGGCGATATTGCCGTGTGTGGGGCATCAAATGGGAATTATATATTTGGGGTAGCACAGCCTGATAGCATTAGGTCTTCAAAAACATATATTGCTTTGCTAAATAAAGACCGAGAGGTAAAATGGATAACCCGGTGTAGAAGCAACTCCGATGGGCCTTTTCGGTTGTTGGAGCGGTCAAATGGTGAAATTGTGTTTGCTGCCGGGTATTTTGAAAGTTATATTACCCCTGGTGGCGATACCCTGGTAAATCCTTTTGGCCAGCGGGAAGGAATAGCCTTGGTGGCCTTGGATCCAGAAACCGGAAGGGAAAACTGGCATGTAAAAATTGTGGAAACAAACAGCATATTAATTGCAACGAATTATACTGGCATAGCCGAATGTACCAATGGTGACTTAATTGTTTCGGGTGAGGCATTTCACAAAACCAAGTTTTTGGACGGGGATACCATGACGTTAGATGAGATCAGCTATATACTAAAACTTGACGGCAAGGAACACAAAGTGATGTGGAAACAGCTTTTTCAGCCAAGCACAGAGGGAGGCTATGTGGATATGGAAGGTTTGGTGCTGGACAGCGAGGACAACGCCTACTGTGTGGGCACTTTTTACCGAGTTGGGATGAAAATAGGCAAAAAGGAACTGGAAAATTATGGGAATCGCGATATATTTATAAGCAAGTTAGACAGTACCGGCAAGGTGCTGTGGGCGCGGCGAGCGGGTGGCAACAATGATGATACGGGTGATGGATTGGCCCTTGACGACAGCAACAATGTATATATTCACGGCACACATTGGGATTTTTCTGAAATAGGGGATACTGTTTTCCGTAGCCGTGGGCCTTCTGAAGATATATATATAGCCAAACTTAGCACTGATGGTGACATCAAATGGGCATATAGCTATGGGGGCCGTGTTGATGAAGCGGCGTATGATATAGCCATTTCAGGAAGATATATGTACATCACGGGCATGTTTGGCCGTATCTTGGGGGGCACCGGCATGAACAAGTGGGATTTCGGCGGCTATATCCTTAAATCACCAGGAGAAAGCGGTAACATATACCTGGCCAAGTTTGACTTATCGCAGCCCCCAGATGGGGAGGACCATGTGCGCGATTTGCTGCGGGAGCCGCTGCGGGTCTTCCCCAACCCCGCCACCGACCGGCTATGGGTGGAAGGCGCCGCAGATGGCGCGCCGGTAGCACTATATACTGCCACGGGCCAGCTTGTGCGCCGGGGCACCATATCAGGCGGTGGCCTTTCGCTGGCCGGCCTGCCCAGTGGGCTGTATCTCTTGCAGGTACAGCAGCCCGGGGGCACTGTGCTCACCGCCCGCGTGGCCAAGGAGTGAGGGGTTTCAAATGCAAGGCAAAAGAAACAAGACAAAAGTCGCCGGGCTTCGACTGCGCCCAGCCACCACCGCAACCCATTGTTAACCTGGTGCAA
>JACPUW010000009.1 GCA_016192035.1 Bacteroidota bacterium
CGAAGCGCCGTGACTTTTGTCTTGTTTCTTTTGCCTTGCATTTGAAACGCCTCACTCCTTGGCCACGCGGGCGGTGAGGGTGGTGCCGCCAGGCTGGTGTACCTGCAAGAGATACAGGCCACTGGACAATCCGGCCAGCGAAAGGCCGCCGCCTGATATGGTGCCCCGGCGCACAAGCTGGCCCATGGCGGCGTATAGTGCGACAGGTGCCCCATCTGCGGCGCCTTCCACCCATAGCCGGTCGGTGGCGGGGTTGGGAAAGACTTGAAGATTGAGAAATGATGCCTGATTTTTAATGAAAACAGGAATTTCACTTAATTCAATAACCGCAATAAACGCGTCATTGCTTCGGCGAGAAAAAATGGTATCCCCTTTATAAATAATACCATTGTTGTATTGCCCAGACGCTACTACTTTGTCATTTATTATTTGAATGGAATTCAAATTCCAGTTCGCCTTGGCTAGGTCACCTTCAAGGCTTTTAAATATTAGGGGTTCAGAAGGTGCCATTCCCATATCCAAATTGCATATAAATGAGTTTTCCATACTGGGGAACTCACCTTTCATTCCATCTGAAACAGGCCAAAATCCGGGCTCTATGGCATAATTGCCAAATGCGAGCCTCTGACCCTTATACATTGCTCCCTTTCTCAGGAAAGCGTAACCCGCCGGCCAAATTCTGGTATTAAGTTCTCCTTTTTTCCAATTGTAATCATTCACAATAAGTTGCCAACTGCTTAGGCCTTCTGGTCCATAGATGGTAGTGTCTCCAATTGTGATTTGTGGTGCGTAGCAACCAAAAACCAAATCCCAAGTTTCGCCGGAATGGAAAGCCATTGTTGGAAACGCTGTCCTTTCCAAGCTGCTCGATACAACAAATGGGTAACAATTTTCAGGATCGTCAATAGTTATTGGGAATGTTACGGAAACCATCCCAGGTTGTTTGCCCGTGTCAAACACCAATTTGTCACCTTTCCAAATTTTTAGCCCTTGGCACCAAACTGAAGCTATGGCCCCCGCTCCCCAAGTGTTTTGCAGGAAAAATGGATCCTTGTTTGAAATTACACGTGTATCATAAAAGTCCAAACCCATAATTTCCATCACTTTCCAACTTCCGTCCCACTTAAGCCTTATCAAATAATTCTCGTGCGTCCCGTATAATGTTGGATTTGAAACGATTTCATTTCCATCGTTGTCCTTTAACTCAAGGTTTTCAGCCAAGATAACAAATCCATGCCCCTCTACCTCATCGAAATATGCCTCAGCCCAGACGTCGCCTTTTTCGCTATACAACCTATCTGCAAGGCTAACTCCTTTACTCCACAGTTTGAAGATAAAGGTTTCGTACAAACTCCCCCTTTCTTTGAATTTCGTGCCGTCAATATCAAGTCCATTTGATGTAACCAACGAAACATACCCCGCCCCTTGGCTTGAGAAAAAATCCGTCCATGTTACATCGTCCGACGATGGAAGTGTATTGATATAGGCAATAGGTACTGTATTGTCATTATGAAGCGAAAAAAGTCCCATATCTTGCGTGCCAGCCACTATTGTATCCCCACGTGTATCAATTAAACCACTTTCACCAAGCCATGCCATGAAAAACAAGGTGTCCAAGTGATAGTAGGATTTTGGGATATACACATTTTCTGAAGAATTTCCATCAGCCGAGCTGTAGATATGGATTTGGGAAAGACCCAGGTTGCACCATAATGAGCAGATAATTAACGCTTGGTATGCTTTCATTTGTGTTCAAATTTAATAAAGGGAGTAGCTGGTAGCTACTCCCTTTAAGTTTAACCAATCAGTTTTCTTAAATCCTAGTAAAAGACACGTGGGTCTCGCCGCCCACTACGTTGAAAAGCGGATTAATGACCAACCACTTCTCCTCTTCTGGGGTGTCAGGTTTAACGGTGAGCCAGTAAACCCATGCTTCAAGAACAGGGTCGTATCCTACTACTCTAAGATCAAAACATCGCGGACAAGGAGATAGGGGACACCAACTAGGGTGACCCTCCTCATAAGTTCCGCAACCCACACATACAAATTCGTCATTAACACCTGTCCACCAATGGCATCCAAACTGAGATCGATTGGGAATTTGCGCATTGGCATTTGTTGAAATCCCCGCTACTAGCAGGAACACAGCGAAAACTAAAAAATTTCTCATCGGAAACGTTTTTTAATGATTTAAAAAAGTTAATTAAAATGTTTCAACATGCCGTCGTTTGTCCCTGATCCTTTGTAGTACTCCAAGTCTTTCAAGGACGCGTCTAGCAATTCGGTGACTTAGCAAAAAAAAAATGAAAGTACCCAAGTTTCAATGTTATCTAATCATTAAGTTTCTAAATGATTAAATTACAGGAGTATAAGCGCATTACATGTCTATACACCTGTTTTTGTGGTGATTGTGGCCATGGCTACTGTAAAAATTGCCTTGCCCCATGCCCTTTTTAAGCCTGCCTTGTCCAAAAAAACGTGGCCGTACAGTTAAAATCGCCATATATCAAGTTTTGCTGTCTTTTTGAAACACTTTTCAAAAGGTTGCGCCATCACTCCTTGGCCGCACGGGCACTGGGCGCAGGGCAAATGAAATCTAATATACTGGTTGTGCGCACATCCTGCCACCCCTTTCGGGGTTGTTTGCAGCTGATTAACAATGGGTTGCGGCGGTGGCCGAGCGCAGTCGAAGCCCACCCCTTTCGGGGTTTGGGAACGGGGCGGACCATTCACCACGGGCTGCGGCCGTGGCTATAATCATGTCACCCCTTTCGTGGTTTGGGGCTTTGGGTGGGCCATGCACCACGGGCTGCGCCTATGGCTATCATCCTGCCGTCCCTTTCGGGTTTTGGGAACGGGGCCGGCCCCAGGGGTGCGGGGCGGCCCTGGGAGGGAGCTGCACATTTCTGCTTATGACCGGTACTATGGCATAGGGGCCTTCTTGTGTTTCTTAAAGTCTATCAGCAAGATTTCAATACCGGTCTTTAGGAAAACGCCCTGGTCGCTAAACTTGAGCTTGCCGCCATAGTTGCTGCCGAAAATGGGAAAGGAATAGTGCCCGTAGCCGTATGGCTTGGTAAAATTGTACAAGAGCGACACAAAGAAATTGGTGCGGTGACCGTACCTGAACGTGAGGCCCAGGCCGTGGTTGGCAAACCACTGCTGGCCGCTGCTCGAATAGGCGTGCTCAAATATGGTAGATTTTTGAATTCCAATGGTATCTCCATTGGGGTCTGTTACATGATGGCCCACAAAGAATTTGCCGCCATTGATCTCCCAGGGGTTCGGGGGGGTGTACCAAGACACTACCTTGTTGACCCTCAATAAATAGCCAATTGAAAGTTCCGCGGCCTTTCTGCGGGCTAGGGGATACTCCCAGCCCAAGCCCAAATACTGGCCCCGGATGGCGGTGGATGCATTGGAGTATTTGAACTCATTTGTTGTTGCCCCGTTAAACGGGTTGGTCATGGTGCGGGAAGTTTTGATCTTTACCCAGGTGCTGTAGTACTGGTAGCCTAAATGGAGCGAGGGTTTGCCATACTTGGTGGAGAGGGCCAGTTCAGTGCCCAGGCCCAGTCCGGGCAGGATCTTGGTCTTGAAAATGTCATCATTTCTATCATAGGGCTTGAGTATGTGGTGCATGGACGACAGCTCTGAAACGCCCAGGTACACACGGCCCGGGTTGGCTACCCGGCCCACAAGCAGCCCGGCCACATACCCTTTGGCCGTGCAGGGTTTGGTAGTAGGGCCCGTGTGCATTTCGAGTTGTTTCCTGTTTGATTTCATATAGAATTTTCTCAGGTTTATGTCCACTCCCACCCTGATGTACAGCCCGTTGTCGGTCATTTTGAGTGTGCCGCCCAGGTCCTTGTCAAAAATGGGATACTTGTAGTACCCGTAGCCCACGGGCTTGGCAAAATTGTACATGGCAGACACAAATACCTGGCTCCTAATCCCAAACCGGTAAGTCAATCCCAGCGAAGGGTTTACAAACCTGGTCGTATCATCTAGGTTAACTTCCATCCTGAAAACTTTGGCGCGCTTCTCTACCAATTCGCCATTTTCATCTATAGTCGCTACAGCGCTTATACCATGTCTCATTTCATACATAAAACCATAGTCCCGCCACCGGTACCTCACATAACCGGAGGCTGCCAAACTGTGCCGGCCCCTGGCCCAAATTTGCTGTTCCATCCCCAGCCAATGGTCACTAAACATATTATAATAAGCCGCATCGTAAGATTTTGGATTGTCAGCATTGCTGCCAACATAGCTGTTCCATGGTGGCGGATAATCATCCTTAATATCCACCACAAACGCGTGTCCAAGAAATGTATAACCAAACCCCAACCAAACATAGGTCTTTTTATACCGCAGCCCCGCATGCACTTCGGCCCCATACCCAGGCAGGAGCAATGGCTTAAAGTAATGGTCGTTGCGCGCTACCACCCGCAGCGGCTTGTTCATGGACGATACCTCGCTCAGGCCCAGGTATAAATCCCAGTCGCCCCATGGCTTCTGTGACCAGCCAGGACCTATTTGTAAAATAAGGATGGGCAGCAAGGCTGCCCATTTGAGTTGTATGTTATACACATTCAAAATGTGAGCACTGAATGATACGTAATCCCGTCAATACCCTCATGGTCTGCCTCCACCCAGCCAGACCGGGTTTTGGTTTGTACATCTATCCTAAAGGCAACTTTTGAGCCGTTACCAAATGCGCCATAGAGATTTGGATTAAAATCTAATTGCACATCGCAATTGGCTTGCCCAGCTGTATCTACCCCGCTGATAAAACCATACACGCTGGTCCAAGTGTTTTTTGCGGGGGCTTTTTTCCATTTCTTCCCCTTTTTCTGGTAGTTCTTGGTTACTGCCCTCACATAGCGAAAGCCTGGATAGGTTCTGTGTGAAATTGACCACTTTATAGTATATTTCCCAACTCCGGGCTCATAATCGTCATCGCCCTTATTTGAATGGCAACCGCTTGCCTTTTTGTTCATTACCGTGCTTTGCTCCCCGTCAACCACGGTCACATTCTCGGCGGTAAGCGGGTCGATGGTTTCATCAATGATTCCTTCCATAGTAGCGAAACTACCATCGGTGATCTCAAACCAACTGCCGTTTTGCTGGATCATGTAAATAACCCCGCCAATTTTAACCGCATAATGAGGTGAAAGCAAGGTGCGCATCACCTCATCTTCCACATAGTCATTGTCTGGATCCTGACTCCAGTTTGGGTATTCCTGGTTTAAAAATGTCTGTATCTCATTCTCAATCACCCATCTAAGTGATTGAAAACCATAATATTGCTCAAAATCAATCAAAGGTTGGTCAAAATCAATACCTTGGGCAATCATTAGGTTTAGCAAGGTAGAATCGTGCAAGGTGTCCTTTCCTTGCATCCAGTTCTGTACGTACACGGCGCACTCGCTTTCCAGTTCTGCCAAGGTTGTTTTGTAATCCTGCATGGAAGAAAACACTAAAATGCCCTGTTCTACACCTATTGAAGCCGATGGTAATCCTTTTGGATCATTGGTGTCCTTAGAATCCAGTTTTGGCTCTTCAAGACAACTGGTAACTGACCATGCGCATAGCACAATCAACAAAATTGAAGTTTTCATTTAATTTTATTTACTTGATGATAGTAGAAACATGTGCAAAGCAAATTTAGGCATGAGGAGACAACATTTGCAGCCTTGATATCATGTCTGGGAAAAAATTCAATAATTTCTACACAGGTGCACACGTACAGATTTCCAATTACGCCAATAACAAACAGGGCATTAGGTGTTTTTGGGACATTATCGCATATCGTATAGGCCCTACAATACCGCTTTATGGCACCATGCCACTAGGGTACTTGCCACCCGCCGCGCCCGTTGTCCTTCTTAATCCCTTTGCGTTCTTTGCGATACACCACCTACACCCCCAGAAACCTAGGCCCAATGCCCCCCTGCGCCCGTGACTATCATCATGACACTCATAGAGAATTGGCTGGGTGATGGATGGTGACGCACGGTAGGCACGGGCACTGCGATGGGCAATGGTTTGGGCGGCACAGGTTACGCGGCGCGGGGCGGGCCATGCACGCACATGCAGGCTGCCGAACCAGGCCCGGGGTGGAATTTGAACACCTAAGACCGGAATGGGTATAGGATGCCTTTTTTAAAGACAAAGCGACACGGCGGGAGGCATGGCAGGGAAGTGGCCTATGCTCTCCAAGCCCGTATATCCTGGGCTGAAACATCCAGGTGGCAAACCAGCCGCACCAAGCCCGGCCCAAACCTCAGGCCCCATAGGCCTGCATCCTTTAGCCTTTGCAAAAACGCCGATTCATCAACGCCGTTGGCAAGCACCAGCACCACGATATTGGTTTCGGGTGGCCAAACCCCTGCCACCCCAGGATAGTCCAACAGTTTCTCGGCAAGGATCTTGGCATTTTCATGGTCATGGGCCAGCCGCTCCATGTGGTGGTCCAGGGCGTAGGTTCCGGCTGCAGCCAGGTATCCAGCTTGGCGCATACCGCCCCCCATGGCCTTGCGTATGCGCCGCGCCCTGTGCATGGCTTCACCGCTGCCCAGCAGCAAACTGCCCACCGGGCAGCCCAGCCCTTTTGACAAGCAAAAGGTCATGGTATCAAATAGTTCGCCCACTCCCTTGGCGCCCTGCCCCGTGGCAGTCATGGCATTAAACACCCTGGCGCCATCTAGGTGCATGGCCAAACCCCGCCCTTGCGCCACCTGCCGTATTTGCCGCATGGTGTCAAGTGGGTAGCAGGTGCCGCCCCCTTTGTTGCTGGTATGCTCCAGGCATACCAGGCTTGTGGACGGAAAATGTGGGTCATCAGGCCGTATGGCCATTTCCACCCCAAGGGCATCCATCAATCCCTGCCTGCCGGTGACGAGCCGTACCGAACAGCCCGCGTTTTTTCCAATGCCGCCACCTTCATATAGATACACGTGGCTATTGGCTTCACAAACCACCTCATTGCCCGGGCTGGTGTGCAGTTGTATGGCTATTTGATTGGCCATGGTGCCACTTGCACAAAACAGGGCTTCCTGTTTGCCAAACATATCTGCCGCCCGCTCTTCAAGGTGCCGCACACTGGGGTCTTCCCCAAACACATCGTCGCCCACCTGGGCATCCATCATGGCCTGTAGCATGGGCCTGGTGGGGCGTGTGAGCGTATCGCTGCGCAAATCAAGGAGTTTCATCAAAATCCAAACCGGGGGTTAAGGAGATTTTCCAAAAAAATGGGCCAAATGGTGGGTGGGTTAAAAAGCAGGGTAAATACCACGCCGGCCACCGCCCCAAAAAAATGCGCATCATGCCCTATGTTGTCGGCTCCTTGTTTGGCCATGCGGGCTGAATAGTATAGGTAGCCCAGCCCAAACAAAATGCCTGGAATGGGTATGATGCCGAACATGAGCAGGGTCATCCATGGGTCAAACACTATGGCGCTAAAGAGCACCCCCGACACGGCACCCGATGCCCCCAGGGCCATGTAATTGGGGTTTTGCCGCTGTTTGAAAAACGTAAACATGCCTGCGAGGGCCATACTGCCCATGTAGAGTATCAAGTACTTAAACAAGGGAAACGCCCCTCCGTACATGTCGAGATGCTGTTCCACAAAAGGGCCGAAGAAAAACAAGGTGAGCATGTTGAACAATAAGTGCATCATGTCTCCGTGAATGAACCCAGAGGTGATAAAGCGGTACCACTGCCGGTTTTCATCCATGAGCCAGGGGTAGAATATCAAGCGGTCGCGCAGGGCCGGGTTGCCGAATGCCGTATAGGATACCACGGCCGTTAGCCCAATTATAAAGTAGGTACTGTTCATCTAATTATAGAAATTCAAAAGGTGGCAGGGTCTGAGGCCAGCAGGTAGAGTACCGCCATACGGATGGCCACGCCGTTTTCTACTTGGTCCAGGATTATGGAATGCCTTGGGTGGTCGGCTACCCGGCTATCTATTTCTACGCCCCGGTTCATGGGGCCTGGGTGCAGCACGGTAATCTCCTTTTGCAGCCTGTTGAGCCTTTCCAAGCCAAGGCCATAGTATCGGGCATACTCGCGCAGGCTGGGGAAGTAGCTGTCTTTCTGCCGCTCCAACTGTATTCGCAGTACATTTACCACATCACACCATGCCAGGGCGGCATCCAGGTTGTACTCCACCGCTACCCCGAGCGACTCTATGTTCTTGGGTATAAGCGTTGGCGGCCCACAAAGCTTCACGTTGGCCCCCAGTTTCAACAGGCAGAATATATTGCTCAGTGCCACCCTGGAGTGGAGTATGTCGCCCATGATGAGCACGTTAAGCCCTTCTACCCTGCCGTGGCGCTTGCGTATGGAGTAGGCATCGAGCAGGGCTTGGGTAGGATGTTCGTGGGTACCGTCGCCGGCGTTTATCACATTGGCGTTTATATGGTTGGCCAAAAAATGACAGGCTCCTACGTGCGGATGGCGCATGACCACCATATCCACCTTCATGGCCAGGATGTTGTTTACGGTATCGAGCAGGGTTTCCCCCTTGCTCACCGATGAGGACGAAGCGGAGAAATTGACCACATCGGCAGAAAGGCGCTTTTCGGCCAGCTCAAAACTGATGCGGGTGCGGGTGGAATTTTCAAAAAACACATTGGCAATGGTAATGTCGCGCAGGGATGGCACCTTCTTGATCTGCCGGTTAAGGATGGTTGAAAAATTGTCGGCAGTAGAAAAAATAAGGCCTATATCGCTCCTGTCCAGGTGCTTTATGCCCAGTAGGTGTTTTACGCTCAGTGCGCTCATCTATGGCAGGTCATTTAGCGTTCGATTCATCTTCGGTCAACAACCATACCCCTTGTTCCCCATCGCTTTCCATCCATTTCACCTTCACCTTTTCGTTGGTCCTGGTATCTACTTTTATGCCTATGTAGTCGGCCTGTATGGGTAGGTGTCGGCTGTATTTTCGGTCCACCAGCACCAGGAGTTCCACTTTTGACGGGCGGCCAAAGGCCATCATGGCTTCTAGCCCGGCCCTGACGGTCCTGCCGGTATAAAACACATCGTCTATAAGCACTACCTGCTTGGCCTCAAGGCTAAAATTGATGTCCAATGCCGATGGCACCAAGGGCAGGTTCCTCCGCCTAAAATCGTCGCGGTGAAAGGTTACGTCAAGCCTACCCATGGCAATCTCGCGTTGCAACATGCCTTGCAGTTTGTGGTGCAGGGCCAAGGCGAGGTATATGCCCCTGGGCTGCAAGCCAATAAGCACCGATTGGGAAAAATCATGGTGGTTTTCCACCAATTGGGCGGCCAAACGGGTGAGGGTGAGTTCAAAAAGTGCTCCTTCGAGTAAAACCTTCGCCATGCTCCGTGGGGTAAGGAATAGGGTTGGATGGCCTCAAAAGTAAGGCATAAGCACCCAGCAAACGCCCTAAACGACAAAGCCCCGGCATAACCGGGGCCTTGAATGGAAAATGAATGGTCAATTGATTATGGCTCCATGGGCCTACTCCTGGCTTTCGCTGCTGGCTTCGGGGGCGGCTTGCTCCCCTTCGGCACCGGCCTTGGGCTTCTTGGCCTTAGGTTTAGCGGCCTTGGCGGCGGGTTCATCGCCCGCTTCAGGCGCGTCCTCAGCTTTGGCAACAGGTTCTTCGGCTGTAGATCCCCCTTTTATTTGGGCATCCATCTTGGCCATGGCTTCCTTTTGCTTCTCGCGCTCTTCGGCTTCCATGTCCTTTTTCAGCCCGGCCAGTATATCATTGGCATCGGCCAGTGTATCGGTTGATACCGCCTTTTGGATACCTTTTACCGCCTTGGTGGTTTTCTCGGTTTCCTTTTCCTTTTCGGCGGCCTCGGCATCTTTCTCCGACCTCTCTTGGTCTTTCCACACCTGGGTGTGCGATACCACTATGCGGCGGTTGTCACGCTCAAACTCCAATACCTTAAACTCGGTGCTCTCGCCTTCCATGAGCTTGGCGCCCTTGGCCTGCTTGGCCGTGTGTTTGGAGGGCGCAAATGCCTCTACCCCATAGGGCAAGAGAATGATGGCTCCTTTGTCCTCTATGCGTTCTACCGAACCGGTATGTACGGAGTTTACCAAGAAAATGCTTTCAAAGGTATCCCATGGATCGTCTTCCAACTGCTTGTATCCCAAGCTAAGGCGGCGGTTGTCCTTGTCTATGTCAAGCACCACCACTTTCATGCGCTCACCCACCTTGGTAAACTCGGCTGGATGGCCATACTTGCGGGTCCAAGAAAAATCGGAAATGTGCACCAAGCCGTCTATGCCTTCTTCCAGTTCCATGAAAAGGCCAAAGTTGGTCATGCTGCGCACCGACCCTTCGTGTGGGCTGCCAATAGGATATCTTTCTTCAATATTGCTCCAGGGGTCGATTATGAGCTGCTTCATGCCCAGTGCCAGTTTGCGCTCTTCCCGGTCTATGGTTATTACCACGGCGTCCACTTCGTCGCCCAGTTTCACGTATTCCTTGGGGCTCTTTAGGTGGGTTGACCATGACATTTCCGACACGTGGATAAGTCCTTCGACACCAGGGTACACCTCTACAAATGCGCCGTAGTCTTCTATGTTCACCACCTTGCCTTTCATGACAGTGCCTTCTACCACTTCGGCAGGAAGGGTTTCCCATGGATGCTGGGTGAGTTGTTTTATACCCAGCGATATGCGGCGTTTGTCGTCGTCGTAGTCCAGTACCACGCAGTTGATCTTCTGGCCCAGTTCCAGCACTTCCTCTGGATGGTTGATCCTGCCCCATGACACGTCGGTGATGTGTACCAATCCGTCCACGCCACCCAAATCGACAAATACACCAAAAGTAGTGAGGTTTTTAACCACACCTTCCAGCACCTGGCCTTTTTCCAGGGCCGAGAGGATTTCTGATTTCTGTTGCTCTAAATCGCTTTCTATAATCGCCTTGTGCGAAACCACTATGTTGCGGTACTGCTGGTTGAGTTTCACCACCTTAAGGTCCATAGTAGTACCCACGTACACGTCATAGTCCTTAATTGGCTTCACATCTATCTGAGAACCTGGCAAGAAGGCATCCAAGCCCAGGAGTTGCACCACCATGCCGCCCTTGGTACGGTCGGCAATGTATCCGCGCAAGATTTTCTCATTCTCAAAAGCATCGAGCACGGTTTCCCAGGCACTCTCTTCCAGTGCTTTCTTGTGCGAAAGCTTAATTTGGCCCTGGGCATCTTCCCGCTTCTCCACCATGATTTTTACCACGGCACTCACCCGTAGGTCATCGCCCATGTACTTGAATTCAGAGGTGGGCACCATGCCATCCGATTTGAATCCAATGTTCACCACCACATCCCTTTCGTTGATGGAAACCACGGTCCCGTCCACTACTTGGCGCTCGTCCACATGGCTCAGCGTGGTGGCATACAGGTCCTCCAGCCGTTTGCGGTCTGTGTTGTCATAGTCGGCCAGGTCATTTTCAAAAGCATCCCAGTTAAAGTCCTCAATGTTTATCCTTGACAGGATAGTAGCCTTGGGGCTGTCTGCAATGGATTGATCCACCATTTCTTCAATAGCTTCAATGATTTGGTCATCCATTTCTACCGGATCCACCGCCATTTCAACGGGTGCATCATCGGCTTGCATGGTTCCATCCGCCGGTGCGTCCATTTCATTATGTTCAGTTTCGGCAACTTCTTCATTTGAAGAAGCATGGGCCTCTACTTGCGGAGCGCCGGTGGCATTTTCTGCTGATTCTTCAGCAAGGTTTTTTTCTTCTAAGTTGTTATCTGACATTTACTTAGATTGGGTTAATAAAATTTTTGAAAAACAGGCTGCAAAAATACGTATTTATTTCATGCCCATACCTGGGCATGGAAGAAATCAAAGGATCAACATGGCATCGCCATAATCCAAGAAGCGGTAATCCTCCTTGAGGGCTATTTCATATGCGCGGCGCACCAGGTCATACCCCCCAAAACAGGTGGTAGATATGTAGTGGGCCGACTTAGGCCGGTGAAAGTTGGTAACCAAGGCATTGGCCACGCTGAATTCAAAAGGCGGGTAGATGAATTTCTCCGTCCATCCCTCTACCGATTTGAGTATGCCCCCAGCCGATACGGTAGATTCAATGGCCCGCATCACAGAGTTGCCCACGGCACATATGCGCTTTCGTCCGGCCTTGGCTTCGTTTACCAAGGTGGCTGTAACTCCCGGCACTATAAAATTTTCTGAATCCATGCGGTGTTTGCTCAGGTCTTCCACCTCTATGGGCCGCTCCGACCCCAAGCCCATGTGCAGGGTAACATATCCGTACTTAATACCCTTTATTTCAAACCACTTAAAAATCTCTTTTGAAAAGTGGAGGCCGGCCGCAGGGGCTGAGACAGCACCTTCTACCGATGCGAAAATGGTTTGATAATCGTCGCGGTCCCGGTCTTCGGTGGGCCTACCTATGTACTTGGGCAATGGGGTCTCCCCCAGCATAAACAAGGTTTCCAAGTATTCCTCCTCTGATCCATGATTCATGAACCGAATGGTCCTACCCCTGGAAGTGGTATTGTCAATCACCTCGGCCACAAGCAAATCATTGTCGTCTATTCCAAAGTACAACTTATTGCCTACCCGGATTTTACGCGCTGGGTCAACCACTACATCCCAAAGCCTATGCTCGCGGTTGAGTTCCCGCAGCAGGAATACCTCAATCTTGGCCCCCGTTTTTTCCTTTTTGCCGTAAAGCCTGGCGGGAAATATCTTGGTGTTGTTGAACAAGAAACAATCGTCCTTGCCAAAGTACTCTACTATGTGCTTAAAGGTGCGGTGCTCAATCTTGCCGCTCTGCCTGTGCAGTACCATAAGGCGTGATTCGTCTCGGTAATCGGCTGGGTATTGGGCAATTTTCTCGTCAGGAAGGTCAAAGTCGTAACTCGAAAGCTTCATTTACTGTAATTTAGCTTTTAGAAAAGGCGTGCAAAGATACAACACAAAAACGGCCTTACACCAAGGTAAGGCAATTTTGTTTGACCTTGGTTGCCTCCTGAATAAAAAAGCCCCCTTGACACTGCTGCCAGGGGGGCTTCCATCATGCTTTATTGGGTTGTTGTTATCGTACTATCGCTACTGGGCGGATTTCCCTTACCCTTTCGCCGACAATTTCCAGCATATAGGTGCCTGACTCCAACGCACTCAAATCCAATGTAATTAGGCCATTGCCCGCTATTTGGTTGCCCAGTAGCAAGATTTCCTTTCCACTGAGGTCAAGTACCCTGAGGCTTAGGTTGCCGTCCGTGCCTGTAGGTACTGCCACATAGACAAGTCCGGTGCCCGGATTTGGAAACAGGTTCCAATTGGAGTACTTGGCATCGGACATGCCCAGGCCGTCCAGGTTTTCTATCACCACCACCATGCGGGTGATGGTACCTGATGCATTGCCCGATGGATCGGTAGCCCTGTACTCTATGGTATATACACCTTCGGTTTGGGTGTTGTTGAATGTGCCCGATACATCAATGGTGATTTGGTCAGACTCATAGTAGTTGTCGGTAACGGTCACGCTGGCATCCACATAGTCCGCCCAGCGGCCTACACTGTCCACCCAATTGCCATTGAGCACCATAACAGGCGACCTGCTGTCAACCACATCAATCTCACGGGTTACCGATGCGCTATTACCCGCCATATCGGTGACCGTGTAGGTTATGGTATAGTTGCCAAGCACGTCAGGCGTGCCGGACCAGGTACCCGATACCGCCACGGAATAGTCATGGTTTTCACTTACCGTGTAACCAGCATCTTGGTAGAAACCAAACACTTCTACCGTTTCGTTGTCGTTGCCGTTCAGGGCAATGACGGGCACAATGGTATCAATCACCTCTACCCAGCGGGTAACGCACACGGGGCCGTTGCCGCTGGCATCGGTCACGCAGTAGCCCACGCTGTACCAGCCCAGGTTGGCCGTGTCCACGTTGCCCTGCATGTCCACGCCCAGGGTGGGGTCATAGTTGTCAGAATGGGTGGTGCCCAGCTCCGCATATGGCGTAAATATCTGCACCCGTACGGTATCGCTGCCCACCAGGCTTATCTGCGGGCTGGTCACGTCCACCACCACTACCGTGCGGCTGGCCGTGGCGGTATTGTTGGCCGAGTCGGCTACGCCGTACCCTATCACATAGGTACCCACCACCGTGGCCTTCAGTGGGTTGGACACCGTTACGCTGCCGGTGATGTCGCCGTCCACCAGGTCTTCTGCCTTGTAGCCGGGCTCTGTCCAGGTGCCAAACACCTCAATGGTGTCAACCAGCGCGCCGTACAGCGTGAGCACCG
>JACPUW010000005.1 GCA_016192035.1 Bacteroidota bacterium
CCATTAGCCAGGGTTTGTGCAAAGGGGTCAAACGTAACCGTAACCGGGTTGAAGCCCAGGTTAAACGAAATAATAGTACCGGATACTGCGGCACCGATCCCGTCTCCCGCTCTCGATAACTGACCGTTCTGGTCATAAATCACCAATACCGTATCCTGGCCCGCCAATGAACCCTGTACCCGGATGGCAATGGGTGTATAATAATAGGAAACTGTAGATCCTGCACTCTTGGTTTGTGCCGTTACCTGGAAAGTGATCCGGTTGGTGCCGGACCTGGCCCAGCCAATACCCGCATTATAACTGGGGTAACCGTTTCCTGTTACATAGGAATTAAAAAAAGAAGTCAGGTCATACCCGCCCGCCGCGTTTTGCATATGAAGCCGCAGGTCATCGGTGGTCGCCGAACGGTAAGCCAGCGCCGGGTCGTTCAGGTAGTCCTGGCAGGCCTGGTAAAATTTAGTATCCCCTAACAGGGTACGCAGCATCGATACCACCATCGCACCCCGTTCATACACCGTAGTGCCATACGCGCTGCTCCACATTACATCGGAGGAGGTAATCGATCCATTGGGAATATAACAGCCGTAATTACGGTACGTGATACTATTGGTCGTCGATTTCATGCCGCTTCTTTCAGCAGCCGCTGACTGTCCCAGTGAGGGTACCAGTTCGGCAGCCAGGGCTTCACTGTAACGGGCAAAGCCTTCGGCCAGCCACAGGTGATTCCAGGTGCCAAAGGTTACTTTGTCTCCAAACCACTGGTGCGCCAGTTCATGTGCTATCGTACTCCAGCTCGTCAGGGCACCGCTTCCCATCGCGCTGATCGACTGGTGTTCCATTCCTCCGCCCCAGCCAAACTCATAATACCCGTGCTTCTCCGTTTTAAAGGGATAATCACCGAATACCGTGCTGAAGGCCGAGAGCTCCAATGTGCCTTTATCAAGTGCATTCAAAATATTGGTATAGGTGGCCGCCGTTTTCCCCGGAAATAAAAAATACCAGACCGGTACATTGGTACCGTTCACATTCACCGTTCCCCGGTCATAAACCCGGTACCTGGCCACGCCAACGGCCACCAGGTAGGAGGCAGTGGGAAGATTGCTTTTCCAGTGGAAGACCTGGTTGGCCCCCGCCAGCGAGGAATCAATCAGTCGCCCCAACGATACCGCCGTAAAACTGTTCGGCACATTCATATAAATATCCATGGAATCGATCTTGTCCTGCATATCCGCCTTGCAGGGCCACCAGTCACGGTCTTCGTAGGATTCTGACAGTGTATAAATATAATTGGCCCCACCTGAAGCTTTTTTCTGGTAACCTTCGGCCTGGCCAACTACAGCCGGGGGAGCTCCATTATAGTTAATCGTAATCGAATCAAAGCTGTTCAATGGCAGTGAGGACGGCAATACCATGTTCAGGATATTCACAGCCCCCGAGGAAGGAAAAGAAAAACTGACCGGGCTGCCATGGTAGTAAACAGACAGGTTCGCATTGTTAAAGGATGCTTTGTTCAGGTCAAGGCTGATCGTGCTGACATTGGCCAGTTTGGTGACAAAATAAGTGGTTACAGTCCCCTTGATCCCCTTCGAAGCTGAATCGGGATTGATCCGCCATTCACAACGGTGGTAGGTAACATCAATATTGGAACCGGTACCGCTGTAGCCGGAGGTCTGGCCGAAAAGAAAGG
>JACPUW010000014.1 GCA_016192035.1 Bacteroidota bacterium
GACATTTGGTTCCATGAATTTTCAACCAAAGTTTTTATAGTCACTTAACCTATGACACCAGCTCATTTCCTTTGCTGTATTTCAATCCATGACCGTGGGTACTTTCGTTAATGCATATGAACTTGTTTAATCTTGAGCAATACTACAACCCCCAATGAGAATCACCTATCAAAGTCGTTAATTTCTTTTCTTAAAAAAACTATCAATCTCATTTTCTACCCATTATCCACTTCCCTACCCATCCCTCCACCATTTGGTTTAGGTTGTCTGATAGACGCAGCCTGAGCGCCAGGGGCACAGGGCCTAGGGGTTTAAGGGTTTAGGGGTGTAGAGGGGTGTATCGCAAAGAACGCAAAGGGATTAAGAAAAACAACGCGCGCAGCAGGTGGTTCAGGGTCCGCGCCACCTAAGGCCCATCCTAAGCAAATCCCCGTAACTATGTAAAAAAATTGTCCCATTCCATGCCCATTTTTCAGGCCCTACACATCATCCTCTTTGTAGCCGACCAAGAAATCAGCAAGCAGTTTTACGGATCACTCTGGCAAATGGCCCCCAGGCTCCATGTGCCTGGCATGACCGAATTTGAGCTGGCCAATGGCCTGGTGCTGGGCCTAATGCCCACACAGGGCGCAGCAAGGCTTCTTGGCAACCATGCACCCCATCCTGCCACCGCACAGGGAGTGCCCCGTAGTGAGTTATACCTTTACGTAAAACATTTGGACACCTGCTACGCCCATGCCCTGGCATGTGGTGCACGCCTTATTAGTCCTCCCTTGGCGCGAAACTGGGGCGACCTGGCTTGTTACTTTTCTGACCCCGACGGCCATATCATTGCCTTGGCCGAAAAACTGGCCGATAACCGGTCTATCAAACAATAGACTATATGTTGTTTGGGTCACATGCCTTATCATTCTCCCTTGCAGTCCGGCCAGGTACCCCGGCCGCTCTCCTCCTCAGAGGTATTATTGGCCGGCCATTCCCGCTCTGCCAAGTGGTGGAATCAATGCCCGTGCCCTCAACTGCCACCTGGCCGTACTAGCATTCCTTTTCTTTCCTTTGTGGCCATAAAATGCAGCACATGGAGATTGACAAACGGGTGGCTGCCCGTGTAGATCGGCTCACCGAGTCTAAGACCCTTCGCATGGCAAGGTTAAGCAGGGAGTTGATAGATAAGGGCATAGACATTATCAGCCTGAGCCTGGGCGAACCTGATTTTGATACCCCCTTGTACATTCAAGAAGCCGCCATTGCTGCCATGCACAATGGGTTTACCCATTACCCGCCGGTAGCTGGCTACCCCGACCTGCGCAGGGCCATAGCCCAACGCTACCATGAAACTTACGGCATGGACCTGGGGCCGGCCAACACCCTGGTGTCCACAGGCGCCAAGCATTCATTGGCCAACCTGGTGCTGGCCCTGGTGGACCACGGCGACGAGGTGCTCATTCCCGCGCCTTACTGGGTGACATACCCAGAGCAGGTAGCCCTGGCCGGTGGAAAGGTGCGCACCGTGTATGCCGGTGTGGAACAAGACTATAAAATGCGTCCGGAACAATTGAGGCAAGCCCTGACACAGGATACCCGGCTCCTTATTTTTTCATCGCCATCCAACCCCACCGGCAGCGTGTATTCCCAAGAAGAACTTGCCGCCATGGCCCATGTTATCAGGGACTTCCCAAACTTGGTGGTGGTGTCTGACGAAATTTACGAGAAAATCAACTTTACCGGTCAGCACCATTCCCTGGCGGCCCATGCCGACCTGCACCACCGCTTGGTGATAGTGAACGGTGTATCAAAAGGCTATGCCATGACCGGCTGGCGCATAGGCTACCTGGTGGCACCCACATGGATAGTACAGGCCTGCGAAAAGGTACAGGGCCAACTTACCTCAGCCACCAATTCAATTGCAATGAAAGCCACCCTGGCTGCCATAACACAGGAGGATGGTTCTGTCCAACATATGGTCCAAGAGTTTAAAAAGCGAAGGGATTTTATGTACCAGGCCCTAAAACAAGTTCCCGGAATACAGCTGAACCTACCCGATGGGGCCTTTTACCTTTTTGCCGATGTGGCATCTTACTATGGAAAACAGGCCCATGGGCAGCTCATTAACAACAGCGAAGACCTGGTGATGTACTTGCTGGATCAGGCACATGTGGCTGTGGTAGAAGGTGATGCCTTTGGGGCTCCCAGGTGTATCAGGCTCTCCTATGCCACACATATCAACGTGCTCAAAGAAGCTGCTGCCCGACTCGTTTCGGCTTTTCATCAACTACGGTAGGTATGGATTTAGCGCAGGTTAACGCTCTTTTTCAGGAATTCAATTCCAAAAAAGTCCTCATCATTGGTGATGTGATGGTGGATGCCTACCTATGGGGCAAGGTGGACCGCATATCGCCTGAAGCACCGGTGCCAGTGGTGGCGGTCAAAAAAAAGGACTATCGCATGGGCGGGGCGGCCAATGTGGCCAAAAACGTGGCCAACCTGGGCGCGGAACCCATGCTTTGTTCCGTGATAGGCAATGGGCCCAATGGACAGCTTTTTACCCAATTGCTGCGCGAATCGGGTATTTCAGACAAATGGATGGTGCGCAGCAATAACCGGCCTACCACCATCAAAACCAGGGTCATAGCTGGGCATCAGCAAATGCTCCGGATAGACGAGGAAGTAACCGATGCCCTTGACTTTCACGAACAGGCTGCCATGGAAGAGACCGTGACCAAGGCTTTGGTGGAGTGTGATATAGTGGTTTTTGAAGACTATGACAAAGGGGTACTCAGCCCCGGGCTCATCACCTCATGCATGGCCATGGCCGAAAAATTGGGCAAGACCGTACTGGTAGATCCCAAAAAGAAAAACTTCTTGTTCTATCAGGGGGCCACGGTATTCAAGCCCAACCTCAAAGAGCTGCAAGAAGGGCTCAAACTTGACCTGCCCAGCGAGTTTTCAATCGATTCGGTAGCACGGGCAGCCGCCAAACTGCGGCAAGTACTGGGGGCGCAAACCGCCATGATCACCCTTTCTGAACATGGGGTGTATATAGGCAGCGAAACAGAAGAATACCATATACCCGCCCACAAGCGCGACATTTATGATGTATCGGGGGCAGGCGACACCGTGATTGCCATTAGCGCCGTGCTCCTGGCCTGCGGTGCCCCCATTAAACTGGTAGCTGAACTGGCCAACCTGGGCGGTGGCCTGGTCTGCGAAAGGGTAGGGGTGGTACCCATAGAAAAAGAGCAACTTAGGCAGGAAGCCATCAAGCTCCTGACACATCAACCATAGCCATCAACCTTGGCCAGGTACTTTCTTTTCCTACCCGTTTTGTTGCCCCTGTATAGGCACTTGATTCCCTGGGTTTTTTGGCCCAAGGCCAAATAAATCTCCGCATTCATTGCGGTATGGGTATCAAACTCAGCACTCGGGGCTGTTTCAGCTAGGAGGTGTGTCTTTTCAATTCACCTAAGCCCACCGCTACCACATAGCCCGGTATCACTGGTCTGCACCGCTTTCCATACTTGCCCAAGCCCTACGGCCTCCACTACCTTTGTTCCCGATTTTGTAGCTGCCTTGTCGCTCCGGCACTGCCCACTGGTGGGTGGCCTGCCGGGGAGGAAAGTCCGGGCAACATAGAGCAACACGCTTCCTAACGGGAAGGCACCGTGGGCGCGAGCCTCCGGTGACGGCCAGTGCAACAGAAAGCAAACCGCCCTGAACACTCCGGTGCAAAGGGTAAGGGTGAAAGGGTGGGGTAAGGGCCCACCGCGTTTCAAGCAATTGAAACGGCATGGTAAACCCCGTGTGTTGAAAGACCAAATAGGTCGCGCATTTTGGGTGGCTCGCCCAAGCGGCAGGTGCAAGCCCGCCCGGCGTGATGGGTAGGTCGATAGAGCGCGGCAGGCGACTGCCCGCGGAGATAAATGGCAAGGCCCGACAGAACCCGGCTTATAGGCTACAGAAGGTGGGGGCTCGCGTAGCCCCCTTTTTTATTGCCTTGCCCACTGCATGTTATGGTATTCTTTGCCCTTGGGCAATGCCATTTGCCGGGGGCCGCACACCTTTGCCTAGCCTAATGCCATAACCCGTTTCCACTATGAAGTATTCACAAGACCAGGTGCATCAGCTCATGCGGTCCACTCATACACTACTGGGCCACAATGAATTCAATGAAAAGGCATGGATGGCCCATTTGGTAGGCGTGCTCGAGTTTCATGAATACCGCTACTATGTGCTCCATGAGCCATTGATAAGCGATTCGGAGTATGACAAGCTATACCACGGGCTCAAAAAGCTGGAGTCGGCCTTTCCCGGCCAGGCACTGCCCAATTCCCCAACCCAACGGGTATCAAAGGACCTGACGGATTCTTTTGATACCGTGCGCCACACCGTGCCCATGCTATCGCTTGACAACAGCTATGACCTGGGCGATCTACAAGAATTTGACAGAAAACTGCGCGAATTGGCACAGGTACAAAGGGTAGAGTATGCGGTAGAGCCCAAACTAGATGGCTCGAGTATTGCCCTGGTGTATGAAAACGACAAGCTGGTGCGCGCCGCTACCCGGGGCGATGGCGAGCAGGGTGAAGATGTTACCGCCAACGTGATGACTATTTCATCGGTTCCCCTTGTGGCGGCATTTTCTGCCCTGGGTATTCAAAAGGTGGAATTGAGGGGGGAGATCGTCATAGCCAGAAAAGTGTTTGCGGCCATCAACGCCGAGCGTGAGGTCAATGGGGAAAAAAGCCTGGCCAATCCGCGCAATGCATCGGCCGGAGGGCTTAGGGTAAAAGACCCCAGGGAAGCCCGCCGAAGGGGGCTTGATGCACTGATCTACCAAATAGGATACGCCGTGGATAAAACTGGGGCCGATTTGCTCCATACCCTATTTACCCAGCACAGCAACAATATGTTGGCACTGGCCAAACTGGGATTTAAGGTGCCCCGTGACCAGAGCAAGGTTTGCATGGGCATTGAGGAGGTCCACGCTTTTATTGCCGCCTGGGAAACGCGGCGCGAAGTATATGAATACGAAACCGATGGCATGGTGATAAAAGCCAATGACCGCCAGGTGCAAGACCAGGCTGGATTCACCGCCCACCACCCGCGCTGGGCCATAGCATATAAGTTCAAGGCCAAACAGGCCACTACCACCCTGCTCGAAGTGGAGTTTCAGGTAGGGCGCACCGGGGCCATTACCCCAGTGGCCAAGGTGAGGCCCACCGAACTGGCAGGGGTAACCATATCGTCCATATCCCTTCACAATGAAGATATTATCAGGCAAAAAGACCTGATGCTCGGCGATGCGGTACTGATAGAGCGGGCCGGCGATGTGATACCCTATGTGGTGAAGTCCATGGCCGAATTGCGCGATGGGACCCAGAGGCCCATAGTATTTCCACGGCAGTGCCCGGCCTGTGGCAGCCACACCAAAAGGCTGGAGGGTGAGGCGGCCCTGCGCTGCGACAACCCCACCTGTCCTGCCCAAATGGAAGAAAGGATCATACATTTTGTGTCAAAAGACGGCATGGACATAGAGGGATTGGGGCGCGATATAGTCAAAAGGTTCTATGCTTTAGGCCTGATTAGTGGCCTGGGCGACATCTATTCTTTGGACCTGCGCAGCATAGGCCAACTGGAAGGGTGGGGAGCCCGCTCCGTGGAAAGGCTGGCGCAGGGAATTGAGGAATCCAAAACACGTGGCCCTGAGCGATTGCTCTATGCCCTGGGCATACGCCATGTGGGGGCCACCACGGCCAGGACCCTCATGCAGGCTGTGGGGCATGTACTTGACCTCCAGAATATGGATATGGATGCGCTCACCGCACTGCCCGATATAGGCCCTAAAGTGGCCAAGAGTATTGTGGAATTTTTCGGGAATAAGGCCAATACCGAGTTGATTGCCTACCTGGGCTCTAAGGGGGTGGTACTGGAAAAACAGGCCCAATCGGGCCAAAGCAATGCGCTGCAAGGCAAGAAATTCTTGTTTACGGGCACCCTTGTCAAAATGGGGCGGACAGAAGCCGAGCGGCTGGTGGAGGCCCATGGCGGCGCGGTGCTGGGCGGGGTTTCAAAAAACCTGGACTACTTGGTGGCCGGTGAAAAAGCCGGTTCCAAACTTGACAAAGCCAGGGGCATTGCCTCTATTCGCATCATCACCGAAGACGAATTCCTGCAAATGATAGCGGCAGGCTAATACCAAAAAAAGACCCGGACAATACCGGGCCTTTTTATGCCAAATGACGGGTTTTGGGGCTTATTTGCCGCCGCCTTCTCCTTCACTTTCACCTTCTCCGCCTTCTTCGCCTTCCATTTCCTTGAGCAATTCTTCATCCGGGTCCACATAGCTCTTGGCTTCGTCTTCTACCACTTGTTTGGGTTTGTAGTCGTAGCTCAGTATGCGTATTTCGGTCCGGCGGTTTTGCTGGTGCAGGTAGTCAAATTTATCCTTATCGGTTTTCTCAAACTGGTTTATATAGGCTTCCGTAAGGGTCACTTCCTTGTCTTCTACCTTGATTACCTTGGGTTTGTATTCCCCATATCCCTTAGCCACAAACCTTTCCCTTTCTATGCCTTTTGATACCAGGTAGTTTACCGCAGCTTCGGCGCGTCGCTGGGCCAGGTCTTCGTTATATTCGTCAGACCCCCTACTGTCGGTGTGCGAACTGAGCTCCATTTCAGTGTAGTAGTGCTCCTTAAGTATCCTGGCAAACGAATCCAAGAGCACCGCCGCATCAGGTCGGATCACATGGCTGTCAAGGTCATACTGTATGTCCAACTCAAACACAGGCCGCATGGGGCTTAGGTACATGTCGCGCTCAAAATCCATGGATACCTCATAGTCAAAAGTGCTCACGGCGGGGTCGTCCTGTAGGTTTTCGTATTTTTCCTTGTATGCCCTTAGGCTATAGTTGGTCTCCCCGTCCAGTTTCATAAAGTAGTATCCCAGGTCGTTGGTGGTGACGAATACCTTGGCCTCGTCGTCTATGTTGGTAAGGGTAACCTTGGCATTCTTGATGATTTCCTTGGTTTTATCGTCATACACATACCCCGAAACGGTAAAGTTGAGGGGTACCATGTTGAAGGAATAGATATTGTCAATGGCCGCAGTGTTGCCCCTGTTGGATGCAAAATACCCATAGTCGCCCGTACGGCGGGTAAGTTTCTGGTCGCGCTGGAAAAAGATGGAAAAATCATCTCCCGATGAATTCATGGGAGCCATGAGGTTTTTTGGGTCTGACCAGTCCACACCTCGGCCATAGCTCACAAAGTTGTCAAGGCCACCAAGGCCTGGGTGCCCATTTGAAGAAAAATAAAGCGCGTTGTCATAAATATGTGGGTACATTTCGTCTTTGTGGGTGTTGATCTTGGGCCCTAGGTTTATGGGGTCGCTCCAGGTGTTGCTGCGTTTTACATAGGTACACATCCATACATCATAGCCGCCCAGTCCACCAGCCATGTTGCTAGAGAAATACAGGGTCTGCCCATCTTCTGACAAGCAAGGGTGGCCGTAATGAATGGACTTGGATGAATCCTTGCAAAACTCTAGGCGACTGGGAGATTCCCAAGCCTTGCCCTTGCGGGTTGAGGACATGAGCACACAGTTGGAATCGTTTCGGTTGAGCTCGTTTTGCACATACGGCCTGTTGCATGAGCCGTAAATCATGAGTTTCATGCCTGGGTCAAAGGCGGCGGGACCCTCAGACCATTCCGTATTTATGATGCCTTCCGACTCCATTATTTCAGGTTTTGAAATGCTTGTTTCCTTTTTGCCGGTCTGTTCCCTGGCTATAAAAATATCAGACCGTGCGCCATTGAGCCATTCTGAGTTTTCGCCTCCGGTGGCATTTGCCAGTTTATTACTCTTGTCGCCGGTGCGGTTCGACACAAATACAAGTCCTTCGGCCGTGATTACCGGGCCGTAGTCATTGGCTTTGGAGTTGCTCATAAATTTCTCCAGTTCCACGCGGTAGCGCGTTTCCTGGGGGTTCTTTTCCCACTCTATGGCCTGCTGGCAGAGCAGGATTTCCGTGGCTACTTTTTTATCGCCTGGCACTGCCGCGGCATAGCTTTCCAGTTGGGATATGGCATCCTCATACTTATTCCGTGACTTTAGTACCTGAGCGTAGTTGTAGTGCATCAATGGATCGAGCACAGGCTCTTTGGTGGCTTCCTTAAAATAGGTTTCGGCCTTTGTATAGTTGTTTACACTGTTGTACAGCAAGGCAAGTTTGCCAGCCAAGTCTTTTTTGATTTCCGGCTTTTTGCTTGTGCGGTAATCTTCCTCAAGTGCCGCTATGGCCTGCTTTTTAAGTCCGTGTTCATCGGCTACCTTGTAGGGTAGCCCTTTGTTGCACGAGTTCAATGCAGGCAATAACAAGCAAAGGCAGATTAGGGAGGTAAGGGTTTTGCTCATAATTGCTTTGATTAACCTTTGTTCAGTAAAAAATTTCTCAATCTTACAACGAATAATTGTTTCGACGAAAGCGGCCGTTAACGCAAAAATAGCAACTCTCGGTATTTGGGCAAGGGCCAATATGAGTCATCTATCAGGATTTCAAGTTTATCGCTGTGGTAGCGCACCACATTGAAGTAGGGTTTAACTTCTTCACAATAGGCTATGGCCTTCTCGCGCATGTCGTCCAACTTGTTTGCCCCTTTGCGGGCATCCACCATGTTGCGCACATTGGTTTTTATGGCCGTTATATGGTTGCTTATCTCTATCACCGACTCTTCCATGGCTTGGGTGTTGGCCTGCAAGCCCAGGTTTTTCAATTTAGATAGGCTGTCAATCAGTTCGTTTAGGTGCCTAATGGCTGCAGGTACTACGTGGGTCATGGCCAGTTCGCCCATTATCCGCGATTCAATCTGCACCTTGTGCACATAGGTTTCTAGCATGATTTCATGTCGGGCATGCAGCTCTATATGGCCCATGATGCCCAAGTCTTTAAAAAGTGACAAGGATTTGTCAGAAACATAGGCATCAAGCGCGGTAGGGGTTGTTTTTTTATTGGAAAGTCCCCTTTTGGCCGCTTCTTGCGCCCATTCCTCGCTGTAGTTGTTGCCTTCAAACAGGATGGGCTCCGAAACGGTGATATAGCCTTGTAGCACATCCACTATGGCCTGTGAGAGGTTTTCGCCCTGGGCGGTGCGGTGGTCCACGTCATTTTTAAACTGCACCAACTGGCGGGCCACCGCTGTGGTAAGCACCGTCATGGGCGCACTGGTATTCTGGCTGCTCCCCACGGCCCTAAACTCGAATTTGTTGCCCGTAAAAGCAAAAGGAGAAGTGCGGTTTCGGTCGGTATTGTCCTTGGTCAGGTTGGGTATTTGGGGTGCATTAATGGCTATCCATCCTTCAGCATCATCTTCAAAGTGTTCTAACTTATTGTTTTTCAACGACTGCATAACCTTGTATAGCTGATTGCCCACAAACACCGAAATAATGGCCGGCGGGGCTTCATTTGCGCCCAGGCGGTGGTCATTGCTGGCGCTGGCTATGCTGGCCCTCAAAAGGTCGGCATGGTCATACACGGCCTTGATCACGTTAACAAAAAATGCCAGGAACCTGAAATTTTTGTTGGGGGTTTTGCCGGGTGAAAGCAGGTTTTCGCCCGTGTCGGTGCCCATGCTAAAGTTGCAGTGCTTGCCGCTACCGTTCACATTGGCAAAGGGTTTTTCGTGCAGTATGCTCCTAAAATTATGACGTCGCGCCGTTTTGTCTATCACATCCA
This sequence comes from Bacteroidota bacterium, assembly GCA_016192035.1. Lineage (GTDB taxonomy): Bacteria > Bacteroidota > Bacteroidia > CAILMK01 > JACPUW01 > JACPUW01. The sequence continues at coordinate 9,732 of JACPUW010000014.1, forward strand.
TGAGCAGTTGGTTGTGGTCCACGGCCAGGTTAAGCTCTTCAAAATTGGGTGCGCACTCAAACTGTGAGGGGGCCACCTCGTTGTGGCGGGTCTTTAGGGGAATGCCCAGTTTGAGCGCTTCGTTTTCAAAGTCTATCATAAAGGCCTGTACCCTTTCGGGTATAGAGCCAAAGTAATGGTCATCAAGTTGCTGTCCCTTGGCTGGCAGGTGGCCAAACAGGGTGCGTCCTGAAATAAGCAAATCAGGGCGGGCATTGTACAGCGCGGCATCTATGAGAAAGTACTCTTGCTCTATGCCCAGTGTGGCAGTTACGCGGTTCACCTTGTTGTCAAAGTACTTACAAACCGCCGTGGCTGCCAGGTCCAATTGATGTATGGCCTTGAGCAAAGGTGCTTTGTAGTCAAGGGCTTCACCCGTGTATGACACAAATATGGTGGGTATGCACAGGGTAAATCCGCCACCACTCTTCATCAGGAATGCGGGTGAAGTGGGGTCCCATGCCGTATATCCCCTGGCCTCAAAGGTGTTGCGTATGCCCCCCGATGGAAAACTTGAGGCGTCGGGTTCTTGTTGGATAAGGGCGGAACCGGTGAATTTTTCTATACCGGAGCCATTGAAAATATCGAGGAAAGAGTCGTGTTTTTCCGCAGTGAGTCCGGTAAGCGGCTGAAACCAGTGGGTATAGTGGCTGGCTCCGTGCTCCATGGCCCAGGTGCGCATGGCTGCCGCTATCTGGTCAGCTAGGTCTTCTGATATGGGTTGTCCCATTTGTAAGTCACTCTGGTACTGCTTGTACGCTTGTTTGCCCAGGTACCTTTCCATTTTTTCATTGGTAAACACATACTTAGATAGTATGGTCGATTTTTTTTCCTCAGTGGCCGCGAAGTTGGTTGTATTGTTTTGCACTGCTTGGAGTGCGGTAAAACGTATCATAAATATGCCTGCGCTGTATTAAGAAATGTTGCGGCGAAATTAATTGGTGGGCAAGGTAGTATGGCGGGCACTTGAGGGCGGCTGTTGACAATGGAAACCTCATGTGGCCCATTGCCCATTTGGGCCATGAAAAACGTGGGGGCGTAGGTGTATTTTCGCGCCTTGTTTGTGATAATGATTCGTTCAAATGTTTGAAAGTCTAAGTGATAAGCTGGAGCTGGCCTTTAAGCGCCTCAAAGGGCAAGGCCGCATTAACGAGCTCAACATAGCCGATACCTTAAAGGATGTGCGCCGCGCCTTGGTGGACGCTGACGTAAACTATAAGATAGCCAAGGAATTTGTAGATACCGTAAAGGAAAAGGCCCTAGGTGCCAATGTGATCAAGGCCGTGTCGCCTGGCCAGATGATGGTGAAGATAGTACATGACGAATTGGTATCGCTCATGGGCAACCAGGCCGAAGGCATCAACCTGTCAGACAAACCTGCAGTGGTGCTCATGGCGGGCCTTCAGGGTTCGGGTAAAACCACTTTCTCGGGCAAATTGGCCAATCATTTAAAAAAGAAAGGAAGGGAAGTGATGCTGGTGGCCTGCGATGTGTATAGGCCGGCGGCCATAGCCCAGCTACACACGGTGGCTGAAGCCGTGGGGGTGGACTTTTATTCAGAACCGGATAACAAGAACCCGATTGATATAGCGCAGAAGGCTGTTCATGCCGCCAAAGTAAAGGGAATCAGTACGGTAATAATAGATACGGCTGGCCGGTTGGCGGTGGATGAGCAGATGATGGATGAAATAGGCCGCATCAAGGCCGCGGTTAGGCCGGGGGAAATACTCTTTGTGGTGGATGCCATGACCGGGCAGGATGCCGTGAATACGGCAGAGGCGTTCAATGCCAAATTGGATTTTAACGGCGTGGTACTGACCAAATTGGACGGCGATACCAGGGGAGGGGCGGCCCTGTCCATCCGACGGCAGGTAAACAAGCCAATCAAGTTTGTGGGCACCGGCGAAAAAATGGATGCCCTTGATGTGTTCTATCCCGAAAGGATGGCCACCAGGATTTTGGGCATGGGCGATATCGTTTCATTGGTAGAAAAGGCCCAAGAAACCATAGATGAGGAAGAGGCCAAGCGACTTCAAAGCCGGTTTAAAAAGAACCAGTTTGATTTTGAGGACTTTCTGGGCCAGATACGGCAAATAAAGAAGATGGGCAATTTCAAAGACCTGCTGGGGATGATGCCTGGAATAGGCAAGGCTGTGAAAGACATGGATATACAAGAGGACGCGCTCAAGCACACCGAAGCCATGATCCTGTCTATGACCCCTGTGGAGCGACGAAATCCCAGAATGCTGGATGCCAAACGCCGCAAGCGGATAGCCCAGGGCAGTGGAAGGGAGGTGAGTGAGGTAAACCAACTGGTTAAGCAGCTTGAGCAGATGCAAAAATTGATGAAAACCATCAACAAGCAGGGACAAAAAGGAGGTCAAATGAGAAATGCGCCCAGGTTCAATTGATTTTCAGGGTTTGGGTATGCCGCATTAATCAATAAACCACGACATTTGCACTCCATTTTTAAAACCTGATGTTAAACGAGATTTTCCATGTCAGTTAGAATTAGATTGCAACGCCACGGGAGAAAACAAAGGCCCTACTATTATATAGTGGTAGCCGACTCACGGGCCAAGCGCGACGGGCGCTTTATTGAGCGATTGGGCTCATACAACCCGCTCACCAATCCTGCCACCATAGAGCTGGATACCGACAAGGCCCTGGACTGGGTGCTTAAGGGCGCTCAGCCAAGTGATACGGTGCGGGCCATACTTTCTTACAAAGGTGTGCTCATGCGCAAGCACTTACAGGTGGGGGTACACAAGGGGGCCATTACACAAGAACAGGCCGATAACCGGTTTGCCGAATGGCTCGAGTCAAGTGTTTCCAGGATTCAGAATAAGATTGAAGGCCTGAAAGCCAGTGCCGACGAGCATACGCGCGTGCGTATGGAGCGCGAGGTGGCCGTGGCTACCCGCCGCGCCGAATCACTTAGGGCTGCACAGGCAGCTGCCGAAGCCCCGGCCGAAACTGCCGAAGGGGGTGTAGAAGCCGCAGACAATAGCGGGGAGACCACTGCCGAAGAAGCCTAAACCTGCCGGTGGCCCCACTGGTACCTATAGGTGAAGTAGCTGGGACACACGGCGTAAAAGGGCGGCTTAGGGTAGCTTTCCTGCAAGGATCACATACTGTATTGTTTACACAAGGGACTTGGTGTTTTTTGGAATTCCAAAATAAGCCGGTCCCTTTTTTTATAGAATGGGCTGATGTGGTAGAAGATGGTGCGCTCCTCAAACTAAGGGGCATACACACGCCCGAAGAAGTGCAGGCGCTGCGCGGCAAACGCGTTTGGGCCACCTCAGAAGCCTTGACTGGCTATCGCGCTCAAAAGACATCAGATATAATTGGCTACTTGGTAGTGAATTATGATGATGGGAAGGAAATAGGGCCAGTGCGGCAAATGCACAGTGCCTCAGGCAATGAATTGATTGAGGTGGATATGGGCCACAAAACGGTATTGTTGCCTTACCACGCCTCGCTCATTCGTGCGGTGGACCCTAAGGGGCCAAAGCTGGTGATGGACATAGCCCACGGGCTGCTCGACCTATGAAATGGAGTTTCGCACCCTGGCAGCAAAATGCCTTACCTGTTCATGCGGGGTAGTGCCCTGTGCAGCAGATTGTTCCAGGCACCAAATGGCGCCGCTTAAGTGGGTCAATTGTTCGCCTTCATCTACTCCCGGAACCTGTGAGGGATCAATGGAATCGCCTTCCAGTAGTTTGTTTTCCAGTGCCTTGAGTTCATCAAGCGACAAGGATTCCAACAATTTTTTTATGGCTTGGAGTTGCATGGGCTGGTTTAGGCTTGAATTAGATCGGTGAGCATTTCTTCTACCAATTCCACTTTGGAGGTGGCGTCACCTTTCAGCAACTTGCCATTATGAATGGTAACAAAGTAAGGTAAGTTGCTCACCCCTGCCCATTTGCGTAGTTCCGGGTTTTCTTCTGCATTGGACTCCAGAAAATGTATGCCCGCAAAACGTTCGTCATGGGCGAGCCTTTTATACTTGGGCGCAATGAGTTTGCAGGAACCGCACCAATCAGCAAAAAACTTAATGGCCACGCGCTCATTGGTGTCAATGAGCTTTTGGTAATCGGCATCGGTAGTGATTATAATATCCATGTTGGGTTATATGAAGCTAAGCTATCAAACAAAATTAGGGGTGTAGGGTTTTGGCTTGGTCCCAATATGTATCCATTTCGTTAAGGTCCATGTCTTTAAGGTTTTTTCCCATTGCCATAGCTGCCGATTCTATGTGTTCAAAGCGGGCCTTAAACTTTACATTGGTGCGGTCCAGTGCGTTGTCGGCATTGATGCCCAGGTAGCGCGATACGTTGATCAGCGAGAAAATAAGGTCGCCAAACTCCTTTTCCACGTCATCGGATGACAGTGCCCTACTTGAGGTAGCCTCCCTAAGTTCAGCCAGTTCTTCCTCCACTTTGTCCCAGGCACCTTGATGGTCAGGCCATTCAAAACCCACTCCTTTGGCCTTTTCTTGCAGTCTTATGGCTTTTACCATGCTGGGCAGGCCCTTAGGCACACCTTCAAACACCGATTTCTTTCCTTCCTTTAGCTTGATTTTCTCCCAGTTGGCTTTAACCTGTTCTTCGTTGTCCACCTGCACATCCCCGTATATATGTGGGTGGCGGTGTACCAATTTCTCTACCAGTGCGGTACACACAGATGCCATGTCAAATACGCCCAACTCGCTGCCTATCTTGGCATAAAATACAATATGGAGCAGCACATCACCCAGTTCGTTTCTTATGTCATGGGGCTTGCCGCCCAGTATGGCATCGGTAAGTTCATAACACTCTTCTATGGTAAGGGGCCGAAGGGATTCCATGGTCTGTTTGCGGTCCCATGGGCATTTCTCCCGTAGTTCGTCCATAACGTCCAAGAGTTTGGAGAATGCCGCCAACTGTGCTTCACGCGTGTACATGTCCATTAAGTTTCGGCAAAAATGGGCGTATGGCCGCATTCAGGGAAATTAAGTAAACACAACTATTGGCAACAAATCATGCCAAGTGTGGAGTTTATTTCTATTTTTGAGCCACAGGTAACAAGAATTTTAAGGCAAACTCACTTTAAGGCAAATAGTTATGCAATTGATCCAAGTAAAAAAGTATGTACTGGCCATGGGGCTGGGCGCGGCTGTGATAGGAACCGCCGCAGCACAGGACAAATTTGATGTACCCCCTAAATGGGGCGGTGCAGCGGCCATTATTACGCGCCAAAACTCTGATTTTTCATTTCTTACCATGAACAAGGGTAAGGAGATGATGCATTCGCAAGTAGAGTCGGCACATATCCTAATCAACTCTGAAACAGGGGCCAATGATTTCAAATTCGTCTATTTTCCTGAGGATTTTGATGCGGTGGTGGATGTGGTGAAAAGTGGCGGCGATGAGGAGAGTTACGACGAGACTGATGGTATGCGTTCGGGCAACCAGATGGATATACCTTATTTTTTCAGACAGCTTTTTCCAAACGCGCTGGAATATAAGCGCATAAACCTGGGAGATTTGGGCAAAGGGGATGAGATAACCATGGAATTTAGCTTTGAGGAGAAAGGGGCAACCAAGGATATGATGCAAGGCCAAACTTGCCGGTCCTTTGGCAGCCACTATTATGCGTTTCCTTCAGTCTATCCCAAAGGAAGCCATTCCATCAACATAAAAATGTCGCCCACCATGCACATCAACGCGGGTTACATGAACGGTGCATCTGAATTGGAGATGCTCTCTGACATGGGAAGCGACACCCTGATATATGGACTGGAAACAGGCCAGACAGATCCCATTACAGCCGGGTATTTTGTGTACCCATACCGCGCATATCCCACCCTAAAGTTTGAAGTGATGGCGTGCAGTTCCTTTAAGCCAGGCGCCAACAAGGTAATAGTGGGCCAACCAGGCGAGCCCCTCACCGAATTTGATTCGGATGGGTTTAAGGAATTGCTTTACAATAAGTTTTCAAGCTGGACAGCACATGCCAAAGTGGCCAAGGCGCTGCAGGTGTTTATGGGCGAAGTGAAGTTTAAAACCACCGCCGAGCTGGTAGAAAATATTTACAAACAGTTCCAGGCGTATGTCTATTGTTCAGGCGAGGTTACCGGATACGGCGATGAAATGTTTATGGGTGTATTTATTAGTTTATTGGAATCCAACGAAATAGCGTACGATTTGATTGTTGGGGTTGACCGCCATGCCAGTACCTTGAGTGATATGGCACTCAACAGTGAGCTGCGCTATGGGCTGGTGGTTAAGGATAAAAAGGAAGATTACTACGTGTTTCCCTTTACCCAGTTTTCAACTTGGAATGCTGTGCCCACCGATTTGGTAGGCGAGAAATTCTATATCTTTCAAAAAGGCAAGAGCTTAGAGGAATCAACCATAGATGGCGGCTACCCCGCCGATGTGTTGCCAGCGGCCAATCAAGTGGCCGTGCGGACTTCTGTAAAGCTGGGCGACGGTTTTACCTCTATGATGGTAAACAAAACCGTGAGTGCAAACGGTGCCTTCAAGGAAATGGCCGGCCCCTACAGTGTGTCCATTCCTGAATACCACAAGGCCATACTCAGCAAGGGACAATACCCCAAATATGGATCCCAAAGGGAAGATGATGAGGATTTTAAGGAAAAGCGCAAGCTAATTTACGAAGCCAGGGCCAGGGCTTTGTTTGACACGGTGGAGTACCAAAAATTCACCTTGAACACAGCCGGGTTTGAGCCTGGAGAGGAGTGGCTGAAGTACAATGAAAAATACAACATACCCAGCGCCGATGCGGTGAAATTCCAGATAAAGGATAGCATGAGGATATATACCCTTGCCCTGGGCGCCTTTGTGGAAACACCCTACCAAATGGCCTTAACCACCATGTCACGTGAAGAGGAGGTGTATATTGACTTTCCACTTATCATGGATTACCGACTGGTATTTGAAGTGCCTACCGGCTATGCAGTTTTTGGGTTTGATGGGTTTGATTCTGACATTAATGCCGAGTTTGGTTCATTTAAGGCCAAGGCCGAGACCAAAGGAACCAACCTTGAGGTCAAGGCATCACTCGTGCTCAAGAAAACATCACTTACCAACCGCGAATGGCAGGAGTTGGCCAATATGCTCAAGGCATTGGATGACAAGGCCAAGGTAACGGTAACCATGGCGGGTAACTAGTTAGTCAATAAGACTACAACAAAAAAAGGGAAGCAGCTAGCTTCCCTTTTTTTTTGTGTATTGCGCGCTTACGTTCCGTGTTGCAGCACTAATCTGGCCGTGTGGGGCTTACCTTTTTCGTCCGTAACCCGCAGATAGTATATCCCACTGGCATAGGTGCTTAGGTCAAGGCTATATTGCGTGCCCGAAACTTGAAATTGCCGCAACAATTGGCCAGTACCGTCTAGCAGGTTGCAATTGCCATGTTCAAAATCCACTGCCACATTTACCAGTCCTTTGCTTGGGTTGGGATACACCTGCATGGAATGCATATCTGTATTTGGGTTATGATATGGTAAGAGGGGATCGGCTTTGGCAAGAATGGGGCTTACCTGAAGCGTAATTACCTGTAGATCGCGTGCATTGCCGGGGTTCACCAGGGTAGGATCTGCCACCACGTGGTGCAGGGGCTCCTTTGGGTGGCGGGGCGTAGCGGGTTGGTCGTTGGCGCAGGTTATCACATCAAGATAGCGGTCAATGGTTTCTTTCATCAAGTCATTGAGGTAGCGCACGTCAAAACTATCGGTGGTGGGGGTGATGTGGGTGCCGCCTATGCCACTGTGGTCGGTGAGAAACAGGTATGTGCCACCGGTGCCCACGGCCAGCGAGCGCATAAGGAATTCATTGCTTTTGTCAGAACCAGAACATACAACCGGGATGATGCGGATCCCTTGCTGGGCTGCACGATGCATGGCTGCCCGCAGGGTATGTATGGCCTTGGGATCTGAATGAGGAGGCGCATCCAGTACCAGGAATAGGAGTTTGGCGCGGGCAGGGTTTCGCCAAGTGAGGGTATTTAGCGCTACCGAAAGGGCGCTGTCCACCGCTTCGGGCATGTCGCCGCCGCCATCGGCATATTGTTCTTTTACAAAACCCAGTGTTTTGTTTGGGTCATTGCTAAAATCGCTTGCCCTAGTTACGTAGGCATCTGACAAGTCGCGGTAAAACACGGCGGCCGTGTGCATGTCCACGTCCTTATGCGCTTGGTTTACCTCTTCTATCACGTCAAGCAGCTCAGCCTTTAGGTAGTTGATTTCATCGCCCATGCTGCCGGTGGCATCCACCACAAAGGCTATATCCACGGCGGTGGGCTTATCACAGTCCACGGGGATGATAAGTTGGTTAATGCCCTGGGCATATGGTGCCGGTGCATGGGCTTGGTAACCCTTATCCCCATATTCAATGAGCAGTTTTAAATCCCTGGATAGATGGGTTTGGCCTGAGTCCAGGCAATCAAAAAGCTCTACCCTTCCGCTGTTGTTGGTTACCGACTGCCAAAGAATGGACCCAGAGGGCGTAACCAGTTGCACCTTAGCCCCAACTACCACTCCATTATCCCCATTTCTAATTACCACGGCATAGCGTTGGCCCAGGTGTACCTGCCAAGTGGTGGCATATGCTGCCAGGGCTGTTTGGCTAATCCCTTCCCAGAGTTCAAACTTTGATAGGTCATTTACTTCACCGGCCGTGAGTGTACCTGCCCTACCCAGTGCTGTGCTTCCCATCTCCCCACCATCTGTGTATGTGCCGTGGGCAGATGACGGCATGGCATCCATATGGACTTCCATACCTCGCATCGTCTTGTGAATTATCTCCTCTCCGGTGTATTCTTCAGCCAGGGGCTCATCGTATTCCTTTAATTCTTCCCCAGTTGGTGCTTTATCACCACTGCCTACTGGCGTAGAGGGGGAGTAAGGCGGGCTTTCAAGGCCTTTGTTTCTTGTAAGTTCTTGGTTGCAAGCTGATAAAAGAAACGCAATCAGGACTGCCCCTATGGGCCAAGTCAACCGGTGAAAAAGACATGCTGCCCTGGTATTTGGTGTTTTGTTTTGAGGAAACATGGGGATTGTGTGTTTAAATTGGCACCTTTGATGATGTACCAAAACCGATTTCATACACACCATGAGATTTTTTATTTCCCGATTAAATAGCCTGGCCTTGTTTTTATCCTTGCTTTTTGGCCTATTGTCTTGCCAGCCACAGGAGCAGCGCCTAATCGTGGAGAATTCTGACGGCATGGTGCGCCTGGAAATTTATACCAGCCGGCAGAGCATGATGGACGGCTTTAAAACCACCATGGAAGTACACGCACACCACAGGCCTAAGTCTTTGCTGCAAACCGAATTGTATATCAACAATCTACAAGAAGACCTAAAGGTGGAATGGGATGGGCCGCACAAGGCACTGCTCACCTTTACGCAGCGCGATGGACGGGTAAGGAAGTTTAAACTACTGGCCAATGAGCAGATAACCCACTTTTACGAATGGATAGAGCAGCCATAGGCCCGCTTAATATGATCGCTCGTTTCGCCTTTCGTAGAAATTGATAAAGCTTTTATTGGCTACCCTGTTGCCACCCGGTGTGGGGTAATCGCCGGTAAAATACCAATCGCCTTTATGGTTGGGACATGCTTCGTGCAGATTTTCAATAGATTGGAATATAACATCCACCTCGGCATCCATATTTTCTGGCCGAACTATATCGGCTATCTTATCAGAGATTTCTTGGGGGCTAAATGGCTCATAAATGCGTTTCACGGCATTGGTAACCTCCTCTTTGGGTCGGTATTCTTGGGTCTTGCACAGTTTATATACCTCTTCAATGACCGATGACTGGTGTCTTTCCTTGAGTAAGTCAATAGCGGCCTTAAATGCTACAAAATCACCCAACTTGCTCATATCTATGCCATAACAATCAGGATACCTGATTTGTGGAGCGCTTGACACCACCACGATCCTGCGCGGGCCCAAACGGTTGAGAATGCTCAAAATACTCCGCCTCAGTGTGGTGCCCCGTACTATGGAGTCGTCCATGACCACCAGGGTATCAACCCCCCGCCTAATAACCCCATATGTGGTGTCATATACGTGTGACACCAGTTCGTTGCGCCCCTTATCGGCGCTAATAAATGTCCTGAGCTTGGCATCCTTGATGGGTATTTTTTCTATTCGCGGACGCATTTTTAGCACGTTCCATACCGCTTCGGCATCGTTCAAGTTGCCTAGTTGGTTCAATTGGTCGCGTTTCCATTCAGCCAGGGTATCATGCAGGCCTTCACACAGGCCCAGAAAGGCAATTTCGGCGGTGTTGGGCACAAATGAAAATATGGTGTGCTCAAAGTCGTGGCCCACCGATGATAAAATGGCCGGTGTGAGTAATCTGCCCAAATTTTTGCGCTCTTGGTATATGTCGCGGTCGGTGCCCCTTGAAAAGTATATCCGCTCAAAAGAGCATGATTTTTTGGGCAAGGGATCCAGGATAGCTTCATGAAGTATGGTGCCATTCCTCTTTATTATCAAGGCTTTGCCTGGGTCAATTTCTTGAATTTCGTGGTATTTTACGTTGAAGGCCGTTTGAATGGCGGGCCTCTCTGATGCAGCTACCACCACCTCATCGTTGGCATAGAAAAAGGCGGGCCTAATACCTGATGGGTCGCGAAACAGAAAGGCATCACCGTGGCCAATGAGCCCGGCCATGGCAAAGCCCCCGTCAAAATCCTTGACGGCCTTGCGCAGCACCGTGCCTACATCTAGGTGGTCGGCTATGAGATTTGAAATTGTTTTGTGACTGTGGCCCTGTGATTTATATTGATCAAAGAGTTCTTGGTTGGCTTCGTCGAGAAAATGGCCGATTTTTTCCATCACCGTTACCGTATCGGTCCTGTCTTTGGGGTGCTGGCCTATATTGATGAGCAATTCAAATAACTCATCGTTATTGGTCATATTGAAATTGCCGGCCATGAGCAGGTTGCGGCTTTTCCAATTGTTGGAGCGCAAACGGGGGTGCAGGAATGTGGTGCCGCTGTCGCTGTGCGTGGCATACCTAAGGTGGCCCAGGAGCAGTTCGGCAGCAAAAGGCACGTTTTCCTTGAGGTATTCGGCGTTTTTAAAGTCGTGTGGCCTTTCCTTATATACCTTTTCAAAGTGGGAAAGTATCTCGCCAAATATTTCGGGTATTGCGTTGGATGTGATTGACCGCCTTCGGTCTATATAGTTCATGCCCGGCTTGAGGTCAAATTTTATGGCGCCTACCCCTGCACCGTCTTGGCCCCTGTTTCGCTGCTTCTCCATTAGTAGGTACAGCTTGTCAAGGCCAAAGGTGGCGGTGCCATACTTCTGGATATAGTAATCCAAGGGTTTTAGCAGCCTCACCAGGGCAATGCCACATTCATGCTTTATGTCGTCGCTCATGCGGTAAATGTCAAGGGGCAAAGGTATTGCTATGTGCAGTGGAGGGCTGATAGCTAAGGTATGGCCAGTGTAGATAAGCGATTTTTTAGGTATGGGCAAGATGGATTTGCGCAAAGGCATCTTGACCGATAGCTTTGCGCAAAATTTTATACATTGGAGAGTTTAGCCGCTAAGCAATTGATAACCAAAATTCAGCAGTCAATCCTGACAGGAGGTGTACAGGGAGAAGAGGTGGTAGAAGGGCTTAAAACCCTGAGACCTTATGCCATACAGGCGCAGAATCCCACCTTGACCAGGGTGATACGCATGGCCTATGAACACATAGAGGAGTTTGGCGGTTTTGGCATAGCACTTCCGGAGGATGAGGAAGAAGAGGATGGTGACCCCGGTATTGAAGGACTTGATGAACAGGCAAACAGCTTGTACTATCTGGTTTCCCTTATGCTCAATGCGGCCAATCCGCGCAACAAGGAAGAGATTTTGCACTACCGCAATGCCCTAAAGGCTTACTGGGATGAAAACGCCTAATACAGGGCTTTGATTGGGTTTGGAGGCCATTTGAAGTGGTGAAAGGGTACACTTAGCCCATGGTGCTTGGCCACAAACGGAGCGGTTATGTATCACATATCCATAAAACATACATGGAGCCATTCAGGTAATGCCTGAAACGTTTTTCCGATTCTCATCAATTGGCGGTTAGCTACATTGATCAAGGCTACAAATACCTATCCGGGCTTTCTATGTGTTGCTAGCTAAAATGATGGCGGCAACAGTGGCCAATTACAGGGTCCAATAACATGGTAAATGCCTATATCATTGTTGATTGGATGGCAAAAAAATGGGGGCCATATGAAGGAAACCATGAAAATACGGCAAATGAAACGCTGGCAATTCTACTGTCCATCTGGTTCTTGCTGGCCCATAAGTCCCATCATTACCCTGCGGGCTGTGCGGCCAATCACATTTGACGGGAAAAGATAGTCAGTCCTGTAAGCCAATTTGCCATGGGTTTTCATCTTGGATTCCATACTTCTGTCGCCCACCCATAGTCCGGCTACTTGGTAAAACAATGCGGCAGCCGGATTGGCCGATCCTGTAGTGTCCAGCCTGAGCCACTTGCGCCCACAGAGCACCTGGCCATTGTCTATCGATACAATTTCTACGGGGTGCAACATCCTGTCAATCAATTGATGTTGCCCGGCTTTCAATTGACAGGCTGGTACTGCCTCATAGCCTTCACATAGAAAAGGGACTTCGGCAGTGCAGTACACCACCTGCTGGCGGGTGCGGATGCGGTATCCTTTCCAAGCTTTTTTGGGAAATATCCCATACGCTTCCACTACTTGGCACATTACTTCATGTATCGTATTGTCTTCCAAAAACAGAGCATGAATATGGTCTCCTTTTGTCACCTGATCTATGGGACTGGGTGTGTTGGTAGCCAACAAGGTCTTTTGATAGTACTTAACCGGCATGCGAGTTACTTTTTTAGATTTTCGTTCCTTTCCATTCGCTGCATGGGGTTCTCACCACCGTTTTCCCTTTGCATTTTAAACAATTCAAACCGGGTGGGGCTTGGTTGTGGCGGGTAATAGTTGTCACTCCTATCTGTATCGGCTATTTCCAGGTATGGATCAAGTACCACCCGCGCCAATTCGCGCTTTCGAGGGAACACCTTGGTTACCTTGTGGTCACCCATTTTCCAGATTTCGGCAGGTATGCGCACCACCTCATGGCTTCCATCGGTGTACTCCATCAGTAAAATTACCGGCATCACTAGCCCGCCTATATTTTCTATGGCTATTTCATAGTAGTTCCAGCCCTGGCTTATCAAATCAAGATCCTTGGTATCCAATTTATTGCGATAGGATTCATAGTCCAGTTCATCCACGGTGTATATGCCATATGGGTCGTGGGTATTGTAGAAATCGCGCAGGGTAGTGTCGGCTTCCACCTTGGTCACGGGCAGCAATGAGTCGTTCATCAATTCGGAAATACCCTTTTCCCTTTTATCAAAACCTTCCCGCGCCAGGGGTTTTTCTACACTGGGATCCTTGGTGTTGGGTTGATACCAGGTCACTGAGGCCAGTGCCTGGTTGCAGTGGTCGGTGGTATAAAACCATCCCCGCCAAAACCAATCCAGGTCGGTGCCCGAAGCGTCTTCCATGGTCCTGAAAAAATCGGCAGGTGAGGGATGCCTAAAAGCCCAACGGGTACAGTATTCTTTTAGGGCAAAGTCAAACAACTCCCTGCCAAGTACCGTCTCGCGCAGTATGTTGAGCGCGGTGGCTGGTTTGCCGTAGGCATTGTTGCCTAATTGGTAAATGGACTCGCTATTGGTCATGATAGGGGCAATAAATGCTTTATCTCCGGCCATATATTCCGTAATAAATGCGGCAGGGCCGCGCCTGGAGGGGTAGTCGCGGTCCCATTCCTGTTCGGCCAGGTATTGCACAAACGTGTTGAGCCCTTCGTCCATCCAAGTCCACTGCCTTTCATCTGAATTGATGATCATGGGAAAGAAATTATGGCCCACCTCATGTATGATCACGCTAATCATGCCGTGCTTGGTGCCCACAGGATAGGTGCCATCGGCCAGTGGTCGGCCACCGTTAAAACAAATCATGGGGTACTCCATGCCAATGCTCTGGGCGTGAACTGATATGGCTACGGGATAGGGATAATCTATGGTGTATTTTGAATAGGTTTTTATAGTATGGTCCACCACTTTGGTGCTGTACTTTTCCCATAGGGGGTTGCCTTCCTTGGGGTAGAATGACATGCTGAGCACCGTGCGGTTTCCTATAGTTGTGCCCATGGCATCCCAAATAAACTTTCGGGATGAGGCAAATGCAAAATCGCGCACATTTTGGGCTGCAAAAACCCAAGTTTTCTGGGAGGTAGCCCTGCTAGATTCGTTTTTTAGAGCCTCATCAGGTTCCACTATCATCAAGGGTGTGCTAGCCACCCGTGCTTGCTCCAGCCGTTTGCGTTGATGCTCACTGAGCGCCAGCTTAGGGTTCTGCAATACCCCGGTAGCGGCCACAATGTGGTCGGCGGGAACCGTTATCCGCACGGTGTAGTCACCAAATGGGAGGGTAAACTCACCCCTGCCCAAAAACTGTTTGTGCTGCCAGCCCACGTGGTCGGTATAGGCGCACATGCGTGGGAAAAACTGCGCAATGGTGTACAGGTAGTTGTCGTCAAGGGGAAAGTACTCATACCCGCTACGCCCACCTATCTCCATGCGGTTGTTTATGTTATACCACCACTTAATATGTAGGGAGTAGGCCATGCCGGGTTTTAGCGGTTTGGGCAAGTCCACCCGCATCATGGTTTCTACCACGGTATAGTGCAGGTTAGTGCCATTTAGGTCTTTCACTTCCAGTAGCTTAAAGCCGCCGTCAAATGTTTGGTGAAGCTGATTGAGGTCGTCAAAACCCGTGGTAGGCGATATGGTAAACTGTGAAATCCTGTCGCGCATGGAGTTGGGGGCCCGAATGTTCTGGTCCAGTTGAAGCCACAAGTAGTGCAACACATCGGGTGACTGGTTGGTATAGGTGATGGTTTCGCTGCCCTGTATGGTCTGTTGCACGTCATCAAGCACTATGTCTATTTCATAATCGGCTTTTTGTTGCCAATACTCATGTCCAGGAGCCCCTGATGCGGTGCGGTAGGTGTTGGGGGTGGGCAGTTCCGTGCCCAGTTGCCTAAACTTGCTTTTGTCAGTATTGTCTTGTGACATAATGAGATGAGGCAATGACACAAAGAGAATGACACGAAGGATCATGCGCATGCTACCAAAATTTGTTTTCAAAAATGAGCAGAATTGAAAGAGCGGCAGTTACAAACATGGCAAAAACAACCGCATGTTGGGTTTTTATGGGAGTAAAGCGATACATAAGGTAACTGGCAAACAGCACTATGGCCATAAAAGCCAATTGCCCACATTCAACCCCCAAGTTAAAGGCCAGCAGTGGCCAGATGGTGGGGATGCCTGGCGGTAAAACCGCTTGCAAGAAATTGGAAAAACCCAATCCATGTACCAGACCAAAAGCCATGACCAACCAAAAGTGTCCCCGCCGTATGGGTCCATTATTGGCTGACCATGCATGGGTAGCCGTGATAATGGCAGAGATGAGGATGGTAAAGGGAATGGCAAATTCCACATAGGCTGAAGGTGTGCGCCCAAGCTGCCAAAGGGAAAGCGCCATAGACCCTGAGTGCCCAAGGGTGAACCCGGTGGCTGGCAATATCAAGCCTCTCCATTGTTTTAATTGATAGGGTAGTACAAGCGTGAGTAAAAAGAGCATATGGTCATACGCCCTTGGGTCGGTTATGTGCCTTAGGCCGAGTTCTAGGTATGTAGTGAAAATACTGCGGTAATTTGCCTTCAAATCAAATGAAATATGCGCTATCCCCGCTTTGTCCTTTTGCATCTCATGTGGATGATGGCCATTTTGTCCGCTGTGCCAACCAGCCTTGCCGGGCACAAATTCTATGTATCAACCACTACCCTCCAGATTTCGCGCAGTGGCGATTTGGTGGAGTGCACGGTAAAGATGTTTAAGGACGACCTACAATTAGCCCTGAAACTTTTTGGGGGCACAGACTTTGAATTGGAGGGCAACCTGGCCGACACGGCAGAGGTACAGACCCTTAGGGCCTACCTGCACGGGCATGTGGGACTATGGTTTCAAGGGGCGTACTTAGATATGACCTACTTGGGGTATGAAGTAGCGCAAGATATGGTGTGGGTATATCTGGAATGCCAGGCAAGGGGGCCGGGCGAATATGTCGTGAAAAATGATTGCCTGATGGAAGTATTCGGGTCACAAACAAATCTGGTCCACTTATCGGGCTATGGCCAGATAGCAAGTGCGCTGCTTACCTCAAGTGCGCCCAGGGCCACCCTTACTTTATAGGCCGCTCAGTCATTCCATTTATTTTCCATTCAATCACTAGATGGATTATGGCGCAATGGCTTAGAAGTGGTAAGCAGGCCAATTGAGCATGGGCAAAAAAAAACCCTGATTGTATTGACAACCAGGGTTTTGAATTTCTTGTTTGCGGCTCTTATACGTGGTGTTCCAACGACTCCATAAGGTATGGATGGTGTTTGGCCACCAGCGGTGCCTTGCTGAGCGCATGGCCTACTACCAGAATAAATAATCCGGCAAAGAATAGGAAGAAGCCAATTTCTGGCAAACCAAAACCTATGTATGCGTGGTGTGCGTGGTCACCGGCAGCATGGGCAGTGTGCAGGGCAAATTTGGCAGGCCCTGGAGCTATCATCAAATACAGATCTATCCACTTGGCTGCCAGTAGCATCACCGAAACCAGCATGACGGTTTTTATCTGGCGCTTGGATTCGCGGGTCATGAAAACTAAGAATGGTGCACCAAAATTCAGTACCACGTTCAGGTACCAAAGCCACCTCAATTGGAATCCTTCACTGGAACGGCCCCAACGGAGCAGGTAATACGGGGTTTCTTCGGGCACGTTGGCGTACCAAATAAGTAGCAATTGTGACACGAAAATATAGCCCCAGAAAATACAGAAGGCAAAGACAAACTTAGAGTTGTCGTGCATATGGTTGGTATTGAACCAGGGAAATACCCCCAAGCCTTTGAGGTAGATGCCGGCTATGTTCAGGAATACAAAACCAAGGGTAAACACCGATGAAAAAACATAAACGGCAAAAATGGTGGAGTACCAGTGGGGCTCTAAAGACATGATCCACATAAATATGGCAGCGCAAAAGGAAAAGCCCCAAAGTACCATAAAGGTAGCAGATACTTTGTAGCTAGCCCAGAATCGCTTGGTGCCGCCTTCGGTATCTTCGGCCAGCGAATGCCTGCGCAACAGGTACTGCAAACCGCTCCATACCAGCAGCGCAAAGAGGCTAAGCCCAAAGAACATCCCCTTGTTTAGGAACCAGGCCTTTGCCTGTAGCACCTTGTCGTTGTCCACTATGTCTTGAATAGACCATTCATACAAATGGCCCATACCAAAAAGACCTATGATCACCATGCCCAACAGGCCTATTGGCATATAAACAGCCATGGCTTCCATGATCCTTTTCTGCACTATGTTCCATCCTGCGTGGGCCACATAGCCTATGGACATGAATATGGCACCGGCAATGCCCAGGCACAAGAAATAGAAGTTGTTGATCAATAAGCCACTCCATACCCGGCTAGGGGTGTCGGAGTACAGTACAAAGCTGGCAATGCCCAGCACCAAGCCAATGGCCATAAGGGCTATGGCCGTTACCTTCAGTTTTGCGGGCATTTCAAATCGCATGGAGGCACTCATATCTTGTTCTTTGTATTCTTGGTTAAGAAAATTTCTTTACGTAATAATTATTGAACGCCCATAAGGGTGTTGTACTCTTCCAGGGTTGTGGTAGTGAAGGCTTTATCACTCTGCTGTAGCACTTTCACCCAGTCGGTGATGAGCCAAATCTGTTCTGGGCCTAGCTGTGAGGCGTGTGCGCCCATAATGCCTTTTCCGTGGTATATCGTGTGGTAAACCGATCCTTCCGTCCTATCCTTCAAACGGCTATAGTATTCACCCATGGTTGGAAACTTCCCTGCCTTCACAAGGGCCCCTTGTCCGTCCCCATTTTCGTTGTGGCAGTGGTCACAGTACAGGTTATATAGGCGCTTTCCTTCAGCCAACCTGTTTGCATCCATCGTGTTGGGGTTTGTCCATTCGGCTGCCGCCAGTGCCCTGCCTGCATCGTTGTTTTCATAGGGAAAGTAGTAGTCTATTTTTCCGCGGGCCACGGTATTTGGCACGGGCCTTAGCATATTCATGTTGTACTTGCCCTTGAAATCATTGTAGGGGGTAGAGTTGTAGTACCATGAAACTCCTTTCTTATCAGTTACTTGGGTAAGGGGTTCATAGGCCCAAGAGTGGTACATGGCCGGCGCAAACTCGTAGCCTGGATCATTGGGGTCGTACCAGAGCGAGTTGGGGTGGCGGCTGTGGCTGCAAGATGCCAACAAACCCACAATGGGCAATAGCAAAAGCAAATAAGTGTTTCTCATTGTGCTTAAATCATTTTTATTGGTAGGGGGAAAGGAGCGTTTTGTTCCAGGTACTCATCATCTCGTACTTCTATGGCACCTGCATTTTTCACTATTTCTATGATTTCGCCGCGCATGCCTGGGGTTTTCTCCACCAACACCACAAAGTGATGGCTAGTGGCATGACGGTCATAAATCTTGGGCTCAAAACCGGGCATAAGCGAACTGCGGAAGAAATAGGTAGCAACCATGCCAAGGGATGCACATAAAATCGTCAACTCGAAAATGATGGGCACAAAGGCCGGAATGGCTACCGGAGGTTTGCCGCCAAAGTTGTTTGGCCAGTCAAAACCTGCCAGCCCCACTTGCAGCGCTACGCCAACAATAAACCCAAACGTACCAAACATAAAGGCCGCTATGGCCAGGTTGGACCTGGGTACATCTAGCACTTTTTCTATGCCATGTATAGGAAATGGCGTAAAGGTGTCGAGTACCTTTAGGTTTTTGGATTTGAGCTTTTTGCAAGCGTCCAGAAACACGTCGTCGTCGTCAAATACGCCTACTACGCAGGGCGTCCTATTGATCAATGTGGATGACATTGGTTGATTATTCTTTTATAATGTTAGTGGTCATGGGTTTCGGCCAGGGCTTCTTCTATGGTTTTTCGCTTGAATTTGTCAGAAGAATACGTATAGTCGTGGTCAAAGCGCGCATCGCTGATCATGCCGCGGCCATTCAGTTGGTTTTTGTCCTTGCCCCGCTGGGTAATCTTGTAAGTAGCTTTTACCTCGGCCACCGCTACCATGGGCATAAACTTGGCAAACAAGAAGAAAAGGGTAAAGAACAATCCAAACGAGCCCAACAAAATGGAGACCTCAATAAAGGTGGGGGTGTACATGGCCCAGCTTGATACCAAAAAGTCGCGGTGAAGTGAGGTAACAATGATTACAAACCGCTCAAACCACATGCCTATGTTCACAAAAATGGAGATGATAAACATGAAGATGGGAGTGGTGCGGGCCTTCTTAAACCAGTAAACCTGGGGTGAAAACACGTTGCATGACATCATGATCCAGTAGGCCCATGAATAGGGGCCAAAGGCGCGGTTGGCAAATATGAAAAACTCATATTCATAACCTGAGTAGGCCGCCATAAAGAACTCGGTCATATAGGCTATACCCACCATGGTACCGGTCACCATAATGATTTTGGCCATTTGCTCCAAGTGGTTGATGGTGATGTACGATTCCAGTTTCATCACCTTGCGCACTACGATGAGCAGGGTATGTACCATGCCAAATCCGGAGAAGATGGCGCCAGCCACAAAGTAGGGGGGGAATATGGTGGTATGCCATCCGGGTATGAGCGAAGTGGCAAAGTCAAATGACACAATGGTGTGAACGGAAAGTACCAGCGGGGTGGCCATACCGGCCAAGATTAGGGAAACCAGTTCAAAGCGGTTCCACTGCTTGAGCGATCCTGTCCAGCCCAGTGAGAAGAAACCATATATAAACTTGGGGATCTTTTTGTTGGTACGGTCGCGGATAAGCCCAAAGTCAGGAATAAGGCCGCAAAACCAGAATACCAAGCTCACTATAAGGTACGTAGAAATGGCAAACACGTCCCAGGCCAAGGGTGAGTTGAAGTTGGGCCATAGCGGCCCCAAATCGTTGGGGAGCGGCGGAATCCAATAACCCAGCCAGGGACGCCCGGCATGGATAAGCGGAAACTGGCCCGCACAGACCACGGCAAAGATGGTCATGGCCTCAGCCGACCGGTTGATAGAGGTTCTCCAATGCTGTCTAAACAACAGAAGAACAGCCGATATCAAGGTTCCGGCATGGCCTATGCCCACCCAAAACACAAAGTTGGTGATGTCAAATCCCCAACCAATGGTCCGCTGCAAGCCCCAGACCCCAATGCCCTCAAACAGGGTAATGGCTACTCCGGTAACATAGAAAAGAAGAACCAAAGCCGAAAGCGTAAAGGCTGCAAACCAGGCTTTGCTTGGCTTGGCTTCAATGGGGCCAATGATGTCGTTTGAAATCTCTTGATACGACTTGCGGCCCAGTATCAACGGTTCTCTAATAGGAGCTTCTATCATTTTTTGAAATTTACCTTGTATTCAACAATGTACTCTCTTACAAACTTTTGTGATGTTATGCGCCGTGGTGGCTTTCTTCTGCCGGGGCATTCCACAATGCCAATTCACTTTCCAACTTCACGTTGCGCACTTGGGTGGTGTAATACACGGAGTTATCCGTATTCAACAGTTCTACCAAGCGGTAGGACAAATCACCTTTGATCACTTCGCTCACCTTGCTGTGCGGATCGTTCATGTTGCCAAATTGTATGGCATCTGCTGGGCAAGACTGTTGGCAAGCCACTATTACATCGCCGTCTTTCAGTGCGCGGTTTTCTGTCTTGGCCACCAGTTTGGCCGCTTGTATGCGCTGCGTGCAGAAACTGCATTTCTCCATAACGCCCCTGGCGCGAACGGTTACGTCGGGATTCAGTACCATTCGGCCTAACCCGCTGTTCATGGTGAAGTTATAGTTGTATTTCTCGTTGTCAAAGTAGGCAAACCAATTGAATCGCCGTACCTTGTACGGGCAGTTGTTGGCGCAATAGCGCGTGCCCATGCAGCGGTTGTAAATCTGTTGGTTTATACCCTCTGAACTATGGTTTATGGCGTTTACCGGACATACGTTTTCACAAGGTGCATTGTCACAGTGCTGGCACATGAGCGGCTGGAACATCACCGATGGATTGTCCGTATAAAGAAGGTCGCGGTCTTCCTCCTTCTTATCGGGGGTGGCAAAATACCTGTCAATGCGTATCCAGTGAAGCTCCCTTCGGCGCATCACCTCATCCTTGCCTACCACCGGTATGTTGTTTTCGGCTTGGCAGGCTATCACACAGGCATTGCATCCGGTACAAGTATTCAGGTTTACCGTCATGCCCCAGTGAATGGCCTTGTAGAAGTTGGCAGTATCTCGCCAATCAGGATAAAGGCTTAAGTCTTTGAATTTTCCGGGTGGGTCGCCAGCATCGCCATACACTTTTGAAGGGGCAGGTGCGCCATGTCCGTGGGCATCTTGTCCATGTGCACCGGCTGCGTCGGCGTTTGCATGTTGTTGTTGCCTAAAGGCTACCACGGTGCCCAGACTGGTTTCTTTTACTATATCGGCCTTTCTTCTGGCCGATGATGGGCGGTCTTTCTTCCCAAGCCCTGTGGGTATCTGTATATGGTGGTGTGTCTGTGTTTTGGCCAGTGGGTAGTTGCTACCGGTTTTGGTTATGCTCACCCCACCTACCTCAAACCTGCGGTAGGTATCGGCGCCCACCAGAGGGTAGGCATTGACCCCCACTCCATTGGCTACACGGCCTGCCTGTGCATCCATGTCATGGCCATAGCCCAGGGCCAGTGAGTAGGTGCCCGAAAGTTGTCCCGGTTGGAGCAAAATGGGCACATTGGCCACCGATGCTTCACCCACACTTACCGTCACCAAGTCACCATCGGCCCAACCTTTTTCTAGGGCCTCCACGGGCGAAACGCACAAATAGTTGTCCCATGAAACTTTGGTGATTGAGTCGGGCAACTCCAACAGCCAGGGGTTATTGGCAAACTTGCCATCCATGAGCCCCGTCTTTTGATAAAGAATGAGCTCGGCACCTGAAGACTGGTTTTTGCCCGCTACAAGGGCACTGGCCATGCTGCCCATATCCATGAGCGGTGCGCCAAGCGTATCGGTTGTCGTGTTTTGGGTATTGCCTATGGCAAAGTCAAATACCTTCGACTCTGATGTTGCTGGGCTTGCTACTGCGGCCACTGCCACTGTCCCAGCCGTTACTACGGTGCTGGTGGTAGTCCTGCCATGCAGTACATCCTTTACCGCATCTTTCACGGTGTTATCGCCCTTTACCACTTCTTTGGCGGCATCCAGTATTCCTACCTTTTCATTTTTTACTACCGTTTTGGTTTCCAAGGTAGTCTTATCTGTTGCCAGTGGCTCAGCCAATGAGGCAACCGGGGCGGCCATGGCCACTTCATCCTTTGGTGTGTTGGTATGGGCATTTTCTCCAGCCAAAGGGAGTGACATGGCACTTCCAACCGTGTAAATACCGTCATGCAGGCACTGGATCCAGAATTTCTCAAAGGAAGCACCGCTTAATCCAGAGCTGGAAGTCCAAGTCTCCCTAATGAAATCATAGTAATTGGCATCCACGGCCTTGCCCCAAATGAGCAAGGACTGCTGGGCTTGGCGGGTGTTGAAAATGTTTGTTATGGTGGGTTGTGAAAGGTTATACTGCCCGGTTACCGGATTGTAGTCGTTCCAACTCTCCAGCCAGTGGTGGTCGGGAGCTGCATATTGTACCCTTTTGGATGTTTCGTCCAGCCGGTCACTCAGCGTTACGCTAAGCTGTACTTTGTCAAGGCCTGTATTAAAGGCATTGGCCAATGGGTGGTTGTATGATGGGTTGGCTCCATAAACTATCAGTGCGCCTACCTGGCCCGCATTCATTTGGGCTACCAGGTTGGCCATGGCGGCATCGCTGCCCATGTATAGGTTAATGGCCTTATCGGTTCTAATGGTTTGCCCAATATTTCCGAGCAACTCGTTTATCTTGGCGCAGATAGCTTGTTGGCCCAGATCATTGGCACCGCAAACTACCAAGGATTGTCCACGGGTGGCCAGGAGTTCCTTGGCTACGTGTTTGATTTTCTCCTCGGTAACAAAGGCGTTAAATGCTCCGGGATTTGAAAGGGTGGCCGTCCCCGTTTCCATAGCCAGCGCATTGTACAAGGCTACCAGTGCCGCGCCTTGTTCTGATGGTTTGCAGGGCACGCGCAGGTCGGCTTTGCTGCCGGTTAGGCTCAGGAGCGACTCAAACTGCACGTGGTAAGCCATTTGCTCACCTTGCAGCACGTCTCTTACTGAACTATACTGTTTGGTAAAAGCCAAAGGCATGAGCCAGGTGCCCAAAAAGTCGGCACCAAACGACACGATTGTTTTGGCCTTTGAAAAGTCGTGATAAGGGATAATTGATTGGCCCACAAGCCCTTTGTATGCATCGCGCAGCGCAGCGTATGATATGGCGTCATACTGCACATGGCTGGCATTGGCATGGGCATCCACAAACACCTGAATGGCCCTAAGGGTAGAGGGGCTATGTATGCTCTCTGACAGGAGCACGATCTTTTTGCCACCGGAAACGACCTTCCTGAGTGCAATATATATTTCTTTGTCAAGGTCTTCCCATGAAATGGGCGCTTGGCCTTTTATTGGGCCCGAGAGTCGTCCCTCGTCATACAGGGAGAGGATACTGGCCTGTCCGGCTGCGGTGGCCCCTCCTTTTGACAATGGGTCCAAGTTGTTGCCTTCTATCTTTATGGGCCTTCCTTCGCGGGTCTTCACCACTACCCCGTAGCCTCCATCGGCATAGAAGGATGCATAGTAGTTAGACATGCCAGGATCCACATCTACAGGCTTTATTACATAGGGAATGGCCTTTTTTACAGGGGCTTTGGTGCAGGCAGCCAACGTAGCTGCCGATATGCCAAAACCCATGAATTTAAGAAAATCCCTTCGGTTTGAAGTAAGGTCAAAATCGCCTTCATCCAATATTTCTTTTCCTGGGGTACCTGGCAAGAATTCTTTGGTTGTGGCCAACGAAGGATTGGATAACTCCTCAAGGCTTTTGAAATACCTTCTATTGTTGTGCTCCATTTTCTAAAGGTTCTATTTGATGTTGAGGGTAAGTTTTCGCGGTTAATAGTGGCATTTTTGGCACTCTAGTCCACCCATGTCGCCCACGGTGTATTTCTTGTGCTCCTTAATAAAGGTGGCCAGGTCAATTTTATCTTCTTCCTTGGTCACTTTGGCCATATAGGCAGCATAATCATCCTTAAATACCTGGTGAAAATGTTCTTGGTAGTAGTTGTTGTCTATTTCTACCTCTGTCTTGCGGTGGCAGTCTATGCACCAGCCCATTTCTAATAGCGACACTTGCTGTACCACTTCCATTTCCCGTACGTTGCCGTGGCAATTTTCACAATCCAAATTGCCGGCTACTACGTGTTGTTTATGGTTAAAATACACGTGGTCAGGTAGGTTATGTATCCTTACCCACTCTATCGGTTTTTGTTCACCGCTGTATTTCCCCTTGTCGGCATCATAGCCTATGGCGGCGTAAATCTTGGCTATTTCAGTTTTTCCATAGGTAGGGCCACTTGATACCACGTTGTGGCAATTCATGCATATGTTGGCCGATGGGATATTGGCGTTTTTTGACTTCTCGACCCCGGTGTGGCAGTACTGGCAATCAATGCCATACTGTCCGGCATGGAGTTTATGGGAGAATTTGATGGGTTGATCGGGTGCGTAACCTTGCTGCAATCCCAAATCTTGGGCCCGGTTGTACATATCTATTACCATAAAAATGGAAAGTATGCCTACCGCGCTAAGCACCAGTAGGGTAGGGTTCATCTGCTTGGTTACAAAATCCTTTAATTCCCCAATCAGTACCCCCAAGGGGCCTTTCTCCTTGGTTTTGCCACTTAGCTGGTTCACCCGGGCGCGGATCCTTAGCATAACACCTAGCACCACCAGCAATCCTATGATAATAAAAATCAGGGTTTTGACATCAAGATTGGGCTCATCGGCAGCCGCGCTGCCATCGGTTTGAACGGCTGAATTGTCCACCACCGGTGCTGGTGGTGCCCAGTTGGTTATATAGGCCAAAATATCATCTATTTCGGCATCGGTCACCGCTTGGGCGGCCATGAGTCCGCCCCGGGGCTCCCATTCGGCCAACAGTTGGTCCACATAGGGGTTGCCCATGGCTTTTACCTGGCTGGGATTCTTTATCCATTGGTACAACAATTCCTTGCTCTCCCAGCGGCCTTCCACCCCTTCCAGATTGGGGCCCGTGGCATTCTTGCCCATCAAGTGGCAAGCGCCGCAGTTTATCTGGTAGAGCTTTTCACCGTTGGCCACATCGGCCGACAAAGCGGTGAAAGGCAAGGCGAAAAATGAAAGAACAAATAGGGCAAACAGTGCGCAATTATGCCTATTCATGAATGTTTGTCTTAATTACTTTTAATACTGAACCGTGTCCAAAATCAGGTGCAAATGTACTTGTTAATTTTACTGAAGGCACATTTGGCCCGAATTCTTGTCAAGAAAATTCCGATTGTCACCACAAGTTTTTTTAAGCTCGCATAAGTGTTTTTTTTTCAAATAAATAGTTAGTTTGTTGCCAGCCCACAAAGACAGTTCGGGCAAAAGTTATCCACCAAGGATGGGCGGTAGAGGGCAAAGTGGGGCTTGGGGTAGGGCCAACCAGGCTACGCCAAATGACTAGAACTCGGCAATAAGGCCCAGGGTATAAAGGCTACGGCCGGTGTCGCTGCTTATTTGTTTTACCAGATACCTATTGGGGTCTTTGGGGTCTTCCAGCAATTCCCAGTGCTCGTCCCTTTCGGCGGTGAGATAGGGCATGAGCTCTATGGCATTCGAATAAAGGTTCTGATAATCAAAGAATAAGTTCAAGTTCCACTTCTTAAAATACCAGTTCTTATCCACCCGTATGTCCATTTGATGGAAGGAGGGAAGCCTTGCTTCGTTGAGCCGGTCATAGTCAAAAACTCCCCGGTTTGCCACATCCCAGTTTTCCTTAATTGCCGATAAATCAAGATTATATGGCGTGTAAGGGGTGCCTGTGCTAAACCGCCATTTCATGCCCAGTTGCCAGTTGCGCTTTAGTGCCTTGCCCATGTTAAGGGTGAGAAAGTGGCGGCTATCCCAAGATGATGGCCTGTAACGTCCTGACTTGTCTTTAAACTCGCTGCGGTTGTACGAATACGCCAACATCCACCAGTAATTCCGCTTAAGTTTTTGCTGGATAAACATCTCCAGGCCGTAGGCCTGGCCCTCGCCTATGGGCATGGTAGATTGGTTACCCACAGCCACATAGTCGGCCATCACATTGGCAAAAGCAATTTGGTCACGCACCAAAAATGGATACTGGGCATAGCCCTTGTAGTACGCGTCTATACTGGCCTTGTAGGTGGTGTTGCCCTTAAACTCCATTCCCAACGAAGCCTGTGGTGAGTTTATGTAATCCAGGTAGCTGTCTTCCCCGTTGGGTGGATTATTCAGTGCGTTGGCAATGATTATCTCAGGGGGGAGCTGGTAATATGAACCTATGGATGATTTGATCCGGGTCTTTTCAGACAATGCGTAGTTAATAGACATTCTGGGAGAAAGCTGGCTGAGCATCCCCATTTGGGCGTGAAGGGTTGTGCCGTCGGCGCGTATTCCTATGCTCAAGCCCAGTCTATTCTGAAAATACCGACTACTCATGGTTATATAAGCGCCATATTCCCAGTACTTTGGTGATTGTTTGAGGATGTTGGTGTCAGGCCCGCCCAGCGAAACATCTACCGCCAGCACATCAAATCGTATATCGTTATGTGTCAAGGCAGCACCGTATTGTATTTCCAGGTTATCACCAAACACATGGTGGTCTGCCCGCAAATGGCTTTCGCGCTCTGAGCTCCGGTATTTAAGCAGGCGATCGGATTCTAACCCTGTGTTTTCCTTAAACTTGTCGGCGTTGTTGTTAAACTGGTTGCGGCTGGCGATCACTTGTATGTATGATTTTTCGAAGTAGTGCTTATAGTTGGCCCCCACGGTTATTTGTTGTTGGTCGCCCTCAGGTATATAGCCCACATTATATAGCAGGGCATCGCTCTCGGGGGCATCTAGGTTTAGCACATAGGTATCAAATCCTCCTAGTCCTATTACAGTTAGTTCGTCCTTCTCGGTCAATTTATGGTTGTACTTAAACTGTACATCGTGGTAGGTAGGTAATATGGGCAAGCCTAAGGCCTTGGTGATGTTTTGCGAGAAGGAAGTTCTGGCTGAGGCAATAAAGTTGGCCTTTTGTCCCAGTGGTCCTTCTGCGGTAATACCTAAGTCGCTGTATCCCAATGTAATCCTAGCTCCTACACGGTCTTGGCGACCAGTTCGCTGTGCCAAGTCAAGCAGCACGCTTAGGCCCGATTGGTATTGGGCCGGAAAACCGCCGGGATACATGTCCATGCCCTGGATAAAGTCGAGGTTGATGAGGCTGGCTGCGCCGCCGCTACCCCCTTGTAGGTTGAAATGGCTTATAGATGGAATCTTTATGCCATCTAGGTAATAGGCGTTTTCGCTAGGGGCACCACCGCGCACCACTATGTTGTATCCAAACGAAGTCTTGGGCAACACACCCGGGTAACTCTGCATGGCCTTGGAGAGGTCTAGTGCGGTGCCGGGCATGCGCTGCAATTCTGACCAGCTTACTTTCTGAAGCGAAACGGGTTCAAACAGCGTGTTGGTTGATACATCGGCATTTACTTGTATTTCGCCTAAGGTATAAACACCGGGTTGGAGACTGATTTCAAGAAAAGTAGGTTTTATGGTAGTTGTCCTGGTTTCATAAGCTATATAGGTATCAAATCCTGTAAACCTTATTTCTATGTTCCATAGGCCAGGTGCTAGGCCCTCTATGGCAAAATACCCATTGGCATCCGTATAGCAGCCTCGTTCCATGCCTTGTACTTGCACCGAAGCACCTTCCAAAGGGCCGTTATTCAGGGCATTCGTTACCCTTCCTTTCACTACACTGCCTTGGCCTATGGCTGCCAAAGGGCAAATAAGGCAAAAGAGCCAGTAAACAAACTTCATTTTTACTTGAAAGCTAAGTGGTTATGTATTTTGGGGCAAAGTGCGCAAAGCTATTTGCCCGGCCTAAGGGCGATTCTGATATTGGTCAGGATACACTCCATAGATGGCCACCATATGCCTTGGTCACTGAATTGGGGGTTTTATCAATGGCCTAGACCCTACTTTTGACTTTGTACCATCATTATTCTTACAAACCATGAGATTGATTTTTACCCTTTTCACTATCGCCATTAGCGGCTTGGCATTGTCGCAGGTGGCCAAGGACCAAGTAATTGCACTGAGGGCTTCCACCGATGGTGACAAATTGCACCTATCGTGGGCCAATCCACCAGGTTTTGCCGGCAGCCATACCCTATATCGTATGGAAAAGGGCGGCAGCAATTGGGAGCAGCTTGCCGTGTTTACCGCTGGTGAAACGGGATACACCGATGAAGAGGCTACTGTAGGCAAGGCGTTTGACTACCAAATGGTGCGTACGGTGGGAGTGAATACCACTGCCATGGGCTTTCTATATGCCGGTTTGCTGGTACCGGATATTTCCTATATGGGCGGTGTCATCATATTGGTTGACAGTGTGTTTAAGGATACACTATCCAATGCGCTTGCTACCTTTAGGCAAGACCTAGAATCTGAGGGCTGGCAAAGCACGACCATATATGCCGGCAGGGGGGAGGAGGTAGTTGTGGTGAAAGATAGGATTGTTCAAGCGGCCAAAGGCATACCCAATGCCACTGCCCTGGTCATAGTAGGGCATGTGCCAGTGCCCTATTCGGGCAATTTTACCCTATATGGCATAGTGCCGCCCGATGGACACGTGGAGGGTTCGGGCAACCACACCGGCGCATGGCCAGCCGATGTGTATTACGGCGACCTGGATGGCCAGTGGACAGACAATACGGCGAACCACACCGATAGCAAACTGGACCGAAATGACAATGTGCCAGGCGACGGCAAGTTTGATCAAACAAAACTTCCATCAACGGTGGAACTGGAAGTGGGCCGCATAGACTTTTTTGATATGCCTGCCTTTCAACTTTCTGAAAAAGAGTTGATGATCAACTATTTCGCGCGAAACCATGCCTTCCGTACCGGGAAATGGGTGGTACGTCAGCGGGCCTTGATCGACAATAATTTTACGGGATTTAACCTGGCATCTACGGGCTATCATACGTTTTCTACTCTTTTTGAAGACGATAGCGTGGATGTATCTGCTGATTACCTCACCGCGCAGCGTGAGGGCAGCTACCTATGGAGCTATGGCTGTGGCGCAGGCTCGTTCACCTCTTGCAATGGGCTCTATAATGGCGCTGCCCGCACCTCTGATCTGGCCGCCGATACCCTGCGCAACGTTTTTACCATATTGGCAGGAAGCTATTTTGGCGATTGGGATATCCGCGATAATTTCTTGAGGGCACCTTTGTGCAACAGGTCGTTGGTTTCTTTCTGGGGTGGATTGCCCAAATGGTATGTACACCACATGGCCCTGGGTTGGCATGTGGGATATGGGGCCAGGCTTACCCAAAACAACCAGAGCCTGTATTTCAACGGAGGGTTTAACAATTCACAGAACAGCACACACATTGCCCTAATTGGCGATCCTACTTTGAAAAACAAATACCTGCAGCGGCCTTCGGGACTCTCCGCCACCAGCAACAACGGCAATGTATCACTTACCTGGACGGATGCCCCAGGTTTGACAAGCTACAATGTATATAGGGTAGATGCCGATAACCGGCACGTACAGTTAAACGGAAGCCCTGTGGAGGGTACCAGTTTTGTAGATGAAAACAACTGGAATACAGGTAACTATACCTATGCCGTGCGTTCGGTGGTATTAGAAGTAAACCCATCGGGGAGTTACTACCTGGTGAGCGGCAGTGTGAGGGCCACGGTGGACCATATCAACTCGGTGGACAATTCCATGGCCCAACCTTTGGCGCTCCATGTTAGGCCAAATCCTACCACTGGCAGGATTTGGGTTGCGCTGGAGGAGGGAGGCGTTCAGCAGGTCAATCTGGTGGTGGTTGACCTATCAGGCCGTGAGGTACGCACCGTCCATGTCCGGGAACTATCGGCAAACCAAGGCTTTGCCCTTGATCTGGAAAATCTGCACCCTGGCGTGTACCTACTTAAAGTGCGCGGCCAGGACGGACAGTATGCCCAGCACCGCATCATGAAGTATTAAAAAAAAGCGGGAAGGACATGATATCCTTCCCGCCGAAATTGGGTGATGAGCAAGTATTCTCTATTGGGGCAAGAGCACCTTATCCACCACGTGCACTATGCCGTTTGAACAAGGCACGCTGGCCACGATTTTGGCTCCGTTCACGGTCACCGTTCCGTTGTCATTGGCGCAAGTCACCTTGCCGCCGTTGGCCATGCCGAGTACGCGGCCTTCTGTAAGTGACTCGGCCGAAAGGTTGCCTATATACACATGGTACTCAAGTATGTCTTGGAGTTTCAATTGGTTTTCAGGTTTAACCAATTCATCAACCGTACCGGCAGGCAGTGCGCCAAATGCCTGATCGGTAGGGGCAAATACGGTAAAAGGGCCTGCGTTAACCAGGGCATTTTCATAGGCCGCAGCCTGCACTGCCGCTACAAGGGTGGTATGGTCTTTTGACCCTAGCGCCACATGCAGGATGTTTTTCTGTGAGCTCTCATCGGCCACGGCTGCCTGTCCTCCTTTTGGGTCTAGGGCGTTTTCCAACTCTCCTGTGGACTGTGTGTTTTCGGCCTGCTGTTGGCCACAGCTAAAAAGCAAGGCGGTGCTTACTATTAGCATCATTGCGTATAAGGTTCTCATTGGTGTGTTAATAAATTTGATGTAAAGGTGGGCTTATACGCAAGCACCATTCAATGACCTGAGTCATGTTTTGCCACAGGGCCCATAAAAGGGCCATGAAATGAAAATAAAAGGTAGGGAATGCTCCAGAAAGGGGTAGAGCGGTGAAACCCGATAAAAAAATCTATTTATTGGGCATTGGCCTTATTGGAGGGGTCAAACCACATAAACTTAATATGGGGATTGCTTGATTTATAGGCTGCTGCAAGGGAATCGCCGGGATTGTCCATCCAGAGGTGGCTGGTAGTGGGCGCCAAAAAGCGCTGGGCAATGGCCAAGGGCAAACCCACCAGTTCAGCCCTTGAAGCGGCAGGTACCGGGGGCATGCTGTCTATGGCCGCCATGGGATTGTATGACAACGAAAGGTAATTGAGCCCCTTCAAGAGAACGAGGGTACTTGGGTATGTTGTCAATTGATTGTGCGACACGTCAAACCAATGCAAATACACGTTCTCTTCGGTCAGGTTTATTGCGTTGATTTGGTTATTGGCCAGGTCAAGTTTGTCAAGGCGAAGGGAGAATAGGCTGCTGGGCACCTCGGCTATTTGGTTGTCCCTTAGCGATAACTGCCTGAGATTGGCAGGCAATGCAGGTACGCTGGAGAGAAGACAATGATGAATAGTAAGCGATTGTAGTTTAGAAAGTTCGCTTAGGCAATCGGGCAAAACCAACTCGCTGTTTACTTTGCCATATCCGTGGAGTTCCAGTGTTTTCAGCTCTTTTAGGCTACATATTTCTGCCGGAATATCGGCCTGCATGACACCATATATAACTAAGGTATGCAGCTGAGCCAATTCTCCAATGGTATGGTCAATGGATTTGGGGTGCGAGATGGACTGCCCACTGGGGATGGTGTTTCTAAGTACCAGCACCTTGCATTGTTTTTTGTGTGCCAGGGCTTCTCCCAGGTCACTATACACGCTGTCACTTTTTATCCAGCGCTCTTTCAATTCTTCCTTGCTTTTGCACGAAGGAAGGACCAACACTAAGGAAACGAGTGAAATAATGCTAAGAAAGGGTGTAAATGGATGCGGTCTCATAGGTTTCTGCGAGTTGTAGTATGGTGCGTTTGGATAGGTTGCCTTTTATCTCTTCCCTTTGCCTTACCACATCAAAATGTATCGGACAAGGTTGTTCGTTATTGCAGGTGCTAAGGCCTAGCGAACATACGGTAAACGGGGCAGCGCCATCTATGGCAACTATTATGTCAAAGACAGTTGCTTCAAGTGTTTTTTCTGATGCCTTAAAACCGCCATTGGGCCCTTTGAACGACAGGATAAGCCCGTTTTTGGCCAAAGATTGAAGGATTTTGCCTATGTAGTGAATAGGTACCTTGAGCGATCCAGCGATCTCCGATAGGGATATGTTGCCGTCATGGTTGCGCTTTACGGCAAGGTATATCACCGCCCTGAGTGCGTATCCAATGGTTTTATTGAACATGGCTGCAATCTTATGAAACAAAAGTATAGAAAACAAATATAAAAGACAAACATATCCTTTTTAAAACAAAAGTGACCTGCATCATATTTTGGGGAGGAAATAGGGGCCTAGTTTTGCCGCATCAAAAACGTTGATCAATGCAAAAAATCACACAAATTCTTGGAATCCTTATCTTGGGATTCATTCTGCAATCCTGCTCAGGCAGCGGCACCACAACCGAAAACACTACCACCCCAGTAGGCAAACCCGATGCTGAGGAAGGAGGCGCCCCCGATGCCAGCGGCAAAGTAAGCCCTGACTACGCTATAAAAGAAGTGGAACTCACCATTCCCCTAGAGGCAGGTATGGTAGAGGAGGGAAAAACCATTTCGGAAATGAAGTGTACTTCTTGCCACAGCCTGGCCGAAAACCGATTGGTAGGCCCAGGATGGAAGGGTATAACCACCCGGCGCAAGCCTGAGTGGATCATGAACATGATAACCAATGTGGACATGATGTTGGCAGAAGACGAAGAAGCTCAAAAAATGCTGGAAGAGTGCTTGGTGCGCATGCCCAATCAAAACATTACCGTGGCCGAATCGCGCTCCATCCTGGAGTTTATGCGCCACAATGATGGAGTTCAATAGCTTTTAATCAGTAAACAAATCAATCAATACAGAATGAAACGCTCTTTACGACAAAATGCCATGATCGCTCTTGTGGCGGTCATGGGAGTGGGGTTGGGCCTAACCGGCTGCAAACCCAAAAGCCCAATTAATGGGGAGTCAACATCGGCAGCATCAGGCAGTGCGGCCGAAGAGGTATATGTAGCTCCCGGCGAAAAAGATGATTACTACCTGTTTACCTCAGGTGGATTTAGCGGGCAACTTGGTGTGTATGGACTCCCTTCGGGCAGAATGCTGCGCCAGATCCCCATTTTTTCTCAGCACGCCGAAAATGGCTGGGGATACTCCGAAGAGTCAAAACCCATGCTCATGACCTCCTATGGCTTTATACCATGGGATGACTCACACCACCCTAAATTGTCGCAAACCGAAGGCAAACAAGACGGCAGGTGGTTGTTTATCAATGGAAATAACACACCCCGTATTGCCAGGATCGACCTGAAAACTTTCAGGACGGTAGAGATTATCGAGATCCCAAACTCATCGGGCAACCACAGTTCGCCTTTCCCTACCGAAAATACCGAATATGTGGTAGCAGGTACCCGGTTTGCCGTGCCCATGGGCGACAACCGCGATGTGGCAATCAATACCTATAAGGAAAACTTTAAGGGGATGATCTCTTACATAAGCGTGGACAAAGAAAGTGGCCACATGGATGTGGCTTTCCAAATACTGCTTCCCGGTTTTGACTATGACCTGAGCCATGCCGGCAAAGGCCCATCTCATGGTTGGTCATTCTTTACTACCTACAACACGGAAGAAAGCCATACCATGAAGGAAGTAAATGCCAGTCAACGTGACAAGGATTTCCTTACCGCCATAAACTGGAAACTGGCCGAACAACTTGTTGCCGAAGGCAAATTTGAAGAATATGGTGGCAGGCCATACTATGTGAACCGCTGGGATGAAGCTACCCATTCTGCCGTATCTACCCAAAAGACCGGTACCAAGGTATTGGACGCCAGTAAATACCCGGGCCTTGTGTACTTCCTTCCTTGCCCCAAGTCGCCACACGGAGTGGACGTTAACCCTACCGGCGAGTTCATAGTGGCATCGGGCAAATTGGCCGCTACACTCCCAGTGTTCCAGTTTAGCAAAATACAAGAAGCCATAGCCAACAATGATTTTGATGGCGACGTAAACGGAATCCCCATTCTGAAGTACGAGAGTGTGATAGCAGGCGAAGTGGCCAAACCGGGCCTAGGCCCTCTGCACACCGAGTTTGACGACAAAGGATTTGCCTATACCTCTATGTTCGTGTCGAGCGAAATAGTGAAATGGAACGTGGCGACCCGCGAAGTGGTGGACCGCATACCCACCTATTACAGCATAGGCCACCTATGTGTACCCGCCGGCGACAGCAAGAACCCCACGGGCAAGTACGTGATAGCGCTCAACAAGATAACCAAAGACCGTTACCTGCCCACAGGCCCTGAGTTGACCCAATCTGCCCAGTTGATTGACATTTCGGGCGATAAGATGCGCATGTTGCTAGACTTCCCCACCATTGGCGAACCGCACTATGCACAGGCATGTCCCGCCAGCCTGCTTACCGAAAACCAAGTAAGGATCTATCCCATAGAGGAGAACAATCACCCTTACGCGGCCAAAGGCGAAAAGGAAACATCGGTAGAGCGAAAAGGCAACGAAGTCCATATCAAAATGACCACCATCCGATCACACTTTGCGCCTGACAACATAGAAGGTATAAAAGTGGGCGACAAGGTATATTGGCATATCACCAACCTGGAGCAAGACTGGGACATACCCCACGGTTTTGCCGTACAGGGTGCTGCCAATTCCGAACTGCTGGTAATGCCAGGCGAGACCGCTACCCTGCTCTGGGAACCAAAAGAGGCCGGCGTGGTGTCATTCTACTGCTCTGACTTCTGCTCGGCACTGCACCAAGAAATGCAGGGCTACGTAAGGGTATCTCCCGCCAATAGCAATGTGCCATTGACCTGGAGCCTGAACCAAACCGCTGAATAAGAAACTGTCATAAGCATTTCAACGTGGATGCGGCCTTGCCAACCCGCTGGGCCGCATCCTCTTTTTTCAATTCAAAAAACACTCAAGTGAAAATCACAGGCCCATCCAGGATGGCTATCGGAATCAGTGCTTTGTTGCTCATCGCCGTGTATTTCTTGCCGGTTTGGAGCATTCAGCTCTGGGCACCACAGTATCCTGAAGGTATAGAAATGTTGATCTGGCTGAATAGACTATCGGGCGACGTGGAGATTATCAATGGATTGAACCACTACATAGGCATGAAGCACATCAGTGAAGATATGTTTCCCGAGTTGGCACTATTGCCCTACGGCATGGTGCTCCTTATTGTCTTTGGCCTGTTTGTGGCCTGGAGGGGGACCAAATTTTGGCTGAATGCCTGGACCTTGCTCCTAGTGCTCTCGGCGGTGGGACTACTCATTGATATGTACCAATGGGGATACGACTACGGCCACAACCTAGACCCCAAGGCAGCCATACAGGTGCCAAACATGGCCTACCAACCACCATTGTTAGGGTATAAACTCCTGCTCAACTTTGGCGCGTACTCCATACCCGACACCGGAGGATGGATTTTTGCCGCCGTGATAGGTACTGCTGTGATATTCTGGGCCAAGGAAACCATCATCAAAAGAAAACAACATGCCTAAACAATTTGCCTTGCCACTAGCCCTGGTAGTCCTTATGTCATGCTCCAGTGGCCCCAAGCCCATCCTATTGGGCAAAGACCAGTGCAGCTTCTGTAAAATGACCATTATGGAAGGCAATTTTTCTGCACAGTCGGTAACATCAAAGGGAAAAGTATATAAGTATGACGACCTGCGATGCCAAATGAATGATATTAAACGCAATGCCAGCATTCAGAAACAAACGGTACACTACGTGGCCAACTACCTGAACGGCGAGGAGTTTCTGGAACACGGCCAATCATTTTTTGTAATGGCAGCGGATTTTAATAGCCCCATGGCCGGAAATGTGGCAGCTTTTAAGACAGAAACCGATGCCAAGGAGCTGGCCGAACAGAAAGGTGGCCAACCAATTATGCTTCAAGATGCCTTTAGGTAGGCCCTTACTGTTACTGGTTTTTCTGGCGTTGCATTCCTTTTTACGTGCCAACCCTACCGTGGTTACCACTGAAAAGGAGCTTAACCAAGCGGTGACTGATCTCAAGGAGCGAGACACCATATTTATACGGGGTATAATTTGTTTTGAAGATGCAGTAATCATTTCCAAACCGTTGGTTTTGTTGGGATTGGATTTTCCCGCTCTCGATTTCCAGTCTCGCTCCAGTGGTTTGGTTTTGGCATCCGATTCTATAGAAGTGGGCGGGTTGCACCTACACAATATCCGCAAATCAAGCGTGGACGACTATGCGGCTATCTTGGTTCGCGACATAAAAGGGGTATATATCCACCATTGCCATATTTACAATGCCTTTTTTGGAATATACTTGGCCAAGTGCCAGCGCATTCGCTTAGAAGACAACTATGTGGAAGGAAATTTGGGCCAGGAGATTTCGAGCGGAAATGCCATACACCTTTGGCAATGTGCCAAAGCCACGATCAAGGGCAATACTTTGAGCCGCCACCGCGACGGAATTTATCTGGAGTTTGTCACCGACTCCCACATAGAATCCAATAAGTCTTTTCACAATATCCGCTATGGCCTGCACTTTATGTTTTCACACCGATGCACCTATATGTACAATGTGTTTGAACAAAATGAGGCAGGGGTTGCGGTGATGTACTCGCGCAACGTGCAAATGATAGGCAATTCCTTTCGCGACAATTGGGGAGATAGTTCGTATGGCCTGCTGCTCAAGGATATTTTTGATGGCGAAATTCGCGGAAACCTTCTGCTTAACAACACCATAGCCATACTGGTGGAAGGCTCTAACCGGCTACAGGTACATGACAATAGTTTTACGTCAAATGGCTGGGCCATAAAAATTTCTGCCAGTTGTGAGGGCAATGTGATTTCCAATAACCAGTTCAATGGCAATTCGTTTGACGTGTCAACCAACGGCAGCACCTCAAACAACCTTTTTGATGGCAATTATTGGGACCACTACGCTGGCTATGACCTGGACGGCAACGAAATAGGCGATGTGCCCCACCACCCCGTGAGCCTGTTCTCGGTGCTGGTAGAAAAGGTGCCCGAAGCCCTTATGCTGTACCGCAGCTTTCTCACCTTGCTGCTCGACCGGTCTGAGCACCTTATGCCCAGCGTTACGCCCAGTGCATTAGTTGACAACACTCCCTTAATGGCTCCCCCCATATACCCTATGCCATATGCTACAAATTGAACGGATATCGAAAAATTTTGGGCGGTTTCAAGCCCTGCACCCCATAGATACCTGCTTCTTGGCCGGCGATTCAGTTGCGCTATTGGGCCCTAATGGATCGGGCAAAACCACCCTGATAAAAACCATCTTGGGATTGGTGAGCCCGAGCCACGGACACATAGCCTACCAGGGTATGCGCATTCCGGCCAATGCGCTAAAGGAATTGGTGGGATATATGCCACAAATTGGTCAATATCCTGAAAACATGAAGGTTAGTGCGCTGTTTAAGTTGATGCTCTCGCTGCGCGGCAAATCCATAAATGACTGTGATACCAAGTTGTACCACGCCTTTGATATGGATGCCATAGGCCATAAAACCCTGGGCACACTTTCTGGCGGTACGCGGCAGAAAGTGGGTGCCGCCTTGGCGTTTTTGTTCCATCCCCGCATACTCATATTGGATGAACCTACCGCTGGGCTCGACCCTCACAGCAGTGCCATACTCAAAGAGCATATAGCCTCCTTTCAGTCAAATGACCGGTTGGTAATTATTACCAGCCATGTGATAAGCGAACTCAATGGATTGGTTAACAAGGTGATGTATATGATGGAGGGGCGCATTCATTTTTATATGGGCGTACAGGAACTGGTGGAAAGCACCGGCCAGGCCCAGTTAGAAAAGGCCCTGGTAGCCGCTATTGGCCAAAACACCATAAAAGAAAGAAAGCATGTTGATGCTTAGGCATATACTAATTGATGTGATCAAAAACCGCATGGTAGTCATGTATGCGGCATTTCTTATGTTATTGACCACATCGGTATTTATGTTTACTGAACATGAAGCCAAAGCAATGGTGAGCCTCCAGAATATCACTTTGCTGGTGGCGCCACTTATGGCCTTGGTATTCTCCAGCTCTTATTTGTACAATTCCCGGGATTTTATGGCCCTCTTGCTCACCCAACCCATTGGCAGGCAAAGGGTTTTTTGGGCATTTGTAGGTGCAGTGGCCGTGGCCCTAAGCATGGCCATACTGGTAGGGCTGGGCATACCGGTACTTGTCTTTAACTTTAGCCCTACCGGCCTACTCCTCCTCCTGCTCACCGTGCTCCTCAATCTAGTGTTCGCCGCCCTAGGAGCTTGGGTGTCGGTTTCCATAGCCGACAAGGCCAGGGGATTGGGCGCAGTATTGATCATTTGGTTTTTCCTCACCCTGGTGTATGACGGGCTCGCGCTCTTGTTGCTCTATATGTTTCAAGAGTATCCGCTCATGACCCCCATAGTGGTGCTAACCTCCCTCAATCCCATAGATTTGTCGCGGGTAGGCCTTCTGCTCCAAATGGACATTTCCGCGCTTATGGGCTTTACGGGAGCGGTGTATAAGAAGTATTTTAATTCTGGCCTGGGCATGGCCTTGGCGCTCATTTTACTCATGGTGTGGGCAGCCATACCCGTGACCCTAGCCAGGAGAAAGTTTTTGGTAAAAGATTTTTAACATTTTTCAGTGATGGCCCGTCTTCCCATAGCCTTTTGCCTGATACTCTTGGTGGCCCTAGCCCAAGCCCAGTGCCTGGTCCATCAGGGCATTTCACTGGCCGAACCCGTTTCTGTGATGGGCAGCCACCTACACCCCAAGGGAGAATGGATGGCTCAACTCAATGTTTCATACATGGATATGAAAGGAATGAAAGAACAACGGGAACCGATTAGTGAAGAACAACTCAAGTGGCAGTATGAAATGTATGGCACCCGTATGCGCATGCCCATGCAGATGGCCATGATGATGTATGGGCTGTCAAGCAAGCTCAATGTGATGGTGATGGGACACTATATGCAATGCGCCATGGATATGGCCCACTTTACAGGCATAGGCACCCCTCACCCCATGGTGAGCAAGGTAAGTGGATGGGGCGATACCCGGCTATCCCTGCTTTACCAAGTTGCCAAAACCGATAAAATGGGCCTAGTGGGCCAATTGGGACTTTCCTTGCCAACCGGCAGCGTGGAAAACAGCGAAACATCACACCATGGTGACCATGTGCGCATGGGGTATCCCATGCAATTTGGAAGCGGAACCTTGGATTACCTAGCTTCTATCACCTATACGCTAACCAAGCCAAGCTGGAGTTTGGGGTTCCAGCCCGGGGGGTTAATAAGGCAGGGTACCAATAAGTTAGGTTACTCCCTTGGAAACCAATTGTACTTACATGCCTGGATGGGAAAGGCAGTCACCGTCAAATGGATTGTAGGCGGGAAGTTCACCGCGCAGCGGGTAGCCATGATTCAGGGACATGACGACGGCATGGACATATATGCCTCGCCATCGGCCAATGCCATAAACACAGGCTACACGCGGGTATTGGGCGGTTTATACACCGGCTGGGCTCCCCGCGCAAAACAATCGGGGCTTAGTCTTCATGCAGAAATACAATTACCTGTGTATGATCTTGTAAATGGCGTGCAAATGGCCCTTCGCTACCAAGTGTTGGTAGGCATAAAGTATGGGCTGGGTCGGCATGCCTGAGCTTGTAGGGCCTATCATGCCTTTAGGTGAGTGTTTTTGGTCCTATACATATGCGTACTTGTCTTTAAGGCTACACTTTATTCCCTAATTTGCGCCCTTCTTTAAAAAACCTATTCCCGGATGAATTTCCAGAAGTTTGACAAATTCAACAACATAGGTGGGTGGCTGGTATTTGCCCTGGCCTTGGTTACCTATACCCTTACCCAGGAAGCATCGGTTAGCTTATGGGACTGCGGTGAGTTTGTGCCTGCCTCGTTTAAACTACAGGTGGTACACCCTCCAGGAGCACCTTTCTTCCTTATGTTCAATCATGTATTGACCCTTTTTGCCGGTGGCAATGAATCGTTGGTGCCGGATATGGTCAATTTTTCTTCGGCCTTGATGAGCGCGCTCACATCGCTTTTCCTATTCTGGACCATCACCGCCATAGCGGGTAAAATTGCCTTTAAGGACGAACAGCAAATAAGCGGCGACCAAATGATTGCCGTGATGGCTGCCGGACTTATTGGTGCCCTAGCCTATACCTGGTCTGACACCGCCTGGTTTTCGGCCGTAGAGGGTGAAGTATATGCCATGTCGTCCATGTTTATAGCCCTTGTTAGTTGGCTTATCATGAAGTGGGAACGCCGCGCCGACCAGCCTGACAATATGCGTTGGCTTATCCTTATATGTTTCTTTATGGGTTTGTCAAGTGGGGTCCACCTCATGAGCTTATTGGCTATTCCGGCCATGGCCCTGGTGTATTATTTTAAGAAATACGGTTTTTCGTTCAAAGGATTTGTAATCACATCGCTTATCGGGGTGGTTTTGTTGGGGCTGGTACAAGTGGGGGTCATTACCGGCATACCAAAACTTATTTCAAAATTTGAATTGGCTTTTGTCAATTCATTTGGCCTTCCGTTTTGGTCAGGTGCTTTTTTCTTCATTGTCTTGATGATAGGCGCCATCATCTATGGTATTTACCGCACCTATGTAAAGCAGAAGGCACTGGCCCATCTGGCGCTCACCGGTTTTGCAGTCATTTTAATTGGCTATAGTTCATACGCCATGGTAGTGGTGCGCTCCATAGCCGATCCCGCCATTGATATGAATGACCCCGAAGATGTATTTACCTTGCTATCATACCTTAACAGGGAACAGTACGGCGACAGGCCCATTGCCAAGGGCCCTAATTTTACGGCCTACACTGTGCAGGGTGGTTACTCAGCTGAGAAAACTGGGGCCAAGGAGTACAGAAAAGGCAAGGAACAATATGAGTTTGTGGGCAATAAGTATGAGGAAACCTTTAACCCAAAACACGAAACCATTTTCCCCAGGATGTACAGCCGCCAGGATGACCACATAAGTGAGTACCGCCGCTGGACCAAATTGCGCCCTGGCAGGGTGCCATCCCTGGGCGACAACATGGCCTTTTTTATTAAATACCAATTAAACCATATGTGGTTCAGGTATTTCGGTTGGAACTTTATTGGCCGCCAAAATGACACACAAGGACACGGTTCGGCCTATCAGGGCAATATCATCA
This sequence comes from Bacteroidota bacterium, assembly GCA_016192035.1. Classification (GTDB taxonomy): domain Bacteria; phylum Bacteroidota; class Bacteroidia; order CAILMK01; family JACPUW01; genus JACPUW01. The sequence continues at coordinate 51,241 of JACPUW010000014.1, forward strand.
CAGGCCTGGGTGGACTCGATGAAACACTCTTTGGGGTGCCAAGTAGCCAAAATATGCCCGAGCATGTGACCAATGATAAATCGCGCAACCTGCTTTATGGCATTCCGTTTCTTCTGGGGCTATTTGGCCTGTTTTTTCACGCCAAACGAAACCAAGAATCATTCCTCTATGTGCTGGTCTATTTTATTATGACTGGCATAGCCCTGGCCGTTTACCTCAATATGCCGCCCATACAGCCGCGCGAACGAGATTATGTGTTTGTGGCTTCTTTTTACTTCTTCGCCATATGGATAGGCCTTGGTGCCTTGTTTGCCTGGGATTACCTCCGGACCAAGGTGAGCCCCACAGTGGCCGCCGCCGGTAGCGGGCTGGTGTTGTTCTTAATTGTACCCATCAACATGGTAGCCGAAGAATGGGATGACCACGACCGCTCCAACCGCACGGTGCCGCTGGCCTTTGGTTCCAATTACCTGGAGTCATGTGACAGCAATGCAGTGCTGTTTACCAATGGCGACAACGACACCTACCCATTATGGTACGCTCAGGAAGTAGAAGGCATACGGGATGACATACGGGTAATTAACCTGAGCCTGCTCAATACTGATTGGTATGTGAACCAGATGCGCAAGCCCGTGAACAGTGCCGATTCGGTGAGCATGACCATGCACCCCACAAAGTACATGCAGGGCACCAGGGATTATGTGATTTACTATGAAGACCACAACCTGGACGTGACCAAGGACCAGCCCATGGAGTTGTCCAGCTTTATCAAATTGGTGAGCAGCGACAGCAGGTCACACAAGGTGGCCATGCAGGGAGGGGAAATGCTTAATTTCTTCCCTACCAAGAAACTGAAAATCACGGTTAACAAGAAAGCCGTACTGAAAAGTGGCACTGTGGCGCCAGGCAAGGCCGACGAAATAGTGGACGTGATGCGCTGGAGCCTGCGCAAGAATACCTTGATGAAAGCCGATTTGGTACTCTTGGACGTGATAGCCACAAACGCGGCAAATGGATGGAACCGACCCATTTACTGGGCCATAACCACCGGCAGCGAAGCCTATCTCAACATGATGCCCTACCTGCAAATGGATGGGCTAACCTATAGACTGGTGCCTATAAAAAAGAAGAACGTGCTTGACGACCGACAGCCTGGGCGCATAGATACCGACATTATGTACGCCAACCTAATGGGCAAGTTTACATGGGGCGGCTTGGAGAGTGAGGAAGACATGTGGGTGGATTTTGTGATGATGCGCCAGTGCAAGAACTTCAGAAACATATTTATACGCTTGGCTTATGCCCTCATGGTAGAAGCCAGTCTTGAAGAACAAGAAGCTGCAGCCGCCAGCCCAGATTTGGAATCGGGCGACAAAACCCTGGTAATTGACAAGAAAGCCAGGGCAGTAGAAGTGCTGGACTACGGGCTCAAGGTGATACCTGAACATCTGGTGCCATATGATGCCTATATGGGCCAGTACTCACAGTTGTATTACCAACTAGAGCAACCTGACAAGGGGTTTGAGCTAGACAGCAAACTGGCCAACTACCTTATTTCCGAAATCAAGTGGTACGAGCTACAAGACAAGGATAAGCGACAGGAAGTGGCCGAGCTCATAGATCAGAACAGAATGATACTGAGCAGGATGGCTCAAGTGGCAGAGGAAAACGGCAAGGATGTATCAAGCTGGAAGGAAGTGCTGGGCAAATAGAGAGAAAAAGTGAAACGGGAATGCCAAGTAAATAAATGGCGCGGCATGAGGTTGCTGGTGGTGGTGTGCTGCTGGGCACTTGCCCCTATAGGCAACCTCTGGGCACAAAGTGCAGATCCCGAGTCTATTTACCATGTTGTTGAGGAAATACCGGAGTTTCCGGGGGGTGAAGATTCACTTGCTATTTTTTTGGGTAGGCATATTAGATACCCTGTAGCAGACCGGAAAAATAAAACGGAAGGAGTTTCTTACATTCAGTTTGTTATAGAGAAGGATGGGAGTATAAGCAATGTGGCTGTGCTATCAGACAAGGAGGGCCTGGCCACTATGGCCATGCACACCGAGGCAATGCGGGTAATAGCAAATATGCCTAAATGGAAACCTGGTAAACAAAGGGGGCATTTTGTGAGATGTTCCTTAACTATACCCATCCGTTTCAAACTTAGATAGGTTGCCATGTGCGCTAGTGCAATGGCTTGATAAAGTCCACATTGCGTTTCATGCCCGTCAGTTTTGCCCTTTTTACCGGGCTGCCCTCAAACAGATGGTCAAAAACGCCGTCATCCATTGACATCCAGCCTTCGGCGGTTTGCCCCATGGCTTCCTCCCTATAGTCAAAATCGGGAGTGCCGTGGGGTTTGGAAAAACGGTTCCAGGGGCAAACCTCCTGGCATATATCACAGCCAAAAATCCAGTCTTGGTACGTGCCCCGGTGTTTTTCGGGTATTTCACCTTTATGCTCTATGGTAAAGTAGGATATACACCTGCTGCCGTCCACCACATAGGGTGCCACTATGGCCTGTGTGGGGCAAGCATCCAGGCACTTGGTACACGACCCGCAGTAATCGGACATTGGGGCGTCGGGCTTCAGTTCTAAGTCGCTAAGGATCTCGGCAATAAAGAAGTAAGATCCTAAATTGCGGTTTATCAAATTGGAATGTTTGCCCATCCAGCCCAATCCGGCCTTGGCAGCCCACACCTTGTCCATCACCGGTGCCGAATCTACAAAACTGCGGGCCTGTACCTTACCGAATTCTAACTCTATGGAGGCCATGAGGGTTTTGCATTTCTTTTTAAGCACCTTGTGGTAGTCTCTTCCATAGGCATAGCGAGATATGCGGGGCAAGTCTTTGGCCTGGACCTGGTGAGGGGCATAGTTGAGCAAAAGGGAAATCACGCTCTTGCATCCTTCAAGCAATAATCTGGGATCTAGCCTTTTGTCTTTGTTTTGGGCCATATAGCCCATTTCGCCATGCATGCCTTGCGCCAGCCACTGGTCTAGGCGGGGCGCTTCACGGTGCAGGTATTCGGCGCTTGAAATGCCGCAGGCATCAAAACCCGCAAGCAATGCCATTTCTTTTACCCGGTCTGATGCTTGGGAGACGTCCATTCTAAAACAGTCCTCCAGTTTGGTGCGGGAGCTTGCCCAGGTGGGTAAACGCCTTAGCGGTGGCCTCGCGCCCCCGGGGGGTCCTTTTCAAAAAGCCCTCTTGTATCAGATAAGGTTCATACACCTCTTCAATAGTGCCCGGATCTTCACCCACGGCGGTAGCCACGGTGCCCAATCCCACGGGCCCGCCATTAAATTTCTCCACTATGGCAGAAAGGATGCGGTTGTCCATTTCATCAAATCCATTGCTGTCCACATTCAGGGCATCAAGGCTGTATTTGGTGATTTTCAGGTCTATATATCCATTGCCTTTCACTTGTGCAAAGTCACGGACCCTTCTAAGCAGGGCGTTGGCTATTCTTGGGGTGCCCCGGCTTCTCCTTGCTATTTCCATGGCGGCCTCTTGGTCTATGCCCACTCCAATTATTTTGGCCGAGCGCTTTACTATGGTGGTAAGCAGGGCGGCATCATAGTATTCTAGCCTCGATTTGATGCCAAACCTGGCGCGCAGGGGAGAGGTGAGCAGGCCAGCCCTCGTGGTGGCGCCCACTAGGGTAAAGGGGCTAAGGGCTATCTGCACCGAACGGGCATTGGGGCCTGTTTCCAGCATGATGTCAATCTTGTAATCCTCCATTGCCGAGTACAGGTATTCTTCCACTATGGGCTGTAGCCTGTGTATCTCATCTATGAACAGAATGTCGCCTGGTTCTAGATTGGTGAGTAGGCCGGCCAGGCTCCCGGGCTTGTCAAGCACTGGGCCTGAGGTGATTTTAATTCCGGCGCCCAACTCATTGGCTATGATGTGGGCCAGGGTGGTCTTGCCTAGGCCTGGAGGGCCGTGCAGCAGCACGTGGTCCAGGGCTTCGCCCCTCTGCTTGGCGGCTTGCACAAACACTTCGAGATTTTCAAGTATTTGGCGTTGGCCGGTAAAGTCACCGAAAAGACGGGGCCTTAGCTCGCGCTCCAACTCCTTTTCGGCCTGGGTCAATTCATCAAAAGGGCGCCTTGTTTCCAAAATGGGGTTTCTGCGTGTTTGGGCTTGCAACTTAGGCCACAGGCCGAAATAGCCACGGGGGGAATTACTTGGTTTTGGTGCAAAAAAAAACCCCAGCCGGTCTTGGGAACCAGCTGGGGAAAATTAGGGCTATGAAAAAACTAGGGCTAATGGGGTCTGAGAAGTTGGCATCTGCCAAAAAGAAATTTGCGCTTGTGCAAATCACTGTGCAAATATAGCGAAGCACCTAGTTCATCCAAACTTTTTAGGGCTTGGGTTGGAAAAAAACCCGGACCAACTTGGGAGTCGGTCCGGGCGGTTAGGGCTATGAAAAAACTAGGGCTAATGGGGTCTTAAGGAAATCAATTCGTCAAACAAAACTTCATATCTGTTTGGTGCATCAAAGGTAAATGGATGCATCTGAATTCGCCAAATTTTTTTTCAAAAAAAAATGAGTTTGTGTATTGAATGTTGTCCGGCGGCAATCCACTGTGTTTTTTGGGTTAAGTTTTTTGCTTCTTTTTTTTGGCAGCCGGAAACAGTACGTTGTTGAGAATAAGCCTATAACCGGGTGAATTTGGGAACAGGTTCAGGTCGGTGGGCGGCTCATGTACCAGGTGTTGGTAGTCCTCTGGATCATGGCCGCCATAGAAAGTCCACATGCCTTTTCCGTATTCGCCGTGCACATACCTGGCCTCATTCAGGGCTTTGCTTTCGCCCATCACCAGTACATCAGAGCGCACATACCGCTTGTCAAAGGCCGTGGTTTGCCCCATGAAGCCCTTGATTACCATAGTGTGGTTTTGGCAAAGCATGGAGGGAACTGGGTCCCACTTGGCTGAAAACTCGAAAAGGGTAAAGAAATCGGTTTTCTCATTTACCGTTCGGCTGCGCGGATCTACGTCTATGGTGGAAAATTCATACACGTATGGGTTGGTTTCCAATTGAAAGTCTTTGAAGGCAAAGCAGTTGTCATAGTTTAGCTTACCCGTGGCATTTGCATCCATAGGGTCGCCGTCAAACATGGGGCCACATATATCCAGTCCATCGGCAGCCAGGGCTATATCGTAGGTGTCGGTGGCAGAGCACATGGCAAAAAGAAACCCTCCACCCAGCACAAACTCTCTAATTTTCTTTACTACGGCCAGTTTTAGCTCCGATGGTTTGGAGAAGCCCCACTTGGCCGCCGTTTCTTGCGCCTCCCGTACTTCAGCCTTGTACCATTCTTGGTGTTGGTAACTTGACCAAAACTTACCAAATTGACCAGTAAAATCTTCATGGTGAAGGTGTAACCAATCATATTTGGACAACTCGTTTTGCATTACCTCATCGTCAAACACCACGTCATAGGGTATTTCGGCGTAGGTAAGCACCATGGTTACCGCATCGTCCCAGGGTTGTTTGGTCTTGGGGCTGTATATGGCTATTTTGGGCGCTTTCTCCATGCGCACGGCGTCCATGTTCAGGTCAGGACTGGCTATCTGGTCTTTGATGGAAGCGAATTGGGCATCGGCCAAGATTTCATATCCAATGCCGCGCAGGATGCATTCTTTCTCAAAATCAGGCTGGTGGACAAAAGCAAAACTCCCACCCCTATAGTTGAGAAGCCACTCAATGGGTACATCCTTGGCTAAAACCCAATATGCTATGCCATACGCTTTTAGATGGTTTTTTTGGGCGTCGTCCATTGGGAGCAGGAGGTAGGCTCCATGGGCAGGCACCATATACAGCAAGGCCAAAAGGGTGAATAATAGGGATTTGTTCATGTTGATAATGAAAATTGTTGGGCCTTAGAGCCCTCTACTTGCAAGAATACGCAAAGGCAGAGAAAAGAGAAGCCGATTAATCCTTTTTGGACAAGCCTACTCCCTTTTAGAAGCCATGAGTTTTGAGATGCTTACAAACAACTTGTTGGCATCAAATGGTTTGGTGATGTAATCATTGATGCCTGCCTCAAAGGCTTTCATCTTTTCGCTGGCCATCACGTCGGCGGTAAGGGCTATAATGGGTATGTTTTTCTTGGGTTTGTCAAACTGCACCCTAATGGCCCTGGTAGCTTCAAAACCGTCCATTACGGGCATCTGCAGGTCCATGAGTATTAGGTCAAAATTGTTTTTCTCCATGAGTTCCAGTGCTTCGCGTCCGTTGAAGGCTACTTGGTAGCTCAGTTGTGGCCCCCATTTCTTGAACACGTTTTCTGCCAGTTTCACATTGATTTTGTTGTCTTCTACCAGTAGCAGGTTAAGGGGGCCTATATCCTTTATTTCTACCGCGCCTTTCACCGTTTCCCCTGGTTCTATGGGGCCTGACTTTTTGAAATTGAGTGTAAAAAAGAAGATAGACCCCTTACCGGGTTCGCTGGTTACCGAGATTTGGCCGCCCTGTAGCTCCACCATGTTTTTGCAGATGGAGAGGCCCAAACCCGTACCTCCAAAATTGCGCGCTGTGGATGCCTCGGCTTGTTTGAATTTGTCAAATATGGTTTCCAGCTTGTCTTGGCCTATGCCTATGCCGGTGTCTTCCACTTCAAAACGTAGGTGCACCCGTTGCTCGGTTTCCTGTTCCAGTTTCACCCTCACCACCACGCTGCCTTGTTCGGTAAACTTTACTGCATTGCCTATCAGGTTGAGCAATATTTGATTAAGACGGGTTTGATCGCCCAGGATATATGGGGGGATCTTTCGATCAATTTCTTCGTAGAGTGAAATTTTCTTTTGGTTGGCCAGGGCTTTAAAAGTATTGACTGCATTCATTACCAGTTTGGTAAGTGAAACGGGCAATTCTTCAAATTCTATTTCGCCGGCCTTGATTTTTGAAATCTCCAGTATATCGTTTATAATGGCCATCAAGTGGTTGGCCGATGTTTGGATGGTATTTACATACTCATTTTGGGTGGCGTCCAGCTGGGTGCCAAGTAGTAGGCGTGTAAAGCCGATGACCCCGTTGAGGGGAGTGCGCAACTCATGGCTCATATTGGCCAGGAACAGCTCTTCGGCCCTTTTGCCTCTTTCCGCGTCTTCCTTTGCTATGGTAAGCTGTTTTTCTGTCGTTTTTCGCTCTTCAATTTCGCGGCGCAGTTCACGGTTCTTTTTTCTTAGGTCTTCGGTGCGCAGGTCTATGGTTGCTTCGTCTTTTTCTATGGTTTCCTTCAGTTGGGCATGTTTACGCCCTGCCAGATAGGCCATAACGGCCAAGAGTGCTGGCATACCATCAATTACCCAGAGCAAACGGTTGCTAGCCTGAAGGTTTATAAAATGGGAAAGGTCAAAAGGATAACCCCGTCCGGCCAGTTCCCATTTGGTGGCTCCCACGGCAATCACCAAGCCCACCAGCCATCCCAATAGGGCGTACCACTTGGGTATGCCTTTGTATTTGAGTATAGAAGCCATTAGATAAGCGGTAAAATTAACCTATAGGCATTACCAATTGGACAATGGGTATCAAAATCATCCCAGGGGGACAAAGTGGGCCGTAAAATGGCGAAGAAGGGGAGGTTCATAGGCAATGGAAAATCCCCTGCGCTGGTTTCGCAGTTCCATGAGCATGGCAAATGTTTCAATGACATAGTCCATATGGCTCTGGGTGTACACCCGCCTGGGTATGGCCAGCCTCACCAGTTCTTGCCTTGCAGGGATCAGTTTTCCCGCATTGTCATATTTGCCAAACATGACCGAGCCAATCTCACATGATCGGATGCCTCCAAACAAGTACAGGTCGCAGGCCAATCGCTGGCCGGGATATTCATGCGTGGGAATGAGAGGGTAAAATGCTTTGGCATCGATATACACGGCATGACCACCGATGGGGCGGATAAGGGGCACCCCTAGTTCGTGCAGTTTTTCGCCCACATAGGTGGTGCTTTTTATGCGGTAGTTAAGGTAATCTTCCCTGAAAACTTCTTCAAAACCAATGGCAATGGCTTCCATGTCGCGGCCAGAAAGGCCTCCGTAGGTGGCATATCCTTCGGTAATAATGAGCACATTGGTGCATTCGCGGGCCAGGTTGTCATTGTTCATGGCCAGAAACCCGCCCATGTTCACCAATGCATCTTTTTTGGCGCTCATCACGGCGGCATCGGCCAATGAAAACATTTCTTGGGCTATCTCCCTGTATGTTTTGTGTGAATAGCCTTCCTCAAAATGTTTTATGAAATAGGCGTTTTCGGCTATTCGGCAGCAGTCAAGTACCATCAACACTCCGTACTGTTGGCACATGTGCGCCAGGGCGCGGGCATTGGCCATGCTCACAGGTTGGCCACCGCCGCTGTTGTTGGTTACGGTAAGGATCACCGCAGCTATTCTCTCAGGGCCGTAATGCCGTATGTACCCCTCCACTGCATGTAGGTCAATATTTCCTTTGAAGTATTGATTTTCATTGTCATGTATATTGCCATCTGCGGGGCAGTCCAGTGCGAGTGCATGGGTATATTCTATATTGGCACGTGTGGTATCAAAGTGGGTATTGCTTATAAATACCTTTTCAGGGCCGCCCAGGTGGGTGTAAAGGATGCGCTCGGCAGCACGCCCCTGGTGGGTGGGTAGTATGTGAGTAAATCCAGTGATGTCGATGATGGTTTGTTGAAAACGCTCCCAACTTTTAGCCCCGGCATAACTTTCGTCACCGCGCATGATGCCCGCCCACTGGTTGGCACTCATGGCACTGGTTCCGCTGTCGGTGAGCAAGTCTATGATTACCTGATCGCTGTGGAGGAGAAATGGGTTGTATTTGGCATTTTCCAGGTGCTGTTTGCGCTGGTCGGGGGTGGACATATAAATAGGCTCCACCATTTTGATCCTGAAGGGCTCTATAATGGTCTTGTGCATGTAGGGGAGAATACTTGTGAATGGCAAAGGTGGGGCATGAGGCTGCCATAACCAACAGGCCATGCCCACATACGGCTTACCTACGGACTGAAAGGACAAAAAGGGAGCGATCAATTTTTGGACAGTGGCCTATGGGGCGCTAAGATTCAATTGGTCAAATCAATGCCTTGATTAACCGTGTTTTAGTATTTGTTCATTAGTGGCCTTATGGTCTTTGACCGTATAAGGGAACCAGGGTATAGTGCCATTTGCGGTAAAAATTATGGAAAGAGGCCGCCTGGAGTACGGCTATTGTGCTACCGCCAAAAGGCCATCAATTGGAGCCCTGGCGAAATGGCCAGGCCTGGAGAACATTCTTGTGTGATGCGGGTGGCTTTTATGCCGGTTGCCAATCTAAAATGCAAATGCTTGGTTTGTATATTCCATATGGCATAACCCAGCTGGGCACCCAGGAAATTTGAAATTGCAACGTTTTCGTTGTTGTTGAGCATCTTGCCTATCGAAACACCAAAGCTTAGGGCTTTGGGATTGGTAAGGGCCTGGCGCGCGATGAGATCGATAGACACATTCAGAGGTACTTCAAGCAAATAGTATCTCTCTGACAAAGGAACAATCATTGTCAAATTGCCGCAACTGGGAAAATAGCCACTGGTTCTCAATGCGGATAGTTCTAATCCTGAGCTTATGTCAACCTTTGAGGTAGAATAAAAGAAATATCCGACCCCAAAAGTCATGTTCATTCCCGGTGCCATCCCCAGGCTGTATAAGTCATATTGAAGGGGTGGTGCCGTGGCTACCTGAATACTGAGCTTCTGGCCATCTGCACACGTAATTGTGGCCATATAAAGGATAATGACCCATATGGGAAAACCCAAATGGGTGCTTCTTTTGGCGCTATCAGGTAAATGAAAGGTGGGTGAATGGTATGTGTAAGGCATTGGTAGTTAATTTTATACGTTCACTTATTTACTGACAATTTGGTATAGGCCGAGCCGGAAGGTATGGCCTGAACTGCAAACCGCCAAAACCCTAGGGCGGTAGCACACGTGCCAATAAGCGGAGGAAGACAACCTACGCCTGGAAGTGGGGGGCTTAACGGCTGTAAAACAAGGTTTATTTAGTTTCATTAATGATGAAGTGAGGGGGCATGGGGCTCTGGCTTGGAGGTATTGGATGAGGGAAGGATAATTAAGGGCCAGAAAGATGCTGCTACGCAAATTTTTAACAGTAGCCAGACTGGCACTTTGTGTTAATGGCCAATGGATCAATAAATTGAGTTTTCATTCTGTGGTTTTGTCTGTGCCGGTTTGTCTTACAGCATCTTGTCTATACTGCCGGTGTTTTGCCATAAAAGCCGCATTCTTGTAGGCCATTTACAAACCATTTCCATGTTGTTGAGCCGCTTGTTTATCTGCATCCCCCTTTTGGTCAGTGTATTGACACCCAGTTCTTTGGTTTGGGCCCAAGACACTACCTGGGTACAAACTTTCACCTTTAGCGACCTGGCCAAGCGCCGTGACCAGTTTGTATTGCCGCCCAAGGGAGACTACAGAAAAATCTTGATGTACTACACCCTAAAATGCGACCCCAAAACCCTGCACGACAAATATAACTGTGGCGAGTGGGACTATCTGACACACAATTTTATATACAACCACAAGGGTCTTTTTGACTCCACATTGCAGAAAGGATACAATTTCCGTTGGGACAACCAAATACCGGATAGCTTCCATTATTCGGAAACCCCATTGACCGACAGTTTGCTATTTCGCTATCCAAGAATTCGGTATGTGGACACACTTGAGTATTTGTTGGCCGAAGTGGGGGGCGTTGCCGCCGATACCCTAAAGGGCTTTATAGCCCAAGGCACTGTGCCTCATACTGCCCGTTGGGTGTATTCTGCCCATGAATTGGCAGCGGCTGGGCTAAAGCCTGGCCCCATAAACGGCTTGGTCATCCATTCACTTTCAGCGGGCAGCGTGGGTGAACTCACCCTGCGTATGGGTGCGGGCAGCGACAGCACTTTTACTTGGTTTATGGACGGCCATAATCTAAAGACCCGGTTCCAACAGCCAGTGGAATTGGTTTCAGGGGCCAATCACCTGGCATTTACAGATACCTTTATGTGGACGGGTACCGACCACGTGATAGTGCAACTGGAGACTAGAAATACCCAAACGGCAGCAGAAGGATTGGCGCTACTGGGCTATGGAGGTCAGGATACGGTTTCTTATTCCAAAGCAGGAGCTTATGTGTATGATTTTGAAGGAACAAATGGATATATCAACCTGGGTTCCTATCCTCAAGTGGCGGGCAACAACCCCCGCACCATAGCGGTCTGGGCCAGGGCACATCAATTTAACAATGGTGGTATATTTCAATTTGGTACCACTGGCACCACCCTGCACGACTGGAGTTTGCGCACCATGGACGGCCAGGGAAAGTGGCGCATACAACTATGGGGAAAAGATGCCGATGTAAACCTGAAAAGGACAAGCAATGAGTGGCGACACTATACCCTAACCCATGATGGTGCTACCACCAAGCTGTATTTGGATGGCAAATTGGTGCGGCAGGTGTCATCAGAACTCTTTACAGGAAGTGGTGATTTGCTCCTGGGCCGCTGGGCCGGGAGTTTTTTTGATGGGGAAATAGCCCAAGTAAGGGTATATGACCGCGATTTAAAATTGGCCGAAATACAAGCACTTGCATCACAACGTCTTACAGAAGGGCTTGATGATGGGCTTGCAGCCGTGGTTAAGCCTGATAGTGGCCATTCGGTATATGTACAGACCGGTGCCGGGCGGCAAGGGCTTCGGTATGGAGGGGTTACCGCCAGTGTGTTGCCGGCTGAGGAGTCATATATGCGACCGGAATACGCGGTGTATAAGCCAAAGATGGGTTTCCAGCAAGGAATATTTACCGCACACCGAGATACCCTGCTAGTAAAAGAAGCACTGGTGCGGAAGCCCACAGCCCTGGTCATGTATGAAAATGCGGCCAATGGTAACATGATACCAGATGCACACAAAAAGCTTCCAAGCTTGCCCACCGATACCCTGGCCGTTTGGCAGGCCAATACCTATACCTATACTATAGACGCTGCCACCGGACATAGATTGGACTCGATACTGGTGGCCAACCAATCAATGGTATTTAAGGAAGAAAAAACCTGGTATAGCCCTACGGTGCGCTATGAAATAGGCAGGTATATAACTCCATATGGAATAAACCTATCACTGGGGCCCAAGGGATTTACGTGGGTGTATGATGTGACCGATTATGCCCCTCTGCTGCGCGATACCATAGATTTTTCAGCGGGCAATCTGCAAGAGCTTATCGATGTGCGGTTTGCCTTTATTCACGGTACTGCCCCCAAACAAGTGCTGCGCATAGACCGCATATGGGACTTTGGTTCATATAGCTACAAGTCAATGAGTGACAATACGGTTATGGCTGCAAAAACCATTGGCCTGGTGCCGGGGGCAGGCAGCCTCATGGCCAGGGCCCGCCTTACCGGCCATGGGCACAACAGCAATGATGGCAGTTTTCCCCACTGCTGCGAGTGGAAAGACAATGCACACACCCTACTGGTGAACGGCAAGAAACAGGCTGAGTGGCACATATGGAGAGAAGACTGCGACCTGAACCCCGTGTACCCTCAGGGCGGCAACTGGGTAGGCGCCAGGGAAGGCTGGTGCCCTGGAGATGCCGTGGGCGACCATGACATAGACCTAACGGAATATGCCAAACAAAGTACAATTACCCTAGACTACACCATAACCCCGGTACCAGCCAACAACCAAGGAATGGGTGGTGGCAACTATGTGGTTGCTGCCCAGCTGTTTCAATATTCGGCTCCTGCTGCCGAATATGACGCGTCAATTGAAATGGTAAAACGCCCTAACAAGTGGGAGTTTTACCAACGAATAAACCCTGCCTGCGCCGAACCGCTCATTATAGTCAGGAACTTGGGCAGTAAGCCCATTCAGCGCTTGTCCATAAGCTATGGAGTGTCAGGCGGGGTGGAAAAAAGGTTTGAATGGACCGGTACATTGGCCCCCGGCAAAACCACCGAGGTAGCCTTGCCCATAGACGGTAGCTATTTTTGGGTGGGAGACGAAAGGCATCTTTTTACGGCCAACATACTGGAAGTAAACGGCGAAGCGGATGGATACCCGGCGGATAATGTGTTTGCCAGTGCTTTTGAGTTGCCTGAAATTTTGGCCAAAAAGCCTGTGGTTATCCAGGTTAAAACCAACAATATGCCGGAGGAAAATAGCTATGAAGTGCGCGATGCTGCCGGCGGGCTGGTGCTGGCCCGCGGGGGCTTTTCGGCCAATACCATCTACCGCGATACCTTAGACCTTTTGCCGGGTTGCTATACCCTCCGGTTTATGGATGAAGGATTTGGGCTGAGCTACTGGGCTTGGTCCGAGCAGGGTAGCGGTACCCTACAGGTGCGATATGCCGATGGTGGGCTGGTAAAAAATTTCAACCCCGATTTTGGTGAATCGGTGTATTGGCCTTTTGCCATTGGCGGTATTTCTACCATAGAGGAAAAGAAGTACCCCATAGACATAAGCGTGTACCCAAACCCCGGCACAGGACGGGTGCAGGTCATGGTAGCTCAAATGGCCATGCCCTATAGGCTGCAGGTAATAAATGGGTTGGGAGAGGTGATAGCGGAGCAGAAAGGGGAGGGAACTGGCCTTGACCTGCACGAAGTGCAGGTGCACACCGGGCCGGGTACCTACTATGTGCGCGTATGGTCAAAATCCTTGGCCATAACCTTACCTTTTGTGGTAATTGATTGATAATATGAATTGTATGTAGTTGGCCGAATTTCAACTTTCATTTTTCTGATAAAAATCAAAACAATGATTGGCACTGGTTGTTGGTAGCCCGTCATGAAACCTTACACCGTACTAATTGCCCTTGTACTGCCCCTGTTGGGTATATCACAAACGGCCAGTATCAAAGGCCGGGTCTATAATTCCATCAACAATGAGCCACTGCCTTTTGCCAATGTGGGGCTGCAAGGCACTCCCTATGGAGCTACCACCGATATTGATGGCAACTATGTGATAACCAACATACCCACGGGATTGTACAACGTGGTGGCCAGCTATCTGGGCTATGATACCAAGGTAGTGTATGAGGTGAACGTGGGTGGCAACAAGGCTGCGGTGGTGGACTTTGACATGGTGGAACAAAGCCAGAAACTGGATGAAGTGGTGGTGCAGGCCCAAGTATTTGAGAAAAAGGAAGAGGCGCCCGTGTCAATGCGCACCATAGGGGTGAACGAGATAGAGCGCAACCCGGGAGGTAACCGCGACATATCAAGGGTGATACAAACCCTGCCGGGGGTGATACCCACTGTGTCGTTTAGAAACGACCTGATAGTACGCGGGGGAGCGCCAAACGAGAACCGGTACTACCTGGACGATATAGAGGTGCCCACTATCAACCACTTTTCTACCCAGGGTGCCAGCGGTGGCCCTGTGGGCATGATCAATGTGAATTTTGTGCGCGAGGTAGAGTTTTTTTCGGGAGCCTTTCCAGCCAATAGGGGCAATGCGCTGAGCTCGGTGATGGAGTTCAAACAAAAAACCGGCGATAAGGAGCGGCATAATTTCCAGGCAACCGTGGGGGCCAGTGACTTTGGGATCATGTTTGACGGGCCAATATCACCCAAGGCTACCTACATGGTGTCGGTGCGCCGTTCATATCTTCAGTTTCTATTCAAGCAAATTGGATTGCCCTTTTTGCCCATTTACAATGATTTACAGTTTAAGATAAAGTATGAGCCCAACCAAAAAAGCCACTTTACCATAATAGGTATAGGGGCCATAGACAATTTTGAACTGAACCTGGACGCCAATGGTACAAGGGAACAGCGGTTTATACTGAACTACCTGCCTGTGAACGAGCAGTGGAACTACACCCGTGGGTTTAAATACACCCGGTTTCATGAAAAGAGCTATACCAATTTCATACTGAGCCGGTCAAAGCTCAACAACTCCACGGTGAAGTACCGAAACAATGATGACTCTGAGCCAGGGAACAAGATACTGGATTACCAATCACAAGAGGTGGAAAACAAGCTGAGGATAGAGAATTTTGGGCGTTGGGGTGGGTACAACATAAGTTTTGGCGGAGGACTGGAAAACATAGGGTTTACCAACCAAACCTACAACCAATTGGCCACCCCATTTGGCATCCGGGAGTTTGATTTTAACTCCGAACTGTCATACAATAAGTATGCGGTGTTTGGCCAAATAGGGCGTAAGTTCAAGGGCGACAGGTTGGTGCTTTCCCTGGGTATGAGGATGGATGGCGCCGACTATAACCCAAGCATGGCCAACTTGCTCAAGCAATTTTCGCCAAGGTTTTCGGCATCATATCAGCTTAATGAGCGCATAGCATTGAATTTCAACACGGGGCGATATTTCCAACTGCCCCCAAATACAGTATTGGGATTCAGGAACAACGAAAACGAGTTGGTGAACCAAAACCGATTGGGCTACATACGCAGTGACCATGTGGTAGGAGGGCTGGAATGGAATACCCAGACCAATTCGCGCATCACCCTGGAGGGCTTTTACAAGCGCTACACCAACTATCCTTTTCTGCTAAACGACTCCATATCACTGGCGAATTTGGGGAGCGATTTTGGGGTAATTGGCAATGGACCAGCCGAATCTACCTCGTCCGGGCGCAGCTATGGAGCCGAACTGCTATATCAGCAAAAACTGTTTAAGGGATTTTATGGCATCATGTCATACACGCTGTTGTGGTCACAGTTTATGGCGCCCAGCGGCAATTACTTGCCGTCGGCATGGGACAGCCGCCATATACTGAGCTTAACGGCCGGGAAAAAGCTGAAGAAAAACTGGGAGATAGGTGCAAGGTGGTGGATGGTGACCGGGGCGCCTTATACACCTATAGACATAGCCTACTCTACCCGCCCGGAGGTATGGGACATTACCCGCCGTGGACTGCCCGACTATAGCAGGCTCAACAGCGAGCGCGCTTCTAATTTTCAGCAATTGGATATGCGCATTGACAAGAAGTTCTTTTTCAACCGGTTTACGCTCAATTTGTACTTTGATGTGCAAAATGTTTTTGGGAGTTCGTTGGCCGCGGCCCCCAACCTGGATGTGGACCTGGATGAAAACGGGAATCCACTGGTGGGCCCTGATGGAAACTATGAATATACCGTGCTGGAAAACAGCCTGGGCAACACGTTGCCCACGGTTGGGATTATAATAGGTATTTAGGGGTATTGGGGATTCGTAAATTGTTAACAGTCAGGATCGTGTTAACCCGTGTTAACTCTAGGTGTCCAATTGATGGCCTTTAGGTGCAGCCTTAAAGCCTATCTTGGCATCAAAATGCCCATGATGAAATCAATACTTATACTCGCTTGCTGGGTAGCCGGCACCGCTGCCGGCTGGACTCAGATTACCATTACAAGCCAACATTTGCCCAAGGCAGGAGATTTTTTTGTTAGGGACAGTGTTAGGAACAATGATGAAATGCTGGAGGAATTTATTAATGTGGACTTTGAAACTGGGTTTGCCCATTGGGACGCATCTACAATTGTGGGTTGGAAACCTTTGGATACCATTCGTTTTTCCAATCCAAAGGGCACGGTCTATGCCGACTCCATACCTACGGCCAACATGTTGATGAACTGGGAATATGATTTTGTAATGGAGAAGGACACGGAGGGGCTAAAAGTCCTTGGCATAGGGCTGAACGGGGTAGTGAACAAGTTTGACAGTGCGGTGAATTTTTTTCCGGTTCCCATGGTATATGGGCAAAGCGATAGTTCAAGGGGCAAGTCTGCTTTTAGCTATTTTGGGATGGACATTTCTGTTGAAATGAGCAAGCATATTTCGGTAATAAGCTATGGCACACTTAAAATGCCGGATGACAGTACCTATGATGTGCTGCTAGCCCGTAGTTTTACTTGGTTGAAGTATTTGATTGTCAATGGTAAAGATACCTTGTCTTACTCAGATTCTTTTGAAATTTCCGTGGATTTCTACTCCAAGGAGTATGGTTTTCCCTTACTTCGGGTGGTACTAGAGCCCTTTACTTTGGCACCCATTGCTGCCGAGATTTTGGATTTGGATTCCCTGGTTGGGATATCACATAAGGAGCAGGATCGAAATGAGGTACCCAATGTTTGGCCAAACCCTGTGGCAAGGGGTAATACGCTTTACGTGAATAGCGAATTACCATGGGAGCAGGCGGTGCTTGTGGCCCTGGATGGCCAACACATACCCTTGAAAATGGGCATGGATAACCGCGTGCAGATGCCATTAGTGCCTACGGGACTGTATGTGCTCAAATTGACCGGCCCACAGGCCCAACAGCAAGTTTTGCGCGTGGAAGTAGTAGGGCGCTAGGCTATTCCAACCTCACAAATATTCCTGTGTGGTGCCATGTCTATGCCTGTGAGTGACTCAATATCAAGGCAAAGGCCTAGGTAGTGTTCCCGCCATTTGGCCGCGCCCACCGAAGACTGGGCAATGGGGCGGTGGTGTTTTGCGGCTTGAAGTTTTTCAATCAATGCATTGGCCTTCTTTGTCTTGCTGTTGAAAGAAGCATCGCCAAATTTTTCCCATATATACTGTATGGCCAGTTCATTGGGGTGTACCAGGTCTTGGGCATAAAACCGATAGTCGCGCAGGTCGTCCATTAGTAGCTCATATGCCGGGAAATAGTGGACATTGGCATTGGCCTTTACCACCCTGTCCACCGCCAGTAGCAGGATGGCCTTGCCCAGGTGGTTATTGGCAAAACCGTAGGAAAGATGGCGCACCGGGCTCACAGTAAGTAGGATATGTGCATTCGGATTGGCCTGGGCAATCAGGTCAACCGTGTGCTGCATGGCAGCAATGGTTTCATCAAGGCCCAGCAAGGATTTTTCAAAAACATGGCCAGGCATTTTATGGCAGTTGGCCACCACGGCACCGTTTGATGACAAGAGGTGTAGCCAGGCACTGCCGTAGGTAATGGCTATGACCTCACTCTGCCCAATGGCAAGTTTTAACTCCTGGTTTTTGGCGCGCAGCAATGCCTCATATGCAGTATGGTT
The DNA here is from genome assembly GCA_016192035.1 of Bacteroidota bacterium. GTDB lineage: Bacteria > Bacteroidota > Bacteroidia > CAILMK01 > JACPUW01 > JACPUW01. The sequence continues at coordinate 69,272 of JACPUW010000014.1, forward strand.
GGTGCCATGTATGGTAGAGTGGTATTTGTAATTGAATACCAGGCCATCACGCTCAACCATAAACGGGGCCAAGTGGTCAAGGCCATCGGAGAGCGCGCCTTGTAAGGTTGACAGAATGGAAACAGGGTTGAACACCGTGCCATGTGGATTGGTGACAACGGGAAACAAGTGATGGCTAAGGGCCTGGCCCATATTCTGCGAGAAACATGAGCCCAAAAGGCACAGTGTACTTTGGTGGGAAATAGAAAAGGGAAAGGGGTGTACCTCAACCTCGGAGCGCAATTTCCACTTGGCCATGAGCGTAGCAGCTTAGTTGGCCATTTCAGAAATAAACTTGATTTTCATGATCCACAACTCTTCAAAACTATACACGCCTTTGCCAAAATTGATTATGGCCGTATCTACCGAAGGGTCGGCAGCACTGCGGAAGTAATCAAAAATATCGTCTTGGTCGGCCTCGTCAATCATTTCGTTTACGTAGTGGTCCAGGTTGAGCTTGGTGCCCGAGAGAACGATGTTTTCCATTTCGGTAAACAATTCTTCCATGGTCATACCCTTTGAGTTGGCTATGTCTTCCAAGTCAAGTTTGCGGTCAAGTGACTGTATGATATACACTTTGTTGGCCGACTTGCTCACCACCGACTTCACGATCAGGTCATCGGGTCGCTCTATTTCATTTTCCTCTACATATTCTTTTATCAAATCAAGGAAAGGCTGGGCATAGCGCTGTGCCTTGGTAGCCGAAACCCCCACAATATTTGCCATTTCATCCATGGTAATAGGGTACCTGATGGCCATTTCCTCAAGGGATGGGTCTTGGAATATGATGTACGGGGGCAAGCCGTTTTCATGGGCTATTTCATAGCGTTTTTCTTTGAGCAGGCCATAAAGCGCTTCGTCAAATCCTTCACCGCCTTGTCCTTCACTCACCACGGTGCCTTCCGTATCTTCCTCAAAGTTGAAATCAAGTGCTACCTCCACCTTTTTTGGTTCGGCTATAAAAGATTCTCCTGCCGGGGTGAGGTATAGGGTTCCGTATGACTCAATGTCTTTGGCTATGAAACCATCCAACATGCCGGCACGCACTATGGATTTCCAGTAGTTAAAGTCCTTGTCTTTGCCAAAACCAAAGAGTTTTAGCTTGTCGTGTTCAAAGGAGAGCACACGGGGCTTGGTTTCGCCCATGATTACCTGCACTATGTGCTTAATGAGAAAGCGTTCCTTCATGTCCCTCATTAGGCTCAGCACCTTGACCAATTCAGGCCCGGCATCAAAGCGCTCCTTGGGGTGAACGCAGTTGTCGCACATTTTCACATCGCCTTCTATGCGGCATTGGTGGTCGTCATACTCTTCACCAAAGTAGTGCAGTATGCCTTTTCGGCGGCAGCCAGAAGTTTCACAAAACGAAGCCATTTCATCCAGCAGCAACATGCCAACTTCGCGCTCGGCCACGGGCTTGTCCTTGAGAAAGTGCTCCAATTTGGTTAAGTCCTTATAGTCGTAGAACAGGATACAGTCTGACTGAATGCCGTCACGCCCGGCCCTGCCGGTTTCTTGGTAGTAGCTCTCTATGCTCTTGGGCACATCAAAGTGAATCACAAAACGCACGTCGGGCTTGTCTATGCCCATGCCAAAAGCTATGGTGGCCACTATCACATCCACGTCTTCCATCAAAAAGGCATCTTGGTTTTTTGACCTTGTGGATGAATCCATGCCGGCGTGGTATTCAAGTGCCCTTATGCCGTTTACCCTAAAACTCTCGGCAAGTTCTTCGGTTGACTTACGGCTAAGGCAATACACGATACCCGATTGGTTGCCCCGCTTTTTTATTATTGCTATGATCTCTTTTACAGTCTGTACCTTGTTTTTCTTTGGCCTTATTTCATAGTATAGGTTGTCTCGCAAGAAGGAAGACTGATATACCATGGGCTTTTTCATCTTCAGGTTCTTGATCACGTCATCCTTCACCTTGGGGGTGGCAGAGGCAGTTAGGCCCATAATGGGTACTATGCCAATGTTTTCTACAATTTGTCTGATGCGCCGGTACTCCGGCCTAAAGTCATGGCCCCACTCAGAAATACAGTGGGCTTCGTCCACCGCCACAAATGGAATGTCGAGCAGGCGCAGAAAATCCACCGTTTCATTCTTGGTAAGCGATTCGGGAGCTATGTATAGCATTTTGGTAACACCGGTCCGAACATCATGCCGCACCTGGTCTAATTGTTTCTTGCTCAGCGATGAGTTCATGAAATGCGCCACGCCATCCTTTCCCCCAAATGCGCGGACCAAATCAACTTGGTTTTTCATAAGGGCTATAAGCGGCGAAATGATAATGGCCGTGCCCTTTGACATAAATGCCGGTAATTGGTAGCAAAGGCTTTTGCCGCCCCCTGTGGGCATGATCACGAAAGTGTCATGACCGTCAAGTATGCTTTTTATAACTTCCTTTTGGGTTCCTTTGAATTCGTCGAAGCCGAAGTACGTCTTGAGGCCTTCATATAGTGCCTCATCGGTAATGTGCTTCATGGTAGATTGTGTCTTCATTATGAAAGGTTCTTACTCCTTGTAGTTTATTTGTGTTTTAACTATGTGCGTATGCTATTTGCCAATCACCTTTTGGGGTGTCCAACTCTATGCCTGAGGGTAAAATTAGGGAAATGGGGCTATTGAAACAGATGGTAAAGGGGCTTTATGTCAATAATTGTTTCATAGCCTTGGCTGCAAGTGCCTGGTATCTTTCTGGTGCTGTGTTGCTTGAGTCAGAGGTGGCACTTGTGCAAGTACCCATGGTGCTGTTTGTGTTCTTTGGTACATTATCCATGTACAATATAGATAGATTGTTCGGGGATGAATGGGAACAAGTGGTTGAAGTAATTGAGAATAAGAGTATTAAACAGGTGCTGTTTGCCAAACGGCACGCGAAGGTACGCGTCCAACTCTTATTGGCAATGCCTCCTTTTCTGCTTTTGTTCTTTATACCGTTTTCTTTCTTGCCCTGGCTGGTGCTGCCTTTCATTATTGGAGGTCTCTACGCGGTTCCTATGTGGAAGAATGGATTAAGAATAAGGGAGTTGCCCTACTTTAAAGTCTTTTTGATCGCGTTTGTGTGGGCATGGGTGGGTTCCTGTCTGTCAGGCTCGGGCAGTGCCAGCCAGGCCTGTATGCTTTTTGTACAGCGCTTCCTCCTTATCTATGCCATTACCATCCCTTTTGACCTGCGCGATATGTCAGCTGACAAGGCCAAAAAAATAAAGACCATACCCATAGCGCTTGGTGGTAGGCTGGCCTGGGCCAGCGCCATATTGGCTTTGGTAGGTAGTGGCGTGCTTCTTATGGTTCAGGGTCACTCATTGACCACTTGGCGCGGGGTCCCTTTGGTGGTGGCGTTGGGTTTAATTGGTGCCTGGCGGCCTAGTCGCACCTGGGCCTATTATCTGGCTGGATTGGACGGAGTCATTCTGCTCGATTCTGCCCTTGTCCTGTCATGGCATTACCTTTCCCCGTGATGAGAGGAGTGCGAAAGATCATAGCCTATCTGCGCCAGTACTATGCCGAACAGGTAGGAACAAGATTGGCCATTGCTGTCCTGTTGTTTTTGGGTACCGCTATCTGGTTTAACTACACCTATAACCTGGAGCGTGGCATCCTGGGTGCACAGCGAGTGAATGCAGGGTTCTTTTGGTGGAACATGATATACTATGCATCGCCCTATTTGTACGGTTGCCTGCTAGTAGGCATGGTAGGTCGGCAGTTTGCTTTCTTTCGCTCTTGGCATTTCTGGGTGGTATTGTTCATTTTCACTTTTAGTTTGTCTTTTGACAATACTTATAACCTATATCACTTGGTAGATGCCGTTCCAGAAACCACGTATTACCTGCGCAAATTGGCATCTAAGGTATCCCGCATAGGGCTATACCTTATTCCCATAGGCATTTATTACCTTTTGGCACTCAGGGCAAAGGGGAGTTTTTACGGTTTGACAACCAAGGGTTTTGATAAAGGCCCTTATTTGGTCATGATGCTCATCATGACCCCATTGTTGGTTTGGGCTTCTTTTCAGACCGGTTTTTTAAGGGCTTACCCTACCTATAAATTGGGTGCCGCCGAAACGTACTGGGACATAAACCCCCTGCTTACCTACATCCCACATGAAATACTATACGCCCTTACCTTCTTGGCTTTGGAAGTGCTCATGCGCGGTTTCTTGATTTTTGAAATGGAAAAGCACCTGGGTGAACGTGTGGTAATTCCCATGGTTTGCGTGTACTGCACCCTGCATTTTGGCAAACCCTTCATGGAGTGCGTGAGCTCCATTTTTGGTGGGTTTATCCTTGGGGTTATTGCCCTAAGGACCAGAAGCGTATTTGGCGGTGTCTGGATTCATGTCTTTATAGCGCTGGGCATGAATTTGCTCGCGTTTGTGCAGAAAACCTATTTTATTAGACCTTAGCGACTATGCCCTTTTTGGGTGCATTCCATGGGCTGTTCGCCAGCAACATGGCATATTTGCGCCCCAATTACACCATTTTGGCAAGCATGAGCACCGGATCTGATTCGTTTAAGGACATAGTAGCGCACAGCAAGGAGTACGGATATGTATTTCCCTCATCTGAGATTTATGACGGCCTTGGTGCAGTATATGACTATGGTCCGTATGGATCAGAGCTAAAAAAGAACATTCGGGACTATTGGTGGAAAGCCATGGTGCACGCAAATGACGATGTGGTGGGGCTTGATTCCGCCATTTTCATGAATCCCCGCACTTGGAAAGCGTCAGGCCACGTGGACAATTTCAATGACCCCCTCATTGATAACAAGGATTCCAAAAAACGCTACCGTGCCGACGTGCTCATAGAAGAACACATAGAGAAGTACCGACTTAAGATAGAAAAGGATGTGGAGAAGGGACGGGTCAAATTTGGGGACAGTTTTGATGAATCCCAGTTTAGGGCCACCAATGTGAACGTGCTGCGCAACAAAGCCAAGATAACGGAAATAGAAACGCAGTTTGAAGCCTGTATGAGCACCGGCAACCTATCGGGGGTAAAGAAACTCATAGAAGACCTAGAGATCGTGTGCCCTGAGTCGGGCACCAAGAACTGGACTGATGTCCGCCAGTTTAACTTGATGTTTTCTACCCAAATGGGTTCGGTGGCCGATGATAGTGGGCTTATATACCTTAGGCCAGAAACCGCCCAGGGCATATTTGTGAACTTCCTGAATGTCCAGAAATCGTCGCGGAGAAAAGTGCCCTTTGGGATAGCCCAAACTGGAAAAGCCTTTAGAAATGAGATTGTTGCCAGGCAATTTCTCTTCAGGATGAAGGAATTTGAACAAATGGAAATGCAGTTTTTTGTGCGTCCGGGCACCGAAATGGAGTGGTACCAACACTGGAAGCAAAAACGCATGAACTGGCACCTATCATTGGGCACACGGCCAGATAAGTATAGGTTCCACGACCACATAAACCTGGCCCACTACGCCAATGCTGCCGTGGACATAGAATTTGATTTTCCCATAGGGTTTAAGGAGGTGGAGGGCATTCACAGCAGGACTGATTTTGACCTTAGGCGACATGAGGCCGAATCGGGACGAAAACTTAGGTACTTTGACCCAGAAATCTCAGAGAGCTATATTCCTTATGTTGTTGAAACATCCTTGGGGCTTGACAGGATGTTCCTGCTTTTGCTGTCAGATGCCTTTTGCACCGAAAATTTGCATCAAGAAGGCCAAGATTCTGAGCGCACGGTGTTGAAACTGGCCCCCATAGTCGCACCCATCAAACTGGCCATCCTTCCACTGGTCAAGAAAGATGGATTGGCAGAAATGGCAGAAAAAGTCTTTGATGACCTGCGTTTTGATTTTAGTTGTCAGTATGACGACAAAGACGCCATAGGAAGAAGGTATAGACGGCAGGATGCCATAGGTACACCTTTTTGTATTACAATTGATTACGAAAGCTTGCGTGACGAATCGGTCACCCTTAGGTACCGCGACAGCATGGAACAGCGACGCATAAAACTGGCTGCCCTGAAGGAAAACATTCAGGAGGAACTGAACGTGGCCAAAATGCTACGGTCTATCTAGCCTTTTTATAAAAGCCAATTGATGGCTCATTTCATGGGTGGTGAGTCTTAATATCCCTGTTTCAAGCAATTGGTCTTGCCTAACAAAACCACTGGCATGTATTATCAGCCCATTGCCAGCGCAAATGCCCACGTGTACGATCTTCCCTTGGGGTGAGGAAAAAAAGGCCAAGTCCCCCTTTTCCATATCTTCATAGCCAATAGTAGAACCGCAGGTTGCTTGTTGGTGGGCATCTCTTGGGAGCATAAGGCCAAGAGTGGAACAGCATACCTGCACCAAGCCCGAGCAGTCAATGCCGTGCCGGCTTCTGCCACCCCATAGGTAGGGAGTGCCTTTAAGCCAATTGGCTGCATCTACAATTTGGCTAAGGTCATAGGCAGTTTCAGGGATAATTGGCTGCAACAGGTGCTTCCTTTCTTTGGCATCGAGGCCAGAAATTTCTTGCTCATTCACCAAGCTGCCAATGGATAGGGGAATTTCAATGCCATCCTTGACCAACAAAAAGGGCATCTTAGCAATACAGACATTTTCACTAGTTGGGGAGTTTACAGGCTCAGTCCATTCCATCCATCCAGCATACGATTGGCTCTTGCTATACACTAAGAGCCACGGGCCTTCGCAGGCAGTTATTTCCAAGATTTCGCCGTACAGCACCTCTGAAACCATTTGGCTCCGGTGGTCGGGCAATTCGCGCAGGGGGTAGCTGGCCAGTTCAAACCTAAAACAATGGCTAGTCAAGGTGCAATTGCTCCTTTCTCGCCATAAGCACTTCTTCAGACTCCCTGCGGTCAGGATCATCCACGCAGCAATCTACCGGGCAAACCGCAGCGCACTGTGGTTCTTCGTGAAAACCAACGCATTCTGTGCATTTGTCAGGAACTATGAAATATACATCATTTGAAATCGGCTCATTTCTGGCCTCGGCATCCAAGTCCTCTCCCCTTATGGTGATAGTACCAGATACGGTCGTGCCATCAGAAAAGGCCCATTCTGAACCAGGTTCATAAATGGCATTGTTGGGACATTCGGGCTCACAGGCGCCGCAGTTTATGCAATCTTCGGTGATGATTATGGCCATATTCTTCTCCTTTTTAGTCGGTTTATGCTTACAAAAGTATTGAGAATTGAACTGGACGGAAACTAAAAGATAGTTTTGCCCAACCATGCAACTGCACGATAGGATCGAAATTTTAATTGAAGTAGGAAAGGTCTGGAAGTCCAACCTGTTGAATCCAACATTTGATGACCTTCTGCTGCGGGTAGAAAATGAAAACCCTTGGTTTGTGCCCCGATTTGCCCGCCAGTCAGTTGAACTGGCCATAAGCAATTATTTGGATGCCGATGCCCTATGGAAATGGGCAGGTAAGGTAAGGGAAAAGCCTTTCCAACAAGGCACGGTCGCTTTGGTGCCTGCCGGCAATATACCCTTGGTGGGGCTGCACGACCTATTATCGGTTTTTGTGACAGGCCACAAGGCCCAAATCAAACTTTCGGGCAAGGATAAAACCCTGATGACCTATTTTATTGATACCATGATGGGTATTGAACCTAAAACTGCGGATATGATTGCAGTGCTTGATAGGTTGGCAAATTTTGATGCGGTCATTGCTACCGGGTCCAATAATACCAATAGGTATTTTGAGCGCTATTTCTCTAAGTACCCATCCATACTCAGGAAAAATCGAACATCAGTGGCCGTGCTCCCACTGCATATGGACGAAAAACATGGCCACTTGCTGGCCGACGATATCTTTACCTATTTCGGACTTGGCTGTAGGAACGTTACCAAGCTATTCGTGCCCAGTGGTTTTGACCTAACCAGCGTGTTGCCTTATATGGAGCCATATGCATGGATAGGCCATCACAATAAATACCACAACAATTACATGTATCAGAAGAGCGTCTTTTTGATAAACGGGGTTTCCCATTTTGACACAGGATTTGCGTTGTTTCATGAAAGTGAAGAATTGAATTCGCCTATAGGCGTAGTCAATTTTTCGTATTACAAGGCTTTGGACGAGTTGGAGGCACTACTTGAACAATCTTGGGACGGAATACAGGTGGTGAGTACACCGTGTAATTTGCATGTACCTACACGCATTGAAATGGGCAATACGCAATGTCCAGGCCTGTTAGACTATCCCGATGGAAAAGATACCCTGGCTTTTTTGGCGTCGTGGGCAAGAGGATAACAACCTAAGGGATTTCGGTTCATCGATTCATTTAGGGTATATCACAGAACATCAACAGGGTTTTGTCTAAGCAATTCCAGCCTTGAACGTAAAGGCCCAACCTTTGATGCCCTATTTTTCAAGCTGCAAAAGGTTTTGCCCAATTTTTGAACTAGGGGTTTTCAAATAAGAATCACCAAATCGGTAAAACGAAAAATTTGATGACACACGCTACCCGTCTTCGATCATTGTTTGTAATAGTGGGATCCATGCTACTGGCAGTTGCTGAAATCCAAGCCCAATCCTTTTCGTACTCCACTCCACTATTGGCCCGCCGGGCTGCTGTGATAGGAGAAGTACTGGTAGAGCGAAATGGGGACTCGCTCGATGTAACTTATGTGGTGACCGATTCTAATTGGTTTATCACCAAGACGTACCTACATGTATCGCCCACTGCAAACGGTTTTCCCGTTAATGGACTCGGTGTGCCCGACATCCAGAACTTTGATCACAAAACCGACCACAATAACGTGTTTTTTTATAAGTATGACAACATTGACGTGACCGGAATGACATATACCTACGTTTCGGCCAACGCCAATGTGACCGAACAAACAAAATGCACCATAGATACTGCCGACATAAACGCGGTGGTCCCTACAGGTACGGTGTTCATGTTGCTGTCACAAACCATTGACCCTGTCTATTTCAATATGTTGATTTACGATTACAGCGGAAACCTCCTGTTCTACGATTACTTCTTTGGCAACTGTGTGGACCTAACCAACCCCATATATGAAGGGGTGTATTATTTTCCAAAACTACTATCATCCTATTCTGGCGATACGGCAGCGCTCAATTGTTTGGTTGACAGGCCTGAAAACCTAGACTTGATAAATTATATAATCAACCAGCCGTTTGATACCATTTATGGAGCCAAAGGGCCTGAGATACAAGCTGCTATTTGGACCATTATAGACAATGACGTACCAATAAATGGGGCATTTGGGCTTTATTGGGACCAATCGATAGTAGATAAGGTAGTGGCCGATGCCAAAGCCAAGGGAGAGTACTACATTCCACCCTGCGACGGCTACTTTGCTGTGCTTGTGGACCAAGGGTGCCTGGATGCCATAGCCAACAATACAACCCCCAACATTTCAGTACAACAAAGCATCATGTGGCTGCCGGTAAGTAAGGTGCCCGCTGCGTACGACTACTCATATGGTGAATGTGCGAATGCATGGGGGGTAGGCAAGAAATTTACCAATGCGGGTTGGGGGCAGTTTTTTGAAGCCAAGTGATCGAAACAATAACCACTCGATCAATTTGAATACATACTAACCACAATATAACCACTTTGAAACCATCACGTATGTCAAAAGCATTACTAGCATTCGCACTTCTCTTGGCCTGGCCTGGAGTTTCCTTCGGCCAATATTCATCAGGCTGCCACAACAACCTCGAATTTTGGTACAACACCACCAATGTTGCATCCTACTTGGTTTACACCGGGTCAGGAGTGTCGCAGTGGAAAGATTTTCAAACGGTTGAAGGCAAGACCTATAACCTTATTTACAACTCATCTAACAGTGCTACATGGCCTCAGTATGTGGCAAACGAAATCAACGGTTATGGTGCAGTTGAATTTGGATCTGATGATTATCTGTATGTTACCGGCGTGTTGGGGACGGATTTTAGGCAAGCCCAGGCCATGACGGTGTATGCCGTGATCAAAACATCGGCGGGTAAGCCCATTTTTGGCCATGGTGAAGGCGCCAATCGGGTAATGTTTCACACTGACGCCTTGTATTGGGGCACTGGATATACATCAAACGGCAATGGAGCGGGCAATAGCAATATGGCGCGCAAGGTGTTTTACAACACTAGTATAGGCTCCACATATGAGATCAGGGCCGTTACAGTTTCCTTAGATATTGCGGATAGCCTTCACAATATTTACAAAGTGTATAAAGACGGAAAACTTCTGCAAACAAAAAACGCCCTTTACGCACAATCCGTTGGAACTGTTACCGATACTTTCATCTTGGGAGCGTATCGCAATACCACAGATTTTGAAGGTACGATTGCCGAACTCATGGTATATAAGGATGCCCACGATTTGTTGCCAGACAAACGAAACAGAATTACCACTTACTTGGCACTTAAGTATGGGATAAGCCTTGACAATTCAGGAGGATATGTGGAATATAAAAACCATAACGGCATTGATTTGTGGCCATATTCTTACAAATGCAATAATGAAGGGCCATACTCACAGTATTCCTATAGGGTAACGGGTATATTCCGTGACGTGAGTTGCTACGGTATCCACCACAACAAATCCACAAACTTTTCGAGCGGCCCCATACTTACGGGTGCTTATACGGAGACCAACCATGATTTTGATAGCCCTGATAACTTCAACAAAAACAGGCAGTTTTTCCTTTGGGGTGATGATAATGGTACCTCAACATTTCAAACCAATGGCGAAACCGGCGATGTGCCCACGGGGTCGGGAATTACCCGTATGCAACGAAAGTGGAAAATCAGGGAAACTATCAACACCAATCCCCCTGCCGGTACCATTGAGGATGTGACGTATGAATTTGACCTGTCAGATACCGATATTCCTGGTGGTATCTCCATCAATGACATCTTTGTGATGGTGGATACGGACAAGGATGGCTCATTTACTGACGAAACCGCGTTTAATCCAGATAGCTGGACCGCATCCACAAAAATTGGTCGGTTTGAGTATGATTATAATGATTGCCAGGTGTTTACGTTTGGAGTAAAAACTGTAGCCCTACCTGTTACCTGGCTTTCATTTACCGCTCAAGATGGCGGGAATAGGGTTAACTTGGATTGGGCCACCGCCTCTGAAATAAACAATAGCCATTTTGAAGTGGAGCGCAGCACCAATGGGCTGGACTGGTTACAACTTGGTCAATTAAGCGGCCAAGGCACCACTGTAAGCGAAAGCCATTATGCCTTTAGCGATATTACCCCTTTGGCCGGATATAACTATTACCGCATCAAACAAGTGGATTTTGACGGAAACTACTCTTATTCCTCTGTGGAATTGGTGGTATTTGCCAATGGAAACTTGGCGCTTAGCCAAATTTATCCCAACCCGTCCAGGGGTATTGTTCAGGTTGACCTGCCTTTGAACCGGGATGAATTGTTATTGAACGTCACCGATATGCAGGGCAATTTGCAATATACAGAATGGGTTCAAGGAGAGTCAACTTCCATTGATGTGTCGCACCTACCAAAGGGTATTTACCTGGTGCATGTAGGAAAACCTGGGTTCAACCAGGTGCACAAGCTGGTATTAGAGTAACCATAGATTAGTAATGCACTTTTTATATGTGAGGCGGCCCTTGTGGTTAGGGGCCGCTTTTTTATGCCTATTACCAGCCGTTCTCACCAAGTGTTCTATTGCCGATAAACCAATTGGCCAGCACGGGTGTTTTGGCCCAATGACAACTACACAACGAGTGCTTGACTGGGATGCAGTAATGGGTTTTGCCCTGGAGGGCAATCCCGTGCCAATACAACGAGTGGAAAAGACCGAAGACGAATGGAGGGATTTGCTATTGCCAGAGGAGTTTAAGGTGCTTAGGATGAAAGGAACAGAGCCCATGTTTTCAGGTGAATATTGCCATGTTCACCTTCCTGGGATCTATGCGTGTAGGGCATGTGGCTATCAGTTGTTTGACTCATCTATAAAATTTGATTCGGGCAGTGGCTGGCCAAGTTTTACCCAACCGGTCAATAAAAGGGCGGTTAGTTATCACCCAGATAGATCATATGGAATGGAAAGGGTAGAAGTACGCTGCAGTAGTTGTGACTCACACCTTGGGCATGTATTTCCAGATGGGCCAGAACCAACAGGACTGCGCTATTGCATTAATTCACTGGCAATTAAAATACAGACAACTGGCCAATGATAAGCCGTTACACCTTCACGGCATACATATCTTCCCGTATGGATTTTATTTGTTCGTTTGTTATGTACTCGTCATAGGTACACAACCTATCTATAATGCCTGATGGGGTCAATTCTATGATCCTATTGCATACCGACTCCATAAACTCGTGGTCATGTGAGGTGAACATGAGCGATCCCTTATAATTTTTCAGGGCGTTGTTAAATGCCGTAATTGACTCAAGGTCTAGGTGATTGGTTGGCTCGTCAAGGATCAGGAAATTGGCCTGTTGGAGCATCATGCGAGAAATCATACATCGCACCTTTTCGCCACCCGAAAGCACATTGGCCCCCTTCAAGGTTTCCTCGCCTGAGAACAACATCCTTCCCAGAAACCCCCTGATAAAGGTCTCGTCTTTGTCATTTGAATACTGGCGTAGCCAATCTATGAGGTTGTAGGTGGTGGTAAAGTAGGCTTCGTTATTATTGGGCAAATACGCATGGGTAATGGTTGAACCGAACTTAAAAGCCCCGGAACTTGCCGTGATTTCTCCAGCCAGGATCCTGAAAAAGCAGGTTATGGCCAATGGATTGCGTGAAATGACACCGACTTTGTCTCCCCGGCGCATGGAAATGTTTACTTGCTTGAAAAAGGTATTGCCGTCTTGGGCATAAGCCAGGTCTTCAATTTCAAGTATTTGGTCGCCCGCATCCCTTTCTTGTTCAAAATGAATGTACGGGTAGCGCCTACTTGAAGGTTTTATCTCGTCCAAAGTGAGCTTATCAAGCAGTTTTTTCCTGGCGGTAGCTTGCTTTGATTTGGATGCGTTGGCGCTGAACCGCTCAATAAAGGTCTGCAGCTCCTTTCGCTTATCATCCAGTTTCTTGTTTTTATCCCCTATTTGCTTCAGTGCCAGTTGGCTTGATTCATACCAAAAGGTGTAATTGCCACTGAACAATTGCACTTTTTGCCTATCTATATCGGCTATATGGGTACATACGGCGTCCAGGAAGTGGCGGTCGTGGCTCACCACTATAACCGTGTTTTTAAAATCAGCCAAGAAGTTTTCCAGCCACATCACCGTTTCCACGTCTAGGTCGTTCGTGGGCTCGTCCAGAAGGAGTATGTCTGGATTGCCAAAAAGTGCCTGGGCCAACAGGACCCGCACCTTTTCCTTGCCGGTGAGCTCTTTCATGAGCTTGTAATGCTTATCTTCTTTGATTCCCAGTGCGCTAAGCAAACCTGCTGCGTCGCTTTCGGCATTCCAACCGTCCATTTCGGCAAAGAGGGCTTCCAGTTCACCTACGCGCAGGCCGTCAGCATCGCTAAAATCTGTTTTTGCATAAATGGCATCCTTTTCTACCATTATGTCATAGAGTGTCTTATGGCCCATAATTACCGTCTTGAGCACTTCTTCGTTGTCAAACTCAAAGTGGTTTTGCTTTAACACGGCCATTCTCTCCCCAGGATCCATGCTGATATTTCCCTGTGGGGCATCCATTTCACCAGATAAAATCTTTAGAAAGGTGGATTTGCCCGCCCCATTGGCGCCAATTATACCGTAACAGTTTCCAGGCGTGAATTTTATATTCACATCATCAAACAATACGCGCTTGCCAAAACGGAAGGATAGATTGCTTATGGTGAGCATTTAGAGTCTTTTTGGGGGGTGCAAAGGTATTCTTTTCTCCACCCTAAACACAGGTTAATATAGGATGAACTCCAACCGGGGTTGCTACGGCAAAAACTTGCTTCTTTCCTCAGGACTGGGCAAACGACAGGTTTCTTTTTTGCCAAACCACGCATAGCGCTTGGCCGCAAGCCGGTCGTACGCCTTGTTGGTAATTGTCAATGGGAATACATTGAGCAGCTTGCCTAGCCATGTATAAGGCCACGAGAGGTAGTGGCATATGTATATGACTGCTTCAGACTTGGCCAAGGATCTTCCATTGTGCCAAACAATTATGGTGGAAGGGTTGACCACAAATTGGGTTGCTAAGGTTAACCGCGCCGTTTCACCCTGTAGTGGAGCAAAAAGGAATGCATTATTCTTTTTGTCCCTCGCTAGGAGCCAATCTACTGAACGGTTGCACAGGCCACAGACCCCATCAAAAAACACTATGGGCCGGTCATTTGGAAAAGATTCCGTAAGGGGCTCAGATTTCATCAAAACGATCGTCCATGCTTTCCCTAGGTTCGTCGTCTTCTTCCATTTCGTCCATATCGGCGAAACCTTCCTCATCATCTCCACCCTTACGGCGTTTTTTCGGCTGGTCATCTCCCCAGAATAGATCGTCGTCGTCTTCATCCCCCTTTGGCGGGGCACTCGGCATCCGTACCAAGTACAGGTATTCTGGGGTTTCAAAGGGGAGAGCTGATTTTTTTTTGCCTTCCCGGTCTAGGTAATCTACCATGTATTTAAAAAAACCTTGGGGGTAGGCATCCTTAATCGCCTGTTGCAATTCATCAGTTAGTTTCTCGAAATCCTTGATTATGCGGGGTTTGCTAGGTGGCATTGATTTTATGGGTTCTTAGCAGCGGCAAATTTCGCACGTATGTAATGATCTTCCTTTAGTTGGGGCCATTTTATACACTTGGCACATAGTCTAGCGGTAAGTGGCTTTGACAAGGGGGCGTTTCAGCTATCAGTCTTCGGTACCATCTTTTGGCTTGCTTTTTTTTATTTCGCCATCATCATCTACTTCATCATCTTCCAAAGGCTCATCTTTAAACATATCAATATCAGGATCATCTGTAGGAAATTCAGACTTCACCTCCTCTACCACGGTTTCTTCTATCTCCTCTTCTACCACTATTGACGTAATTTCTTCAAGGCCAACTTGTTTTCTTAGTTTTGCCGGTATGTCTCTTTCATGGTCCACATCATAGGTCTCGGGCAGGGCCTTGTGGCTCATGCCTAGGGACTCAATTCTGCGTATGGTTTCCATGTATGCCGTGCCATTTCCGTATTCTATGCCTTCCACCACTTGTGGCTCATACCGTTTCATGCCAAGTAGGTAATAGCCGCCATCTTTTAGGGGGCCAATTACAAAATCCTTTGCATCAAGCAATGTAAAGGCTTGTTTCAGCCTTAGGGAGGTAAGTTCAGGACAGTCAGGCGACATGATAATCACTTTCTCATATCCTTCGTCAAACATGATTTTTAAGGCCCTGGATATTTTGGCATCCAGGTCGCCGGGGCCTTGCAGGAACTTGTCGTACTCGTCGTCCTTCCAGTTGTCCTTGGCAGGGATAAACTCATCGTAAAACAATTTCTTTTCGCATATGTCAAGCTCTTGTGTTATTTCCCTGGTGTGCTTGAGCAGTTGCATATAGACCCTTAGTGCCATGTTTTCACCTATTGATTTGGCCAAGCGGGTCTTTACCTTTCCCAGTACGGGGTTCTTCGTAAAGATTACCAGGGCGTTGCTTCTCGAGTTCATGTGTTGGTTTTCGTCGGGCCAAAATAGGGGCATTCTTTGTTTCCGTCCAATAGCCCGTGCCAATATTTCGATATCCGTAATGGCCGTTTAAGCGTCATGACTGGACTGATTTCCCGATATTGGATATTCACGCCATTTTGCAACCTGCGCGATTCATGAACGGGTGGTTCGGTTAATTAGATGAAATATCGGTTAAACATGATTTATCAATCGATGAAACATGTTCTTTTGAACCATGGAATTTTTAACCCGCCTTATCCCGTCAGATGGCCTATCCGTTGATTGGTCATTCGCCAGGTGTTAAGGCACAAATTAAAAGAAATGGTAAACCCTTATCGCATGAAGCAGGTACAAAAGCAAAAGATGTCGCTGGCCAAAAAAGTAGCTATCGCCGGCAGTTTCTCCATTGTGTTGTCAATAGTGACAATACTCATTATTAAAATGGGATCGGTGGAGGATTCATCCGCTTCCATTGGTGATATATGGACCGGCGCGGTGAGTGCCGATTGGAACAACCCAAAAAACTGGGACGGTTCCAGCTTGC
Source organism: Bacteroidota bacterium (assembly GCA_016192035.1). GTDB lineage: Bacteria > Bacteroidota > Bacteroidia > CAILMK01 > JACPUW01 > JACPUW01. The sequence goes on from JACPUW010000014.1 coordinate 85,452, forward strand.
CGGGGCATGGCGCCTCTGTCACGATTCCCGACAGTAAAAATCCTCCGATTGTTTCCGATGCGTCCAAGTTTACGCCCGGGCAGATTTATGTGGAGGCCGGCGGTTCCCTTAAAATCGTCGCAGATTTTGACATCAAAGGGGATTTGATCTTGGATGAGAAATCCACTTGTATTGCCCGCAAAGGGGATTTTGCCATCGCAGGATCCATCGAGCTCTTGGGTGCCTATGCCAAATTCATAGTGAGCGGTGCGGTCGTGAAGGCCAAGAACCTAAAATTGGTGTCAAGTGACGACTCGGATAGCACCTACGCCAAACTCACCAATGGGGAGCTTACAGTTTCGGATAGCACCACGTTTGTGCGCGACAACTCTACTGGCAACCCAGGAGTGCGGGTTGTGGCAGGCAGTGCCACTTTCAATAAACTACTAAAAACCGCATCAGGCTATGATGACGGCAACTATCGGTTTATCGTTACCGGGGGTGAAACCAACTTCATGGAAGACTTCATCATGAATGGGGGAAAGTTTAAGCCTACGGCCAGTGGCCCTTGTGACAAAGCCGATGACTGGAATGCAAAGACCGCCTATAAAAGGGCCAATACCGAACGCATCTATGTAGCCCATAAAGATGTGGTATATAGGATGAAACCCGCCAAGTATTGGTCGCAGGGCGAAGAGCCCGGATCCAAAAAAGGCAATCCGATCTGGGAAAAAGTTACATGCAAGGATTTTTGTGACTTGGCCAAAGATTGGTCCAGCGCCACCACTTATAAAAGGTCAAACGGCGGTGACGAAGTATTTGTGAGTTACAAGGGGGTTCTATATGAGTTGGGCACGGATGTATGGTGGTCACAAAATAATGCCCCTGACCAAAACCCAAAGTACTGGACCAAGCTGAAGCAATGCAGTGACTATGTGGAGCCCTCATGTGGCGATGTGGCGCAGTGGAACAGTGCCACGGAATATAAGCGCGTGAACAAGAGCGATGTGGTCGAGGTATTTTGGGACGGGAAGGTGTATCAAATGAAATCGAACAAGTGGTATTCACAAAACAACGAGCCCGGTGCCAACGCCAGCATCTGGCAATACGTGGATGATTGCCCCGATAGCGACAACAGCGGCATTGCCAGGGATAGCCTGTACTTAAACGCCGGCAAGGTAGCCTTTCACAAGGTTTGGACCCGCCCAGCCGGATTTACCTGCTACAATGGGGCTACCATTCACTTCAAGTATAAATCTCAAAAACTCAAGCTCCAGAAAAACGATCAATACGAAAACCTGGTGATTGATAGCGGGGTGGAACTTGATGTGGAGGGAAATGTATTCGTGAGCGGTGAGCTAAATGTAGGCGGTACTTGCTCAGGTTCGAGTGTCATTCAACTCAACGGCAATTCAAAGCAAAAGATAACCGGCGGGGGAAGTGTGGCCCATATCACCGTTAACAATACCAGCGACGTGGAGTTGTCCGACGATTTGATCATTACAGGGGCACTTACCTTGACCGAAGGAGACATAGAATTGGGAGACAACGATATACTCCTTAAGGGCACCACCACACATGGCAACTCCAATTCGTATCTAAAAATCAACGGTTCAGGGCGGGTGAAAGCAGTGGTGGGCAGTTCGCCCATTGTATTTCCAGTAGGGAGAAACCCCTATTTGCCTGTGGTTATTGATGATGGGGGCGGTGCAGAATATTCTGTGGGTGTGGTTGACAAGGTGTTTGCCAACCCAGAATCTGAATCCACGGAGCTCACTTCTGAGGCCGTGTCAGAAACCTGGCAAATCCAGTCATCTGAGTCAAAGACCAATGTGAGCATCACCATAGGTTGGGACCCAAGCCAAGAAATGACATCCTTTGGACGCAATTATTGCTTTGTGGGGCATTGGGAAGAGGGAGTGTCCAGTGCCTGGTCGCCGCTGGCCTACTCGGCTGCCACGGGTGATGGCCCTTACTTTAAGTCTTTTGTCCTTAGCTCCATGACTGCCAACCGATACTTCTTTGGCATAGGTTCGGGCAGTTCCGCACTTCCGGTGGAGTTTATTTACTTTGCTGTAGCACCCGTTCAGGGCAAGGCATCACTAACATGGGGCACAGCCACCGAAAAGAACAACGACTACTTTGAAATCCAACGCTCTGCCGACGGGGTGGTTTGGGAACCTATAACTCAAGTAAATGGGTTTGGTAATTCCATAAACCCTATTGATTATCAGGCTTATGACGACCGTCCCTTGCCCGGAATGTCGTACTATCGCCTTAAGCAAGTGGATTTTGACGGCACCACCGATTACTCATCGGTAGAACAACTTAACATGGATGGGGCTGCTGGCCGCATAGGCATTGAATCTACGTATCCAAATCCATTTTCTGACCAACTTGCCGTGCGCTGCCAAGTCCCTGGTGCCGGCCTTGTCCTGGCCGAATTGGTGTCGCCTGCGGGGAGCACCGTGTGGCAGCAGGAATATGAAGTGTTTGAAGGTTCACAAGATATCCAGTTGGTAGGTCTTTCCGCCCTACAACCCGGTTATTATGTCTTGCGCCTTATTCAGTCGGGTGCCGTGGTCACCACCAAAGTGCTTAAAGGGTAAATACTCTCGGAGCGAAATCAAATTCAGGAATAAAGTCCAATAATGAGAACCGAATATTGTTATTGGACTTTTTCTTTCGTGTTTCGCCGCAGGGCTGTCCCGGGTCTTCTGCTCCAATACCCACTGAATTACAGAATGATGCGCTATAAACCTATGGTTATGACAGGACGTGGGGATAATGTTCAAAACTATTTCATTTAGAATCAAAGCCACTGGCAAAACTTTGGCTATCAAACATGCACTAAAGGTTTTCTTATGGTTAACAGCAACTCGAAAGTTCACTTAAGGCAAAAACAAACCCTCAGCCTATGGCAGAAGGTAGCCATAGGTTCAGGAGCATCTGCCCTGCTTATAATCCTTCTTATCCTTGTGTTTAAAGGTGCTGGGGTTACTGAAGGCAATGCCGCCACTACCGGCGCATCAGATCCCAGCGATGCCGCTACTTCCGGCGGTTCGGGCGTGGCTTGGTCTAGTGCCACCAATGTGTATTCCTCCAACAATTCAGATGCCTATGCCAGCCTTAGTACCTCGGGGGGAAATAGGAATAGCGAATACCTGGAAATCACTGGATTTGGTTTCTCTATCCCTTCCACGGCCACCATTGTGGGCATTGTGGTGAATATGGAAAAGGCCGCGTCTAACGGAAGTTCAGTGAAGGACTACAATATCTACCTGACCAAGAATGGCTCATCAAACACCGGCAGTGACTATTCAAACACATCAGATTATTGGGGTACCTCCGATGCCGTGGAAACCTATGGCGGGGCTACCGATCTCTGGGGCACTACATGGGCCTACTCTGATATCAACAGTGCAAATTTTGGCCTTAGGGTGCAGGCCAGCAATTATGCCGGAAGCAGCCGAACCGCTTATATTGACCATGTTACCATAGAAGTGTTCTACTCCATACCCATTACCGAAGGGCCAGGCGGAATCACCTCAAACCTTTCGGCGTGGCTTGATGCAAGTGCCAACGTTACCGGCACCACCTCCATTACCGAATGGGGCGATTTGTCTGGCAATGACAACGACATGACCGCCGGCGGCTCGGCCAGTCCTGCTTTGGAAGCTGACTATGTCAATTTCAATGATGCCATTGATTTTGATGGTACCCAAGAGTATCTACAGGCATCGGCCGGTGGTTACACAGATGAAGTGTTTATGGTAATCGTTCCCGATGACTTGGTAGATTATACCCTGGCTGACCAAGCCATATTTACTTCTAACTCATCGGCTTCCACGCCCTGCACTTTCCTGAGCTTGGGCAGCAGCACCTCAGGGCTGACCAATGAGGTGGTGGCCTGGGGCGTGGGGGGATCATCTACCTGGCGAAGGGGCCTTACCAGCACATCAGTTTCATCTCCGGCGGGCAAACCATTGTTAATCAATGTAAACAACAACAACGGGGGATCCACTACTTCCATATATGTGGACCAGGCCCAAATAGCGAACGCCAGCAACGGCAGCTACCAAAACGCCGAAAACGACATGGCATTTCGGGTAGGAGGCAATGCCTACTACTGGGGAGGTTCCTATTATGATGGTAAGGTAGCCGAAGTCATTACCTATTCAGGCAGCCTGTCGTCAACGGATAGGATCAAAGTGGCTTCGTATTTGGCTGTGAAATATGGTATTACCATATCTGGTAATTACGTTCTTTCTGATGGTACTACCATTTGGAATGCCACTTCAAACGCCTCTTACCACAATGAAGTGGCCGCCATAGCCCGGGACGACGACTCGAGGCTTGACCAGCAAATCTCAAAAAGCCAATACACCGATGCCGCCATCACCATGGACAAGGGGGGCGCGTTTAGCAACGACTATGACGCCATAATCTGGGGCAATGACGACGGCAGCCTAACAATGGGTACTTCAAATGGATCAAACAACTATCCCGATGCTTCAAACAGGACATGGAAAGTACAAGTGAACGGCAGCCCTGGAACAGTTTCATTAACAGTTGACTTGGCCATGCTCGATATGACCGGCGGTGCAGCGGGCAACTACGCCTTGCTTATAGATGCCGATGGTGACTTTACTTCAGGTGCCACCGAGCACACATCGGGAGCTGCCCTTTCTGGAGATGATTTGACCTTTACCGGTGTGAGTTTTACCAATGGGTACTATTTTACCTTGGCACAGGAGGTCTATGACCCCTATCCAGGCGGGGTGTCAACCAGCATAGAAATGTGGTTGATGGCCAACGCCGATGCCTACTCGGATGCAGGAGCCACTACGCTGTCAGATGATGAAGACAATGTACTGGTTTGGAACGACCAGTCAGGCAATAGTTTTGATGTGGCAAGTGCAGGTAGTTCAGGAACATATCCCTATTTGGATGCGGGATCCATGAATTTTAACCCGTCCATCAAATTTGATGGAGGCGGCAACAGGCACTTGGCATCCCTTTCACAGCCCGTGGACGGCGACATGACTTGGTATGTGGTGTACAAAACCAGACAAACCAGCGGAAGCAGCAACTTCTGGACTTGTCCTGCGATAGTTGGCGCGGAAAATAGTGGTACCACAAATGACTATTCCATTTCACAAAATGCAGGAAAGCCATTTTTTAAGGGAACTGCAGGTGACAATTTTGGATGCGAATCAAGCACAGCCTTCAACGACGGCGACCCGGTAATCCTGGGCGCTACCAGGGTGCAAAATGCCAGTGGCACAAACTATCTCTATATTAATGGGGCACTGGCCGATACCTATGCCGCAGATAACAATTCCCTGTCTGACCCATCCTCCGTTGGAATTGGCAACCACGACGACCCAGCCAGTGGCAGCCAGTTTGACGGCAGAATAGCCGAGGTCATCAATTTTTCTACGGCATTGTCAGAATCTGACCGAAACAAAATAGAAACCTACCTCGCCATGAAGTACGGTACCAGTGTGGCACACGACTATGTAAACACCAGTGGTACTACGCTTTGGGACTATAGCGACAACACCACTTATCACAACCGCATGACCGGTATAGGACGTGATGACGAAACCACCCTGGACCAGCGCCAATCAAGGAACCACGGAGCCACCTCTGTGCTTACCATAGGATTGGGCAGCATAGCGGCTACCAACCAGGACAATTCCAATGCATTTTCGGCCAACCAGAGTTATGTGCTGGTAGGTGACGACAACGACGACCTGACGGGCGAAAACGAAACAGATCAGGGCACCACCACCAATTCAGAAGTGATAGAGCGCAGGATAGCAAGGACTTGGATGCTTAGGGAAAGCGGTACGGTAGGCAGCTTGAGGCTGGTCTTTGATTTAAGGACTTTTCCAGGGGTACTACAAAACGCAGCAACTTATGACTATTCTGAGTTGAGATTGCTCATAGATGCCGATGGGGTGTTTGCCTCTGGTGCATATAGCGTAAGCCCAACCTCTTACAACTACTCGGTAAGCGATACTTCCATCACCTTTGACTACAATTTCTCCACTGGGCTCACCTACTTTTCACTCGGCACTTTAGATGAATCGGGCTCCCCTCTTCCAGTAGAGTTCACCCATTTTGACGCCATACCATCCGGTGCTAGAGTGGAACTCATTTGGGGTACGGCCACCGAAACCAACAATGAGAGGTTTGAACTGGAGCGATCGGCCGACGGGCTTGCCTGGCATAGGATAGCCACCATAAAGGGAGCTGGTAATTCTATAAACCCATTAGATTACAGTTATTTTGATAATTCCCCACTGGGAGGCAAATCCTATTACCGGCTTATGCAGGTTGATTATGATGGCAAAACAGATTTCTCCGAAATAAGGGAGGTGAACCGAACCCTTACCGAACAGGTGTTTCAGGTAGAAACGGTGTATCCCAACCCATTTGCGGAGTCATTTACTGTTGACGTTTTGCTTTCAGAAGATGCCAAAGTGGTATTTGACTTGCTCAATACCAATGGCTCAGTGGTAAGGACTGAATCCCTGATTATGGGCCCTGAAGTGGGTAAATATTTGTTTGACAATTTGGCTGGCCTACCTTCAGGAAGCTATGTCCTTCGTGTGCAGGCCAACGGTAGGGCCCTGACCAAAAGGCTTATCAAACAATAGGTGTTTATCACCCAAACCGCCAGTTTCACGTAATGAAAACATCAATCCATGCCTTTTTTACATACGCGGAGTAGGCATATTTTACCTTTCCCACTATAACAGTATCACACCAAGCAACAACAATGAGAATGGAACAAAAACAACGACAAATGGCCAACCTCCGGCTGGTATATGCGGCGGGCGGCACCCTGGTAGTACTATTGGCTGCAGCCCTTATTTTTGGTGGGCAGCTATTCAAGCCTTCCGATTCAAAAGCCGGATCCGACAGCGACTTTGAAGCCTCGGGTGAATATTGGGTAGTCAACGACCTGAAAAATGCGGAATTCAATTCGGCCATTGATGTGGAAATCAACGCAAAATTCAACGGAATCCTTACAGCCAAGATATACAACGGCCAGGATGACATTTTGGTGAAAGAAAATATTGAATTGACCAAAGGCCTTAACAAACACCAAATTGACAACCTGGATAAGTTGCCAGCCGGTGAATATACCCTAGAAATCATTGGCGAGGATAAATCAGTGACCAAGACACTGGTCAAGCACTAGGCTTTCTTGATTTTCCCTTTCATAAGTTAGGGGGCAATAACTGACATTTGCCCCCATGCGAGTACACTTGGTGGCCGTGGGAGGTGCCGTTATGCACAACCTGGCCATTGCCCTTCACAAAAACGGGCATATGGTTACGGGCAGCGACGACGTGATTTTTGAACCGTCGCTTTCTAGGCTAAGTCAATATGGCCTTTTGCCCTCAGAATTTGGTTGGGATCCAGGGCGCATCCAAGTTGACATGGATGCCGTAATAGTGGGAATGCACGCCAAAGTCGATAATCCTGAGCTTATTAGGGCAAAGGAATTGAGTATTCCTACCTATTCATTCCCCGCTTTTGTATTTGAGCAGAGTAAGCAAAAGCTGCGGGTGGTAGTGGCAGGAAGTCACGGAAAAACCACCTGCACGGCCATGATCATGCATGTGCTGGCCCATGCAGGGTTGCGGTTTGACTATTTGGTGGGCAGCAGCGTAGATGGATTTGAAGATAGCGTACGCCTGTCCGATGCGCCTATCATCGTGTTGGAAGGTGATGAGTATCTCAGCTCTCCTTTTGACCTTAGGCCCAAGTTTGTATGGTATAAGCCCAACGTGTTAATGCTTACTGGTATAGCTTGGGACCATATCAATGTGTTTCCAACCAAGGAGCGCTATGTGGCCCCATTTGAACAGTTGGTGGCTGAGATGACCGAAGGTACTTTGGTGTATTTCTCGGGCGATGCCGAATTGAGGCGCATAGTAGGGGGGCAGTTTAAGCCCAGCTTAATTGTAAAACCTTATGAAACACCAAAATATTTTGTTTCTAACGGACGTACTACGGTAGTGCATGAGGATTTACAGGCACCGCTGTTGATTTTTGGCGAACACAACCTCCAGAATTTGGAAGGGGTACGTTTGGTCTGTGCGCAGCTTGGCGTACCCACCGGGCAATTCTTTGAGGCAATGACCTCTTTTGCGGGTGCTGGACGCAGGCTTCAACCCTTGGTGGATACCCCTAGCCTTAAGGTATTTAAGGATTTTGCCCATTCACCGAGTAAGGTGGCCGCCTCTGTAAATGCCGTGGCCAGCCAATACCCCGACCACCATGTAGTGGCAGTGCTGGAGTTGTTTACCTTCAGTAGCTTAAATCCCGATTTCTTGCCCCAATATGCCAATACCCTTGCGCCTGCAGGTACGGCGGCCGTGTTTGTAGATCCTGAAGCACTCCGCCGAAAGGGCAACCTGCAATTTACCCAAGTGCAAATTCGGGATGCCTTTAAGCGGCCAGACCTCCTGTATTTTGACAATCCAACCGCCTTGGAGGCATTTGTCCCTACCATCAAGCATCAAAAAATGGCCTTTGTGCTCATGAGTTCGGGCAACTGGGGCGGATTGGCCATGGACCGACTGCTGGGCATGGACTAGGTCATTTATGCTTTTACAAGATACTTTTGTCCAGATGAATCTCCTGCTCAAACGCCCCATCGTTTTTTTCGACCTTGAAACTACCGGGCTCAACATAGGAACCGACCGCATAGTGGAAATTTCCATGCTCAAAGTGGGGCCTAACGGAAATGAAGACATAAGGACCTGTCTTCTCAATCCCGAAATGCCCATTTCAGAAGAAGCACAAGCGATTCACGGCATTTCTAATGAAAAAGTGCGGGATAAACCCACTTTCAAGCAAAAGGCAGCCGATATAGCCAAGTTTTTGGAAGGCGCTGACTTAGCTGGGTTTAACCTGCTCAAGTTTGATGTGCCGGTGCTGGTAGAAGAGTTTATGCGGGTAGGCCAAGATTTTGACCTAAAGAATAGGAAAATCGTTGATGTTCAGCGTATTTTTCACCAAATGGAGAAAAGGACCCTAGAAGCGGCCTATGCATTTTACTGCAACCAAGCACTGGAGGGTGCCCATAGTGCCGAAGCAGATACCAAGGCCACATTTGAAGTATATAAGGCCCAGATTGAAAGGTATGATGAACTCCAGAACGATACGGCTTTTATACATGAGTTTACCGGTGCGCCTGCCGACAAGATGGTGGATATTGCGGGCCGTCTAGTCAAAAATGAGCACGGTGTGGCCATCATCAATTTTGGCAAATACAAGGGCCAGCCAGTAGAAGACGTGCTGCGCAATGACCCAGGGTACTATGGCTGGATGATGCGGGGCGATTTTCCGCTATATACCAAGAAGAAACTTACGGAGATAAAGCTGTCTATGAGGAATGCCTAGCCATGCATACCGTAGCTTTTTACACTCTGGGCTGTAAACTCAATTTTTCAGAAACATCGGCCATATCCCGGCAGTTTGCCCAATCGGGATATACCGTGGTTGATTTTGAACAGGCTGCCGATGTCTATGTCATAAATACCTGCTCGGTAACCGACCATGCCGACCGAAAGTGCAAAAAAGTGGTTAGGGAGGCCAAAAGGTTGAACCCAAAGAGCAAAGTAGTCATTATAGGGTGCTATGCGCAACTTAAACCTGAGGAAATCTTGGGTATAGAGGGCGTGGACGGCGTTTTTGGTGCGGCTGAGAAATTTGACCTGCCCGCCAAGCTGCAGGAACTCACTGGCGGTAAGGTGCTCTACAACTCTCCCATTAAGCACGTTACCTCTTTTCATGCCGCCTATAGCCTGGGCGAACGCACCAGGACTTTTCTCAAGGTGCAAGATGGATGTAATTATTTCTGTGCCTTTTGCACCATTCCACTGGCCCGCGGGCGCAGCAGGAGCGATACCATACCCAGTGTGCTGTCACAAGCCAGGCAAATTGCCCAACAGGGCATTAGGGAAATCGTCCTTACCGGTGTAAACCTGGGCGACTTTGGCTATCCCAACAACGAAACCTTTATTGACCTGATCCGCGCCTTGGATGATGTTGAAGGAATTGACCGTTTTAGGATATCATCCATTGAACCCAACCTGCTTACTCCGGAAGTCATCGATTTTGTTTCCACTTCTGGCCGGTTCGCCCCGCATTTTCATATCCCACTGCAGAGTGGCAGCGATAAGATACTCCAATCCATGCGACGGCGCTACGAGCGCAAATTGTACCGCGATAGGGTAGAGCGCATTATCAAGGCCATGCCCCATGCTTGCATTGGCGTGGACGCAATAGTGGGATTCCCTGGCGAAACGCAGGCGGAATTCAATGATACCTACACATTTATACGCGATTTGGACATAGCCTATCTGCACGCGTTTTCCTATTCCGAACGGCCAAATACTACCGCCCTAAGGCTGGATGGCCGGGTGCCCAACGGAGAAAGGACCGCGAGACGGGAAATGCTCCAGATCCTTTCTGAAAAGAAGAAAAGGGCTTTTTACCTAGGCCATTTGAATACCACCAGAAAAGTACTCTTTGAGTCTAAGGTAGAAGCGGGATTTCTATATGGGCACACTGACAATTACATATACGTGAAAGTGCCCTATGACCCCGCCCTGGTGCATGATTTGGTGCCGGTGAGGCTGCAATCCTTAGACGATCAAGGCAACGTGACGGGAGCGGAAGCGTCCTTTGCACATGCCAATTAACCCATTGGCTACCATACCAATCACCAATTGTGCATATTCTAATCCCACCGTATTCCACAGGGCCGTGCAAAAGGGATACTTTTGCGCTAAAGCAGCAAAGACCATAGGTTTGTGAGCAATAGGCAGATTTCCAACGCACTGATTTCGGTTTTTAACAAGGACGGATTGGATACCATCTTGGACCGATTGGTAGATAACCATATCCATATTTTCTCCACCGGCGGCACCCAAACCTATATAGAGCGAAAAGGGGTAGCTGTTTCGGCAGTGGAAGACCTTACCAATTACCCATCTTTTTTGGGAGGAAGGGTCAAGACCCTGCATCCCAAGATTTTTGGCGGTATATTGGCCCGCAGGGACAACCCTCTGGACCAGCAGGAAGTAATGCAGTATGAGATTCCTTTCTTTGATTTGGTGATAGTGGACATATACCCTTTTGAAGAAACCTATGCATCAGGAGCCAACCACCAGGATATCATAGAGAAAATAGATATTGGGGGCATATCCCTCATACGGGCTGCTGCCAAAAACTACGCAGATGTGTTGGTGGTTTCCTCACGCGAACAATATGCTTGGTTGGCTGATTTACTGGCCACACGCAGCCATACCACAGGCCAGGAACGCCGCCATATGGCCGGCCTGGCTTTTGACATCACTACCAGGTATGATGGATTGATTGCCAATTACTTGACTGGTGGCAGCGCGCTTACCTTGCGGTACGGCGAAAACCCGCACCAAAAGGCAAAATTCATTGGTGCGCTTGACAATATCTTTGATAAACTGCAAGGCAAAGATTTGTCATACAATAATTTGCTTGACATTGATGCCACATTGGCCTATCTTAGGGGGCATGAATCTCCCTGCATGGCCATAGTAAAACATAACAATGCCTGTGGCTTAGCTGAAGACGAGTTACTGCCCAATGCCTGGCGAAAGGCTTTGGCCGCCGACCCCGTATCGGCATTTGGAGGCATAATAGGCTCCAACAGACCAATTGACCTTGAAACAGCCTTGTTGATTAACGATTTGTTTTTTGAGGTCATCATTGCCCCTGATTTTCATGACCAGGCTTTCCAGCTTCTCTCGTCAAGAAAAAACCGGGTTATCCTTAGGCTTAAACGCAACGATCCACCGGCTACCGAGTCTAGGACCCTACTGCATGGCACCCTTATTCAAGACAAAGACCTTGCTGGCACCAAGGATTATAGCCTGCGGGTGGCCACCCATAGGCAGCCTAGTCCGGATGAAATGCGAGATATGTTGTTTGCCAATGAAATAGCAAAGAATTCAAAGTCAAACACCATTGTTTTGGTGCGCGACCGGCAACTACTGGGCATGGGCTGCGGCATGACCTCACGCATAGACGCCCTAAAGCATGCCATAGCCAAGGCCCAAGAAGCACGCCTGGACCTAGAAAATGCCGCCATGGCCTCAGATGCCTTTTTTCCTTTTCCTGATTGCGTGCAAATAGCTAAGGAAAAAGGTATTAATTCGGTCATTCACCCTGGCGGATCGGTCCGCGACCAAGATTCCATTGATTATTGCAATGCCAACAATATGGCCATGGTAATCACAGGATTCCGCCATTTTAAACACTAAACAGCACACAACCCATGGGAATGTTTAATTTTTTTACCCAAGAACTTGCCATAGACTTGGGTACGGCCAACACCCTGGTGGTGTACCGGGATGAAGTGGTGGTAGATGAGCCATCCATAGTGGCCAAGAACCGGACTACCGGTGAGATACTGGCCATAGGGCACCAAGCCATGCAGATGCACGGCAAAACCCACGAGGATATTAAAACCATCCGCCCGCTCAAGGACGGTGTTATTGCCGATTTTGAAGCCGCCGAACAAATGCTTAGGGGTATGATTGGCATGATAGACCGCAAGCGGTTTTTCAACCCATACCTCCGCATAGTTATCTGCATTCCTTCCGGAATTACCGAAGTGGAAAAGCGGGCGGTAAAGGATAGTGCCGAAAAGGCGGGTGCCAAAGAAGTATATCTCATACACGAACCCATGGCCGCAGCCATAGGCATAGGCATTGACGTGGAAGAACCCGTGGGCAATATGATAATAGATATAGGAGGGGGTACCACAGAAATTGCCGTAATTGCCTTAGCGGGAATAGTTTGCGATCAGTCTATACGGATAGCCGGCGATGAGCTCACCATGGACATAATGGAGTATATGCGGCGCGAGCACAACATTCTTATTGGTGAACGTTCGGCCGAGCAAATTAAAATACAGGTGGGTGCAGCTTCTACCGAGTTGGACAATCCGCCGGAGCCCTATGCCGTGAATGGCAGGGACTTAATGACCGGTATTCCCAAGCAGATCAGCGTTACATATGACGAGATAGCCGGGGCACTTGACAAATCGATTTCTAAGATTGAGGAATCCATTCTCAAGGCACTAGAGATTACACCACCTGAATTGGCTTCGGATATTTATCAAAAGGGCTTGTTCCTTACCGGTGGCGGGGCGCTTATCCGTGGCTTGGACAAACGCATATCCAAGAAAACTAAACTGCCTGTATATGTGGCCGAAGACCCCCTGAAGGCGGTGGTGCGCGGTACGGCCATTGCCTTGAAAAACTATCAGAAATTCAAGTTCCTAATGACCTAATACGCTGAATGCAAAACCTGTTAGATTTGCTGCTCAGGTACCACGCCTTTATTCTTTTTGTGGTACTACAAGCGGTGGGCTTATCATTGGTTTTTAGCAAAAATCCCTACCAGCGTAGCGCATTCCGCGCAGCCAGCCAAGAGGCGGTGGGCACCTTTCACCAGGCAAGCCATTCGGTCAAATCATATTTTTATCTCAAGAAGACCAATGACAGCCTGGCAACAGAAGTGGCGCATCTTATTGAAAATGAAGGTAATTTTTTTTCAAGTTCCAGAAACCGCATACCACGGTCCATGGGGGTGGACCTGGGCCTTGATTCTGTATCGGCCTGGCAATTATTACCGGCTAGGGTAATTTCCAATAGCGTTTTGCGCCGCAACAACTATATAACCATAGACTTGGGCAAATTGGCTGGCATAGAGGAAAACATGGGCATTATTAGCCCTAAAGGGGTTATAGGTACCATTAAAGGGGTTTCCACGCATTTTGCATCTGCCATCTCATTGTTGCATTCCGATTTTGCCGTGGGGGCACGCATAGCCGACCTGGGCGAGAACGGCATATTGATTTGGGATGGCAATAGCTTGGACCATGCCATTCTAACCCATATTCCCGGCCATGTGGCCGTGGCCAAAGGCCAAAAAGTGGAAGTCAATGCCTACGCCTTTTTATTCCCCGAATCAACCCCTATAGGTGAGGTGGTTGATTTTGGCCTATTGGCGGGAAATGCCTTTTACTCAATAAAAGTTAAACTCTATCAAGACTTTAGAAACCTAGACTATGTATATGTGGTGCGCCGCAACATGGTGGATGAAAAGAATGCCCTGGAAATGGAAGTAGTGGACTAAATGGCCTGGCAAGTACATATACGTTGGTGGCTACAAGCCATAGTGCTATTGCTCTTGCAGTTGGCGCTATTTGACCATATTACCCTCTTTGACGTATCCAGGCCCTTTCCATATGTCTTTGCATTGGCCATGCTGCCTATGAAAATGACACGCTGGCAAACCTTGCTTATCGCATTCTCCATGGGGCTTTTGGTAGATCTATTCAACTACAGCTACGGCATTCATGCCGTGGCGTGTACAATGGTGGTGTTTATCAGGGATTTTTACTTGCACACCGTGCTTGGCGCCAGTGAAGAAATGGAAGGTGAAATGCCGCACATGTACAATTTGGGTTTGAGTACCTTTCTGCTGTATGTGCTGGGACTGGTGGGTATGCACAATCTGGCCTTGGTGGCCCTTGATGAAATGTCGTTTGACCGGGCACTCCTGGCTACCGCCGAATTGATGGTCAATACCCTGTTTACCATGCTGCTATTGATCGCCCTGGAGATTATTTTCTTTTATCAAAAGGGAAAGAATAGGTGAAAGATAGGTTTGACAATAGGTTTCGGAATGTGGTGGTAATAGTAACCGTGCTGAGCGCCATACTGTTATTCAGGCTTTTTTACATACAGCTGGTGGCGCAGCAGTACAAGCAGTTTGCCGAAGAAAATACCCGGAGCCGTAAGACCGTACTTCCGGCAAGGGGGCTAATCTATGATAGAAACGGCAAACGATTGGTAACCAATGAGACAGTGTATGACCTGATAGCTGTGCTCAAGCAAATAGAGCCTTTTGATACCCACAAACTCGCGGAAATCTTGGGCCTGGATACCTCTTTTTTTTCGGCCATGTGCCAAAAGTTGGCCGACGAAAAGAGATACTATACCCCCACGGTGGTGCTCCGCGAACTGGGCAATGATGTGGTGGCCCGATTTCAGGAACAAAAGTTCAACTTTAGGGGATTTAGCGTGAAAGCCCGTATAGGGCGGCGGTTTGATGCGCCTGTGGCCGCCCACCTGTTGGGCTACTTGGGTGAAGTGGACGAAAGCGACATAGCCTCTTCTGATGGATACTATGAACTGCAACACTTTATAGGCAAAAGCGGGCTAGAAAAACAATACGAAACGGTACTGCGCGGGGAGAAAGGCTATGAATATAAGGTGGTTGACAAGTTTAACCGCGAAATAGGCAGCTACGCCAATGGCCAGTTTGACATACAGGCCAAGGCCGGTACCGATTTGGTTAGCACCATAGACCTTGAACTCCAGGCATATGGCGAACTATTGATGCAGAATAAGATAGGGGCTATTGTGGCTATAGAGCCATCCACGGGAGAGGTGTTGGCCCTGGTTAGCAGCCCCTCATTTGACCCCTCCCTGCTGGTAGGGCGCAAGCGCAGCCACAACTATCCGGTGATAGCTGCCGACCCCAACAAACCACTATACAACAGGGCTATAACCGGTGCTTATCCACCAGGCTCCACCTTCAAGCCCATCATGGCGCTCATAGCACTGCAAGAGGGCACCATAGTGCCCACCACCACATTTTCTTGCCACATGGGATTCACCATTCCAGGACTCCATGTGGGTTGCCATGACCACCCCAACAACCTGGACCTGGTGCAGAGTATTTCACAGTCATGCAATGCATACTACTGCCATTCATTCCGCAACACGATAGACCACAGCAAATTTGCCAATACAGAGGCTGGATACCGGGCCTGGTATGACCACCTGACACGTTTTGGCCTGGGGGGCCTGTTGCACTTGGATATACCCAACGAATCGGGGGGCGTGCTGCCCACCGCCGAGAAATTTGACAATATATACGGAAAGGGCAGGTGGCGGTCTTCTTACATTATTTCACTGGCCATAGGCCAAGCCGAAATAAACCTCACCCCCCTGCAAATGGCCAACATGATGGCCGTGGTGGCCAACCGAGGGTATTACTACGATCCCCACCTGGTTCGTTCGCCCATGCCACAAGGGCTTGGCCTTCACCATACCGCCATTGACAAGCGGCACTTTGAACCGGTAATAGAGGGTTTGGCCCAGGTGTTTCTAAGCGGTACGGCCCGGTGGTACCAATTGCCAGACATAGCGCAATGTGGAAAAACAGGCACCGCCGAAAACCCGCATGGTGAAGACCATTCCAATTTTATAGCCTTTGCCCCACGCGATAACCCCAAGATAGCCATTGCAGTGGTGGTAGAAAATGGGGGGTTTGGGGCTACTTGGGCCGCGCCCATAGCCAGTTTAATGATAGAAAAGTACCTCACCGGCCAGGTAGCCAGGGCCCATGCAGAAAAAAGGATACTAGAAAAGGATTTCATCCATTTGCCCGACACACTTACCATTCCTACCCCACATGAGCAATAAGTTCTGGCGACATGTGGACTGGCCTTCAGTCCTTGTGTATGTGGCACTTTCGGTGTTTGGCATTATGAATATCTACTCGGCAGAGCAGGCAGAGGGCACCTCTATACTTAGCGGCAGCATCAATGCAGGCCAGCAATTGCGCTGGCTCGCCGTTTCGTTGGTGGTGGCCGTGCTCATCATGCTGGTGGACGCGCGCTTTTTTATCACGTTTGGCTATTATCTGTACGCTTTGGCCATGTTGGCGCTTGTGGTCACCCTTCTCACCGCCCCTGAAATAAAGGGTGCGCGGTCGTGGCTGGTACTGGGCGGTATCAAGATAGGCCAAACATCTGAGTTTGCCAAGTTTGCGGCGGTACTGGCCCTGGCTAAGTTTCTGGATGGCTATAATATACGCCTTACCCAAACCAAGACTAAACTGGTGGCAGCTGCCCTGGTTTTCTTGCCCGCTGCCCTGGTGCTGCTGCAGAACGATACCGGTACGGCCATTGTGTTTTTCTCCCTGGCACTGGCACTGTACCGCGAAGGGCTTCCCGGCTTTTTTATTTGGTTGCCGGCCCTTTTGGGCGGCGTATTTATAGCCGTATTGCTGGTAGGGTTTGTCAATTTTGCCATTGTCCTGGTCTTGCTCATAGCCGTGGTTTGGATGCTGGCATCCTTGTTTAAGTTGGAGCGCAGGCTGGCCTGGGCAGCCAGTTTGGCACTGCTGGTGTCCATAGGGTTTTCATATGGGGTAGATTATGCTTTTTACCAAGTGCTTAAGCCCCACCAGCAAACCCGCATCAATGTGCTGATAGGCTTGGAAGACGACATAAAAGGTGCAGGGTACAATGTGCACCAATCATTGGTCACCATAGGTTCGGGCGGTTTTGACGGCAAGGGATACCTACAGGGCACCCAAACCAGAGGGAGCTTTGTGCCCGAACAAACCACCGATTTTATCTTTTGCACGGTAGGTGAGGAATTTGGTTTACTGGGTACCGGGGCCGTGGTCATCTTGTTTTGCTTCTTGTTGGTACGCATCATATTGGTGGCCGAAAAGCAGAAATCTACCTTTGTGCGGGTATATGGCTATGGGCTAGTATCCATTTTGTTTTTCCACTTTTTTCTCAATATCGCCATGACCCTGGGTTTGTTTCCCGTCATTGGCATTCCGCTGCCTTTCTTTTCCTATGGCGGCTCTTCCTTATTGGGATTCACCATACTGCTCTTCATATTTTTAAAACTGGATGCCGGTTTGAAGTACTACTTCTAAATAAACCGTCGCTTCACCAGCCCCATAAAGTTCTCATAGGCCATATTGTTTTCCTCCCAGTTCTTAAACTGCTTGGCCAGGTCGTGGTGAACATAGGACCGTGCCTCGGAAAAAGTATGGCACTTATTGATAAACTCCACCGCTCGCTTAAACGCCCTTTTGTCATTGTCAAACAGTTCCCGTATCAGTACTATTTGTTCGTTGATGCTGATGGCTTTGGTCAAGTCCTTTATGGGTTTACCGGCCATTTGACGGTTTATCTGCTGCTGGGCGTCTTGGGTCTTGGTAAGCCGTTCGTGCAGTGATGGCTGCTTGGCCGTGTGCAATTTCTCATGTAATGATGCCGCCTTCTCTTGATTTTCAATAGCTTCTATAGGCTCAGCTGCTATGGTTGGCGGTGTCGTTTCCATGTGTTTGGCCGGGGGGGCTTGTGCGGGCACTTCCGCTTCTATGGATGTGGGGCCGGCCGGGCCAATGCCCACCGTTTCCAATGTCAATTTGTCCTTCGATTCAGGTTTTGGTCCAGGTTCAGGTATTGGTGCACTTGCCACCTCTAATTTTTCAGTGGACCTGGGGCTGTCCAGTTCTTGAAGCTCGCTTTTGAGCTTGGCAAACTGGGCTTTGAGTTCGCTCACGCCGGGCGTGGGGTGCGCCGGTGCGGGGGTGGCTGGGGTTGTGGGGCTGCCTTCTGTGCGTTCAGTTGGCATCTGCCGCAGGTGCTGTAACTCGCTGTATATCTCTATGCTGCGCTGCTCCATGAGCCCCAGCTCCATGGCGCGGGAGGCAGCGCTGGGCCCTTGTTTCAAGCGGTCTGAGGCATGTGCCAAGTCATTTACCAGTCGTTCCAGTTTTTCATATTGGTTGGTGGGCTGCATAGTAGGATTTCTGCTTTTGGCCAAAAGTAGTTTTGGGCCATACTACTGAGGGCAGGAGTTATTCACCGCCCATACCCGCTCATTCAGGTGTGATAAACTATTTTTCGGCCCACGTTTACCACAGGAGTATATGTTTTTGGAACCACGCACGGGTGAGGGCAGCAGGGGCTGGATAGAGGTAATATGCGGCCCCATGTTTTCGGGCAAGACGGAAGAATTGCTCAGGCGTTTGCGCCGTGCCAAGATAGCGCAGATGAAACTGGCCATTTTTAAACCGAAGATTGACCAGCGCTACGGCCAAGGCAAGATTGTATCGCATGACGCCAACTACTTTCCAAGCCTGGAGGTGGCCCACTCGGCTCAGGTGCTCAAACAAGGGGCATTTGCCCAGCTGGTGGCGGTGGACGAGGCGCAGTTTTTTGATGAAGGTATTGTGGATGTGGTTGAAAAACTATCACTTGCCGGTGTCAGGGTTATAGTTACCGGATTGGACATGGACTACTTGGGAAAGCCTTTTGGCCCTATGCCCCAGCTCATGGCCATAGCCAACTATGTTACTAAGATCCACGCCATTTGCGTGCGCTGTGGCCAACCCGGCACCCATTCATACAGGCTGGCACAGGGTGATGCACGGGTGATGATAGGCCAAGTGGAAGCCTATGAGGCCCGTTGCCGTAATTGTTTCTCGGAAGGAATGGTCAGTAGGGCAGCCAATTAAGCCCTTTTTTTCAATCTGTTTACCCATGCCAGTACAAATACTTTGGCCAATTGGTTTACCTGCCAAATGGCCAGCAAGCCAAACATAACCAGTGCTATGGCGCCCAAGAGTGCGTATAGCGGGGCCTTGCCCGCCAAGTAGGCCAGGACTATGGTGTAGGCAAAATACAGGGTGCCCCCACCCAGAAAAAAGAAACACATAATAGCTAGTGAAAGCCCAATTTGCTGATTCAACAGGTCAAATCCGCGCAGTTCTTCTTTTTCAAACTGCTTGTACCGCATGTTGGCGTAGTGTGTGGCCCTTTCACTTGCCCGGTGCCGCCATTCCCCAAATCCCTTATCGTAGTCAAAAGTTTCATGGCCTGAGGCATCTTGCCCATCTCTTGTTTTTTCTTGCATCAGCCCGTCATACAGTTGTTTCTTAAATGGGTCTGAAAGTACCTCATAGGCCATGTACACCAGCTTAAACCTGTCGGCCGTATCCTGCCCTGGGTTCATATCGGGGTGGTATCTCTTGGCCAGTCGCCTAAAGGCAGCCTTTATCTCATTGGGTTGGGCAGGGGCTTCCAGTTCCAGTATCTTGTAGTAATCTACCAAGTGGGGGGGAGGTGTTAGGTCAAGAAACCCATCAAAATTAGGTAGGCTTGGGTACACTGCCAAGGCAAAACAGCCTCAAAATATCCTAATTAGGCATTTGCGTTAATATTTCAATACCACATGGCCACTCTCTGGGCCAGCCACCTTCATGCACAACCCAAATTGCCAAAGGTCCAGAGTAAGCATACCGGTAGTTGGGGGTTTTATCTGGTTCCAGGCCTTTTCCATGCCGCTTGACCAATGGATATCATCCAACACCACCAGGCCGTTGGGCGACAATAAGGGCCACAGCCTATGGAAGTACCGCCAAGTGGCTTCTTGGGTATGATTTCCATCTATATAGGCCAGATCAATATTTTCTATCGTGTTGTTTTCCAGAAAATTGTCAAAAGTATCGCAGTGAAAGTCCGCACGGGCCCAATGTGCTGGCAGCAGGGTACGCCAGTGGCTTCTTTGTTTGGCATAGGTGTGTGGGCATCCTTCCACCGATACCAACTTGGCCTCTTTGTCCCCCAAAAGCAGGTAAAGGCTTGACACGCCCAGGCAGGTGCCCAGTTCTAGTATTTGTGTGGGCCGTACATATGAGCTAAGTGCATGTAAGAGTATTCCATACTTATGCCTTACAGAGGAGGAGCGGGCCAGTTGACGGGTGCTCTGCGGGCGGCTTGTTCCCGCACCAAGTTTGGTGCGCGGTAGCATTTCCCCATCACGCGCCAGTGCATTTCTATACCCTGCCAGGCACATGGTATCTGGCGTATCCATTTCATGGCCATATATATGTCGAGTCAAAGCCCGTATGGGTTCCAGTGGGGCCGATAGGCCATCTATGGCCTGGGCCAAGTACCGGGCATAGGCTCCTGCACGGTGCAGCAAGGCGGCCAAGGGCCTATGATTTGAGGTGTTGAAGCGAGCGCTTGAGCAGTTTCTCCTTGTCTTTGAGCAGCGATTGTTCGTTTTTTAGCGCGTCTATTTGTTTTTTGATAGGGGCGGTTAGCGCATCGGCCCCTTTGGAGTTGGAGAAAAACAAGATATTGGTTTCAAGGGTATTCAGCTCATTTTCAAGCTTCACAAGCCTTTTCTTTACCATTTGGAGCTCTTGGTCTATCTGGTCGCCTCCCTGGCCTTGGCCTACCCAGGTTTGCACCTTCACCTTATAGTCGGCCAGTTCTGCGGGTACCTCGCCCAGTTTTACGTTCTTGGCTAGCACAGCCGCACGCGCCTGTTTATACCGCTTTTCTATGTTGGCCTTTTGCGCCAGTGGCACATACCCTATGTTGGCCCAGGCATGGTCAAGTGGTGCCAGGCTTTCGGCATTGGCTTCAGGGTCTTCCCGCAGTTTTTCTATCTGCTCACAAATGGATTCTTTTTCCCTAAGATTGGCGTTTTCTTCTTCAAGTTTGGCTTTATCGCCTTCTTTTAGCTTGTCAAAAAACGCGTTGCAAACGGTTTTAAACTGTTCCCACAGGGCATCGGCTTGTTTGCGCGGAAGCATGCCCAGGGTGCGCCAGTCTCGCTGTAGCTGCACCACCGTGGGCCTATGTGCTTTTGGGTCGTCCTGGCTGTCCACCAATTCCTGCACCTTTTGTATCATGGCCATCCTGGCGTCCACCAAGGTGTTTTGCTCTTTCTTCTGCTCCTTAAAGTAGTTGTTTTTCTTGTGGTTAAATTCTTTAACTACTTCGTTGAAACTGTGCCTTAGCTTATTGTTCTCAGCCTTGGGCACCGCGCCTATTTCCTTCCATTCGGCTATAAGCTTGGCCAGGCCGTTGTTGCGCTTGGCCCATGACTGTGTATTTGCATCGTCGCTGAGCTTGCTGATTTTTTCGAGTACCAAGAGCTTCTTGGCCAAATTTTCTTGGCGAGAGGCTTCAAGGGTCTCTACCATACCGTTTTTCAGGGCCAGTATTTTTTCCACCGCGTTGCGGTAGGCATCCATGGTTTCATCCAGGTGTTCCCTGGGCACCGGCCCTGCGTCCCTCCAGCCATCCTGTAGGGTCCGTAGGTGCTTTTGCAGATCGCGCAGATCGTCTTTTGATTCGGCCAACTGCTGTAGGGAAGCTATAATGTCCAGCTTTACTTCCAGGTTCTTTTTCCTGTCGTACTCCTGAAATTCCTTGATCAGTGCCCTTTGTTCAAAAAACTTGTCGGTGAGAAAGCGGTAGTTCCTGTTCAGGTTATCCATCTCGCCCAGGGGCACTTGACCTATAGATCGCCAGTCGTCTTGGAGTTTTTTCCAGGTGTCAAAAGCACCCGCCATCGTGGCATTGTCGGTAAGCTGTTTCAGGGTTTCCAGCAGGGCAAGTTTTTTCTTTAGGTTGTCTTCCCGCTCTGCTATAAATGATTCGCGTATGGTTTTTTTCCGCTGGGTGTAATTTCTTATGGCATCCTTCCATTGCCGGTCAAGCAAATGGTAGGAAAAGCTAAAATCGGCTTCGGTGTTGCCCTCCTGTGCCAGAAACGCTTCCAACGCCGTTTTACGCTCTTGGTCCAGTAGTTCCTTATACCTAAGCCGTGCCTGTGTTACCAAGCGGGCGGTATCCAGTATCCTGTTTTCCTTTAATATGGCTTCCAGCAATTGCAGAAGTCCCTGTTTGTCATAGCCACTTATATCTATATCGTCATGTTCCAGTACATCCAGTCCGTCGCCTAAAGCCAGCACGGCGGTATCATGTGCCGTATGGGCCACTTGGCTTTCGGCTATGGCCATTTCTAGGTCAATTTCTTGGTATCCGTCCTCCGTTTGCCCAGTAAGGCTTGTAAGGTTTTCTGAGCCTTCCTTGTGCTGGGTGGGTTCGGTTTCCAGTTGGTCATGATGCGCATCGTTTTGGCCTAAATCATTGATATTGGCCGTGTTGTCATCCATTGGTGTAGGATTGATGTCCTGGTCTTCGGGCATTGCTGCTTGGGCTTCAAATTGAGGCGGCGAAATTATCATATAATTGCTGAGTGACCCCATAATTGCCAATGGTATATGGGTTTTGATGCAGTGGGCACAAAACAGCGCATGGCCATATACCGGCATTAGCACAGAAAGCGGCACCTTTGCCTGCGGATTATCCAAACTGGCCCATGACCATAGTTGAATGCCCTCGCGATGCCATGCAGGGTATCCACCAACACATTCCCACCAAGATTAAGGCGGCTTATATCAATAAGTTGCTAAGGGTAGGGTTTGATACCATAGACTTTGGGAGTTTTGTTTCTCCCCGAGCGGTACCGCAACTGAGCGACACGGCGCAGGTGCTGGAAATGCTGGAACTGGATGGCAAAACCAAGTTGCTGGCCATAGTGGCCAACGCCCGGGGCGCCAAGGATGCCCTGGCGCTTCAAGGAATTGATTATTTGGGTTATCCATTTTCACTGTCAGAAACTTTTCAGCGCCGCAATACCAACCGGGGCATGGATGCCGCCTGGGTAGATGTGCAAGAAATTCACAGCCTGTGCCAGGCAAAAGGGGCTTCACTGGTGGTATATCTGAGCATGGGATTTGGAAATCCATATGGCGACCCCTGGAACGTAGCATTGGTGGAATACTGGGCGGATAGGTTCTGCTCTGTGGGAATCAATACGATAAGCCTGGCCGATACGGTGGGCAAGGCCGTGCCTGCCGATGTGAGGTACCTTTTTGACCAATTGATAGCACGCTTTCCCACCACGGTCTTTGGAGCCCATTTTCACGCCAGGCCCGGGCGTTGGCGTGAAAAGATTGATGCGGCATACCTTGCAGGCTGCCGCCGGTTTGACAGTACCATAAAAGGCTTTGGGGGTTGCCCTTTTGCCGAGGATGAACTGGTGGGAAACATAGCCACCGAAAACCTGCTCATGTACCTCAACGACCACGAACAACCCACGGGAATAGATACCAAAGCACTGGGTGAGGCCGTGTTGTTGTCAACCAAGGTGTTTTTGTAAACTTGTGGTAAAGGAATAGCAATGAGTGTTTTGGTAAATAGGGTTGTATGGGTGAGCATTACTGCCTTGCTGGTATTCTTGGCTTGGTTTTTTGGTGATATACTGGCCTATGTGCTTATAGCGGCCGTGGTGTGGTTTATTCTTACCCCATTGGTCAATTTCTTGGATTACACATCCATAAAGGGCCGGAGCCTGCCCCGTTGGGTGGCTACCTTGCTTGCCCTGGGCATGTTTTTTACCTTGCTAACCGCAGTGGGTATGTTTTTCATCCCCAAAATAGTAGAACAAGCATCGCTCCTGGCCAACTTGGACATTGATTACCTCATTTGGCAGCTCGGCGATGGATTTGCCTCGGTAGATGAGGCCATGCGCAAATACGGCATTAGCCAAGACCCCGCCCAAGATTTGTCAAACTACTTGAAAACCAAAGTAGTGGGTTTCTTCGGGCAAATGGGTGATGTAGTGGGCTACCTATTTGGCCTTACCGGCAATGTGGTGGTGGGCCTTTTTGCGGTTTTGTTCATTTCCTTCTTTTTTTTAAAGGACGAGTCGCTGGTGCGCCGCATCATCCACGGTGCCACGCCCGAAATGCACCAAGAGCGGGTATCAAAAGTG
The DNA here is from genome assembly GCA_016192035.1 of Bacteroidota bacterium. Taxonomy (GTDB): domain Bacteria; phylum Bacteroidota; class Bacteroidia; order CAILMK01; family JACPUW01; genus JACPUW01. Next base: position 109,973 of record JACPUW010000014.1, read on the forward strand.
ATGACCAATGCCAAGCGTTTGTTGTCCAGGTACTTCATAGGGTTGCTTATACAGGTTACCATTATATCGGGCTTGGTGAGCCTGGGCCTTATGGCCATGGGAATTGACAATGCGCTCCTTATAGGGTCATTTGCGGGTATCATCAATGTGATACCCTACATAGGCCCCATCATAGGAACAGGTTTTGGGGTGTTTGTGGTGTTTACCGGTGAATTGCAGGCCGGCGTGGGCCCTGAAATCGGGATGCTGTTGGTGCAGGTATTGGCCGTATTTCTTGTAGTTCAAACGCTTGACAACCTTGTTTTCCAGCCTGTAATTTTTTCCAACAGCGTAAATGCCCATCCCATTGAAATTTTCCTCATCATTTTTATAGCAGGAAAACTGGGCGGCATTGTGGGCATGATTTGCGCCATACCTGCCTATACCTTGTTCAGGATCATAGCCAAAGAATTTCTTACGCAGTTTACAATTATTAAAAACCTTACAAAAAATATTTGACCGAATGGGATTGAAAGCCGGCATCGTAGGCCTTCCAAATGTGGGTAAAAGTACCTTGTTCAACTCCTTATCGAGTGCCAAGGCGCAGAGTGCCAACTATCCATTTTGTACCATAGAGCCAAACCTGGGGGTCATTACCGTGCCCGATCCACGGCTGGGTCAATTGGCCGAATTGGTGAAACCCCAAAACCTGGTGCCCAATACGATAGAGATAGTGGACATAGCCGGACTGGTTAAGGGCGCGAGCAAGGGCGAAGGCCTAGGCAACCAGTTTTTGGCCAACATACGCGATACCAACGCCATACTGCACGTGGTGCGCTGTTTTACCGACGACAACATCATCCATGTGGATGGCTCCGTAAACCCGGTGAGGGACAAGGAAGTAATAGACTATGAACTCCAGCTAAAAGACCTGGACTCAGTGCAGGCCCGCTTGGCCAAGGTGGAGAAAAAGGCCAAAACTGGCGATAAGGAAGCCCAGCGGGAATTTGATCTGCTCAATAGGATAAAGGAAACCCTGGGCAAGGGTATTTCGGCGCGTACGGTAGAGACCAGGGGCGAAGAGGAAGAGGAACTGCTCAAGTCTTTTCAGCTCATCACCACCAAGCCGGTACTCTATATAGCCAATGTGGATGAAGCCGCCATAGCCACGGGCAACCATTTTGTGGAGGAGCTACGCCAATCGGTTGAAAACGAAGGAGCTGGATTGCTAATGGTGTGTGCCAAGATTGAAGCCGAGATAGCAGAAATGGAAGACCAGGTAGAGCGGGCCGACTACCTTTCCATGTATGGGCTACATGAACCGGGGGTAAACCGCATCATCAGGGGGGCTTATGAGCTGCTCAACCTCCATACCTACTTCACGGCGGGGGTCAAGGAGGTAAGGGCATGGCCTATACCGGTGGGCGCCAGGGCACCACAGGCGGCCGGGGTTATCCACAGCGACTTTGAAAGGGGCTTTATCCGTGCTGAAGTTATTGGTTTTGAAGATTTTGTGAAATACGGCTCTGAATCCACCGCCAGGGACAACGGCAGGCTCCGGGTGGAAGGAAAGGAATACGTGGTGAAAGATGGCGACGTGATGCACTTTAGGTTTAACGTATAGCCCAAATGGTGGCTCCAATGCCGCCTTTTGCCAGCCATAGGGCATACCTTCGCCTACTACCATGAAATCCATCTTTGTATTCACCGCGCTGGCAGCTATGGCCTTAGGCTTGGTTGGCTGCCCTGGAAAAGGCCACGAGGCCAAAACACCGGCTACCCCCGTGCCCTCTATACCCGTGATGCACAATGACCCCCATTCATATGCCAAGCCCGAAATAAGCAGGGTGGCCCACCTCCATTTGGATCTGTCCATTGACTTTGATGCCAAGACGTTAAGCGGTACCGCCACCTGGGACATAGTACACACCGATGATGCGGGCGAAACGGTTTTTGATACCAAAGGGCTTACCATAGAGGAGGTTTGGCTGGACCAGGGGTTGCCCGCTACCTGGAAATTGGGCAACGAAGATCCCATACTGGGTGCCCCGCTCACGGTGGATATAGGGCGCCACACCAAAAGCATATCCATACGCTACCGCACCGCCCCAGGGGCCGAAGCCCTTATGTGGTTGGATCCCAGCCAGACCCAGGGCAAGGAACATCCATTCCTTTTTACACAGTCACAGGCCATACTGGCCCGCACCTGGCTGCCATGTCAAGACGGGCCAGGGCTGCGCTATACCTATAGGGCCCAAGTACAAGCACCTGTGGGGCTTATGGTGGCCATGAGCGCCACCAACCCCGTGGTAACCAGCCCTACCGGTAGGTATTCTTTTGAAATGAAACAGCCGGTACCCTCTTATCTAATGGCCCTGGTTTGCGGCAATCTGGTGTTTAGCCCCATAGGCAACAGGACCGGGGTGTATGCCGAACCGGAATTGATTGAGGCCGCAGCCTACGAACTTGGCGATATGGAGTCTATGCTGGAAACCGCAGAAACACTCTATGGGCCATATGCTTGGGAGCGGTATGACGTGGTTTTTCTTCCGCCTTCTTTCCCCTTTGGCGGCATGGAAAACCCCCGGCTCACCTTTGCCACGCCCACCATTATCACCGGCGACCGCAGCCTAACGGCCCTTATTGCCCATGAATTGGCGCATAGCTGGAGCGGCAACTTGGTAACCAATGCCACTTGGGACGACTTCTGGCTCAATGAAGGTTTTACGGTTTATTTTGAGCAGCGCATCATGGAGGCCCTGTATGGCAGGGAATACAGTGAAATGCTGGCCCTGCTCAGCTATCAAGGCTTGCTGGATGAACTAGAAGATTTTGAGCTACATGGCGCTATTGAAGACACCCATTTGAAGCTCCACCTACAGGGTAGGGACCCCGATGACGGCCTTTCGGCCATAGCCTATGATAAAGGCTA
>JACPUW010000003.1 GCA_016192035.1 Bacteroidota bacterium
CAACCCCCACGTAGGGGCCGAACATGTTGGGGAAGCTGGACGTGAGGTGGTGGTCCTCGTCCTTCTGCACCCAGGCCGGGTCAAGCTCCCAGTTGTGCTGGTTGGCACCGGGGTTCCAGCCCTTGAGCGCGGCGGCGTTGGCATATACCGACCCGCTGATGTAGGCCAGGTTGCCGCCCGTCTTGTAGTAGTCGTTGTAGTCCCACTCCACAAACGTGGGATTGTAGGTGTAGATGACATAGCTGGTGCCCTCGTAATAGAAGATGTTGTTGCGTATGTCATTGTTGTTCATATAATACCAATAGCACAGGTAGCTGCCCTTGCCGTAGAGGGAGTTGTGGTGGAAATTGGTGTATGACATGTAATACCCGTAAAGCGAATAGGAAGTGCCGGTGGAGATGAGCACGTTGTTGGCATAGGTGGACCTTACCTTTCCGTTGTAGTTGTAGTTGTTGGCATAGTACAGCGAACTGTAGTAGGTACACTTGGCGTAGTTGCGCTGTATGTCGAAGTTTGATGCATAGTAGAACATCATGCCATAGTTGTAGGTGTTCCTTTGGTCTTTTATTACGTTGTCGTGGAATACCATCTGGTCGGAATAGTAGATGTAGGCACCATAGTAATATGCCTGTTCAAACTTGCAGTTATAGAAGGAGTTGCCCTTGATAGGCGCGGTAGTTCCCCCGCCGTACATCACGCAGTTGAAATAACCGCCACGTATTTGGCAATCGGTAAAGGTGTTGTAGTTGGCGTTGTTGCCCGATGTGCTGTAGGAAGTACTGCTTCCAGAAGCTACCAAGGCAATGCTCGAAGAGCTGGAAGAAGACAGGCTAGCTTGGATAACGCAGTTGGTGAACGAATTGTAATCGGCAGCACCCGTAAGGTGTACGGCCCAGCCGTAAGTGGAGCCATTGGCCAGGATGCGCATGTTATGAAAGCGCACATAGTCAGCCCCTTCTAAAGTAAGTGTGTTTTGACCAGAGGCCGAAGCGGTATATTGTAGTGTTACACTGTCTATATGGGCACTCTTAAAGGTCACGGTATTGGTTGCCGAGGCCCCGACCATTTCTTTGATTGTCACTTGTTCAGTGTAGGTGCCCGGCCTGACTATGAATTCCACGGGGCCGCAGACCCCATAGGCGCTCAGGTCGGCGGCGGCGGCGGAGAACGACTTATAGTCGCCGTTGGTGCCTATGGTAAAGCGCCCTGCAAGGGAAGGTTTCCTTTTGGCAAAGACCGTATCGTTGTCAGGAACCGTATCGGCCACATTATTAGGCTTTGATGTCCAAACCTTTAAGGTTCTCTCGCCGGCAAAGGAGGCGGTTCCAAGTTTTACTTGTGCGTAGGTATTGCCTTTTCCGCCGGCAGTGTCAAGCACGCCTGTGTACACTACGGGTGTCTGTGCCGTACCGTCGAGTTCCCAATTAATAGTAAGGGTATCTATCTGGTTGATACCATAATTCTGCACAGTAACCACTATGGGTTGGGTGCCGCCACAGAATGCAAATGGGCTATCGATACTGGCCACCCCGGCATCATTTGGGCCATACGAAATATGGAACACTTGGATTTCCCTCCAGTTGGGATTGCTCTGTTGGGAACCACTGATATAGAAATTGGTGAACCGCAACTTGGTAGTAGTTACGGTAGGGAACTCATACTCTACCTCAACGCTGGCAGAAACAGAGAAGCTACCCGCTTTTTTCCAGTTACTGCCGTCCCAGTATTGAATTTCTGCGGCGGTCATGCAGCGGGTGGTAGTCAGCACATTGTAGAAATGCACCTTATTTACGCTTACTTTAGATTTCCACTCATACTGCACCCAAGCAGAGTATCCACTGGTGTTGCTGCACGATAGCCATCCCCATGGGGTGCTTCCTGCGGCAGCAATCACGTTGTCGTTGTAGTTGCCGGCGTCATAGGGTGAGGCCCTATTGTCGCTTTGGGTAGCGGTAGCCGACAAGGCATAATTGACCTGGGCATAGGCCGTGAAGGTCAAGGCACTGGTAAAAAATCCACACAAGAGCAAGGCCCTTAGCATGGATAGCATGGAGTAAAAATTGGACATATGGTTAGATACTTTAATTGCACAACTCAATCCCTCCGCATGGGGATTCCATTAACACGTTAAAATACAATAAGATAAAAACACTTCTCAAAATTACCTGCCTTCCACATGGCAGGTGACACACCGTTTAGGAGATGCATATTTATGGTATAGTGTTGCAATGGCCAAATTTCTTTGAACTTTTTAAGGCCTGTTTGCCGCCAAACATGGGTCAAGATGCTTTCTGCTGGCCTTTTACGGCAAATTTTTTAATTATTTGATATTTATCAAAACTGGCAATTGGGCCAAAAAAAAGCCGTCCTGCGCTAGGCAAGACGGCCTTGATCCATGTATTCGGTCGCGCTTTTTATCTCAACACGATAGGCAGCACGTAAGGATACCCCTCTACTTGGCAATGAAGGAAATAGGAGCCAGGTGCTATCATGTCCAGATCCAAGGGCGTGGATGTTTTGCCATTCAAGGTGACCCATCCAATATTCCTGATTGTATGGCCGGCAACATCGGTTAGCGTGACATGGACACCCTGGTTGTCGGTGCCCTGCCAGCCAAGCCAGGCTGCGCCTCCCACAACTGGGTTGGGGAAAAGAGACAGGCCTGCTGCCAGCGGCCCTTCAATACCAAGTGGTTGCTGTACGTACAAATGCCTTACTGCCACAGGGGCCACATTGCCCGAAAGGTCTTTGGCCGTATAAGTAATGGTATAGAGCCCATTGGACTGGGTGTTGGTGAATGTACCCCCCGTGGTTACGGTCACTTCATTTGGTTCGTTGCAGTAGTCGCTCACCGAATAGCCGGGATCTGTAAAAGTGGCCCATCTATCCAAATACACCATTTGCGCGCCGAGTAGGGTTATTTCAGGGGATTCGGTATCAACAACTTCAATAGTCCTTGTAACCCTGGCCGTATTACCTGCCATATCGGTTACGGTATAAACCACCGTGAAACTGCCCCGTTCCTCGGTGTTGCCGGTCCAGGTACCCCCCGTAGAAACCACAAACCGGTCATTGTCAGTCGCCACGTAGCCAGCATCGGTATAGTAATGGCACTGTTCTACCTGCACCACATCATTTCCATTGAGGGCAATGGTTGGCAGAAGCGTGTCAACTACCCGCACCCAACGCGTGAGGCAGGTAGGCCCATTGTCACTGAGGTCGGTGACACAATACTGTATGGCGTATTTGCCCAGTTCGGTATTGTTTATGGAGTTTGCCACGGCCACGTAAAGGGAAGTGTCATAGTTGTCATATGCTATGGCCCCGGGGTCCACAAAATCATGGTGTATTTGCAGTATGGTGTCTTGAGGGTCTATAAGGGTTAGGGTAGGATCGGTTTTGTCAACCACCCAAATGGTCCGCGTGGCCTGGTCGGTATTTCCCCCCCCATCCTTCACCGTATAGGTGAGTACATAGGCACCCAGTCGGGCAGTGTCAAGGCTATTGTAATCTACTGCCACTTGCTTGGTAATATCGCCATCCAGGATATCAAACGCCTTATATCCGGGCTCGGCCCATGAGGTATGGACCAGTATGGTGTCATTGCTGGGGCCGAACAAGGAAATGGAAGGAGCCAATCTATCCTCGTCGCTGATGATCAAGTTATAGTCTTCAAATTCACCAAATTGATGAGGGCCACAGGCCAGGTTCTTCATGTCCTTATAGTTGGTGGAAATGCGCATACGGGTCATGCCAGGGGTGGTGCTTGCCGATATTAGGATGGAGTCGGTGAACGCGGCTGTGTTTGACGGCTTTTCTTCGGCCACCAGTTCGCCGGTATCGTCAAAGTCGCCATCCATGTTCCAGTCTATCCACACTTTACGGCTCATGGCTTGGAGGGTATTGGCGCGCTCTATGACAATGGGGTATTTCACTCCCCGGTCTAGGGTAGTTGAAATGCCCTGGTAATACGTATAGCCCTCAGTGCCTACCTCCGATCGGTTGTCTATGGTATTGAAGGCCACCCTGCTGATGCCCAGGTCGGTGGTTAGGTTGGCTACGGCAGGCCGGCAATAGTCCAGCACGTGGATGTACCTCACCATGCTCAGGGTATCATTTCCAAAACTGTTACCCTTGGTGAGTTTGACCGTATAAACCCCAGATTTACCGAAGAGTACTTCAATATTCCTATCATTCACACTGCCATTTTTGGCCAGCACGTAGTACGGCGGTTTGATTTCCCATTTGGTGTAGTCGGCGCAGTACCTGGTCAAGTCGGTGATTTTCACGGTATCGCCCACCGAAGCCTTGGTAAAGTTGGCCTTGAAATTGGGTTTGGGTTTTTTGGTGGCGTTTATCACCACTATTTTCTTTGATTTGCTCACCGGTTTGGTGCAGTACGGTTCGGCGGTGAGCGCTACCTTATAGGTGCCTGGCGATGTAAAGGTATAGGCGTGGGCAGGCCCTGTGGCGTCCACCGAGCCATCGTCAAACACGTCCCACTTTAGTGTTTTATATATTCCGGTGGTAGTGTTCTCAAAAGCCACCTCATAGCCTACACAGGCTGTATCGGGCATATTAAAATTGGTGTTGGGGCTTTTCCAATTGGTTTTTTTGATATACCAATCGATTTCAAAACCTTCTCCCACGGTTTGGGTATTGGCATCGGTTTCAAATTCGACAAAAGCGGTACCCGTGGTAGCGGTAAAATTGGTAGCGAACCCGGCGCTCAGGCCACCGGTGATTCCTTTTGGGAAAGCTAATATGTCCCACAAGGGCTTGCCTGTGTCGTCGGCCCCGTCATATACGCGAAGGAAATCCCCGGAATTGAGGTCAAACTTACCGATAGAAAACACGGGTGTGCCCTCGCAAGATGTTATGGTGTAGGTACATATCTTGGTTCCAGCTTTGTACTTACCGTCTTTACCGCCATCGTCAAACAAGGTTCCGACAGCACCGGTAGTTGAATTGGCACCGGAGCATAAAACAGCGTTCTGCCTCACGGTAATGAAGTTGTTCCTAGCTTTGGTAGAATTTCCAAACTTATTGGTTGCCTTAAGGGAAACCCGGTAATAACCTGGATGTTGAAAGCTTACACTGGGGAATGCATCGGTTGAGTCTGTACCGTTGACATAGGCAAAACGTTTTTCGCCCACGGCTGTAGAAGGGTTTTTGCCCCAGAAAGGCCCTATGCCCCAGGCATGAGAGGTGGGGCCGTACTGGCTCAGGTCAATTAGGTTCACGGTTTCGCCGGTATAAACCTCGGTTTTACTGGCATTGAAGTCAGCTACGGGGCGTTTGACTAGCGTACTCACAAACAGCGATTTGGTAAGAGAATCGCTTCCGCTGCAAGTCATTAACACCAGTTTTATTTCGTCCTTGCCAGCTTTTTTGGGGGTATAGGTAAGGTGAAAATCGGTGCTGGTGAGTTTTCCATTTACATACCATTTGGCTGCCAATGATTTGCTCGGTTTCACGGCATTTAGTATTTGGGTAGGGCTACCTACCCAGGCGGTATCGGGGAGCCCAAAATTGACTTTTGGCGGAAGGGTGGTTCCATTGTATTCATCAGGCCCAAGTGCCGACATGATATGGCAGCGGCTATCACCATCAATATCTTGGTAAAGACCAAGATAAGGTCCAAATAATTCAGGAAATTTTTTGCCCAGATGGTGGTTCTTGGCCTTGTCTATCCAGTTAGGGTCTTGGTCAAAATTGTTCTGGTTATGAGAGGCGCTCCAGCCGGCCAGACTGGAAATACTGCTATAGGTAGATCCACTGATATATGCCAAGGTACCCGAGCCCATCATATAGTTGTTGTAGTCCCAGGCGATTACTGTGGGATTGTAAGTATATATGGCATAATTGGTTCCCTCATAGTAAAATAGGTTGTTGCGTATGTCCATACTGGTCATGTAGTACCAGTATATGAGATATGAGCCTTGCCCATACACCGAATTGTGGTAAAAGTCGGTGTAGTGCATATAGTAGGCGTAGATCCCATAGCTCGCGTTGTCGCCGGCCAGCATGTTGTTGGCAAATGTGGATCGGGTGTTTTTGTAGTTGTAGTAGTTGGCATAGGCAAAGTAGTTTCCGTAATAAGCTCCCAAGACCGCATTGCGCTGCCAGTCAAAATTGGATATGTAATAGACGTAAATGCCGTAGTTTGACGAACTCCTGAAATCCTTGATAACATTGTCGTGAAACAATCCGCCGCTCACGTAGTAAAACCTAAGCCCGTAGTAGTATGACCGGGTCATGGTGTTTCGCAAAAAGGAGTTGCCCTCTGCCATGGAGGTAGTACTGGTCCCCACCATGACCACTCCATAGTAACCCCCACGTATATCATTGTCTTCAAATACATTATAATTCCCGTTGTTGCCATAACCCGACACATTGGTAACCGATGATGCAATCACCAGAGGGTTAAGTGTGGTGCTGGTAACCGAAACGCTGGCCTCTATGATGCAGCCTGAAAAGCGGTTGTAATCAGCGCCGCCCGATAGAAATACCGCAGCCCCTGAGTTGCCGGTAGCCCGTATGTTGAACTTTTCAAATACCACATAGTCCGTGCCCACTATCCCCACGGTGGCATCGCTGTTGTGGGTTATGGTGGCACTATCGGTACTAGGGCTGATAAAAGTAATGGTATTGGTGGACGAGGTACCGGGCACATTGCTGAGCAAAACCTGCCCGCTATAGGTGCCCTGACGCACCAGGAAGCGCACGGGTGCGCAGACCCCAAAATTGCTCAGGTCGTCGGCGGCTTCCTTGATGGTTTTGAAGTCGCCGCTGGCCCCAATGGTGTATGTCCCCCCCAATGATGGGCCTATACCCTGCTGTAGGGAGTCGTTTGATGTGACCTTATCGGTTTTTCCATTTGGTTTTGACGTGTACACCAATACGCTGCGCTTGGTGTTGAAAGTAACCTTGCCCAGATAGACTTGTACTTCCTGTTTTCCTTTTCCTCCCATGGTATCCAGGGTGCCTTTATAAGTTACCGTGGTTTGCGCTACTCCGTCCACTTCCCAATTCACATCCACTTCTGTTATTTGGTTGCTGCCATAGTTGCCTATGGTAACATAAACCGCTTTGGTCCCTCCACAAAACACGGTGGGTGAATCGATGGAAACTACCCCAGCATTGTCGGGCCCTGGCACTTTGATGTCAATACCCAGGACAACTTGGGCTGCATCGGCACCATTTGAACTGCCGCTAGCCCTGTCGCCATACATCCGGGCAGTCCATGATTTGCTCTCTTGGTTTATGGTAAAACCGCCGCTCATTCCACTATTTTCAATAGAAAGGATCATGTATTTCTTTGGATCATACATAAACGGCTTATCAAGTGGGATTTCGACCCAACTCGATGATGCCACTCCGGTGAGGGTAATGTTGCGGCTAAGGCATGTCTGCAAGCCCGTATGCCAAGTGCCACTGCTCAGTGAGGTAGTGGTGGTATGCCCCAATTCCACCTTTAGTGACGTGTAGCTATGTGTACCTGAGCCACTGGCCGCATATACATAAATCGATGTGATGAAACCTGAATATGCTGCATTGCTTTTGGCATCCTTAAATTGGCCTGGGGCATACAGCCACTGGCATTTGCTGCCATTGCCAGAGGCGGCGTTGAAGGGAAAATTATTGGCACCACCTGTATATGTCGATACATAGAACTGCGGTGTTACCTGTGCTACAGCTATATGCAGCAATGAAAATACCAATAGGCAAGTTAGTAGGGAGACTTTGCGGTAGGAGTTGACGGTGCTCATGGGAGTGCTATTTTTTGGTAATAATACTATTGCTATCGTCAATAATCGCGATAACTATTGCTTCGCAATTTGATGTTTTTTTCCCACATTGCCAACGACCTATTCAAATATCATCAAGGCAAACACTGGTATATAAAAAACCAAAGCCGCACGGGGCAATCCCATGCGGCTTTGGTCAAAATGTTTAGAAAAGTAGGTTACTCTATAGCTATGTTCATGGTAGCCAACTGTTCGCCGCTGCGCACCATCAATCGGTACACGCCGGCAGAGAGGTGACTTAGGTCAAGTGACTGCACCATGCCCTGGCCGTTGTTGCGCTCAGACTGGAATACCAATTGGCCGTTGGTGCCATACACCCAAACTTGGGCGGTAGGGGCAAACTCCTGTCCAAGCACCAAGACAAACTTGCCCGTGCTCGGGTTGGGATATACCGACAGGCCGTTGGCGGTGCCCTCGCCCAGGCCCAGGCCGTCCAGGTTTTCTATTACCTGCACCCAGCGCTCCACCGTGGCCGATACGTTGCCCGAACCGTCGGTGGCCGTGTAGCTCACCAGGTAGGTGCCCTCCGATTGGGTGTTCACCTCGTCCACCGTGGCCACCGTGATGCCCGGTCCGCTGTAGTAGTTG
>JACPUW010000015.1 GCA_016192035.1 Bacteroidota bacterium
AATGCCACGAACGTATCGGCATTGGCAAAGTAGTTGGCCGAGTCAAGCTCCGGGAACGGTTTGTAGGCCCACACTTCCCACCTCAGCGAATCTATTTCTCCGGTACTGGCCGATCCGTTGACGGTAATGGCACCCTGGCCGCCACAGGTCACCGTGTCGCCCGTAACCACTGCCGTGAGCGGGTCGGGCATTTCCACTATTTCCACTACCTCGTCGCTCAGGCCGCAGTCGTTGTGTATGATAAACCTGATGCGGTAGTCGTTGCCGCTCTCAAAGTCCTTGCCCGGGTAATAGGTTTGGTACAGGTGCGATAGGTTGACCCGCCCCTGCAGCCGTCCGCCAAAATAATTGTCCGTATCGTTCATCGGTATGGTGTCAACCGCTTCCATGCATTGCTGGGTCACCTTGTTGTACTTGCATATCTCAAACCTGTACCTGGTCTCGTTGAGCGTATATATCCCGTTGGCATACACGTCGTTGCCGTAGCATATCACGCCAATTTCCTCCATCCAGGCAAAGGGCTTGCCCAGGTTGCTCCAGCCGTGGCGGTAGTTGCCCACGCCAAATTCGGGAAATGTGGTCCTAAAATCGCAAAAGGCCACGCACTCGGCGGCGGTGTCCACGGCGTTGCTGGTAGGGGCTATACCGTTTATGGCGCCGTTTTCGGGGTTCATGGACACGAAAAGGACGTGTTTGTCCACGGTGTCGGGCGAGTTGTCGTAAAAAGAAACGTTGGCCTGTGAGCCCACGCACAGGAAAGCCGAATCCATGACGATGATTTCCCCATAGCCGCAGCCTATGCTGTCGTGGCTGCCTATCACCACGGTGGCGCCGTTTTCTATCTTCAGGGTACCGCCGGGCTTTACCAGTATGGTGCTGCCGTTGCCCACCACGGTGTGGCTCCCGCTCTTGAGCACCAGTGCGCCTTCGTTTTCCACTATTATCATGCTGCGGTTGCTGGGGCCTTTCACCTTGTCCATGTCGTTGCCCGAAAAGCCGTCGTGGTCCAGCCCGGCCCCGCTGCCCACGCGGTAAGATGAGCGGTATTTGTGCCCTTCGGAGTTTAGGTAGTGGGCGGCAAAGCCCTTGGTCTTGCCCAGGCCGTCGGTGCCCGATGACTTGGTCCTGGGGCAGCCATATACCGACGAGAGGGTGAGGCTGTCGGCGTTGTTGAGCACGGCCTTGGTGCAAATGTTCATGCGGGCACCTTCTTTCATGTCGAGCCATCCCTCGTCGGCCTTCACCGAGAGTATGTGGCCAAGCCTTTCGTGAGAGCGTACCTGCTCAAAGTGGCCCACAATCTCCACAGGCGGGTAGTAACAGCTCACCGCACAGGGGTTTGAAGGCTCAAACCTAAAGTGGTACGAGCCCGAATCGGCCAGGTAAAGGGTCATTTTCTGGGTGGTGGTGTCATAGCTATAGTCCAGGCCCGATTTTTCTTCCATGAGCGAGAGGTAGGTGGGCGGCACCTCGGGGAGGTAGAAGGTGAGGGTGTCGAAGGGTTGGGTGGTGATAAAGTTGCCGTTGTAATAATACTTTTTTAGGTTAAACCAATGCAAGTTTCGCAACAGGCTGGTTGACCGTAAATATTCCACCGTATCTATTGCAAGGTATGTTCCCTCCTCCATTAATACCTTTACAAGAGGTGAAAAAGCAGTGCATAGAAGTGAATCAAACCTAGATGTATCAATAGATGTCCTAAGGTACTTAGCGTTGGTTAGCAGGCTATCGCAAAAGCCCGTAAAATAAAAAGGATTATTAAAAATGATGCCGTTATTCTCCTCTTGTTCAGAAAAAAAAGTTTTCCAATTGCCATTGGCCTGAACTGCCGCACTAGCTTCCCCTCCCCTCGTTACCGTTACCGAAACTGGAAATCTTACTGATTCTCCACAATAATGTGGGGTTAAGGTTGTATGTAGTACGAAGTCATCACTATTTGCAACGTCAAATTTGATTTTTTCTACATGAAAAATGATGTCTATTTCATCGCCTACAGTGACATCTTCAAGGGATATCTCGAATTGATTAGCAGCAAAATTGTGGTCAAAATCTACTCCAAGGTTAAAGAGTACACTATTATCTGAATATGTTGCACAATTTGCGTTAACCAAATATTGTCCATCGGCAATTTCTTCTAATTTAAACTCTCCCTTAAAGCCTGTTTGATTAAGGTTGGCTGTTCCATTAGAGTGACCATTAGTGTACATCTGCCAAGTTACTTCCCTATCTGCTAAATTATCGCCAATTAGTTCATCCCTAATTTCATAGGTAATGAACCCATCATCTTTGAAAATCCTAATTTGCCGTACCAACTCTATGTCATTTTTATAGAAAAATTTATAGGATATGTTGCCCAATCCATCATTAAGATCTTTTTTTACAAGAATAGGCGACTCAATTTTTGGGCCTTCGCCATCAATTAATAAAACATTGTGACTTTCAGGCTTTATCATCCTCGTTTTGAGCAAAGAGACCCTGCTACTGGCTTCAGGAATTAAGGCAGTAGCAAGGACGCCAGAAGCGCCATTGCTTATTCCGGCATTGAGCGTAAAGCTAGACAAATCATAGTGCCCATGAGGACTACCCAGAAAGTCTCTATGATACATTTTAAAGAACTCATCTTTCTTTACGTTAAAATGCAATAACAGTTGACGGTTAGTGGGATCTTGGCCTTCAACCCCTCTGTCAACGTAAGAATGTATTGCAACCTCACCATTATCCGAAATGAAATGCCCATTTAAGGTTTCTTTATACAAATTAAAATGTCCTTCAAGCTGAGCCACCATCACGTCAATTATTTCAGATGCAAAGTTCTCTCGCGAAAATGCTTCTTCCGGATAATGCAGATTAACCTTGTTTCTGTAAATACCAATACCGCGATAACCGATATAGGGAAAACCATCATCAGTCATTTGCACATATCCATTTGGTTTCAGGGAATTAGAGTACCACTCAAAGAGATTTGTATAATTCTCATCGTCCCATAAATTTATCTCCACGGTTTCCTTGGGATAAAAGGTTAATGGCAATATATTTTTAGGTTTGTAATCGTAACCAAATTCGTCTGGAATGGGTAACTTCTCGTCAGATCGAGCATTTTTAAGTGCCAACATATAAGGCAAAACACATTCTATCATACTAAAACCAAAGTAATGGTAGCCTTCACCAAAACCATATGTACCACCGCGTTTGGATTCTGTCTTCTTACCCCATTCCTCGTGCCATAATGTCCGGTTAATACGCCACAAGGCCGCATGAGCCCACTGCTCTGGATGCCAAGATTTATCGATGCTCTTATGGCTGTGATCGTGTAATACCACAGAAGCCAAACCTAAAGCACCCGCAAACATAAGGCTGTGGTTGTCATTTCGGTAAAAAACATCCCAAGGCCAGTTCTTATTTATTCTGAAAAAATCACGTACGTGGCTTTGCAATAAGTACCCAATTTGGATTACCGTGTCGTTTTGTGGCTCCAAGCCTTTTAAAAAGTCGTATGCCTGCAAAAACAAAATAACTCTTCTGCTTGTGTTGTATCCCTTTCCATCCGATCCACCATATACTTTGTTATAGTTGTTGTCTTTGAGCATGGTTAAGGCATTAAAGGCCACTTGTTTGAACTGGTGGTACAGTGGACTTCCACTTTTTATTTCATTACCGTCTTTATCAAGTCCCAAAAGACAAACAAAAGCCGCTTGCTTCGCAGCCTCAGCGTTTGGATCTATCTGTTCTGGCTCATCATAATCATCGGGCAAATAAAGCTGGGATGTTCCGTTTGCATAGGCTAATGCACCATTATAAATTCCTGAATATACGTCAGATATTGCTTGCGAAAAAAATCTAGTCTTATTTGGTATTTTGCGTACTTTAAGCACTAAAATTTGTTGAATTTCTGAAACCGAATATTCGGAGCTAAATGTTGTGATTGGATGCTGAATATTGGCAGTCAAATAATTTGAATAAACACCATGCCCATCTTGATTCTTGGCAATTTTTGATGTATTCACGTCATTATCTATTTGGGCATGTAGAGTAGCAAGCTGTAAAAGCAAAATTGCTATTAGTTCAAACTTTGTACTAACGAATTTCTGTAAGTTTAATGGTTTCATTTTTGTACGTGTTTTTGTAGTAAATTATTGAGTTGGATTTGTTAAAGATCTCTATTTGGGTAGAATCATCCCCATTTTCTACGAATTGCCAAACTGTCACATCAAAATAATGATTGCTAAATATAAAAGTATCCTTAACAAAACGGCTAGTTGTAATCCCGTCTTTTTCGACCGATTTTATATTTGTTTTATTCATGTTCTCTATTAAATTGCTGTAAATAGTAATAGAACCCTCTGGCACTTCCATGTCCCAAAAACTGGTTTGTACTACCTCACTATAGCCGAGCTCCATTGAAAGTAGGCCGTTGTTACCTCGTACTGCTTTTGCCTCCATCTCATACCACCTGGTGATAAGAGTGTCACAAGAAGTGTATATTTTGCAGTCGTCGGAGTGGAGTGGATTCAATTCAACTGATGTTTTGTGTGCAAAATCTGTCATTTTGTATGACCGAATGAAAGTGTTGCCGTCCACCGTTATCTTATAGGTATAAATTTTTCCATCACTCTCAAAATCTCTTACATACGGATAGTATGCGGTATCCAGTCCATTAACGGTGGTACTGGTTCGGGGACATTGTTTTTCAAAAGCACATGGGTCACCACACCCTCCCCACCACGCTGCCGCCAGCAGAAGGGTAATGGCCAATAAAGCCTGTTTCATGTGTTTCGTTTTCATATTGATGTTGTTGGGTACGTTGTAAACATATCTTGGAAGTAATTAGCACGGGTGGAGGGTAGGATGGGGTGAAAACGCTTCATCCCAAGCGTTACTGGCATAGGCGCATTTGCCAATCGGCTGCCCGCCAGTCCTTTCTTATTCCTACCACCCCCTAGGGCAGCTTTCAAATCATATAGCATATAGTACAGTGTTTAATACATGTTAACCATTTATTGAAGGGGTAACATTAATGAGAATTTTTGACATGAAAGAATGTTTAACACACATTAACTCATCAGTATGGTTTTGTGCTGCTTGGGAACGGTTTTAACAAGGTGGGGTCAACAAAGTCAGGATGGGAATTAAGGTGTTGCGCCGCATGGGGCTATACCCTATCCGCCATTAGGGCGCCAGGCCCTGTGCCAGGGCCCTAGGGGTGCGGGGGTGGCCCTGGGAGGGCGCTGCACATTTCTGTTTATGACCGGCACTATGGCATAGGAGCCTTCATATGTTTTTTTAAGTCAATCAGCAAGATTTCAATACCTGTCTTTAGGAAAACGCCATGGTCGCTAAACTTGAGCTTGCCGCCATAATTGCTGCCAAATATGGGAAAGGAATAGTGCCCGTAGCCGTATGGCTTGGTAAAATTGTACATAACCGACAGAAAGAAATTGGTGCGGTGACCGTACTTGAAGGTGAGGCCCAGGCCGTGGTTGGCAAACCACTGCTGCCCGCTGCTCGAATAGGCGTGCTCAAATATGGTAGATTTTTGAATTCCAATGGTATCTCCATTGGGGCTTGTCAGATGAGGGCCCGCAAAAAATTTGGAACCATAGATATCCCAGGGGTGTGGGGGGGTGTACCATGACACTACCTTATTGACCCTTAATAAATAGCCAATTGAAAGTTCCGCAGCCTTTCTGCGGGCTAAGGGATACTCCCATCCAAAGCCGAAATACTGGCCCCGGATAGTGGTTGACATAAGTGAATACTTAAAGTCATTAGTTGTTGCCCCGTTAAATGGGTTGGTCATGGCGCGGGTAATTTTGAACTTTACCCAGGTGTTGTAGTACTGGTAGCCTATATGGAGTGAGGGTTTGCCATACTTGGTGGAGAGGGCCAGTTCAGCGCCCAGGCCCAGTCCGGGCAGTATCATGGTCTTGAAAATGTCGTCATTTCTATCATAGGGTTTGAGTATGTGGTGCATGGACGAGAGTTCTGAAATGCCCAAGTACACGCGGCCCCGGTTGGCTACCCGGCCCACAAGCAGCCCGGCCACATACTCTTTGGCCGTACGGGGTTTGGTAGTAGTGCCCGTGTGCATTTCGAGTTGTTTCCTGTTTGACTTCATATAGAATTTTCTAAGGTTTATGTCCACTCCTACCCTGATGTACAGCCCGTTGTCGGTCATTTTGAGTGTGCCGCCCAGGTCCTTGTCAAAAATGGGATACTTGTAGTATCCGTAGCCCACAGGCTTGGCAAAATTGTACATGGCAGACACAAATACCTGGCTCCTAATCCCAAAGCGGTAAGTCAATCCAAGTGAAGGGTTTATAAACCTTGACGTGTCTTCTAGAGCAATTTGCATATGAAAAACTTTTGCGCGCTTCTCTACCAATTCTCCATTTTCATCAATAGTCGCTACAGCGCTTATACCATGTCTCATTTCATACATAAACCCATAGTCCCGCCACCGGTACCTTACATAACCGGAGGCTGCCAAACTGTGCCGGCCTTTGGCCCATATGTGTTGTTCCATCCCCAACCAATGGTCGCTAAACATATTCGTGTAAGCCGCATCATAATCTTTTGGCCTGTCGGCATTACTTCCAACATAGTTGATCCACGGTTGCGGGAAATCATCCTTAATATCAACTACATACGCGAGCCCAAGAAATGTATAACCAAACCCCAACCAAACAAAGGTCTTTTTGTACCGCAGCCCCGCATGCACTTCGGCCCCATATCCCGGCAGGAGCAAGGGCTTAAAGTAATGGTCATTGCGCGCTACCACCCGCAGCGGCTTGTTCATGGACGATACCTCGCTCAAGCCCAGGTATAAATCCCAGTCGCCCAATGGTTTCTGTGACCAAGCGGAGCTAATTTGTAAACAAAAAATGGGCAGCCATGCTGCCCATTTGAGTTGTATGTTATACACATTCAAAATGAGGGCACTGAATGATACGTAATCCCATCAATGCCCTCATGGTCAGCCTCCACCCAGCCAGACCGGGTTTTGGTCCTTCGTAACAACCAGTAAATGACCATGTACTTGGTGAAATCAACAAAATAGACGTTTTCATTTAATTTTATTTACTTGATGATAGTAGAAATATGTGCATAGCAAATTTAGGCATGAGGAGAGAACATTTGCAGCCTTGATATCCTGTCTGGGAAAAAATTCAATAATTTCTACTCAGGTGCACACGTACAGATTTCCAATTACGCCAATAACACACAGGGCATTAGGTGTTTTTGGGACATTATCCCATATCGTATAGGCCCTACAATACCGCTTTATGGCACCATGCCACTAGGGTACTTGCCACCCGCTGCGTGCGCGGAGGCGGTGGGGGGGGTATTGACCTATCCCGACTTTTTACCAAGCGCACTGCCAATAAAACCAAAGGAAAGCGGGATGGTGAATTTGAGTAGGTAAGGTGGAAACGGGGTAGGATATCCTCCTAAAAACAAAGAAAGATGGTGCTATAGGATTGGCAGTGAGCGCATGTGGTGCTTATCGATAATGCATTTTCTGCCAGGGGAGGCCCCTTTGGTTGTGGTCAGAATTTTCCTAGGCTGTGGCAGAAGGCCATGCCTGCCAGCTGGCCCTCATGTTTGTCGGCTTGCCTAAGCAGCCACTGTGGGCCATACCTTCGCGGCATACAAAAACAATAGCCAGTGACATTGATATCATCGGTCTCAGGGGTTAGGGGAACCATAGGGGGAGCTGCAGGCAAGGGGCTCACACCCATGGATATAGTAGGCTTTACCACCGCCTATGCGCAATTGCTGTTTAACTGGAACGTGCCCAAGAAAGTGGTGATAGGACGAGATGCCCGGGTGTCAGGCCCTATGGTGTCGCAACTGGTAACGGGTACCCTTATGGCCATGGGGGTTGACGTGGTGGACTTGGGGCTAAGTACCACGCCAACGGTGGAGTACGCGGTTCCCCGGTTGGGTGCCGGGGGCGGTATTATCCTTACCGCAAGCCACAATCCCAAGCAATGGAACGCGCTGAAACTGCTCAACGCCAAGGGCGAGTTCATAAGTGCCGGTGAAGGGGAGGCCTTGCTACAGGCCATGGCCCAAGGCATGGCCAGCTATGCCGAGGTGGACCACCTGGGCACCTATACCCATGATTCTACCTGGATACAAAAGCACATAGACGGCATACTGGCCCACGAACTGGTGGACGCCGATGCCATAGCCAAACAAGGATACACGGTGGCACTGGATGCCGTGAACTCAACCGGCGGCATAGCGGTGCCCTTACTGCTCAAGGCACTGGGCGTGGGGCACATAGAAATGATTTATACCGAACCCAACGGACTGTTTCCCCATAATCCTGAACCGCTTGCAGAAAACCTGGGCGACCTGGCCAATGCCGTAAAGAAATCCAACGCTGACCTAGGGATAAGCGTGGACCCTGACGTGGACCGCCTGGTTTTGGTGAAAGAGGATGGCAGGTTTTTTGGGGAGGAATATACCCTGGTGGCAGTGGCAGACTATGTATTGCAACACCGGCAGGGTGATACCGTTTCAAATCTGTCTTCTTCACAGGCACTCAAGGATATAACCATTGGCCACGGCGGCCAGTACCATGCATCGCCGGTAGGTGAGGTGCATGTGGTGGCCAAAATGAAGGAAGTGGGCGCGGTAATTGGCGGCGAAGGCAATGGCGGTATAATCGTACCGGATTTTCACTATGGGCGCGATGCCTTGATTGGCATTGCCCTGTTCCTAACCTTTATGGCCAAGAGCGGCAAGAGTGCATCTCAAATAAGAAGCAAATACCCCAGCTACCACATTTCAAAAAACAAGATAACACTGGACGAAGGCATGGACGTAGATGCCTTGCTCACTCGGGTAAAACGCAAATACGCCAAACATGAGATTAACGATAGCGATGGGGTTAAGATAATCTTTGACAATGAGTGGGTGCACCTGCGCAAGTCAAACACCGAGCCCATAGTGCGCATTTACTCGGAGAGTAGCTCCAAAACCACTGCCGATAGCTTGGCCAACAAACTCATAGCCGATATGCGGGCCATGCTTAAAGAAGTACTGTCATGAGGGTGTACCTTGACCACGCTGCCACCACACCGCTCAGGCCTGAGGTGGCCGATGCCATGCTAGAAGTGCTGAGAAACGATTTTGGAAACCCAAGTTCTATTCATTGGCACGGGCGTAGGGCCAAAACCATCATAGAAGGGGCGCGAAAGAAAATTGCCCAACACCTAGGGGTTACCCCAGGCGAGATTTTCTTTACTTCGGGAGGCACCGAAGCCGATAACCTGGCCCTGCTGGGGGCTGTTCGCGACCTGGGCTGCACGCGCATCATCACATCAGCACTGGAGCACCACGCCGTGATACACACCGCCGAATACCTACAGAAACAATATGGTACCATAATAGAATGGGTAAATCATGATGAATTGGGCCGGATCAACTATGAACACCTTGACCAATTGTTGGCCGCCGCCCCGGGAAAAAATACCCTGGTGTCACTCATGCACGCCAACAATGAAATAGGCAATATGACCAGCCTGAGCACGGTGGGCAAACTGTGCCGGGAACATGGGGCGTATTTTCATTCAGATACCGTGCAGACTATAGGGCACTGGCCATTGTTCCCGAAACACAACCGCATTCATTTTATAGCGGCATCGGCACATAAATTCAACGGACCCAAGGGGATAGGCTTGTTGTTTATAGACAATTCCGTACAGGTGAAACCCATGTTGCACGGCGGGGCACAAGAGCGCAACATGCGCGGCGGTACCGAGAATGTGGCGGGTATAGTGGGTATGGCCAAGGCCCTGGAAATAGCCATGGCCGAAATGGATACTGCCAAGCAACATATTATTTCGCTTAGAAACCACATGATAGACAGGTTGGTAAAAGAGCTGCCCGGGGTAATGTTTATTGGCGACCATCTGGGCAAGACCAACTATATACCCCTCAATGTGTCGCTGCCAAAACCGGTTGACGGTGAAATGGTGCTGTTTAACCTGGACATCGCGGGCGTTTCGGCATCTGGAGGATCGGCCTGTAGCTCAGGGTCGCAGGTGGGTTCACACGTCGTCAAGGCACTGGGCAGCTTGGTCAAGGACAGGGCCAATGTGAGGTTCTCTTTTGGGGCATCCAATACATTGGAGGAGATAGATTTTACGGTAGATACCTTGGCGGGTTTGGTGGCCAAGGCCAAGGCATAGTTTGGTGTTATCCTTTGTTAAAACAATGGGCAATGTGGGGCCACGGCAGGAGCAATATTGGGTGCCTTTGGTGCCTCTGCCCCTTATCTCTGCCATTGGCTGTTTAGGGCCTACCTTTGCTCAGGTAAAGATGTAATCAATGCATTTTGAGCTATATGGCAGCAGCCCGATAAGGATAACAGAAGCATGGGATACCTGCTGCCAAGTCGGCGCAAAAGGTGCCGCAGGCCATTGGCGCACAGGTGCATGGATAGGGAATAATTCAAATAGCAAGGGGCATGACCTATTTTGAAGAGAAATACATCAACCCATTTACGGATTACGGGTTCAAAAAACTCTTTGGCGAAGAGCCAAATAAGGATTTGCTCCTGGATTTCTTGAACGAACTGCTAAGGGATGAACAGGGCCAAATCAAGGAACTCACTTATTTAAAAACCGAGCAACTGGGGTATTCTACAGTTGACCGAAAAGCGATATTTGATTTGTACTGCGAGAATGAACGGGGGGAGAAATTTATAGTAGAATTACAAAAATCGAAACAGAACTTTTTCAAGGACAGGACGGTGTATTACTCCACCTTTCCTATAAGGGAACAAGCCAAACGCGCCGATTGGGACTTTGAGCTCAAGGCGGTTTATACCATCGCCATACTTGATTTTGTGTTCGAGTCTGACAAGAATGAACCGGATAAGTTTCGGTATGACGTGAAGCTCACCGACATAGAAACTAAGAAGGTCTTTTACAACAAATTGACTTTCATCTACCTGGAAATGCCCAAGTTTAACAAGACGGTGGATGAATTGCTTACCCGGTTTGACAAGTGGCTGTATGTGTTGAGAAACCTGAACCGGCTTGACAGGATACCCGACAAGTTTTCGGAGCGGATATTTGAGAAACTATTTGAGACTGCGGAAATTGCCAGGTTCACGCCAGAACAGGTCAATTCATATGAAGACAGCCTAAAGCACTAC
>JACPUW010000020.1 GCA_016192035.1 Bacteroidota bacterium
CTTGGTCAACACGGCTAGCGGCACTGCATTGCATGTCTTTACTATCAAGAACGTAGGCACGGACACACTCACCTTGGGTGTAGGGGCGGTAAGCATTTCGGGCACCCATGCCTCTGATTTCGGCATTACTTTCCAACCGGCTCCCAGCATCTTGGCCGGTGACAGCACCACCTTCACCGTGGAGTTCGACCCCAGCGCCACCGGTATCCGCACGGCCACCATCAGCATCAGCAACGATGACCCCGACGAGGACCCCTACACCTTTGCCATTTCAGGCATCGGCGTATCGCCGGAAATCAATGTTTTGGGAAACAATACTTCAATAGCCAGTGGAAGCACCACCACATCAATCGCCAACCATACCGACTTTGGCTTGGCCGACACGGTCAGCGGCACTGCTTCGCGCATATTTACCATAATTAATACCGGAAACGGCACCCTCACCCTGGGCACTTGGGCGGTAAGCATTTCGGGCACCCATGCCTCTGATTTCGGCATTACTTTCCAACCGGCTCCCAGCATCTTGCCCACTGACAGCACCACCTTCACCGTGAAGTTTAGCCCCAGTGCCACCGGTACCCGCACGGCCTCCATCCGTATAAACAACGACGACCCCGATGAAAACCCCTACACCTTTGCCATATCAGGAACTGGAACTGTAGGGATACCAAACTTAGAAAGCAAGGGTGCCTGGATAGCCAGCGTGTTTCCAAACCCGGGCAATGGGCTGGTTATCATTCGGTTCATAGAGTCCGGCACGGAAGTTGGTGCCGGTAGCATAGAACTGACTGATATAAGGGGAAGGAAATTGATGGGGTGGACTGGCCATCTTCAAAGCGAAAAACAACTAGACCTACTGCCATTTGGGCCAGGCGTTTATCTTTTGCGCATAAGCTCAGCAAAGGGCATACAGATGGTGCGCTTGGTGGTGGAGTAATTACATCAACAGTTTAGAGAAATGTGAATGTTCAATAGTGGTCGGCACCACCACTTGTTGACGGGAAATTTATGTACTAAGTGAACGGCATCAGGCACCACGTAACCTGCCAGACCGAACGGCCGCCTGGGGGCATGATATGTGAAGTCATCTGCACCAATTAGGTACTGCAAGAGGATCCCATGGCATAAGCCGCCATTAGGGCCGTCAAAACAAAGTAATCATTAGATGACGGGCACCTTACTTCACCACTCCCAGGGCCTTGCCCACTTTCACAAATGCCGCTATGGCCTGGTCTAGGTGCGCGGTTTCATGGGCAGCTGAAATCTGGGTGCGTATGCGGGCCTGGCCCTTGGGCACCACCGGGTAGAAGAATCCTATGGCATACACCCCTTCTTGCAGCAGCATATCGGCAAACCGCTGTGAGAGCGCGGCATCATAGAGCATGATGGGTACTATGGGCGAGTCGCCGGGTTTGATGTCAAATCCCGCGGCCTTGATCCTTTCCTTAAAGTACCGGGTGTTGTACTCCAGCTTGTCGCGCAGGGCAGTGCTGGCACTCAGCAGCTCAAACACCTTGATGGATGCACCCACAATGGCCGGTGCCAGAGAATTGGAAAACAAGTAGGGCCGCGAACGCTGGCGCAATAGGTCTATCACTTCTTGGGGGCCCGTGGTGTAGCCGCCCATGGCGCCGCCGAGTGCCTTGCCCAGGGTGCCGGTTATTATGTCAACCCTGCCGCTCACTCCGTGGTATTCGGGCACCCCGCGCCCGGTAGCACCTATGAATCCCGCCGAATGGCACTCGTCGCTCATTACCATGGCGTTGTACTTTTCGGCCAGGGCACAGATTTCATCCATCTTGGCTATGTCGCCATCCATGGAAAACACCCCATCGGTTACCACTATGCGGTGCTTTTGGGCTTGGGCAGCTTGCAGTTGCACTTCCAGGTCGGCCATGTCGGCGTGGTTGTAGCGGTAGCGCACCGCCTTGCATAGCCTCACCCCGTCTATTATGGAAGCGTGGTTTAACGCATCGGATATAATGGCATCTTCGGGGCCAAAAAGCGGCTCGAACACCCCGCCATTGGCATCAAAGGCAGCGGCATACAGAATGGTGTCGTCTGTGCCGTAGAACGCTGCAATGCGGCGTTCCAGGGTTTTGTGCAGGTCTTGTGTGCCACAGATAAACCGCACCGACGACATGCCATAGCCATGGCTGTCAAGGGCATCTTTGGCGGCTTGTATTACCTCGGGGTGAGACGAGAGCCCCAGGTAGTTGTTGGCACACATGATGATGACCTCTTGGCCATTGGCCAGCCTCACTACCGGTCCCTGCGGGCTTGCTATGATGCGCTCGCGCTTGTACAGGCCTGCTTCCTCTATTCCGCTCAATTCTTCTGCCAGGTGCTTCTTGAAATCTCCGTACATGGTGATGCTATGTTTATGCTTTGGGCCTTTATCTGCGTGGCCTTGGGGGCAAAAGTAGAAAACCGCACATGAGTAAAGGATAGCCCGGGTTTGGGGCGGGCCTCTGGGCAGTGGGCTTGGGTATCGCAGCGCATTGACCCACCTTTGCCGCATGGCAAACAAGGCCGGCAATATGCCCTATGCCTGGGGTTTTTGGCGCATGTGCTTGGCATCCATGCTTTTTTTTGCCAGTTTCAACCTTATTATCCCCGAGTTGCCGCAGTATCTGCTTTCACTGGGCGGTGGTCAGGGCCAGAAGGGGTATATCATAGGCCTATTTACCCTGGCAGCCATGTTGTCCAGGCCCTTGTCGGGCAAATTGGCCGATACGGTGGGCCGGGTCCCGGTGATGCTAATTGGCGGTGTGGTGTGCCTGGTGGTGGGTTTGTTGTACCCAGTGCTTACCACCGTGGTAGGCTTCCTATTGTTGAGGTTTTTCCATGGTTTTTCCACCGGATTTACGCCCACGGGTTCGGCGGCTTACGTGGCCGATGGGGTACCGGTGCAGCAACGGGGGCAGGCCATGGGATACTTGGGGTTTTTTAACAGCCTGGGCATGGCCGCAGGGCCTGCATTGGGATCTGCAATTATGCAGTTGACCCACATGGGGTACAATTGGCTGTTCTTGACCAGCACTGCCCTGGCCCTGGTTTCAGTGCTTGCCCTGGTGGGCCTAAAGGAAACCCTGCCCGTGCAATCCAGAAAGCCTATTTGGACACTCCGTTTGCGGAAAGAGGACTTGATAGAGCCGAGGGTACTGCCACCGGTGCTGGTGCTGCTCTTTACCTCATTTTCGTTTGGGGTGGTGCTAACGCTTATCCCTGACATGGCTACTGTATTGGGTATGAGCAATAAAGGCACTT
Source organism: Bacteroidota bacterium (assembly GCA_016192035.1). GTDB lineage: Bacteria > Bacteroidota > Bacteroidia > CAILMK01 > JACPUW01 > JACPUW01. The sequence continues at coordinate 3,271 of JACPUW010000020.1, forward strand.
TTTTCAGTGTGTTTACGCTGAGTTCGCTGCTGAGCAGGCTCACGGCAGGCAGGGTGAGCGACAGGGTGGGCAGGATTCCGGTACTTTTGGTGTCAACCGCTTTGCTCACGGCTGCCATGGTAGTGGTTGGCCTGGCACAAACGCGCGGTTACTTTATGCTCGGGGCGGCCCTATATGGTTTTGCCTTGGGCACCAATTCGCCTGCCTTATATGCCTGGGCACTTGACCTAAGCCCAGCCGACAAAAAGGGGAGGGGGATGGGCACAGTGTATATGGCCTTGGAAATGGCAATAGGACTGGGCGCACTGGTTTCTGGCTATCTGTACCAGGGCGTAGGCCCACGGCTATCATGGGCTTTTTTTATGTCGGGTGGTTTATGCGCCTTGGCATTTGCCTACCTGCTTCTGCACTTGCACCGCCAAGATCGGCCAAAAGGGTAAAAATAGTGAATGCATCAACGGGATAACTCTGTTTGGGTCAACTTTGCAATGCGTAAGTACAATAGTTAATTGCATGACAAACAACACACGGGCCCTAAGTAATGCCGCACTGCTGCGACATACGGCCTATATAAACGGAGAATGGATAGAAGCGGCCAGCGGAAAATCGTTTGAGGTAAGGAACCCTTATGACGGAGAGGTGCTGGGTACCGTGCCCGATATGGACGGCGATGATACAAGGGCGGCCATTGAGGCAGCTCAAAGGGCGTTTCTCACCTGGCGAAAGACCACTGCGGCGCATAGGGCAGGGGTACTAAGGCGTTGGTTTGAGCTGCAACTGGAGCATGCCGATGACCTGGCGCTGATACTGACCCTGGAACAGGGAAAGCCCCTGGCCGAAGCCAAAGGCGAGATACTGTATGGGGCTTCGTTTGTGGAGTGGTTTTCGGAGGAAGCGCGCCGCGTGTATGGCGATGTGATACCTGGCCATGGCCCCGACAAGCGGATCTTGGTGCTGAAACAACCCATAGGGGTGGCAGCGGCCATCACGCCGTGGAATTTTCCCAATGCCATGATAACGAGAAAAATAGCTCCTGCCCTGGCAGCGGGTTGCACTACCGTGATCAAACCGGCAGAAGATACCCCGCTCTCGGCCCTGGCCTTGGCTTACTTGGCAGAGAAGGCGGGCTTTCCGGCGGGTGCCATCAATGTGGTGACCACCGCCCGGCCCAAACTGGTGGGCGACGAGCTGACCCAGAACCCCTTGGTGCGCAAGCTGTCGTTTACCGGTTCTACCCCGGTGGGCAAGATGCTCATGGCCCAGTGTGCGGGCACGGTAAAGAAAATGTCGCTGGAACTGGGAGGCAATGCGCCTTTTATCGTGTTTGACGATGCCGATATTGACGCTGCCGTTGATGGCGCGATAGCCTCCAAATACCGCAACGCGGGTCAGACCTGCGTGTGTGCCAACCGTTTGTATGTGCAAAAGGGGGTGTATGAGGTGTTTGTAGAGCGGCTGTCGGCCAAGGCGGCTGCCCTAAAAACGGGCAACGGGCTGGAAGAAGGCGTGCAAGTGGGGCCGCTAATAAACCAAGAGGCCATGGACAAGGTGAGCTGGCTGGTGGAAGATGCGGTGAGCAAGGGCGCCCGGGCCATGACAGGCGGGAAGGCCGTGAAGGGTGGCCAGTTTTTGTACAGCCCCACGGTGCTGGCCCACGTGGATAGCAGCATGGAGATAGGGCGCGAGGAAATCTTTGGGCCGGTGGCACCGGTGTATATGTTTGATAGCGAAGCCGAAGCAATAGCCCTGGCCAATGATACGCCCTACGGCTTGGCGGCCTATTTCTATGGACGCGACTACGCCCGCATATGGCGGGTGGCCGAGGCCCTGGAGTACGGCATGGTGGGGATTAACACCGGTATGATTTCTACGGCAGTGGCGCCGTTTGGCGGCATCAAGGAGAGCGGCTTTGGCCGTGAAGGATCCAAGTACGGAATGGATGACTTCTTGGAAATAAAGTACTTGTGCATGGGAGGGGTGGAGTAGGAGGGGTTTCTTGGTAGTGGAGTTGTAGGAGGTGGGGAGTGGATAGGGCCTCAAGTTTATTACACGTAAGACCATAACGCAGGGCCTAGGCTCATGTGGTGACGCCGGTGATGGTAGCTTGCTTACTTTTGTCGGGTTAACCTTAAACCCGTACATAATGAATTATATAGCTCAAATTGTGCCCATTGAGGAAGTCGTTCAAGGATGGCCTGCCTTCCGGGATTTTGGGAAATGTCATTGCACAGGTTTGCCAAATGCACATATATCGGTATAATGAGTTATTAAACAGGTATTTGACTTAGAAATTCATGAATGTAAACAAGCATATAGTTGACCAAAGGATAAAGAAGATTGTTCGGGACAAACCAGAGTGGTTTACAGATATAAAAGAAGAGCACAGAAAAATCTCAAGGTCGTTTGTCCTACTATCTGTTTCCACATATTTGAACATAGGCCTAACGGAGGCCCATTCATTAATAACCGACGGTGGAGGCGATGCGGGAATTGATGCGATATATGTAGGAGACACGGCTGAACTAGAGCTGCCCGTAACGATTTTTCAAGGTAAGTATAAGCAAAACTTAGAGGTAGATGCACACTTTCCAGCAAATGAAGTTCAAAAAGTGATACACACGATTTGGACAATTTTTGATGTTGATAAGGAAATACATACCCTAAATCCTTCTTTAAAATCAGAGATACAAGAAATTAGATCGCTTATTGCTGATGGCTATATACCAGTGGTAAAAGCCGTAATGGTAAACAATGGGTTAAAGTGGAATGAGGAAGGGGAACAACATTTGATAAATGCAAGCTTTCCAAAAGACCAAGTGGACTTTGAACATGTCAACCACCAAAACATAGTAGATTTTATTCAATCCCACAAAGGAATAAAGGCATCAATAAAGCTTAGCGGAGCAAGTATTGTGGAGAACTTCAACTTCAAAAGGGTTTTAATAGGAAAGGTAAATGTGGCTGAAATAGCCAAACTTTTCAGCACATACGGGGATGGGCTATTGGAGAAAAATATTAGGAGATACCTGGGACTCAATAGAAACAGGGTAAATGAAGCAATCCAAGAAACATTGCTGGGCGAGAGAAAGGACAATTTCTATTTTAAGAACAATGGTATAACAATGATTTGCAAAGGATTTAGTTACAATGGCTTGCAAGAGAAAAATTGGGATGTGGCGGCTGATGATATACAAATAATTAATGGTGGGCAAACCTGCAAGACTATACAACAAACCATTACAGATAATCCAGAAAATGATTATTCTCAAGTTTATGTATTGGTAAGACTTTATGAACTTTCTGTCTCTGACCACGACAACGAGAACTTGGTGAATGAAATAACATTGGCTACAAACAGCCAAAACCCAGTGGATCTAAGTGATTTAAGGTCAAATGACTTATTGCAACGAACCTTAGAAACTGACATAAACGGACTTGGATATAATTATAGAAGGAAAAGGGATATAGCTAGTTCAAACGATTCTGTAATCCCATTATCGGTAGCTGCACAAGCCGTTTACGCTATTTGGAAGGAACAGCCTCACGTAGCTAAATTTAAAAGAAAGGAACTCTTTGGTAGTTTGTACCACAGGGTGTTCACACAAGATTTGAATGCTGCCCAGGTAGTCATCGCGGTTGTTATTTATCGTTATTGCGACAATCTTAGAAGAAAAGTAAACATGCTGGAAGAATATCCACACATTTCCTACAGCAACTATTTTATCTCTATGATCATTGGCAAATTGCTGCTCTCTAAAAATGGGTTACACCTTAAAGCCCTTACCCACAACAATTTTGAAGAGGTAAAGTCCTATTTTGAAGCGAACAGAGAAGCCTTGTTCCAAAGCGCCAATACCATTTTGATCCAAGCCCTCCAGGATCTATACAAGGAAGACTATAAAAATTTGAATATGCAAAGGCTTTCAGCCGCATTTAGACGTGGAGACCTATTTACACATATTAACCAGCGATTGAACGAGAATCCACTGTTTGCCACAAAGCAGGGTCAGTAGCCCACCCATAGCAGCGAAACGCCACCCCTCCCCATCCCCATCACCCAGCGCCAGTACTTTTGAGCCCACTTTTCCACATATACCTAACCAGCCCTTTACATGCGTGGCAAACCACTGGCCGTTCTGTTTGTTACCATCCTTATTGACCTACTTGGCTTTGGGGTCATCATACCCATACTGCCCATCTATACCAAAGAGCTCGGCGCCGGCAACCTCGCCGTGAGCCTCGTGGGATTTGTCTTCCCCCTTATGCAGTTCCTGTTTGCCCCCCTCATGGGCACCATAAGCGACCGATACGGGCGAAAACCCATCATAGCCGGAAGCCTGTATGTCAACATAGTAGGCTACACCCTGTTTGCCAATGCCGCCACAGTGCCCCTCCTCTTCATGGGCCGACTGCTCAATGGCATAGGCTCGGCCAACCTGGGCGCCGCACAGGCCTACATAGCCGATGTGGTACCCATAGAACGACGGGCAAAGGCATACGGCATTATCGGGGCGGCATTTGGATTGGGCTTCATCTTTGGACCGCCACTGGGCGGCATGGTCAAGGAGTACCTGGGCATGGGCGCCGTGGGCTACACTCTGGTGGCACTCTGCGTGATAAACTTGGCAATCGTCCACCTTTTCCTGCCCGAATCCATCAAGGCAAAAAACCACGGCGGGCGGCTCAACCTAAACCCCCTTCACGGCATGGACAAGGCATGGGCCCGCCCGGCCCTGCGCTGGGTCATCTCCATGAACTTTGTGTATGTCATAGCCTTTTCCCTTATGCAGCTGGCTTCGGCCCTGCTCTGGAAAGAGCGCTATGGGCTCAAGGACCTACATATCTCCTACCTATTCATGTACATAGGCTTCATGTCGGCCCTGTTTCAGGGCGGCCTGGTAGGCATCATGGCCAAACACATGGGCGAACACCGCATGTTGTTGGTAGGCAGCTTGTTGGTAGCACTGGGCCTTGGCTTTCTGGCAGCCCCCGGCCCCCCCTCCTTTGTGGCCGTAGAACTCGCCTGCCTGGGCCTCATGGCCCTGGGAAACGCCATGCTCATGCCCGCACTCACCTCCCTCGTGTCAAAAAACAGCGACGAACGCTCACAGGGCGCCATGCTCGGCATAAACCAGTCCATGAGCGCCCTGGCCAGGGCCATAGGCTTCCTGTTCAGCGCATCGCTCTACGGCATCCTGTTTTTCCTGCCCTTTGTCATAGGGGCCACCCTCATGGTTGTCGTGCTCCTCATGGCATTGGCCTTTGGCCGGCATGGCCAGGGCCAAAACGAATCCAGCCAAACCTGAACCTAGGTACCGTAGGTCATAAAAAACCTAAAGTTCAGGTTTTTCGAATCCTGATCAAATGAAAAGACCAATACACCATGTTCAGAAAAATGCCAAAAAACAGCGTCATGCCCCAGGTGCGCGGGTGGGTAAACGGATTGCTAAGGTGCCCGCTTATGTCGTACGCCACGTTAAACGGCACCGATATGATGTCCCAGCTATTCCATCGCAGATACCGGCCCACATATATGCCAAACGCCCCCACAAACAGCAGGGCGTTTGACAGCGCCACCACCCATACAGGGCGCATCCATTGGCCCATTATCCGCTCTATCTCCCACAGGCTCAGTAGCCCAAAAAGCAAGCCCGTCCATGCAAACGACAGGATCATCACCAGGTCAAACCACACAGGCATGGTGTTGCTCAGGTTTACGTGAAACAGGTCGGTGAGTATGTACGGTGCATTGGGGAAAAACAGCAGCCAGGTACAAAGGGCCAGGCCCACCACCCACCGGTTTTTCTTGCCCCTGGGCCATAGGCCCACCGCCGATACCACCGCCCAGGGCACAAAAGCCAAAAACAAGTTCCAGTTCAGAAACATAAATGTCTTGGTGTCAGAATAGTAATGCCTAAACATGGAAATACCAAAACAGGTGAGCGACAGTACGGCCAGCAACGCCGCTTCGCGCATTTTGTGGCTTGGCCTTTTCATCCTTGCCATGCCTCCAGCAATTTGGGCAAAAACACCACCAAGCCCACTGCCGCCGCCGTGGCCGCGCTCACCAACACAGCCGCCGCCGCCAAATCCTTGGTTTTGCCTATGGCCGGCTTTTTTTCAGCGCTCACATAGTCACACAGGTTTTCTATGGCCGAATTGATCAATTCCATGGCAAACACCAACCCTATGCATACCAGCACGGCCAGCCATTCGCCCGAAGAGAGCCCAAAGTAGAAACCCGCTAATACCACACATGCCCCCACCACCGCGTGTATGCGCGCATTGTGTTCTTCACGCAACAACACCGCCAGGCCCCTGGCGGCATACACAAAACTGCGCCCCCGGGCCCGCCATGAAAAGCGCTGTCCAGGCCCGCCCCCTGTTTTGTCGCTCATGCTGTCTATTGTTTTTATATAGTGCTATTAACCTTATGGTTAAACGCCAATTCCAGCCCAAAGGTAAGGCCCGTGCCCACATTGCGCCAGCCATGCCCCTGCCCCTGCGCGCATTGCACCTATCCATCGGCCTTTCGCCTGCCAGGCGGTTAATTTTGGGCGATAATTGTCTCCTATGTTTGATTTCACCCGCACCGAATTCTTCAAATTGGCCATACACCAACTGGGCAACAAAAGCCGGGGAGAAGGCTATGAGGCATCGGCCAGCGAACACCCCCTGCACGAAGACCTATTGCAAGAAGTCCTTTTCAAATACTTTTTTTCCGCTTTCAAGGGCGATGAACAATGGCGTTTTTCCCACCCCGCCGACCTGCGCATGAACGACATGTACACCTACTGCCAAAACATGTTTGCCCAGCCCGAGGCTTTTCTTGAAATTTCCGGCCATATGCTCCACCACCTCTATGAGGCCAGCAACCACCCAAAGATCAAACCCGGCGAACTCTTTGTGGCACTCTTTCACGATGTGCTCATAGACGATGAACTGGTGGATGCCATAGGCATTTTCAAGGCCGAAAACAAACACACATTCCTGCAGGTGGGCCAGGAGTACAAGCGACTGCTGGTGCAGCCCAGGGAAGGAATAGATACCCGCAAACTTGATAAGGGCGTGCTCATTTTCAACACCTTGGCCGATGAAGGCTACCTAGTGAAAACCATTGATGCCCTGGCCGGCCAGAGTGATGATGCCCAGTACTGGAACACCGATTTCCTGGGCCTGGCCCCCATAGAAAACGCCGTGTACACCACACGGGCTTACCTGCACCTATACAAGGATTTTGTGGAAGAAACCGTGGCCGCCGATACCGAAAAGGGTAAACTGGCCGCATTGGGTGCGGTAAACCGCGCCGTGGAATATTTTGAACAAAATGAAGATTTTAGGCTGGGCAACTTTGCCGAAACCGTGTTTGAACAGCCTGAAATGCAGGCCAAGTTTATAGACTACACCGAGCGCAAGGCCACCGAGCGAAAAAAACCCCTAGAAGAGGTGTTTGAAATTTCTAATACCGCCGTGAAACAAGAAAAAAAGCGGCTCAAACACCTTATCACCCTTGACGATGCCATTCAGATCAAGCTCAATCCCGCCTTGTCTGACCACAACAATGCGGCCATAGAGCGCGGCTACGACCCCGACCGCAAACAGTACTACTACAAAATCTATTACCGACAGGAAAACTAAACAAACCGTTAATGCCCATGTGGGCCTGCCAACCATTTATGCCCCGGAGCGTAACCGCCTTCATGCCTAGAATTTCGTGGCTGTGGGCCCTATGGCCGTGGCTGTGGGCCCTGCCCGCACAGGGCCAAGACCTGGCCGCCCTGCTGGCCCAGGGGGTAGAAGCCCATAGGCAGTACAACCTCTTGACTAGCGACAGCTTACTGGCAGAAGTACTGGCTCATAAAGACCAACTTACCCGGCTTCAGCATGGCGAGGCCCTATACTTCTACTCCCGCAATATGCTGCGCATGGCCACCGACCAGGGCTCTGAAGAGGGCTTTGCCAACCCACTGGTCCAGTCGCGCATGTTTACCGCCTATGCCGGTTTTGCAGAGCTGGAAAAGAGCGGCATACCCCGCTGGGGCGATAAGGGGAAGCCCGAACAACTGAATATGGTGGACGCCCTGATAAAGGCGGCCGTGGGTACCCTGGAAACCATAGTGGCCAACCCTGCACATATAAACAGGTATGAAACCCTGGCCCAAGCCTATATAAGCCTGGCTGCCACCATCTCACCACAGCTCTATACACCCCATGAGCTCATGGGGCAGCTCCACCTTATGGCCCAGCGGCCCGTGCCCGCGCGCGAGTCGTTTGAAAAAGCCATTGACCTACACCGCCAAAAAAGGGTACTGGCCATAGACAACATCCGGATACCCACGGCCTACCACGCCCTGGCCAGCTTGGTTTTGGAATCTGATCCCGCCCGGGCCCACGCCCTGGCCAAAAGGGGATACATCATCAATGAACTGGAGTGGAACACACTACAGGTGAATGCGGCCAAAATTGGCCCGCAACTTATTGAAGAACACAAGGCCATTTATTACCACAACCGCTATTCCCTGGGCCTTTTGGAGCTGGAACTATGCCCCGCCTACGTACCCGCCGACACCGCCCTGGCACTCTACGGGCAGAGAAGTACGCATTACCAAGACAATGCCTATTTTCTGTATAACTATGGCCAACTGCTCATTACCATAAACCCACGACTGGCAGCCGAGCAATTTGAAAAGTCACTCGACCTGGACACCAACTTTTTTGAGTCTTACTATGCCCTGGGCAACCTGTACCTAGACCTGGGCAACTACTACGCGGGGCTGGCCCTGGAAGAACAATTGGAAAATGGCGAAAATGCCCTGCGCGCCAGCGGGTTGCGGAGCACAGGATACACGTATTTGCGCAAGGCATTGACAGTAAACCCAGGGCACCGGGGCACTATGGTCAGACTGCTAGGGGCGGCACAGGTGCTGGGTAAGGCCCAGGCCGTGGAACGATATACCCAAATGCTTAATGACTGAGTGACAGCCCAAGCCGGATTTTCTGTATTCCCGGGTTAAGAAGGCCATTTTCATGGCCCAAACCCATGCGTAAACACGTGGCTCCCTTTCATCTGCCGGCCCTTTGCCAAACAATCATTCCACCCCATCGGTATTGGGCTTGCGCACCAGAAGTTGCCCTTTGGGTATGTCGGTAAGCTTGCGCGACTCCACCACCGTAGGCCTTTCTTTTACCCATTGCTCATTAAAACTCACTTTTTCTACCTTGGGAAAGGAGCGCGAGTGGCCAAATCCCCGTTTGTAAAACATGCGAATGGGCGATAAGATGCCCAGACTTAATCGGTTGAGCATTTTTCGGTTCATCATGGCGTTTTTCCAGCCGCGCCACAGCAGGTCACTTTCGGTGTTTTCTTTGGCCGCCTTGGCCTCGCGTGACGACACGATGACCTGGTCAACCGCCAGTGGCAGGGCACTGGCCTTGGCCGCAAAGCCGTCAAGCAAAAACCCATCTATGGCACCAAAAACATCGGCATCCTTCAGGTGTAGGTAGTATAGTTTTTCCAGTACGGCGCCATGCCTGCCGGTCACTCCCATCCATCGCGGCTGGCCCATTTCAAGCAATTGGTTTTGTGGCGATTTGCCCAGAAGTGCCGAGCGTCCGTTGTCCACTAATATCAAATGCAGGTGTGGCATGGCATTGAGTGGCATGGCGGTGAGCCTGCCATATCCCCGCACAATGGGCAGTATAGCGTAAAGATCGGTAAATGAGGGCAACAGCTGGTCTATTGAGGCCAACATCACCACAAGGCCATCGCGCTGCCATGGTAGCCTGGCGCCATCTGGTGATAATATACAGGCCGTGGGCACATCACATGTCACAAAATCGGTTCCCGTTATCCAAGCAATCTCCTCTTCGTGTGTATTGTCCACCACTTGGGCACCAGGGCGGGCTCCCAGGCGTTGCTTTAGTTTTAGTTCGAGTGGTAGGGGGTCGGCGGCCACGTGTACTTTCCATTTTCCGGCGCCATCCAGGATCCTTGCCAGGCATTGAAAGACATCGTCCGCATCGGTACACCAGTACAGCTTGCCCTTACCGCGCTGAAAATTGGTTTCCAGCTCCACCAGGAAGTGGTCAATGTGCAGAATGGCCCTGCGCCTCACGGTTTTGGCCAGGCGGGTTGTTCCCCATTCCGCAGTAGTATGTGTATGGGCAGGGTTCACCTATGCGCCAGGGGTATTTTATCCACGCGGCGGGCGTGTCGCCCGCCATCAAAAGGTTCTTCAAAAAACGCAGCCACTATGGCATTGGCGGTGTGGGTATCCAGGTACCTGGCGGGCAGGCAGAGAATATTGGCATTGTTGTGTGCGCGTGCCAAACGGGCTATTTCGGGGTTCCAACATAGGGCTGCACGCACCCCTTGGTGCTTATTTGCCGTGATGCATACCCCATTGGCCGACCCGCAAATCAATATGCCATAGGGCACTTCACCGTTTTCTACCATGGCCGCCACCTTATGGGCGTAGTCGGGGTAGTCCACCGATTCAGGGCCGTGGGTACCCAAATCTATGAGCGAGAGCTGGGAAACAAACTGCTCCATCAAATGGCTCTTAAGCCCAAATCCAGCGTGGTCCGATCCAATTGCCACTTCCATCTGTCACATTTGGTAGCAAATGTATCTAAGCATGGGCATGTGTTGGCCGAGACTTCACCATTACCCCCATACCCTTACCATGTACACAGGGTAGGGGAGCGGTAGGCGCACTCAGGCCATTGGGGCACAATACAAACCGCTTCTTACCCATGGTTTGGCCATGTCCTGCAAAGGCATCAACCTTATGCCCGTACGCCATGTACAGTACCCGTGTTTAGCGTGCCTGCCTGCCTGTTCCCGCCACCCATGCCTTACAATTCAAATAGTGCAGGTATATGAACCGGCCCCAGTAGCGGGGCTTGCCCAGTACCTTGCAAATCAACAAAATGGCTTCCATGCTGCAATGCCCATAGCCACTTGGCGCGGTAACCAATTGATAGTAGCGAAACAGGGTCTTTTCATACTTGCGCCGAATCCAGGTATTGGAATGGTGCATATGCAACTCCCTAAAGGAATGGTATAACTGACGGTATTTGTCCAAATGGCTGGCCATGCTGCTTACCCCCCCGGGATGCACCCGGTAGCAGCCCATGAGGCGGTGAAAATAGTACCCAGGGCCCTGCGAGAGCAACAGATACGTCATGTGCGTGTCCCTAAGGTATTTATACTTGTGTAGGTCATGCTGCATGAGCAGTTCCTTCCTAAACACCACGGTCAGGGTTTTGGTAAGCCATTCCCTTTCCAAATCCGCCAGGCCAAATGTAAAATTCCCTTTGCCATATAGCCGGTGTTCCATTTGCCCGGTGTCCATATGCAGCATTTGGTAACCGCCACAAGTGAGGGAGTAGCTGGGGTTGGCTTCCAAAAATTCCACCTGTTGGGCCAGTTTTAATGGGTCTGTCCAGTAGTCATCGCCCTCACATAGCGCTATATAGCGGCCTTTGGCGCGGGCCAGCGCCCACCTGAGATTGGGCGATATGCCAATCTGCTCCTCATGGCAAGTGTATGATATGGTATGGCCCATGGGGTGTGAATGGATAATTGAAGTCACCAACTCCCGGGTACCGTCTTGGGAGTGATCGTCGCCTATCAAAAGTTCAAAACAAAAACCACACTGCTGGGCCAAGACCCCCTCTAAGGCCTGCCCTATGAAATGGGCATGCCGATAGGTGAGCATGAGCACGGTAACCAAAACAGGTTCATTCCTTTCCATATCGAATTGCCAATTCCTTTTCCCACTCAAGGAGTTTCATATCGCGTTTCATCACCATTCTGGCTGGGTTTCCATGATATACCCCAAAGGCGGCACAGTGGCCCGCCACCAGGCACAGGGCACCTATGGCCACCCCGGTTTCCAGCACCGCACCAGGCAGGATCACTGTCCCGCTACCCACCAGCACGTGTTTCATAAGGTGTACAGCTTGGTTTTTGGTATTGCGGTACTCGTTGGGCAACATAGGATTGGTCATAAACCCACCCAGGTAATCGTCCGTACTGCTGTATATGGATACCCTGGATGATAGGCCAGCAAAGTCGTCCAAACGGATATTGGCCTTTCCCTGTAGGTTGGTGTACACCCCTATATGCACATACGAACCTATATCAATGCCTTCATCGCCAGCCGAGAGCACCACAAAATCGTCTATGCGCACATGGCACCCTATCCGTATGCGGGCCGCCCCGTACAAACTCGATTTCCGGCTTATTAATACGTTATGGCCCACCTGGCCAAGGCCCAAGCCGGGCAGTTCGTCTTGGCTATAAAATGAATTGGCTGTCAATGGATTTGATATTTTGGTGTTTTACCGAAATGCGAAGGTGGGGATTTTCGGCAATCAATTGTATTAGAAGCACAAAACTTGGATAAAACAGGAGATTGTCATAACAGCCCCACTACCTTAAAACGTGCATGTCCCTCTGGCGGTTTTGTAAAGATCTTGGTAGTATTGACCACTGCCAAGTGTTCGCCGCCGCCTGGCCCTAGCCTAAGCTGCATACTACCTGGGTTTACTATTCTTCTCAAATAGCTGGTTCCAAGTTGTATTGATAATAAAATCACGATGATATGGCGCGGTTTCGCTTTTGGTGGGCTGATATGTTATTGTGGGGGCCACGCGAATCCCTAAGGACTTCTCAAGTGTATGGCTGTGTAGCCGATGCCGTAGCACACCCATACCCACTGTCATGTCGCCTGTATCTGGCCAAGTCCATAGGTGGGCACATCGATAGTCGCCCAGGGCAAGACAAGTTATAAATCTCCTTGAAAAACAGATAGATGAAGCGCGGACAAGTGGTTTAAAAAGACAAACATGAGCCATTCCGTGGGCATTGGCGAAGTATGGGGCCGGTGGGGGGCCTGACTTGTCAGAATTAATGTGCCTTGACAAAAGCTGGACCGGGGACGGGATACTAAAAGTGAAACGGATCACCCAGCTTCACTAAACTAAGCGTTGGCAACCGGCTGTTATTTATTGCCATCACCAGATAGATTTAATATCATATTGCACAATATGCTCATCCTTAGTGATTATCGTCAGATTATCAACCATTGCTTGAGATACAATCAATCGATCAAAAGGATCTCGGTGAATAAATTTTAATGTTGAAACAGCTAGTGCATGATCAAATGAAATTGGAATTAGGTCAAACCCATTATCATCTATTAAATCCAAAAATTTCTTTAATCCTTTGTCAAATTTAAATTTGTCAAGACTTATTTTTATAGCTATCTCCCAAACCGAAGCAATACTCACAAATTTGTAATTATCTTGATTTTCAATAATTTCTTTCGATTTAATAGAAAGTTTATCGTCACCATTAAGAAACCAAATTATAGTGTGAGTATCTAATATATAATTCATTACATATATTCTTTAAAGTCATCCAGTGGCCCATCAAAATCGGGTGCGATATAAATCTGACCTTTTGCACATCCAAATTTTGGTTTCTTTTTTTTAATTTCTTTTTTCTTTTTGGTCATTAAAAAATCAATAAAGTCGTTTACCTCAGATTTAAGGTCATTGGGTAAAGAATTAATCTTGGTATATAATTGTATTTGATTCATTTATTTCGTTTTAACGCAAAGATACAAATGAATTTTAATGACCATCGGTTTGTTTGCCACTACGCGGCAAAACTGCGCAGTGACGGCCTCGGTTTGCCATATAACTAACCAACTGGACATTTTCAGGTTCGCCCAAGTATTCAACACCGAGGCCCAGTGCCGTACCTTTCTAAGAGAACAAAGGGAGAAAGAAGGAATTACGTGCAAGAAATGCACGCGCAAAGGCCATTTCTACCTGGATGTCAAAGGATAAAGGCAATGCCGTAACTGCTCATACCGTACCAAACCCACCTCAGGGGCCATATTTGAAAGCACATAGGTTTACCTTATTAAGTGGTTAGGGGGGCATTATGCCCACCTCCGGCCCGGCACCCTGTCCCTTGCCATACACATGTCCAGGCCCATCTTTGCCATCAAATACGCCTATTGTTGTCCAGCCCCTTCCATGCCCTGGAAAAATACCTGCCCAAGGACACCTTTCATCTGGTAGATCCACATTTGCGGGCTAATAAGGTGGCCCTTACCATCACTAGGCCGCGCAGCACCAAGTATGGCGACTACCGGCCGCCCAGGCCGGGGCAGGCATGCCCTCACCGCATTAGTGTGAACGCCAACCTGAACCCATACGCCTTTTTGCTTACCCTGGTGCATGAAATAGCCCATCTCTACACCCACAAGGCTTATGAACGAAGGGCCAAACCGCATGGCCCAGAGTGGAAGTCTTATTTCCGCCAATTGTTGCAACCCTTTTTGAACGAACGCGTTTTTCCAGCCAATGTGGAAGAAGCCCTACTAAAATCCCTACACGACCTCTCCGCCAGCTCTTGCACCGACCCCGTACTGCACCTAGCCCTTCAATCGCACAACGCCGTGCCTGTGAAGGGCGTACTGATTACCCAACTGAACCAGGGCGACCAGTTCTGGTACAACAACAGGGTCTTTAGGCTAGAAGGACAGTTGCGAAAACGGTACAAATGCACCGAAATGGCCACCAACAAACCCTATCTATTTAGTCCCATTGCGCTTATATCGCCCCATCATGGCTAGAAACGCGTGGTTGGTTTGCCTGGCTTTCATGGTCTCTGTGCAGGCGCTCAAAGCCCAGGGCGGCAAAGTGGAAGTGCTGAGCTTGGACAAGTTGAGCTATATGAAAATCAATGGCGAGCGGGTGCGCGTGTTGGTGGGCAACGTAGCCTTTAGGAAAGACAACGTGGTGTTTACCTGTGATAGCGCCATTCAATTTATAGATCAAGAACGCATTAGGGCGTTTAGCAATGTTAAGTTCAACCAAGGTGACACCCTCATACTTACCGGCGATGAGCTGGACTTTGACGATGAGCGCGACATGGCCCTGGTAAAAGGAAAGGAAGTGCGCATGACCGATGGAAAAATGCGCCTGCGCACCACCGCATTACACTATGATATGGCCAATCAATTGGCGTACTACACCGATTCGGCCCACATTACCGATGGCGACAACGTGCTTACCAGCATCAAGGGATACTACTACGCCGCTACCAAGGATATGTATTTTAAGAAACGTGTACGGCTCACCAACCCCGACCACCGCATAGCTACCGATACCCTTAGGTACAACGTGGGCACAGAAAACAGCTATTTCAAAGGCCCCAGCCACATACACACCGCTGATGGGCAGTACCTATACTGCGAAAACGGCACTTTTTATGGCCGGGGCAATGAGGTGCGCCTGGGCCGTAATTCCCGCCTGATAGATGGCAGCCAAGAACTGGTGGGCGATAGCCTCTATTTCAACAATACCACCGGTATGGGCTTGGCACTCAAGCGCGCAAGGCTCACCGATACCGCCCAGGGACTGGTGGTGGAAGGCAACCGTGCTGTGTATAACCGAGACGAAGACTGGTATTTGATAACCGATAGTTTGCTCATGTTGCAGTATAATGAACAGGGCGACAGCGTATATCTGAGCAGCGATACCCTGCGGTTGATATATGACACCGCCCATAAACAGCGCGTGGCACTGGCCTACCACCATGTGCGGTTCTATGAACACGCCTACCAAGGTGTCTGTGACAGCATGGTCTATTGCCAGGCCGACTCTTCTGTGAGCTACCACGGCCACCCAGTGGTGTGGCTAGACAGCTTTCAGATTACCTGCGATTTTATACTGGGGCATACCGACGGACACGGACTAAAGCAGGTAGCGCTCCAGGGCGCGGCCCTCATGGGCCAGCGTTTAGCCCTGGGCCTCTATGACCAAATAAGCGGCGACTCCATGACCGCTTACTTTGACAAGGGTGAATTGCGGCGGGTGCAAGTGCACGATAAGGCCAAAGCCATATACCATGTAATGGATGGCGATACGGCACTGGTGGGGGCCAATGAAGTGGGGGCCGCCAGTGCACAGATATTATTTGGGGCCAAGGGAATAAGAAAACTATCATTCGTGGGACAAGGGGAAGCACTGGTAACCCCTGCCAAAGATGTGGACCCCAGTGCCATGCGGCTCTCAGGTTTTGAGTGGAAAGGGCGGCTACGCCCCCGTCAACCCAGCCACGTGTTCTGGTTGCCAAGCATGGCAATTCCTGTTGACTAGCCTCGCACCATCGGTGCCCTACCCCTCCCGACCCGTAATTTCGGCCCCGCGCATGACCCGGATATCCCTGTACCCCTTAGCGGCCTGCATGGCCTTAGCAGTGGCCTTACCGGGTTTGGCCAAGGCGCAATACCGAGATTTTCACAACCTGGAGCTACAATTTGGCTTTAAAAATTTCAAGGTTGACCACGGAAATTTTTTCTTTAGCCACGATACCTTGCTGCCCGATACATCCGGCGTTTCGGCCAGGCACGACATCGGTTCGCCCAATAGCATCAGCCTGCTGTCGCTGGGGTTTGAAACCCAGCTGCCCCACGGCATTTTTTTATCGACCAAGGCAGAAGTTAACGTGCGGGGCCCTCTGGGTGGTGGATTTCAGATAGGTGCCGGCTACCGGTTCAGGCTCAACTATTTCATGCGCATTCAGCCAGAAATTTTATTGTCGTGGGGCATACTGTATGACACATTAGGCGCGGTAAGCTATTTTCCATCGCCGCTCACCCTTAGCGGCATCCGATTCTGGGAAGGTGCGGAGATTACGGCCATTTATCGGGGGCAACAATATGGTTTTCAGCCCCGAATGACCTTTGTTGCCGATTTTGCCCCCAAATGGGAATTTAGGTTTACTATGATGTGGCAAGTGGCACTGGCCTATAACCAGGCCGTGGTGCTGAGCGGCCCTATAGGCCCGGTACAAACCGGCAGGGTGGCCATCCCGTTTAGGCAACCCTATATGCTCACCGCGTTTGAGGGGGCAGCCTTGGATAAGGCACTCTACCGGCCCAGTGGACTCAGCGCCCGCGTGGGCATAGCCTTTAAGGTAGTTAAGTAAGGGGAAACGCTCCTGGGTCAGCGCGTGGTCTCTACCTCTGCGGTCAGGTCTATTTCAGTGGTAAGCACTATATTATAGCCTGTTTGCTCGGCCAGCCTAAGCCCGCCGCGCAGGCTAAATGCCGTTCCATAGTAGTCTAGCACGTTTACCTGGTCGCGCACATCCATTACATACGTGCGCGAAACAAAATCCATATCCTGGCTTTCTATCACCGTATTTTCAGGTCCGTTGTTCCAAAATATGGTGTTGAAGCCTTCTATTATGCCAGGGTCATACGCCGATTCGGGCAGGCGCACGGTAACGCGGATCTGTTCTACCCTAAGCCCCTGCAATTGCCCGGTGCCAAAACCAACCCTTTGGAGCGCATCATGTAGGTCCACCGCGCCTGGGCAATCCATATAGAGGTGCATACCGGCAGGTGTGCCTTGCATTACCGTATCGGTGGATGAAAAGGTGGGTAAGTGGATGATTTTTGTGGATACCGGTTCCTGACAGCCATGGGCCACCAGGGCTATGCACATGGCATAAAAGGGTTTTTTCAGATTGATTACCATTGGTTTGTACTGCTTGGTTTCAAAGAAAACCAGCGGCCTTTGTTCCGGTTAACAACATTGTACACAGCTTAGGGGATAATGTGGGCACCAGGGCCCTGGCAAAGAAGGACAAGGGGCAGGACAGGATGGCTAGGGCCAAGGGGCATTGTAACTCACGTTCTTGATTACAAGCTATTTAAGCGAGTGATCTGGCCATAGCCGCAGGTGGTATGTGGGTTGTTTTTCTTCCCAAAAAAAGCCCCGCAAGCGGGTGTCTTGCGGGGCTTTATATTTTTGGTGACTCGGTTGGGATTCGAACCCAAGACCCTCTCCTTAAAAGGGAGATGCTCTACCTACTGAGCTACCGAGTCAAAATCTTGAAATCGGGCTGCAAATGTAATCCAAATATTCACCTATATGGGTCATTGATGAATTTTTTTGTGGCTTGCCAGCGACAAGCGGTAGATCCTGTGCTTTTTGGCTACCACCGCATTGATTTTCTCCATGAGTGAGGCCATTCTTTCATTGGTTTTTCCTATCCAGGGCAACTCTACGGTGTGGTATTGCCAGGTTTGTGATACGGCCTTGTAAAACTTGTAAATAAGCACCGTTTCTATTCCATATTGGCGGTATTTGGGCACTACCCCAAACACCAATCCCTTGGCCTGTGTCATGCGCATGGTTTTGAGCAGGAGCAAGAATTTCAAGCGGTTTAGTGTATCGAGTTTGCTGTTTACATGTTTTAACAGTTGGTTTACATCGGGTATCATCACCATTACCCCTGCGGGTTCGCCCTGTACATATCCAAACCATATGAAATCTTCCACCAGTATATGCCGCATGGCTTTTAGGTTGTTATATACCAGCCGTTCTGTGGCGGGCTTAAAATTTTCCAGTCCCTGCCATGCCTGGTTGTAAATCTCCACGTAGTCTTTGGCAAATCGGGCGGCTTGGTCATGGGCAAAATGTGCAAACTCAAACCCCGGCTTGCGGCTTATCCATTCGGCCACATTGGTAAATCGGTGTGCATCAAAATTCTCTCGGTCTATGCGGTAGGTGTCGTAGTCGGCCAATGGGCTAAAACCGTAGGATTCCCACAACTGGGCATAGTAACTCGGATTGTAGTTTTCTAAATAGGTGGGCGCGGAAAAACCTTCTATCATCACCCCCCGGTATTTGGTCACGTCGCCCAGGCATACGGGGCCTTCTACGGCCTCTATTCCTTCGTTGCCAAGCCATTGCAGCGCGGTATCAAACAGGGCGTGGGCCACAGGGGCTTGGTCCACCGATTCAAAGAAGCCCAGGCCGCCCAGGGGGGCGCCGCCGTTGGTGCGGTCGCCCTGTTGGTAATAGGCCGCTATGCGCCCCAGCGGGATTCCCCTTTCATCTATCGCTACCCACCTCTGTGACTTGGCACCGGCGTACACGGGATTTCGGTCTTGGTCAAACACAAAGTCCACGTCGTTTTCCATGGGATGGATAAAATGGGGATCCTTGCGGTAAATATGTCTTAACACATGGTGAAACAGCCGTTTGGTTTGACTGTCGTGAACTTCGGTTATGCGCATCTTGCCAGGCAGGTTAGCAATGGGTGATAATCAACAGAGGGTACCAAAATCTTCCAACAATGCTACTATCCAAACACGAACTTTGAAACATCCTACTTTGGCTGCAAATACATGCTTTCATGAAAGGTAAAGTTGCCATTATCACGGGGGCATCCTCCGGTATAGGCAGGGCATGCGCCCTGGCCCTGGCCATGGAAGGCTGCCATGTGGCCATTGCCGCAAGAAGCGTAGATAAGCTGCGGGAAACCGAAATGGCCTGTAAATCACATGGTGTAAACGCCATTTCGGTGGTTTGCGACGTGTCGGTGGAAGGGGATTGCCAAAACCTGGTTGACCAAACGATCCAGGCTTTTGGCAGGATCGATATTTTGGTAAACAACGCGGGCATTTCCATGCGGGCGGCTTTTGTGCACACGGAAATTGCCGTTCTTCAGCAGGTGATGGCCATCAACTTTTGGGGCGCCGTGTATTGCACCAAATATGCATTGCCGCATTTGCTTGCTACCGGTGGGCACCTGGTTGGGGTGTCGAGTGTGGCAGGGTTTAGGGGGCTGCCCGGACGCACCGGCTATTCGGCCAGCAAGTTTGCCATGAACGGTTTCCTGGAAGCCCTGCGGACCGAAAATCTATATACCGGCCTACACGTGCTCACCCTTTGCCCCAATTACACACAGAGCAATATCCGCAATACGGCACTCAACGCCAAGGGCCTGCAACAGGGCGAATCGCCCCTCAGGGAGAGCAAGCTCATGCAACCCGAAGAAGTGGCCCGGCGCATGATAGGGGCATTGAGAAAAAGAAAGAAGCTGCTCATAATCAGTCCTATGGGTAAACTTACCGTCTGGATGAACCGTTTGTTTAATACCTGGATGGACGCCAAAACCTACGCATACGTAAAGAAGGAACCCGATTCTCCTTTTGCCTGAACTTGGCAATCAATAGCTTATTGGCCGGTATATTCAGTTTGACCGCCATTCCTTTTGGCCGCCAGGCCCAAACCTTACCTTACCTATGCCGCATCTTTGCGCACTTGGCCCTGGTGGGGCTTTCTTCTATACGCATAGTATGTCAAGACAAATACAAACCAAACGGCAACTTACCGACACGGCCCTTTTGGGTATGGCAAGGCTATTCCCCCAATGCCAGGACTTGGAAATACCCATTCAGCGCACCCGCAAGGAGTATGAAGGTGACTATACCCTGGTGCTTTTTGGGCCTGCCAAATCTGCCCGGTTGGCCCCCCTGGCCATGGCCCAGGCACTGGGCCCGTGGATGGCCGAACACCTGCCCATCATCCACTCTTTTAACGTAGTGCAGGGTTTTCTGAACATCAGGTTAAGCGACACCTATTGGTTGGGATGCTTACAGGGCTTACAGGACGGGTCACTTGACCGGGTGCACCTCACAGCCAAACCGGCCAAGGTGATGGTGGAATACTCCTCACCAAACACCAACAAGCCGCTGCACCTGGGCCATGTGCGAAACAACTTTTTAGGACATGCCCTGGCCCGGCTGCTCCAGGCGCGTGGACATGAGGTGATTAAGGCCAATCTGGTGAACGATAGGGGCATACACATCTGTAAGTCTATGCTGGCTTGGCAGCGCTACGGAAACGGGGAAACACCCCTGACAAGTGGCATGAAAGGCGACCATCTGGTGGGCAAATACTATGTGGCTTTTGATAAGGCATACAAGACAGAAATAGCAGAATTGGTGGCCCAGGGCATGGCACCCGAGCAGGCCAAGAAGGAAGCCCCCATAATGCAGGAAGCCCAAGAGATGCTCCGCAACTGGGAATCTGGGCAGCCCGGGGTAAGGGCCTTATGGTATGACATGAACCAATGGGTGTATGCCGGTTTTGAGCAAACCTATGCAAGGCTTGGGGTGGATTTTGACGTAATGTACTATGAGTCTGACACCTATTTGCTGGGCAAGGACTTGGTGGAAGAGGGTTTGGAAAAGGGGGTTTTTGAACGCGATGATCATGGCGCGGTTTGGTGTGACCTGACCGCCGATGGACTGGACAGGAAAATTGTGCAGCGGGCTGATGGTACCTCGGTGTATATAACCCAAGACCTGGGCACCGCCGAGCTTAAATACCGTCAGCATGGCATAGACCGATCGGTATATGTGGTGGGCGATGAGCAGGATTATCATTTCAAAGTGCTCATAGCCATAATGAAAAAACTGGGAAGGCCATATGCTCATGGCATTTTCCACCTGAGCTACGGCATGATAGAGCTCCCAACCGGGCGCATGAAGTCAAGGGAAGGCACGGTGGTGGATGCCGATGATTTGATGGACGAGATGGAAAGGGTGGCCGAAGCGCACACCCGGGCGCTGGGCAAAACAGAAGGGCTGGGCACTGCGGAACTCTCAACACTCTATGCCCAGCTGGCCATGGGCGCACTAAGGTACTACCTGCTCAAGGTGGAACCCAAGAAAAAAATGGTGTTTAACCCCGAAGAATCCATAGATTTTCAGGGAAATACGGGCCCTTTTATTCAGTACAACCATGCCCGCATTTGCAGTATGCAGCGCAAACTGGCCCACCATGGCACGCAAGGACAGGTGCGCCTGGGAAACACCACCCTGCTGGACCACGAAAGGGAACTCTGCCGCATGGTGTGCGACTATGGGGATGTGCTGGCCGAAGCCGAGGCAGCATACAGTCCTGCCCTGGTGGCCAACTATTGCTATGAACTGGCCAAGGCGTTTAGCAGCTATTACGCCGAAACCCATATTGCCAAAGAAGAAGACCCCGACAAACGCTTGATGCGCTTGGTGTTGGTACACCAAATAAAGCTCACCTTACAACATGCCTGTGGCATACTGGGCATGGCCCTTCCCGAACAGATGTAATAAAACGTTTGTGATACAGCGCGGTAAAGTGCATGTGAAACAAACTGTGCCCAATCCAAAATTCCGTGAGCGATCCCCGGGCCAACACAGTTGGACAAGCCGTAGGTGGGCCTAAAACCGCTCAGATTCACCTATATGGCAGTCGGTTAGTGAAATTTCCTATCAGGTACTGAATAAACCTTGAGGGCAGAGCCGGGCAGGCGGCCTCCGGCAAATGGCATCCCGCATATATTCAGGCCTATTTAATCAAATACCTTCCTTGAGAATCAATATAATACATAGGTACCAGATGGCTTTGTTCAAAAGCGCGGTACATGGGCTGGAGCTCTTGCCAAAAGCCTAGGAATGGATGACCTGCGTAGGCGTTTTGAAATCCTTCAATGAGCCTAAATGGAAATATATGTACTTCCAGGTTGTCTTGCCCTGCATCGCGTGCCAGTACGGCTAAAACATAGAGCGTTTTGATATGGTAGTCTGTAAGGGGTATGCACCCTATGGTCACACAGCTGCCGTGGATAAAGATATCGCCTCCAGGGTTTTTACCCTTTGACCGTATGCGGTCGCTAAGGTTGGGGTAATTGATGCCCAGCGATAAATGGAAGCTGCTGAATGGGTTAAAACGGTCTATTGTATATAGGCCTTCCGGCACTTGGCCATCGCCTTGCTGCCTTTTGGGGCCCAAATGCCCGCTGCTAAGGCAAATGGGTATGGTGTCAAAGAGCTGAAAAGGGCCTGTATGCCCGGCAACCCAGATTTCTAACAATTCCTCTTGCTTAAAGGCACGGATACACAAGCGTAGGTTTTCCCTGGTAATGCCAAGTTCCTGAAGGCGGGCACTTATTTCTGCACCCTTCTCATCATATGCGGCGCGGACCCTGGCGTAGCCCAACTGTTCTGACAGAAACCCCTGCAACGGCACAAGGACAAGAAGGCCAAGGAAACAAACAATCTTTGGAGCCATGCGGCCAAAACGAACCTATACTAACGGAAGTACAGCCCTATATCACAAAAGTTTCCATGTATAGGCTATGTATGGAATGGGAAAGGTGGTGTTTTCCCGGCCTTGGGTTATACTAAAGACCCAAAACCCAAAATCCCAAAGGTTTCCGCCCCGGGTAACCCGTAGGCCCGGGCCGCCAAAGAAAAGGCCTGCCTTGTCCTGTGGCGGATTGTTGCCCCATGCGCCCACCTGTGGGGCCAGCCAAAATTCGCCAATCACAAACATATTGTCCCTGAGCTGCTTCATGCCGCATAGACTAAAAGCAAGGCCTGCGTTGTAGTCATACACCTTTTCTTCATATCCAGTCCAATTGGTGCTATCCGTTATAATGAATCGGTGGTCGGGAATGCGCGCCCCATAGTAGCCCACCCCAAAACTGATGTTCCCGCTCTGATCGCCACGGGTCACCACCGCATAGCCTATTCCGAGCAGTGCCCCCCATTCACTCTGTATCCATCCCAGGCTTCCCATTTGCGCGCCTATGGCAGCCCATGTTTTATCACCAAGCTGCATGCTGTATTTAGGTGTTATCCAGATAGGTGCCCCTATGAGCGGGGTGCCTATGCCTATGGAGAAACGGTCGGTCATTCCGTATTGAAATTGCCAAACGGCCCCATATATAGACTGCACATAGCCATCGCCGCGCTTTATTGGCAATGCAGATGGCGTGTAGAAATACCTGGAAGCGTGTGGGTTGTCGGCCAAAAGGTGCCCTGCCTTGAGGGCATCGCTTTGCATCACAATGGAGGCAATCTGGTAGGTGGGTATATAGAGTCTATCCCCATTGTCCAGGGCCACATATACCTCACGGGCGTTTTTCAGGATTACCTTGCCCGTGTATTCCACCCCGGCATGGGTGGTGATGAGCATCATGGTATTGGTATCGCGGGTCTGGGCTTGAGCGGCCTGGGCCCAACCCAGTAGCAGGCCTAAGAGCAAGACAGTGATTTTTTGCATGGTAGCAGGATTTTAGGGGGCAAACCTAGCCATGCCGGACGGAGCTTAACATGCGCCAAGTCATTGTTTTTAATTTTATTTCATGGGCAGATTGATAGATTTATGGACAGCCCCCGGGGATAACATTAGTGGGGGCCCATCAAACCCTGTGGCACCCAAGCCCTGGGCATTCCTACCTTCGCGGCTCAAACCGCCATCCACTTTTGAAAGTATCCGCCTCTGTGTATGCCCTTGCCGGCACCAACCTTGAAGAAGATGTGCGGCACCTGGCGTCCATAGGCATAGATTATTTCCACGTGGACTGTCTGGACAATCCTCAATCCCTTGAGGTTATAGAAAGGATACGCGCCATTTCGCGCTTACCCATAGACCTTCATCTCATTACCCCGCGTCCCGCATTTTTTGAGCCCTATTTGCTCAAATATCGCCCTGATTTTGTGGCTTTTCAGTATGAGCCGCTCCCCAAGGGCTATACCCTCCCCGCCTTTGATGGGGTTCAGGTAGGATTGGCCATGGAAACCGATACGCCATTGGATGCCTTTACTCCTTGGGCGCCCATGGTGCAATTTGCCCTGTTTATGGCCACTACCCCTGGCCGCAGCGGTGGCCAATTTGACCCTGCCAATTTCAAGAAAATACGGGCGTTTCAGCGACTATTCCCCAGCAAAAGGGTCACCGTTGATGGGGGGGTAAATGCTGAGGTAAGCTTCGTGCTAAGGTCATACGGCGTGAACACTGCCGTGGTAGGTAGCTACCTGGCCCAGGCCGATAAACGCTGGGCACACCTACAGTTGCTAAAATACCAGCCCACAGAGTCGCATTTCTTGGTATCTGATATCATGGTGCTGCCAGAGTTCCTCCCCGTGGTGGACATAGCCTCCTGCTCCGCGCGCCAGCTCTTGCAATCCAACCAAGACTTTAGGCTAGGGTACACCCTGGTAACCAACGACCAGGGCAAGTTGGTGGGCATTTCTACCAATGCCGACATACGGCTGGCCCTTTTGCGCAAACTGGGCAATTACAGCCAACTCAGCCCTGAAGACCTGATCAATTTCAAGCCACTGACAATCCGCCAGCGGGCTACCGTAAAGGAACTTTTATCCACCATAGCAAATAGCCCAAACTACATATCATACCTCCCGGTGGTAGATGATGACAATACCCTGATGGGAGCGGTTAACCTCCATTTCATGCTAAAAGGCGAACTATGATCGTACACCTCAAGCCAACCATTGGCCAACAACAAGCCGAATACCTGGCAGCCCAAACCCAATCCATCGTACTGCTACAGGAAGGCGGCCCCGTGGTACTTATCACGCCCTCTGCCCTAAAAACACTGCCCGCAGTACTAGAGCCCCATACCGAAGCATTTTTTTCCATGGATTCTGATATTCAACTTGCATCAAACCAGTACGTTGGTGAACGTATAGTGAAGGTTGGCAATGTTTTGTTGGGCAAGGATCAGGGAAATACCCTAATGATAGGCGGCCCATGTTCTGTAGAAAGCTGGGAACAAATTTCGGCATCGGCCCAATTGATGGTCTCGCTGGGCATTACCACCCTCAGGGCCGGCTGCTACAAGCCCCGCACCTCGCCCTATTCTTTTCAGGGCTTGGGGTATGAAGGCTTGCTGATGCTAGCCAAAATCCGCGAAGAGTATGGTCTCCATATCATTACCGAAGTAAAGGACAGTTCGCATGTGCATGAGGTCATAGCCCTAGCCGACATAGTGCAGATAGGGGCTAAGGCCATGTATGACCACAGCATACTGCGTGCCTGCGGCAAGTCAAATAAACCAGTGTTGCTCAAGCGTGGTTTTGGCAGCAACCTACAGGAGTTTGTACAGGCTGCGGAATTCATTTTGTCGGGAGGCAATGCACAGGTTATGCTCTGTGAAAGGGGCATAAGGACGTTTGAACAAAAAACCAGGTTTACGCTTGACCTGTGCGGGGTGGCTTACTTACGGGAATACACCAACTTACCCATTGTGCTTGACCCCAGCCATGCCATGGGGTACCGCTACGGGGTATCGAGCCTGGCGCGGGCCTGTGTGGCCATGGGCGTAGAAGGGCTGCTGGTTGAAACGCATCCCAACCCCCAAGTGGCCATGTCAGATGCATCACAACAGCTAAATCACCCACAGTTTACGGAGATGTTTCACAGCCTGAAGCCCATAGCCGCAGCGGTAGGACGTACATTGGTATAAGCCCGCATGGATATAGATCCCCACATATTTACCGGCCAACGGGTCATTGGCATATTGGGCGGAGGCCAGTTGGGCCAAATGATGCTGCAAGCGGGCGCATCGCTTAACCTGGCTTTTCATGTACTCGACCCATCAGCCCAGGCACCCAGCCGCCACCTATGCACAAAATTTGTGCAGGGCGATTTTAATCACGAAGGTCAAGTGGTAAAATTTGGCCAGGCATGTGATATACTTACCGTTGAGATAGAACACGTGTCGCTGGAAGCCCTGAACAAGCTGGCATCCATGGGCAAGGAAGTGCATCCATCCCCACAAGTGTTGGCCACCATAGCCGATAAAGGGCTGCAGAAGCAATTTTATGAAAAACACGGATTTCCCACCGCCCCATTTAGGCTGGTGGATGGCAGGGAACCGCTATACAGCCACCAAGAATGGCTGCCTGCCGTGCAGAAACTGCGAAAAGGCGGCTATGACGGCAAGGGGGTGGTGGTACTCAAGGGCCTTCAAGATGTGGACCGCGCCTTTGATGCACCTTGTGTGCTTGAAAATTTGGTGGATATACAAAAGGAATTGTCTTTTGTGGTAGCCCGCAGCAAGACCGGCCAAATAGCGGCTTATCCGCCTGCCGAGCTGGTGTTCGATCCCAGGTACAACCTAGTGGACTATTTGGTGTCGCCAGCCCGCATAGAACCTGTCCTGGCGGAGATGGGCACGGAAATGGCCATGGAAATAGCCAATAAACTTGATTTGGTAGGGCTTTTGGCAGTGGAGATGTTTCTGGATACACAGGGAGATTTGTTGGTGAACGAGATGGCCCCCCGACCCCACAACAGTGGCCACCATACCATAGAGGGCAACGTGACCAGTCAGTTTGAACAGCATCTCCGGGCCATCCTGGGCCTGCCCCTGGGCAGCACCCAAGCCAGGGGGCATAGTGTCATGTTTAACCTCATAGCCGGAGAAGGGGCTGAGGGCCCCGCCATTTACCAGGGCATGCAAGAGGTGCTGGCCATAGCCGGCACACATACCCACCTGTATGGAAAGGCCCTGGCCAAACCCGGGCGCAAAATGGGCCATGTAACCGTGGTGGACGAGAAGCTAGAGACGGCACTTGAAAAGGCTATCCATTTGAAAAACATACTAATAGTACGCGCATGAACACACCATTGGTAGGCATTATTATGGGCAGCAAGAGTGATTGGCCCACCATGAAAGCTGCGGGCGACATATTGGGGCAGTTTTCGGTGCCCTTTGAGTCGGCCATTGTGTCGGCCCACCGCACCCCCGAATGGATGGTGGAATATGCCAAAGGCGCCGCCGATAGGGGTTTGAAGGTAATCATTGCCGGGGCAGGGGGAGCTGCACACCTGCCGGGCATGGTGGCCTCACTCACCCATTTGCCCGTGGTAGGGGTGCCGGTCAGGTCAGCCAATTCCATAGATGGATGGGATTCCCTGCTCTCTATAGTGCAGATGCCCGGGGGGATACCGGTGGCCACGGTGGCTATTAATGGGGCACTCAATGCCGGCATACTGGCAGCACGGATACTGGCCACAGACCGCCCATGGCTGGCACAGGCCCTACTGGAGTATATGCGTGGCCTGAAAGACAAGGTGATGCGCGACAATCAAGAATTTCGTGGATAAATTTCCTTGATAATTGGGCAAGGAAAACTACTTTTGGCATCGGTATCCGCACACAGGAGTGGTGAACCGCTAAAAACCAAAGATATCCCACGCGAGTGGGTTTGTTAATCCATTAACAAGTACTGCTAGTTTGATGACCCCGGCACGATACCAGCCGGGGTTTTTTTTTGTAGTGGGGTGGCATATGCCCTGGGCGGCGTGATGGAAACTTGGTCTTGGCCGCTTACGGTTAGGAGCCCAAATGGACTTGGAGGGCAATTAGGTGTTAAAACACATTTTGTCACAAAAATCAGAGAATAGGATGTTGATACAGGTAATATATTTGGAATCAATGGGATAGAATATAAGATATAAATATCTGAAGTATAAGAATATATGTCATTATGTTAAACCGTGGTAAGAATACTAAAATGGCGTTGTGGCCTTGATATGGCTTAACAATAAAGCCATTTTTTCGCGGCCTTAAATAGGCAGTGAGATGGCGGTGATATGCCCCAAGTCAAAATTTGAGAAGGCATTACCGGAGAGCGGGCAGCGACCAGATGGATGCCCTGGCCAAGGCCAATGCGCTCCAAAGGCAAAGGATTGAGGGCCTGAACAAGAAAATTGACTCCCTGCACACCAATATAGACGAAATGGAGAAAGAGGCTGCCACGGTGGTGGTGCGTGATGGATTTGTGGCCAACGACCTACAGTTTGAAACTAGTAGTGCCAAGCTCACCGGAGCCTCCTTGACCGAACTAAATAGGATAGCCTACTATCTACAAGTGAATGAGGGGGTTTACCTAACCATAAGTGGCCACACCGACAATACGGGCAATGCGGCAGCCAACCTGCTGCTGAGCCAAAAAAGGGGGCAGGCCGTGTACGACTACCTGGTGGCCCGTGGCGTACAAGGCAATAGGATGGAACACCAGGGCTACGGTGACCGCCAGCCCATAGGTGACAACAACACCGAGATAGGCAGGAACCAAAACCGAAGGGTGGAACTTAGGATAAAGTAGCACAACAACAGGCACTTGATATGAAAAGCCCTTGGCATTGCCAAGGGTTTTTTTGGTATCATCAGACACAATGGCCGGCCTATGGGCGTGGGCAAGGGGTGGGGGAGCATGTTTTCTGGTGGGGAGGGGATGTTGTGGCATAAATTGAAAGGCGCATAATGGTGTGAGCTGGAATAGCCGTACCAAAGGAATTGGATGGTAATTGAGGTTTCAAATCACCCTCCTATTCCGGGCGGTCTTCTTAGCTCAATATAGCGGGGTGGTATAGGATGAATTAGTGTGCCATAATTATAAATGGGTGATTATGAAGCGTGTATCAGTAGTCAATTTGTGAAATTGCGGGAAATTGCCACAGTCACAAAACCCAAAGAATTGAATTTAGAAATATTAACGTAAATGATTTTGCAGTTTCGTTTTTTTTTTAGCTTTGCCGCTGAATAGTCAAACTCACCAGCAATTTCTAGGAGTACTACTAGGGATTTTTTGGTGGCAAGCAAGGCCATAAATTATTAAATATAACAGTATGAGAACATTTTTTTTGCGGATTACGGTATTGGTCGCGGTATTTGCACTCGCTGGCCCCTTGGCTTTCGCTGAACCACTTCAAGCTTCAGGGCATGCCTGGATATGGCCAGGGGGTGATAAGGTAAGATGCTGGGGGCACAATGGCATTTGTTGGGTGGCCAGTTGTGGGGAGCCAGGCTGTACAGGCGTGGTTTACACCAACCCACCGATTCCATTTACAGTAGATGGAATTGTCCAGGATGGTTCTGGGGAAGAGGGAGGGGAAACCTATACGGATTGGTTGTTTATTACAGAGTAGATTAAAAGGCCGAGCCCGTTATTTGCGGGCTCGGTTAACTAACGCACAATGATGAGGTATAAGTCATTCCTTTATGCACTATTGTTTACCTGCACAAACAGCGGGGCGCAGCACTTGGTGATTTACTATTCTGTGCAAGATTGTCAAATGTGCAATCTGTATATCCAACAGTTGGGTTTGTTTGATATTTCAAAAACGGTATTTTTTAATGATTCAAGCCTTTACGAACATCTGAGCCTTGATCCGTCGAGCCGCAAGGTGTTTCAGAAGTTTAGGGCCACGAGCACGTATAAATTGATGGACCGCGACTCAAACTTGGTGATGCATGGGAGGCTTTCGCGCTTAATGGAAAATGCGGATGGGATAAATGCCATGGTTAGCTATATGCAAATCAAGGATATGGAGGAGTTTATCAAGCTTTCCGTTTCCACTGAAATACTGGTAGGGATTACGGTTACCAATAAGCTGTTCATGGTAAGCCCCAAGCAAAGCAATCTTGTCGTAACCATAGACTATGATCTATTGGAAATGTATGAGCAATGCTTAAAAGCCATTTATCCTGATAGCTATAAAGATGAATACCAAAGGGCCATGGATACTTACGCTAAATTGACAAGCCTAAGGATACAAAAAACTGAATTATGCAATTTTAAGGTTTTAGGTAACAGGGTGTACTGTGTGGTAGGCGTGACTATACCGAGACGTATGCTTATTAGCGAAGCTTTGGGGTATGGTACATCCCTTACCAAAGAGTTTGTAATACAAGAGTATAACTTGGATAACAGGACTATAACCAATAGGTATCTCGACGATAATGATTTGAAGGAGAGTAATATAAATCAATATAACGATTTTATGGTCACCGAGGAGGAATTGCTATTTACCATAGGGCCCGCAGAGAATAGTTCACAAATACTTGGCAGGTTTCTAAGGAATGAAAACACTTACTGCAAGCCCAAAGTGTTAAAAAACAAAGTGCCCGATCTGTTTGGCCCATCGGGAACGCAAGGGGTTTATAGCGGGCATATCATTGTTGGCGATTGGTTTTTTTACACTCATTACCCTGAAATGGCACCAATTGGAAAAGACAGGCCCATTAATCACGGGTTATTTACCTACGCAAACAAAATAGTAAACGCTGATAATCTGGAATTTGATTTTAAATCATATGTAATGGACTGCGTGCAACGGCAGAATGAAACCTATATGTTGCTTAGAAATGACGATAGGGTGGATTATTATAAGTTTAATGCAACAGATTACAAAAGCGGCCCTATACTTGTTAGTACAATGGAATACCCTGTAAGCCAAGATAATATGGGGTTGTTTAGGGGCATAAATGATTTGTTGTACTACTATGACTTCGATAAGAAAGCCTTGATTTTTAAGGAAATTTTATCGGTCCACCTAGACTAGGACGGTACTACCAGTCTTCATCGATTGACTTTCATAGACAGTTTTTGAAGTGCTGTTTGCAATAGCGTAAGCTGCGAAATGGCAAAGGCCCCTTTCCCAGTAGGTAAGCTTTCTTGGCCAGTCTGGCCAAGCCAACCTGGTAATACACGGGGTTTTAATGAATATACACGTTGTCAAACCAGGTTTGGCCCGTATGGGTGTCGGTTATCTTTACCAACACCACGGTGGCCGATAGGCCCAGGGTGGAAATGCGGCCCTGGCCTATGAAAGTGCTCTCGGCACATGGTGTTCCTATTAACGTAATGAGTTCTAAGGCAAGTGGGTAGCTTAGGTCTGACCGGGCTAGTAGGTAGCCTGGGTGCTGGATTAACCTCATTTGGGGAGCTGCGCGCTGGGGGATGGAATGAAAGGCTATCTTGATGCAGGTGTCAGGCGTAATGCCTTGGCAACCTTCAAGGAAGCAGGTGAGTTTATAGCAGCCTGCATCTGAGGGCAATTTTATCTGTAATGCTGGATATTGCGAGAACCACTTGGCCCCTGTGGTGGTATTGTGCCATTGGATACTATCAAGTCCATCATAAGATTCAATATAAGCAAAAGCCCATATTTCTTGGTCTAGGCCTATTATGTCAAAGCCGGTGACCACGCTGGGCATCAATATGTCAATGGTGACCGTATCCGAGCGGCCCACGCATCCATGTATTGGGTCGGCGGCATCTACCCAGTATGGGCCGGCAGTGGTAGGATGCAGGTTACTGCCACCATTTCCGTTGCTCCATGTATAGGTGCTAAATGTATCGCGCACCCTTAGGTAGTAATCATTGGTCACGCATAGCTGTGTGTCCTGGCCCAGTAAGGCCACTTTTGGTATTGGCGCCAAGGCCAGGTGTAGGGTATCGGAGTTGGTAGTCCCTGCCTCATTGCGGGCAACAACCCAGTATTTGCCGGTATCTTGGTTCCCAAAGTCAACCATATTTAGGCTAAACTGTTGAGATAAAATTAATTGGCCGTTCTTATACCAACTTACCTGTGCACCACCGGCACCGCTCAGCCATAAGGTGAGGCTAGCGCCCGGGCATACCTGGGGGTCGGCGGGCCCTGTGAGTAGGGGTTCGGGCTTTTCTAAAAGTTCAATGGCACCTATGTCAATCCTTCCCCCTTTTATTCGGGCTTTTCCTATTAGGTCATAGGTGCTTAGCCGTAGCTTGGCGGTATCTGGGCGGCCGGCGTTATATAGATTGGAAATTGCAGGGAAAAAGTAGCTTAGCTGAGTAGTGGTATCCATGCCGGCCATACCTGGCGAATAGAATTTCGGATCATTTTCAGCCACCTGGTTCCAGGTGCCGTTGAAGTTTCCGCCGTTTAGGTCAAAATTTGCCTTTCCGCCTTCTACCACACAGTATTGAAACCCAGGGTCCAGGTTGTCCCATTCGCTGTAAAAGTCTGGGCCATTGGATGATTCATTTCCCCAAAAAACACAATTGACAAACGAAAGGGCATAGCGCGAGGCATTGCGCACGGATCCAAATTTCTTGGTGCCCAGGTTGTGGCATACGGTAAGGTTGCTTAGGGTAATTTCATGGTTTCCATTGTCTTCAAAGTTGATGCCTGCACCAAAAGGCGCTTCGTTGTTGTTGATGAGCAAACCCGATACCCAGGCTTTGGTGGCGGCATACAGGGTGAGTCCGCCACCGGCATGTCCGGCCCTGTTGTTTTCCAAATGGTTGTTTCGCCACCTGATATGGCGGTCTGCCACCACCAGGGCACCGCCCCCCAGCGAATCGGCAGTGTTGTGGGCCAAGTAGTTGTTTTCTATCAAAGAAGTATAGGAAGACGACACTTGGTTGGCCATGCCGCCCCCTGAAAATGCCTTGTTGTAAGTCAAGGTGTTGCCAACAAACGTACAGCCCTGGACAAAGGCACCGCCGCCATGGCCAAAGGCCTCGTTGCCATAAAAAACACAAGATTCAATAGTGGATCCTGCACCTGCAGCCAGCCCTCCGCCCGTGGTAGCCACATTCCCTATAAAGGTGCAATTTTTGACACTTGACAAGGAGCGGTCGGCTAGGTACAGGCCGCCACCATAGTTTGCACTGTTATTTTTAAAATAGCACCTGTCCACGGTAACCCAAGAAGTGGAATACCCCACATTGAGCCCGCCGCCGCCGTTGTGTATGAACGAGTCGCGCACAAAGTCAACCTTGCTGTCGCGCACGATGGTTATGCCCCCTTTTTTACAGTTTTTAAAGGTACAATCATTGAATTGTGCCCTTACGTCTATGCCTGCATACACGCCTTCTTCGGCCATGTTGGCAATGGTATTTTTGGAAAAAAGCACTGGCGTGGAGGCATGGGTTTTTGAAAGCAGCACCGCAGCATGGCAATCAACCATACGATTTTCAATAATTTGTGGCGCCGCCCCACCCTCTATTCGCAGAGCCAGAAGACTACAGTCCTTAAATAGGTTCTTTTTCACCACGGTGGTAGTTCCCTGGTCAAGTAGCACTACCGCGCTTGTTTTGCTTGGATGGCTTGTATCGCCACAATGGGCTATGCGGTTATTTTCAAAAGTGTGCTGGCCCGCCCCAAAGAATATAAGGTTGGCTGCCCACCTATTGTGTAAGCAAGAATCTATGGTGTTTCCCTTGAGTGATGAACTGCCATCAAACACCATCGCTTCGTCGGCCAGATGGGTTAAGTGGTTGTAGTTAAACCGAACGGTACTTTTATAGGCATATAGAAACAAGGCATTTTGAATGAAATTGCCATTGAAAGTGGAATGCTTGATGGCTATTTTGTTGCTGCCCCGAATCTCAAGTAAGGGGTCGCTCCCCATTTGTTGAAACGTGCAGTGGAGGAGTAGGCTGCTGTCATTTGACCACACAACGTCTATCCATTTTATTCCGGCAAAGGGCTTAAAATCAATTGTGTTGCCGTTATTGAAATGCGTAAAGGCAATGGGCTTTTGGCGTGTGCCCCGAGCCTGTATGGCCCCTTTAACCTCTATGCTGCCGCCCAGTATGGTCACGCCGGGTTGCACCGTAAGGGTGGCTCCGTTTGCTATAACCAGTGTGCCTTGTATCAACACCGAATCGGCTGACCAAACGGTATGGGCGCTCATCTGGCCACTTACCGA
Organism: Bacteroidota bacterium; assembly: GCA_016192035.1. Lineage (GTDB taxonomy): Bacteria > Bacteroidota > Bacteroidia > CAILMK01 > JACPUW01 > JACPUW01. The sequence goes on from JACPUW010000020.1 coordinate 37,439, forward strand.
AATCCTGGATGCATAAGCCGTTAAGGAGTGGATAGTAAGTAATAAGAATATGAGTGCTTTATGCATTTGGGGGTATTTCACCCACAAAACTAGCCAATTATTTGTACCAGGATACTGGCTTCCTTTTCAGGGATAATTTGTAAGCGATGGCAATTGATTTCTAACAAGTTGTCCGTACGCCGTTGTGCCGGTGGTTGCCTGAATTCGGCCACCCACAATGGCAAGGGCTTATGCACGGTTTAGGATGAAACGGTGAATCTGCCAATGCCTGGCCAATGATGTATGATTAGGGTGATAAGGTTAGGCCCCACCACACGGCATGGCTAAGAATGGAAGTGTAAATACAAGCGCGCCAATAGGCCCTGGCCTATAGATCCATAGACAGTTGGCGGGTCTTGTCGTTGTTTTTGGCCAGGGTAAAAGAGAATATGGTGCCCTTGCCCAGGCTGCTGCGCACCTTGATCTCTGAGTTGTGGGCTTCTATAAAGTGTTTCACTATGGAAAGCCCCAGGCCCGTGCTGGCTCCCTGGTTGCGGCTCCTGTTCTTGTCCACCCGGTAAAACCGCTCAAATATCCTGGGCAGGTCATCCTTGCTAATACCTATTCCATTGTCGGCCACTTCTATCATTACCTTGTCCTTGAGCTCAAAAAGGCTCACGCTGCTCGAACCGCCATCCATGCCATACTTGAGGGAATTGCTCACCAGGTTGGTTAGCACCTGCTTTATCTTTTGGTAGTCGGCATATACCAAGGCCATCTGCAGGCCCTTGCGCACCATGTGAATGCCCTTTTTTTCGGCCTGGTACTCCAGTGAGTCAAACACATCGTCCACCAGCTCTACCAGGTCAAAGGCCGTAGGGTCTATGCCCAGTTGGTTGGTTTCTATGCGCGATATAGTAATGAGGTCTTCAATAATGGCGGTGAGCCCGTCGGCGTTTTTCACGGCCTTTTCAAGAAAACGCTGCCGGGTGGCCTCATCGGCGGCCGCGCCATCCAGTAGGGTGTGCAGGTAGCCCTGTATGCCAAACACCGGAGTGCGGAGCTCATGGGCCACATTGCCCAAAAAATCTTTCCTAAACTGCTCTACTTCCTTGAGTTTGCCTATTTCCGTGGCCTTTTCCTTTATCAGGAGCTTTACTTCGTCGTCTATCCATTTGGTGCTAAAGGTGTGGTCAAATGGGTTGTGGGGCGATTTCTCCCTGCGCAGGGACCTCACATTTTCCCAAATCAACTCCAAATCCCTAAATACCAATACATAGTGCAGCACCCTGAAGAGAACAAAATAGGCCGCAAAAAACACCAGGAAAAACATGGCCCCGGTAGAAAACGATTTGGTGCCTATGTACAGCACCAGGCTGGAAATGACCGATGCGGCTAGGGAGAATATGGTAGAAACCCGGTTGTTTGTGGCGGCCATTGGCTAATTCGACAGTTCGAATTTATAGCCGACACCTTTGATGGTCTTAATTAGTACTGGGTCAATCTTTTCCCTGATCTTTCTGATGTGTACGTCTATGGTCCTATCGCCCACATACACGTCGTTGCCCCATATGTTATCCAGTATGTCATTGCGGCTAAAGACCTTGCCTGGGTTTGAGGCCAGCATGTACAGGAGCTCAAACTCCTTGCGGGCAAAATGTATCTTCTCGCCTTTATAGGTCACTTCAAATGACTTGCGGTCTATGTTCAGGCTGCCATAGTCTAGCTCCTCCAGGTCGGCTTCCTTTTCCTTGCGCTTGAGCACCGAGCGCAGTCGGCTAAGCAGGGCACCGGGTTTAATGGGTTTGCTCAGGTAGTCGTCGGCACCGGCGGTAAACCCGGCAATCTCTGAATACTCCTCTATCCTGGCAGTAAGGAATATGATGTAAGCACCGTCCAGGGTGGGCTCCTTGCGCATTTCTTGGCAGGCCTGTATGCCGTCCATAAGGGGCATCATGATGTCAAGCAGTACTATGTCTGGAATCACCTTTAGTGCTAGGTCGAGCGCCTCCTTGCCATTCTTGGCCTTATACACTTCGTATCCTTCTTTTTGGAGGTTGTACTCCAGCAATTCCAGTATGTCCTCTTCATCATCTACTACCAGTACCTTAACATTGCTTGCCATAATTGCTATTTTTTACGCTATATTAATTGTCTGCAAAGTTGCCTTAAGGGAATGTTGGCCATTTGGCCCACGCGTTAATTTTGCGTTACCAATGTTAAGGCCTTTTTGGCCTTGAGGTTACAAAATTGTAAATGGACTAAAAAAAAAGGCCTTGGGGCGCATCCATCTCCTTCCTTTATTCCGCATTTGTGTGGCTTGGATACTTGGAATCGTGTTTTTCGATACCACGGGCAGGCATCTCCAATGGCCTATTTGGGCGGGGGCGACAGTTTGCCTGCTGGGACTTGCATTGGGGGCCCTGGTGCAGAAGCCTGCTGGCCATATTGTATGGAAGGCCAGGGTTTTGTTTGCTTTTGGGTTTTTCTTTCTAGTGTCTGGCATTCACTCGCACTATTCCAACCCTTTTAATAAACCAGGCCACTACATACACCTGCCCCATGCCACCAAACTGGAAGTAGTGGTGGAAGAGTGGCCAGCAGCGTATAGCGCAGGCAGTTTCAAGGCTAAAGGGCGGGTAAGGGCTGTCCAGGTGGACGGACAGTGGAAGGCAGCCACAGGTAGGGTGTTCCTGTATTTCCTGGGGCATGGGTTGCCCATGGGCGGGCAGATGCTGGGTTGCCCCCTGGTGGTGGATGCTGCCCAACTTGCCCTCATGAAGCCTGCGTCCAACCCAGGTCAGTTTGACTATGCCCACCTTATGCGCCTGGAGGGCATTGTTCACCAGGTGTTTTTGCGCCCCCAGGGGTATGTGGTTGACAGTGTGCACCGCGAACAAAATTGGCGACTCGGCCTACAGGCATGGAGACACCATCTTCTTGAAAACCTACTGTTTCTGGATGGAAATACCCGAGGGGTGGCCGAAGCCCTCTTGCTGGGCTACAAGGAAAACTTGGATGATTATACCCGCAATGCCTTTTCGCGCACCGGCACCATGCACGTACTGGCTGTATCAGGCCTGCATGTGGGCATAGTGTATATGGTGCTGGCTTGGCTGCTGCAATTTATACTGGGTGCCCACAAGTACCGACTGCCCAAATTGGCCATTACGCTGGGCGTGTTGTGGGGGTATGCCTTTATTACCGGATTGCCGCCTTCCGCTCAGCGGGCCGCCTTTATGTTTAGCCTTCTGGCCATTGGTGAACAGCTTGACCGGCCTTACAACGTGTATAATGCACTCGTGCTCTCTGCCTTTGTGTTGTTGTTCATACAGCCCATGTTGTTGTATCAATTGGGTTTTCAACTGTCATATTTGGCCGTGCTTGGCATTGTGGCTTTTCAGCCTACCATACAGGCATGGCTCAGCCCCCCCTACGCCATACTGAGATATGCTTGGGGCTTGGTGGCTGTTTCCATTGCGGCTCAAATCACCACCTTTCCACTCAGTATCTATCATTTTCACCAGTTCCCCATCATCTTTCCCCTGGCCAATCTTATTGCCATACCTGGGGCCTTTGCTGTCTTGGTCTTTGGTATGTTGCTCATGGCTGTTTCAGCCTTGGGTGGGCAGGTGCTTTGGCTGGCACAGTGGATGTACCAGGCCATCCTTGATTTTTTGACCAAGGGGATTGACCTACTTGAAGGGCTGCCCTGGGCAAGTTTGCAGGGGCTGGGTATGTTTCACTATGAATTGGGCCTCTGGTATGCCATTATTATCTGCCTAACAGCGGCATGGCTAGGCCGGAGCAAAAGGGTATGGTACATAGGGCTTGCACTGCTGGTACTGGGCGAGACGGGGTTGACGGTAAAACAGGTAATCACTTACCAACCGGCAGAAATGGTGGTTTTTGATGTGCCCAGGGGCAGCCTTTACGGGATCCGCAGCGGCAGCGAGGCTATTTTATTGCTCGACAGCCACTATCAAAGGGACATTGCCTTTCAAACCCAGGGATGGCTGGCCCGGCTACATGGGCGCGGCAAGGCCTATCTGGGCGGCCAGGCGCTTGAGCTGCCCGGGGTTGCCATCCGACACTCGCTCATAGGCATGGGCCACTCGGTAGTTTGCCTGGTGGGCCACACGTGGAAGAAACTCCCTGAAGCCCACTGGTACATCATTTCTTCTCATGGGCTTGCGGCCCCTTTTCATGGGCTGCCCAGTGAAGCACTGGTGTTTGATGCCAGCGTAGATCCCAAGCGCATATTGATGGCCCATCCGGGCCTGGTCCACGCGCACTTTGTGCAGCGCGACGGTGCATGGAAGGCGGGATTTGAATGAGGCGATTGCCCCAACTTTGCGCCAACACCAGGCTAGCATCATGACCGAAATGGTAGAATACCAAGTAGAAGAACGGGTGGGGTATATCACCCTTAACCGCCCAGACAAACGCAATGCCCTAAACGCTGAAATGGTACTGGCCCTAACCCGGGCGGTGGAACGGGCAGGCAAGGATAAGCAGTGTAAAGTGGTGGTGGTAAGGGCCCATGGTGCCGCTTTTAGCGCGGGCGCCGACCTGGGACACCTACAGGCACTTCAGGACAACACATTTGATGAAAACCTGGCAGACAGCCGCCAGTTGAAACTCCTTTTTGAACGTATTTACAACCACCCTAAAGTGGTGATTGCCCAGATAGAAGGCCATGCCATAGCCGGTGGTTGCGGTTTGATGACGGTGTGCGACTTTGTTTTTGCCGTGCCCGAGGCGCGGTTTGGCTATACCGAGGTGAAAATAGGCTTTGTGCCGGCCATAGTCATGTTGTTCTTGATAAGGAAAATAGGTGAATCTAGGGCTAAGGATTTGTTGCTCACAGGTCGGCTATTTGACGCACAGGAGGCCCAGTCACTGGGTTTGGTAAAAGAACTTATAGGCCCTGATGCCATAGCTGAACGGGTAAGGGGTTTTGCCAAAAGCCTGGCACTGGAGTGTTCAGGAGAATCCCTGCGCACTACCAAGTCCATGATAGCCGAAATACAGGCCATGCACCATGCCGATGCGCTTGACTTTGCCGCCAGGCTCAATGCTCAGGCGCGCGCTACCGATGACTGCAAACGTGGCATAGCCGCTTTTCTGAACAAGGAAAAAATAACATGGTAAGCCGCTGGGAGGTGTCTTTCCTACGGCTATTTGGCTTTCTGTTATGGGCTATAGGTGCCCAGGCACAAGACGTGGCGCGCTTGGCCGTGTATCCTGGGCCAACGGCAGCGGTGCACATGCCCGACTCGGTAACAGGTTTTTCCATCTTTTCATCACAAGACCTGAGCGGAAATGAGGTGAGGGTTGGGCACCGGGCATATACCCTGCATACCCAAGCCGACATGGAAATTGGCGGATTTGTGTCACAGTTGTTTCTGGTAGATACCCCATTGGCGCAAGTGGTGCTGCTGCCCAGAGATACCTGGCCACTGGTATATATAGACTGCTATAAGGGCGGATACGGCCCTGGCGTGGCAGTGGCTGTAGGGCAGGCCAGGGCCAATGGAAAGGCTGGCACATGCGCCCCGCCCCCCATAATCCCCCAATCGGTTTGGCGACAAGGACTTAAAGCGCCCAAACCGGGGCCTGGCGCTACCAAGGTGGCCCACGTGGTGATACACCATAGCGCTACCTCCAACACGGCTACGGACTACCTTCTGGCGGTGCGCAATATTTACCTGTACCATGTGAACTACAACGGCTGGGACGACGTGGGGTACAACTACTTGATTACTGCCGATGGCAGTGTATGGGCAGGACGCGATGGACAGGGCATGGTGGACGGCGACAATGTGAAGGGGGCGCATTTTTGTGCCAAGAATAGCGGCACTATGGGGGTTTGCCTGGTGGGCGATTTCACATTGGCCTCGCCAAGCGACACCGCCCTGGGCAGCTTGAGGGACTTACTTGCCTGGAAGCTTGAAAAGGAGGGTCTGCAGCCGTTTGGCCAATCATTTCACCCAACTGGGGCGGGAGATGGATTTGAACTGCCCACACTCTGTGGCCACCGCGATGGCCACCGTCCGGGCGTGTATGGCGGCTGCCAAACCGAGTGCCCTGGCGACCAGGTATATGTGCACATGGATAGCCTACGGGCGGCTGTGGCCAACAGACTGGTATCCTGTGGGTATGCGGTGGGAAGTGACAGGGGGGCTCACCCGGTTGAGACTGAGGCAACCTACCTAGACATAGGTAAAGAGGCCCAGGTTTATGACCTGTATGGTAGATGGGTGGGAAGCCTGGTGTGGCAGGGCCAATACCCAAGTGCTTATTCCAGTGGCTGGTATATACTCAGCCAAGTACAGGGTGAAGAATGGGTGAGGGCAATTTTTTACTTGGGGCTCACAAATTGATCAAATACATATGACTGAAATGGAACAAGGAAGGATGGAGGGTTACTGGTTTACGGCCCGGTGGGCTGATGTGGATGCCAACGGGCACCTGCGGCATTCGGCCTATGCAGACTACTGCACCCATGCCAGGATGGAACTTCTTGAAAAAATAGGCCTTACGGGAGCCGTGCTCCAAAAACTGGCCATTATGCCGGTGCTGTTTAGGGAGGAGTTGGTATATAAAAGGGAACTGGTACTGGGCGAATCGGCTAGGATACACACGGCACTCTATGCGGCAAGGGCCGATGGCACGCGCTGGGGCATAGCCCACCAAATAATTAAGGTTGACCACAGATTGGCCTGCCTGGTAAAGGTAGAAGGAGCTTGGATAGACCTGCGTACGCGCAAATTGGGCGTGTTGCGGGGGAAATATGCCGACTTGCTCCTGGCGCTGCCCAAGTCGCCAGATTTTTCCTGGATGGATTAAGGATTGGGGGCCGGCTTACTGGAGCTGCACCCAGAGTTGGCAATTGCTGAGCCTGAACTTGCCGTTGCCAGAGATAGCCAGGTGGGATTTAACGGTATAGGTGCCGGGTCTGTCTATAAGGATGGCCAGGTTCTTGGTGCGGGTTTTATGGTATTCTATCCCTTCAAAGCTGCTTTTTTGCTCATCCCTTTTCACCTGTGCCAGCCTGGGGTCGCCGGTAAAGGAGCATACCCTGCCATCTTCATTGGATACTTCAAGATTCAGCGAAAACGCTACGTCGCCAGTGTATTCCATTTCCAGGTAGGTCCACACGGAGAGTCTATCGCCAGGCAAAAGGTTTAGGGAGGTGTTTTCAAACACCAGGTTGCTCCCTTCATGCTTGTATCCCACCTTGACTAGATCTTTGGTGGGCAGGCAGCCCGATAGCATGGCTGCAAGTGCCAGGCATGGGGTGATATACTTGCTCATGGCTCTTGGTTTAGGTCTTGGCTTGCCTTTTCCCATTCGGCGTAGAGAGCCGCTATCTTGGTTTTGAGCCTTTCATAGCGCTCATATACTTTTTGGTAGTCGGGCATGGCCTCAAAATTAGGTCGCGCCATGTTGGTTTCTATATCGGCCAACATGCGTTCATGGAGCTCTATGTCTGCCTCTACCATTTTTACCCGCTTTTCCTTTTTCCCTTTGTTTTTATTGTACTCCTTCTGTTTTTCATAGGCTTGCACCCCACCGCCGGCCCGGCCTTGTGCATCAATGGCGTTGGGTGAGCGCAGTTTGTTGATTGCCAATGTTTCTGATATGGAATCGGCCTCTTTGGATTCTAGGTATTCGTCAATTCCGCCCAGGTGCACCTTTACGTTTCCGCTGTCAAACTCAAAGACCTTATTGGCCAGTCCGCGTAAAAACTCCCTGTCATGGCTCACCACCACGTAGGTGCCGTCAAACTTGAGCAGGGCTTCCTTGAGTATGTCCTTGCTCTGCATGTCCAGGTGGTTGGTAGGTTCGTCCAGTATAAGAAAATTGTACTTTTCTAAAAGGAGTTTTGCCAGTGAGAGCCTGGACTTTTCACCGCCTGAGAGCATGGATACTTTTTTGTCCACATCGTCGCCGCTAAATAGGAAGGCACCCAATAGGTTGCGCACTTTCGTCCGCATTTCGCCGGTGGCCAGGTCATCAATCACTTGAAAAGCAGTTTTTTGCGGCGAGAGGGACTGGATGTTGTCTTGGGCAAAATATCCTTTGATGGTATTGTGGCCTTCTTTAAGCATACCGGTATGGGAGGTGAGGCCCATCACAATTTTGCTGAGGGTGGATTTGCCCATGCCGTTTCTTCCCACAAATGCCACTTTATCACCCCGTTCTATTTCAAAGTTTACTTCGGTCAGTACTTGCTTGTTTCCGTAAGATTTGCCCAGGTTTTGGGCTTCAAAAATGATGGCCCCGGCCCTGGGCGCAGGTGGGAAATAGAAATTGAGGGCTACGCCCTCTTCGGTGTCCACTTCTATGCGCTCCACTTTGTCCAGTAGTTTCATTTTGCTCTGCACTTGCCGTGCCTTGGTGGCTTGTGCCCTAAAACGTTCTATAAAGCGCTCTGTTTGGGCTATTTGTTTAGCTTGGTTTTCGGCGGCGGCGGCCAGGTGTGCCATTCTTTCGGCCCGTTGTAGCTTGTAGTTGCTGTAGTTACATGGGTAGTCGTAAAACTTTCTATTGGATATTTCCACGGTCCGGTTGGTGATGGTATCCAGAAACTGCCGGTCGTGGGAGATGAGGATAACGGCACCTGGGTAGTTTTTTAAGAATTTCTCCAGCCACTGTATGGAGTCTATATCCAGGTGGTTGGTGGGCTCGTCGAGCAGGATGAGGTGGGGCCTCTGAAGGAGGATTTTGGCCAGCTCTACCCGCATTTGCCATCCGCCACTGAATTCAGAAATTTCCCTGTAGAAGTCTAAGTCGCTAAAACCCAGTCCGCGCAAGACCTGTGCAATGTTTTTTTCCCGCTGGTCACCACCCAGTAATGCAAAACGCTCCTCTGCACTGGCCAGGTCGTCACACGCCTTGAGGTAGCCTGGGCTTTCATAGTCTGTCCTGATGGTAAGTTCTTGGTTAAGGCGTTCAATTTCAGCTTCGAGTTTGGTAAGCTCCGTAAATGCGGTCTTGGCTTCTTCAAACACCGATCGCCCGCGCAGTTGGCCCAGTTCCTGGCGCAGGTGGCCAATGGTGGTGCCAGGTTGTATGGCCAAGTCGCCCTGCGGCTGGTGTTCGCCCAATATGACCTTAAAAAGGGAAGATTTGCCAGCGCCGTTACGGCCTACCAAGCCCAGTTTATCCTTTTTGTCGATGAAAAGCGAAACATCTTCAAAAAGGACCCTGCCACCAAAAGACAGGGTGATACCGGACAAATTGATCATGGGGCAAAGGTATTGGTAGGGCTAAGGAGGAAAATGAAAAGAAAATTTGGAAAACCAAAAAGGAAAAAATACCTTTGAGGGTGAGTTATAGAATAGAAGACGACGAACAAATGGAAAACATTCCATCTACCGTAAATGAAAGCCAGGTGCTTTACATGGTGCAGGGCGGCGGCATAAACCACCGGTTTCTTCATGCCCTAAAAACCTACACATCAGCCCAAGACGACACACTGGCCCGTTGGCTAAACATCAATGTAAAGACTTACCGGAACTACCGCGATGGCCTATCGGCCCTGCGCCCAGACACACAGGAGCATACAGTCTTGTTGATTTCGTTGGTAAAGCACGGGTTGGAAGTATTTGGTTCAAAAACCGATTTTATGCAATGGCTGGGTTCCCCCAATCCATTTTTTGGCGGGGCCACCCCCGATTCCCTTCTGCACACCATAAGCGGCATACGCCTAATAGACCACCGACTAACCGCCATGGAGTACGGTGACAACGTCTAAACCGAGGAAGGGGCTTGATTTGTTGGTTTACCGGATATGTCGCGCCAAATACGCACGGGGGCTTATGGCATCGGGGGTTGCCAACCGATGGAACAGGGACCAGGAATACGTGATCTATACGTCGGAAAGCCGCTCCCTGGCGCTGCTGGAAATGATGGCCCATAGGGTGTGTATCAGGCCACATGATGACTACATGCTGTTGACCATACAGATAGTGGATGCATTGGTAATCCATGTGGAAGAATGGGGCCGGGTGCCGGATGAGCCCAACATGAAGAACCTACATGAAACCCAGGAGGTGGGCAGTGCTTGGTACCGGGCTTGCGCATCGCTGGTGCTGCGGGTACCCTCCGTGCTGGTGGCGCAGGAGTACAATTATGTGGTCCATGCAAACCACCCTGATTTTCACCGAAAGGTTACCATAGCGCGGTGTGCGCCCTATCTGTGGGATAGCCGGTTGGTGTAGCTATTTGGCAGTGGCACATTAAATTACTTTTGTGGCCACCACTTGTATATACGCTTCGGCACCGGGCCCGCAGGTGAGTATGTCTTCTCCTTGGGCTTCCTGGCCTTCCAGGTATATTTCCAAGTCGGCGTACTGGTACATCTCGGCCAGGTTTACCACTATATAAGTGTTGTCCTTGGAAGAAGGCAATGACCCGGGGGCTTCAAAAAACTTGACCAACCACCCACATCCGGGGCCTTCACCAGCTACCACGGCATTGGCGGTTATGGGGCCTTCCTTGTCACAGGCATGCATACCCGCCACGGCGGCCAAAACCAGGGCTAAGTACATGATGCGTATTCTGTTTATCATTGATTTACAGGGTTAAGAATTGGGTGTATATACTGGTTTCAAATATAGCCGTAAGGAGGTGTGCTACCGGGTTTCATACACAATAAATCCTAATTGACCGGCCAATGCCCGCACCTGAACTGGGGAATCTATTTACTTTGGCTGACCCATGCGTAAGAACAAGTATAGCTTCACGCTCACGGTGGTGGCCTGCTGTGCAGGGGCACTGATCGTGGTGCAGTTTTTCTGGATGCGCGACGCCTTGGTACTAAAGAACCAACAGTTTGACAAGAACGTGCAGACGGCCTTGACTTCACTGGCTGCCGATTTTGACGATGATATTTTTTGCAGTGAGCTGTTTACCAATATCAAGTTTAATGCGGGGGAGGGCTTGGAACTGATGCAACGAAACTGGGAGGAACGGGGTGGCCAAAGGGATTGGACGCTAGGGCCGGCAAAAAGCCTGGGATTTTATTACTATGATGAGGGAGAGGAGCTTATAGCCTACGATGACCTCAAGTTTAACTACCCTGCCACGGTACAATTGGTGCTCAAGATCAATACGGGGTTTGATACCACCAAGGGTAGGGTGTTTGGTGCCAACGATTATTTGGAACTGGACGGAGCTCAAATGCCAAACAGCAAGAGTTTTAAGGAGTTTGTGCTTTCTGGGCAGGATCCTGCCGTGCTCTTTTCCAATGATTATATAGACTCTACCTTGGCCTACTATCTGGCAGCTAACGATATACCCACCGGTTTTGAATATGCGGTGTACAACCACCGGAATGAAATGGTGTATCCGGTGGACAATCCGGGTTTGGCCAGTAGGGCGCAGGATTTCAAGATGGGTGTTGCCCTGCTTGCCAACAATCATTTTTTTGACCCATATTACCTTAGGGTCTATTTTCCGCACCGGGGCGTGCTCCTGTTTAAGCGCAGCATGGTGCTTTTGCTCGTTTCTATCGGCATATTGTTGGCACTCATAGGTTCATTTTGGTGGTTTGTGCGGTTCCTTTTCAGGCAGAGCCATTTGGAGCAGATGAAATCAAATTTTGTGAACAACATGACCCATGAGTTTAAAACCCCGACTACCAATATCTCATTGGCCATGGAGAACATAGAGATACTCAATGGTGATGTGAGCCCACGGTTTAAGAAGTACCTGCGCATAATAAATGAGGAAAACCAGCGGATGATAGCCAATGTGGAGCGCATACTGGAGGTGGCGCGGTACAGCCAGGCGTCTGAAGTACAACTACGAAAAGTTCAATTTGATATACATCAAGTAGTTAAGGAGGTTAATGAGCGATTTGCCCTAAGGGTGGATAAGGCAGGCGGCAGTCTAACCTGTAAGCTTGGCGCACAACAGGCGCTCATACATGGCGACCGGCACCATATAAAAAACAGTATAAGCAATGTGCTGGACAACGCGCTGAAATACTGCAAGGAAACGCCCAATATCACGCTTCAGACCACCGATAGGGATGGATTCTTGGAAATTTCGGTGACGGATGAGGGCATAGGGATGGACCGAAAGGATATAGACCGGATATTTGAGGCCTTTTACCGGAAAGATACCGGCAACGTGCACAACGTGAAGGGTTTTGGCCTAGGCCTGAGCTATGTAAAACGGGTATTTGATATGCACGGTGGCAAAATAGAAGTGGAGAGCAAGTTGGACAAGGGCACAACCTTTAGGCTGCTTTTGCCTGTTAATACAATAGTAGAAAACCAAACAACATGAACATACTGCTGGTAGAAGACGATTTTAACATGGGCGAACTGGTAAAGGATGCCCTGGAGGAAAACAATTTTACGGTGACCCTATGCCGGGACGGAAAAGAAGGGCTGAGGGCCTTTATAAAAGGGAGTTTCAACATAGTGATACTCGACGTGATGATGCCCAAGATCGATGGTTTTTCGCTGGCCGAAAAAATCAGGAAATTGAACCACGACATCCCCTTTATGTTTATGACTGCGCTCACCGAAACCGACAATAAGCTTAGGGGTTTTGAGCTGGGTGCCGATGATTACCTGGCCAAGCCTTTTAGCGTGAAGGAATTGGTAATGCGCATTCACGTAATAGCCCGTAGGATACACGGAAGCATGGTGGCAGATTCGGAAAATAGCCAGTTTCAGCTTGGCAAGATGCGGTTTGACTACGCCAAGCGCGATTTGGAATACGATGGCACTTTGGTGAAGGTAAGCTCAAAGGAATCGGAGTTACTGAAGCTTTTCTGTTTGAATCCCAACAAGATAGTACGACGCGACTTTTTGTTGCGCCATGTGTGGGGCGGAGACGATTACTTCTCGTCAAAAAGCATGGATGTGTACATATCCCGTTTGCGCAAGCTACTAAAACCAGCACCTGAAATACAGATTATCAATATACATGGAGCAGGTTTCAGGTTTTTGGTACCGGCCCTACAGGGGCCAGGTGATATTGGATCCCCGGAGGGAGCCGGGCCCACCACTTCCTAAACCGCGACCTAAGCGATTGGTAGGGCCATTTCCCGTCTGGGTGCGAAAATGCGGAAGCCGGGAAGCCCGCCGCTACCTTAGCCCAGTCATCTTCACATGATGGGGAAGGGGGACTTGGTTGGATTGGGCTCCAGCTATTTGGCAACGATGCAATAACCCAAGCGGAGCACCGGATAGCCCATGGCCGGGAGGTGGGGATAGGGTAGAAAAGCCTTAATATGGACAATAGGGAAGGGTTTGAATTTTATTTGGGATTTTTTTACCATGGATGTACCAAGTACCAAAAGTCCGACTAGCTTTGTCTAGCTAATCAAAATATTCTGGATGTTATACACGGCACCTGCATCTCATTTATTTGGCCTACTCGACTTTAGTTGGCCAGCCCTTCTGTGGGAGCCAAGCCATGAGGCGGGCAGTGGTGGGTTTCAGGCCCAAGGGCTGGCAGCGGTACTACAGTATGCAGCGGCCCATGGCTGCAGTCTGAAGCTTGTTACACAGCGTTGGTTTCCAGGGGCGTATGCGGCACCACCCCGCGAACCGGGTACGGTAATGCGCCACATACAGTGGGCACAGGGGCATTTGAGTAGGAAGGCCACAGCAGCATGTCCCCAGGTAAAGCCATCAACCAGAAAACAAGGCGGAGTCCAATGGATAGTGCGTATGATTCAGCTCCGTTTGGCCATGACTATCTCAAACCACGCACATAGTCAATATATACGCAATAGGACAAGTGGAGTTGCGTATATACGGATGTTATGCCTCATTGTAGGACGACCCTGCAAACAGACAGACTTCGACAAGAAAACAAAAAACCGACCGCACATTTTAGCACATTTGGTTGCCTGATAAACAGTCTACCGCTTCGCTACCAAAAGAGCTAAAATTTCCCACCCACGACAATGTTAATAAGATCTTGTGGACTACTTTTGACCAAAAGAAAATATTAGCTATTTTTGGATACAAATTGAACAAATGACAGTCGTAAAAAAAATTGCAACTTTCGGAGAACATCTCAGGACACTAAGAGAAATGAATAGCTTGACCTTGCGAGAAGTTGCAGCGAGTTTAGCTCTTGATACATCTCTTCTTGCAAAAATTGAACGCAACGAAAGACAACCAACTCGACAACATATAAAACAGTTTGCTGATTTTTTTAAAGTTGAAGAAAAAGAATTGGTTGATGAATTTCTTAGTGACCAAATTGTTTATAAAATTTTAAATGAAGAAACTGATTTAAACATTTTAAAAGTTGCTGAAAGCAAAATAAAATATCTAAAAACTCACAATGGCTAAATACAACAGAAATATAACGGAACTTAAAACCAAGGCCGCAATGTGGTGGCCTGAAGAGTTAAAGACGAAAAACGCATTAGCAAATGTTCTTCCTTTACTTCTCAAATCACAAGATGACTTTTTACACCTTATCGTTTTAAGTAAAAATGATCCATTTCAACTTTTTGATTTAATAAAGGTTGCTAAATATCCTTCAAATCTTTTCCTCAAACATTTAGCTGTGTTATCAGATTACGGAGGCGAACCAATTCAACGATTAGGTCGTTCATTCAAAGATATTTTTCCAAAAGGAAAGGGAGCAAATGGAAAATATTATTTCGATTTTATTTGGAAAGAAAAAACATTTAGATACGAGTTTAAGGCTTTACCTGTTAATGGACTAAACAGTAAAAGGTTGTTCATTGACGGCTCAGGATTAATTGTAGAAAAAGAATTGGACGATTTAACGGGTGATATGATTGCACTTTTATTGTTTGCTTCAACTTCTGATTATGCTGAACACGCAGGCTTAACTGCTTGTGAAATTGGTACTATGCTTGGCGATGAAGATGCTTTAATAAAATTCGTAAAGCAGAGATACATTGTTGTTAGTAAACAAACAAGCGGTGCAACTGCAAATAGTTTGGGTCAATTAGCCCAAACAGAAATTGTAAGTTTCCTTACTAAAGAGCTTGGAGACAAATACAAAATCATTCGTAATGGATATATTACCATAGACGGTTATGATAAAAAAGGTGGGATGCCTTTCGACTTAGTTGTTGAAAAAGGAAAGAAAAAAGTTGGAATAGAAGTTAGCTTCCAAGTTACCACAAATAGCACCATAGAAAGAAAAGCAGGGCAAGCTGCCGACCGTCAGGTATTAGTTCACAAAAGCGGTTACCACATTGCTTATGTTCTTGACGGTGCAGGAAATTTTCAACGTTCATCTGCAATATCAACAATTTGTAATTACAGCGATTGTACTGTTGCCTACACTCTTTCGGAATTCAAAGTATTGTCTAACTGGATAAAAAGTGTGTTATGATAAAATTCATTGATTTATTCGCAGGAACTGGTGGCATTCGTTTAGGTTTTGAACAAGCTTGTAAAAAGTTTAATTTAAAAGCTGAATGTGTGTTTTCATCAGAGATTGATAAGAATGCTTGTGCATCTTATGAATTGAATTTTGGACACAACCCATATTCAGACGTTACACAAGTTGAGGAATTACCACCTTTCGATTTCATGCTAGCAGGTTTTCCTTGTCAATCGTTTTCCTATGCAGGAAAACGCAGAGGATTTGGTGAAACAAGAGGGACACTATTTTTTGAAGTAGAAAGGCTACTTGCTAAATACAAACCCAAAGGATTTTTATTGGAAAATGTTAGAGGACTTACAACACACGATGAAGGACGGACTTTTGAAACAATTATCCATAGTTTAAAAAATCTCGGGTACAGTGTCAATTATCTCTTATTGAACAGTAGCAACTTTGGTGTTCCTCAAAACAGAGTCAGAATATACATACTTGGGACATTGGAAGAACCAATAAAGATGAAACTTCAATCTGACGTTGGTGCATCTGACTCTCATAAATTTAAAGAACAAAACGGACAAATGTCCCTTTTTTCAGTACCTAAAACAATTAGAGTTGTAAAGGATATACTTGAAAAAGAATTTCCAGAAAAACACGAGTGTACAAAAGATTTTGTAAATAAGTTAAAAAATGTAGTTGGTGAAGATTTATCCAAACTTCACGGTTATAGACTTATTGATTACAGAGGTGGACAAGCAATTCACTCGTGGGAATTAGGTATAAAAGGAAAGTGTACAAAATCAGAAATTGAATTTTTGAATCTTCTAATCGGAAACCGAAGAAAGAAAACTTTCGGCACTCATCAAGACGGAAAATCATTGACAATTGAGCAAATAAAAACATTTTATAAAAAGAATGACCTTGACAATGTTTTGAGTTCATTAGTGAACAAAGGCTATTTGAGTGCTTATGAAGACAAATACAATCCAGTAGCAGGAAATATGTCTTTCGAGGTTTTCAAATTCCTTGACCCTGAAAGTATATCAATTACTTTGACAGCTTCAGACACAAACAGACTTGGAATTGTTCAAAATGGCAAAGCAAGAAAAATGACACCGAGAGAATGTGCAAGACTTCAAGGTTTCCCAGACACATATAAACTAATAGACAACGACAACGCAGTTTATAAACAAATGGGCAATGCTGTTTCAGTTCCAGTAATTGAGGCAGTAATTTCAGATCTAATTGAAAACAACGACATCTTTAACAAGACAAAAGCCAACGCTTCAAAGACATACACATTAGCAAGTCGCACAATCCCAACGCTTGACCAAAACTTGCCAAAGAGTGTGCCTTCTCTAACACACTGACAGACGGATGAAAGAACAACGAAGGCATAACAGCACCTACCCAAAAGTGGCGATTCAGTGGCTAAATCAAGCTTTGTGCTTCTATCAAGTTCGGTGCGGGCAGACAGTTTTGTGCTTCGAAATCGCCAACTTCTTAAACCCCCGAACCGTTGTACGGCATACGAAGAATGCCTACGCTCGGTCAAGCACAAGTTCTTTTCACACGCTTTTACGCGGAATTGGATTGAGACCTTCCCAAAACCTAGGGTTTCATCCGTCATTGGGCCCAAATCGCCTTGGCAGGTTTAGGGTACAGGGAAAAATGAAGACAGGAACGCTATAATTGGCATAAAAACGCCCTAGTGCACTATGGTGTTGCCCAAATACTAGGCCAATAGACAGCGGTGCCAAACCCGGTCTTAGCCCATGAGCCGTTTCATGGATGCAATGGTTTCGGTGGGGTCGCCCGTCTTAAACACCGCGTTGCCCGCCACCAGCACAAGGGCACCGGCGGCCACCAGTTGGGCACAGTTGTGCATGCCCACGCCGCCATCCACTTCCACCAGGGTGTGTGGTTTTTCCCGTTTGGGTGTTAAATTGCGGAAGCCGGGAATCCTACCGCTTTCTAATCAGCACCCTGTCAACAGGATAGGAAATGTCCATTTTCCGTTTGGGTGTTAAATTGCGGAAGTCAGGAAGCCCGCCGCTACCTATCATCATGATGGGGAAAGGCATTGGTTGGATTGGGCTCCAGCTATTTGGCAACGATGCAATAACCCAAGCGGAGCACCGGATAGCCCATGGCCGGGAGGTGGGGAAGGTTTTTTCATTTTTCTCAAAAATTTTTTTGCACCGGTGGTACTAAGTTCAAATAAGTGGTTTATGTTTGCCAAGCGATACAAAATTTACTACTATGTTAATCGGTTTACTGCCTATTCACTTATCGGGTATGTTTGGCGCATGGTGGCTCGGCTTGCCGGGGGAAACGAGATATACACCCGCTCATAGGCAAGGCTTGGCAGGCAGGGTAGAGGGAGTACTCAGTAAAGGGTTAGAGGCGATATTTATCTTGGCGGCGAGTAATATCATTGACTATGATGTGCATGGCGCGGACTGTTTTTTTCAGACATAGATTTAGAGTATGATAGTGTTGATTGTTTGAGAATAATGAACTAGTTAAAATAAACCAAGGTTAAGAAACGGGCTGACCACCCAGAGTGACAACAAACAAAAAAATGGAGACCAGGAACCATTTCAAAAAACGGGGCGTATTCGAAAAGCCAAACGAGTAGGAATTTAAATAAAGCAAAATGAGAAAGTTTTTTATTTTGGCAGTTGTTGCATTATGTTTTACAACTATGTCCACATCAGTAAAGGCGGTAGATATTATTGCGGGCAGACTAAAAACGGTGTATTCTGATGGACAAGGTAACACCGTTATCCTCTGTAAAAACCGTAATGATATTTGTATGGTAGTGGACAATATTGGTGGCGGTGGCACCAAAGAGGTTGAATTGCATTTTGACACTGGCTTCATCACTCAAACTGTTCAGGACGTAATAATTTCACCGACATACCTCGATGGTGAAGGCAATGAGATTACTGAAGTAACCTTAGTGCCTTTATAGGCTATTATCTGAATGAAAGTCTGTTAATTAAAAAAGGGGCATGCGAAAGCGAGCCCTTTATACAAGAGAATACTTAATGATTATGAGTTTAATACGAATTGGATTTATTGTTGGAACATGCCTAGCAGTTAAGTTTTGTCAAGGCAACACCTTGATTGTGAAGCTAAATTCTATGGATTGTGTTACCTGCTTTTTTGGTTTAAATCAAGTGAACTTCCTTAAATCTTCTGTTGAACTAAAGGTGCTCATTAGTGAATACCAGGATACAAGTTTGATTAGAGAATTGGTATCTCCCATTCTCGAAAGAAATTGGGAGTTTCTTGTTTCCAGCTCTATGTACCGAGATTCTGAATACAATAGAAGTAGTTATTACCTGTACACGGAGACGAATGAAATCTTGGTTTCTGGGCACCTTGACCAGATTGATATATCCAAGGTAAATTTCATTTGCAATACATACGGAGCATTAGATACAAGTCGCGTTGTGAAATGTTCAAGTGGTCAAAAGTTTATCAAGTTTGCAGGTCCTGACTATATTGTTGCATACACAGTACCACTAAATAGTTACGAAATCATTGATCTGGAAAAACGTACAAGCAAAAAAGTATCTGGTAGCCAATTTGATCCACTACTAGTGTATAAAGTTATGAATCTAGGTGACACCAATGGGTATTGGAGTAGGGTTGTTAGACGGGCTGAAGATATGAAGAAGTACCGCATGTATGGACTGAAGCTTGAATCATTAAGTATTAAGAACGACTCCTGTTTTTTCTTTGCCAATTTTTTCATGGTGGAGAAGGTGAAAAGTGCTTCGGGTTACGATAACTACTTTTTACCTAGAACGTTGCTCCTGGCTTTTAAAGTTACACAGCCTGATCAGGTTAAGCTACTGCCTATATTGGATTTACCACATAAGTTCCAAAAGAGGTATGCAATAGATAATACTCAACCGGTACTTGTATTAGAGCATAGTGCCGATTTGCTCGTAGGCGTTTACAAGGATGATTTGAGGGGTAAAAAACCAATATTTGCCCATTATAGTAGAAATAATGGTAAGTTTTTATTCAAAGGGTTCTCGAAACACAGGTTACCGCGGACCTTTGTGGAAGACAAAATGGGTTACGAATCTAATTTTTACGATATTTCAGATAATATGCTTTTATTTGTGAGTACCGGAGATTATATCAACCTGAACACCGACCAGAAAGGAAACATTGGCTTGGGAAAAATAAAATTTGAAAAAAAGGCGCGTGAAGTGAAAGTCACCTACGATTGGCATATATCAGGTTTTGGAAAGATTGCCTCCGGGAGTTATATCATGCTTTATATGGAAGAAGGTGCTTTAAAGGGTGCCCTGCTTCAAAGCAACATGGAAGTAAGCAGTAAATGGGAACTTAAAGAAATTCAGAATATTGGCATTGGTAGCAACGTGCTAGTTAGGGCCAACGGCATAATACTGTTTGTTGATAAAGAAGGTTATTTGGTTTCTATATAGCCAGTTGAATCGATGAATGGCGTATCCATGTAAGGCTACACTTAGGTTAAATATCATATGGAGACCTTCCCAAAACCTCGGGTTTCATCCGTCATTGGGCCCAAATCGCCTTGGCAGGTTTAGGGTTCAGATAAAAAATGAAGACAGGAACGCTGCAATTGGCATAAAAACGCCCTAGTGCACTATGGTGTTGCCTCTATATTATGCCTATAGACAGCGGTGCCAAACCCGGTCCTAGCCCATGAGCTGTTTCATGGATGCTATCGTTTCCATGGGGTCGCCCGTCTTAAACACCGCGTTGCCCGCCACCAGCACATGGGCACCGGCGGCCACCAATTGGGCACAGTTGTGCATGCCCACGCCGCCGTCCACCTCCACCAGGGTGTGTGGTTGGAGCAGTACCTTGGATTTCTTTACTTTATCTATAGTGCCGGGTAAAAACTGCTGCCCACCAAAACCAGGATTCACCGACATGATGAGAAGCACGTCAACTAGGTCGGTGAGCTCCTCTATAAGGTGTATGGGGCTGTGCGGGTTGAGTGCCAGGCCCGCCTTGGCCCCACAGTCGCGTATCTGCTGAAGTACGCGGTGCACATGGGTACAGGCTTCGTAGTGTATGCTTACCACATTGGCACCAGCGGCCACAAACCGCTCTACATACCGATCCGGCTTGTCCACCATCAGGTGTACGTCTAGGCATTTATTGGTGAGCGGGCGTATGGATTCCAGTATGGGGAAACCAAAGGAAATATTGGGTACAAAACTGCCGTCCATCACGTCCACGTGTACCCAGTCGGCCTGGCTGCGGTGGAGCATGTCCACGTCGCGTCCCAAGTGGGCAAAATTGGCCGACAGCAGGGAAGGGGCTAGCAGGGCCATGGCTACAAGTGGATTATGTATCTGGTAGGCATAAGGTGCTTGCTATCAGCGCCTATCCCTTCCGCCACCCCTTCGGTCGTCGCGGCGGTCGTCGCGCCTTCCTCCATCACGGCCTCCCCGGTCAAACCGGTCGCGGTCACTCCTCTCGCGGGGCGGTCGGTCCACCCAGCCTTCGGGTTTCTCCAGCAGTGCCCGGCGCGAAAGTTTTAGTTTGCCGGCACGCGGGTCTATGTCAAGCAGTTTCACGTCTATATACTCGCCCACTTTCACCACGTCATCTATGGTTTCTATGCGCTCATATGACCATTCCGACACGTGGAGCAGGCCTTTTTTACCGGGCAAGATCTCCACCAGCACCCCAAAACCGAGTGATTCTACCACTTTGCCGTGATATACTGTGCCCACTTCGGGGTCGGTTATTATGCCCGTTATCCAGTCTATGGCCTGTTGCAGTTTGGCAGGATCCACGCCCGCTATCTGCACCACGCCCACGCCGCGTTCAAAATCTTCGTCAATAGATATCGTGGTGCCCGTTTCGGCTTGCATCTTTTGGATCACCTCTCCGCCCTTGCCTATCACCGCGCCTATATATTCCTTGGGTATGGTCATCTGGTGCATCCTGGGTACAAAATCCTTGTAGTCAGGCCTTGGCACCGAAATCACCTGGTTCATTTGTTCAAGTATGTGCATTCGGCCCCTGTGCGCCTGCATCAGGGCCTCTTCCAGCAGTTCAAAGGTGAGCCCGTCCACCTTTATGTCCATTTGGCAAGCCGTGATCCCATCCTTGGTACCGGCCACCTTAAAGTCCATGTCGCCAAGGTGGTCTTCATCGCCAAGTATATCCGACAATATGGCGTATTTGCCTTTGCCCGAGTCAGATATAAGCCCCATGGCAATGCCTGAAACTTGTCCTTTGACCGGTACCCCGGCATCCATGAGCGCCATGCTGCCAGAGCAAACGGTGGCCATGGAGGAGGAACCGTTGGATTCAAGCACTTCCGATGTGATCCTGATGGTATAGGGACAGGTTTCGGGTGAGGGCAGTACCCCCCTGAGCGCGCGCAGTGCCAAGTTGCCATGGCCGATTTCCCGGCGAGATGAGGCACGCAGAAAACGCGCCTCGCCCGTGCTGAAGGGCGGGAAGTTGTAGTGCAACAAAAAGCGCTCTGAGCCTTGGTCCAGTGCGCGGTCCACCAACTGCTCATCCAGTTTGGTGCCTAGGGTCACGGTGGCCAGGGCCTGCGTTTCGCCCCGGGTAAACACCGATGAACCGTGTACCGAAGGCAGGTAATCGGCTATGCCCCAAATTGGGCGTATCTCATCCAGTTGGCGTCCGTCAAGGCGCTGGCGGGTGCTCAGCATCATGTCGCGAACCGCTTTTTTTAGTGTTTTCTTGTAGTACCGCTTCACCAATTCCGGGTCTTCGGCGGGTTCCTCGCCCAGAGATTCCAGGTATTCGTCTAGGTAAGCATCAAATTTTTCGCTTCGTTCTTTTTTACTGGTTTGCTGTGCTGCGGTTTCGTATATCTTGTCGTAGAACAAGTTGTGTATTTTTTCGCGCAGTGCTTCGTCGTTGGTCTCGTGGTCGTAGGTGCGCTTTTCTTGTGCCCCCACCATTTCGGCCAATTCCAATTGTGCCTCACATAGGCGCTTTATGGCTTCGTGGGCAAGTTTGAGCGCGGCGAGCATATCGGCCTCGCTCACTTCTTTCATTTCGCCCTCCACCATGTTCAGGGTATCTATGGTGCCTGATACTATCAGGTCAATATCGGCCTTGCCCAGGTCCAGCCTAGATGGGTTAATCTTGTATTCGCCCTCTATCCTGGCCACCCTCACCTCGGCTATTGGGCCGCCAAAGGGAATGTTTGACACGGCTATGGCTGCCGATGCGGCCAAGCCCGCCAAGCAATCGGGCGCTACGGTCACATCCGAAGAAATCATTTGGATAATAACCTGTGTCTCAGCGTGAAAATCGTCTGGAAACAAAGGGCGCAAGGCACGGTCCACCAATCGCGATATCAGTATTTCGTAGTCAGAGGGACGGGTTTCGCGCTTAAGGAATCCACCGGGAAAACGCCCGGCCGAGGCAAACCGCTCCAAATAGTCAACAGAAAGGGGAAGGAAGTCAATTCCCTCACGGGCATTTTTTGAAGCCACTACAGTGGCCAGCATCACGCAGTTGCCTGTTCTTAGCACTACCGATCCGTCCGCTTGCTTGGCAAGCAATCCTGTTTCCAGGCTTATTACTTGGCCGTCGGACATTACGATCTCCTTGCGTATGGGAGTGGGTATGGTCATGTTGTTTTTGGGTTATTTCTTCTTAAAAAAATACATCTTGGAGGCGCAAGTTAGACCCTAGCAGACCTTACTCCTTTTTTTCTTTTCATCGGGTAAAAAGAAAGGGCAGCCCAGCTGCCCTCCCATTTTGTGTTAACTGGAATTTATTTCCTGATTCCAAGTTCCTTAATGATGTTCCTGTAGCGGAAAATGTCGTTCTTGATGAGGTAATTGAGCAACGACCGCCGCTGACCTACCAACTTGAGCAAACTGCGCTGGGTGGTAAAGTCTTTCTTGTTCTTCTTGAGGTGTTCGGTCAAGTGATTGATGCGGTAAGTAAACAGGGCAATTTGTGATTCGGGTGAACCGGTATCGACATCGCCTTTGCCATACTGGGCAAAAATCTCTTTCTTCTTCTCGCTGGATAAGTACATCTTACGAAATTTTAAAAGATTGTGGGTTGATTAAAAAAATGAAGGGCGCAAAAGTAGGCCTTTTTGGAGCTTATTGGCTGTGCCATATTTCCTTTTTTTTAATCCGCTACCTCAAACAGCCATCGGTACTTGTGCCCATCCTCTAATTCTACTACCAGTACATAGCAGCCGCCATCCAGTTGTTTTGTGTTAATAACCAACTTGTTAATACCGATTTGGGCTTTGCCGTCAAATATGGGCAACACCAGTCGGCCACCCATGTCATAGGCACTCACCCGCATGATGCCGCCCTGGGCCATTTCTAGGTCTATGTGGGCGGTACCAAAAGATGGGTTGGGGTATATGGAAGCGCTTACCCTGGGCAGTTCGCCCACCCATGTCACATCGATATACACGGAATCAAGCTGTTCATTGGTGCAGCCATTGCTACCGGTTACCGTAAGGCGCACATATACCCATCCTTTTTTTATGGCGTAGGTATGGGTTTCGTTTTTCTTGCTTGACTTGGTGCCATCGCCAAAATCCCATTCATAGCTCGATAGGGATATGTCGTTGGGCGACACCATTATCGTGGCCCCGGTAAGCTCTAGGGTAAAACTGGCGTTTGGGCCCTCTTGCACCACCACCGTTTTGCTCGCCGAATCGCGGCAACCCAGGTTGTCGGCTAACAGCCAAACCTTGTATGTGCCGGAGTTTTCGTAAGCATGGCCGGGGGTTTTATCTGTTGAGTTGCCATTTCCAAAATCCCAGGCGTAGGTGGCATTTCCCGTTGTATTGTTCACTATTCCAAGGTCATCGCCTTCGCAAACATTGGTTTTTAGTTCAAATGCCACGGCGGGTTTTTCACCCACGGTCAGGGTTTTTTCGGCTGTGTCGGCGCAGCCTGCCGCCGTGCCCGCTATCAGGCGTACGGTGTAACTTCCTTCCTGGCTATACTCAGTCGTGGGTTTGGCCTTTGTGGCCGTTTTGCCATTGCCAAAATCCCAGGTCCTGTTTTCGATGTCGGTGCTTTCATCCGTAAAATTGACTGGTTGGCCCACGCAACGCCCAGAAAAACTGAACGCTGCCACAGGGTAGGCCCATATGTCCAGCGCAAGGGAACCGGTATCGCTGCAGCCCATATTATTGGATTCAATTACCTGCAAACTGGCTTTTCCCGCATTGTCCCAGCGTATGTCAACCGAATGGGATCCCAACCCTGACTTGACTGTGCCGCCCACTACGGTCCAGGTATAGGTATTGCCCGGGTTGTCGGTGGTGAGATAGCTGTGTTTGGTGCCGGCACATACCAGGGTGTCGCCGCTCAACACCACGGTAGGAGAGGGCACCACGCTAATGCTTACCTCTCCTGTGGCGCTGCAGCCTGTTAGGTCTATGGTCTGTACAAGGGTGTACACCGTGCTTGCCTGGGGCATTACACTGGGGTTTGATTTGGTGGAAACAAATCCTGAAGGGTTGCTGGACCAGGCATAGCTGTTGCCCGTGACTGCTGACTGGCCCAGTACCACGCCATCGCCCTGGCATATGGAGGTGTCTCTTCCGGCATATAGGCTGGGGCCTGCGTTTACCACCACATACACCGTATCTCGATTGGTGCATCCCGTGGTTTTTTGTACCACTTGTTGTACGTAATGAGTAGAAGAAGTGGGTTTTACGTAAATCCTTGATTCGGTAGATACGGCTGTGTTAGAAGCGTCAAACCAAGTGTAGGTCACGGCGCTGGACGGGGGTAAACCCAGCCTGGCAGAGTCACCGTAGCAAAACTCCTTGTCGGTACCCCCATTTACATAAGGCAGGGCACTAAAAGCCCTTTTGGTTTCAAAGGCATCGTTAAATGTAAAGCCATCGGTGCCGCTATTGGGGTCTGAAGTCCATGCCTTGAAAGTTACCGGATTAGATGCCTTGAACATTTTGGTGGCCAGCAGTAAGGTATCAGTTTCCAATGGTTTGAGCGTGCCGCTCCAGCTATAGGGCGTTTGTGCCGTGCCGTTCATGCTCCACTCTATGGTGGCGCTTACCAGGTTGTTCGTGCCAAAGTTCTTTAGCACCACACGTATATCCTGTTGCCCTTCACAGGTACCGTTTTTGGGTTCTGAAAAATCGGCAATTCCAGCGTCAATGGCTTGTGCGTCAAACTCATCAGCACCAATATCAGGCAAAGTGGAATTGCGGGTTTGCCCGTCATAGTCCAGGCCCACGCCCACCACTGGCGTACCCGCGCCATTGAGAGAGGTGTTGCGGGCATGCAGGTCGGTAGCCGACACGTAGTAGGGGTTCATGCTCAACGAGTTTGTATCGGTCTTTCCGCCTTTTTTATAGGCATCCAGGGTTTTGTACCACTTGCCGCTAAACCTACCTAGCCGGGGGCTATTGGTTATGTAGTTGTTGTAGTCACTGCGGCTAACGTGAGATTTGAGCGGGATAATGAACACCTGCCCACTGTCCATGGCTATGTTGTTGTTGAGCAATTGAAGGCCGCCTACACCTGAAGTACCGGTCTGTATGCCAATGTTTCCCGTATTGGTGCCCCTAAATGACAGGCTATTGAATACTATGCGCTGGTTGTAGGTATTGTTTGCATACACGCCCACGCCATTTCTCCTCACCAGCATATTGTTGGCCACCAATCCGGGCTCTTTGGCCTTGGAATCGCAGTTTTCTAGGCTTATTCCCCTTTCGGCGTTGTTGTCCGCTATGTAGTTTCCTTCCACCACTATCTCCTTGTCACAGTAGGTCAGTCCTATGTTAAAGGTGCCCGATAGGGTGTTTCTTACATTCTTAAAGGTGTTGTTGCGCACTTCAGCCCCATCGTTGTAGAGCAGGTGTACCGCCGAAACATAGGCACTGTCAAAGGTGTTTCCCTGCACTACGGTGCCGGTTTCAGGCGTGGCATCCACCCCGGTGTAGAGCATATTGTAGGTGCCGTGCTTTATATAGTTGTTTAAGAATACATTGCCCGTATCCCGGCTTTGGTCTGACCATATATTCACCCCGCTGGCATTGTTAGAGGTTACCGCTGTGGCTATCATGGCGCAGTTGCTAAAAGTGTTGTCATGTGCCCCATTCAGTATATGCACCACCTGGGCATAAGTATTGGTGCCTGTCCGCCTAAAGGTTATCCATTTGAAAGTGCAGTTGTCGGCCCCGCGCAACTGTATGGCCGCGTTGTTGTTGCCCGTGGCAGTAGTGGAGGCCAACGAAACAACGGCTTTAGAGCTGTCCTTGCTGCTTCCTTGAAAAGTGAGCGGTGCCGTAGGGCCCATGCCATCCAGTTGCACCAGGGTTATTTGTTCCCTATATATCCCATCGGCCACGTTGAAGGTGGTGGCCCCGCACAGGCCCCGCGCTGTAATTTCACTAATGGCATCATTGAACGACTGAAAATCATAACTAGAGCCTATGCCTATGCTGTAGGTTCCTATCATCCCCGTGAGCCGGGTAATCTTTAGGGTGTCATTTACGGTTTTGCCGTCGCTCGAGTTGTTGGGTTTGGCTGTCCAAATCTTGAAAGTATAGGGGGTATTGGCTGAGAATGTATATGAACCCAAAGCAATACTGCTTGATGACCCACCCGGTGGAATCTTGCCGGAAAAGCTGTAGGTCTTTTGGGCGGTTCCATTAACCGACCAGGCTATTTCCAAACCCTTTATGGTATCTATGCCATAGTTCTGGAATGTAACCTTCACGCTGCGGCTGCCGGCGCAGAAAGTGGCCGGGCTGTCCAGTTTGGTTACCCCGGCATCGAGCTGCACGGGAAAGAACTCATCGGCGCCTATGTCAGGAGCCGAACCATTGCGCGATTCGCCATCAATATCTTTGGTTACTGCGCTGTAAGGCAATGCCTTTCCGTTCAGCGATATGTTGGACACGTGCAGGTCGGTGGTACTGGTAAATCCAGGGTCGGCATATACGGAATTGGTATCGCGCCTGGCGTTTGATTTCCAAGCCGAAAAGGTGCTGTAATCGGTGTTGTTGTACTTGCCAAAATAGGTGCCGTTGTGGTAGCAGGCATTGTAGTTTATGCTTGCCATGTCGCCGGTGTTGCTTCCCGGGAAATTATACACGAATCCCCCTCCGGTATTTACCAATATGTTGTTTACCAGTCGTATATTTTTATTGGTATAGGCTGAGTAGTGGTAGTAACAGGCACCACCCTTGAGCGCGGCGGTTATGACCACGCTGTTGTAGTACATATCCAGCCATTTGCAGTTATATAGGGCCAGTCCGGTGCAGTCGCCCGTACCCCCGCTGTTCATGATCCAGTTGTTGGCCACCAGGGTGGTTTTTGACTTTGGGCTCGTAGTATTGGCCAGCATAATGGCGCGCACTACTTGACCATTTTTGGCCAGCATCTGTAGCTTGTTGTTGGTGATTTGCATGGAAGGCGATGACTCTATGCGCATGCCATATGACACGTAGTGGCCGCTACTGGGGCCAAAGTCGCCCATGTTAAAGCTATTCTTATCAATAACAAGGCCTGTTTGGCTTGACATATATATGCCCGATGAGCCCGAAGTGTCTATTACATTTTCGGTTATGGTTATTCCGGAGCTGGCGGTAGTGGTGTAAATGCCATTATAGCCATAGATGATTTTGTTGTCTGAAAGGGTATTGTAGTCCGCATTGCCGGTGAGGTAAATCACCGAGCCTATGCCATACACAAATCCCAGGCTGGAGTTGCTCGGCACTTTCCGGCCTTTCATCCAGCAGTTGCTTATGGTGCAGTAGTCGGAGCCATTGGTTATATCTATTACGGTGCTATAGGTATTGCTTCCCGTTCGCTCAAAGCCTATTCCCATAAATTTTACATAGGTACAACCGTTGAGCTGGAGCACGAAATCGCCAGAACTGCTTGTTTTTGAAACGTTTTGCAGCAAACATTTGGAGCTATCGCCGCTGGCTGAGGTAAAGGTTACCGTATTGGACGAGGAGGTGCCCGAAATGGATGAAATGGACAACTGCTGGTTGCGATAGGTGGTATCGTAGGCCGTGATAAGCACCGCGCCGCTTACGCCCGGCCCTTGTTTGGGCCCCGAATCCGTTCGGTTGCCTGAGGTCAAATCGCCTATGGCCGATGCCCAGTTGGCGTAATTGCTGCTGCTGGCCGGTTTTCGCGGGTCTATGGTATAGTTTCCTTTCAGTTGGCCCTGTAGCCTATGTGTTGCCCCACTTAGCATCACCATAAGCGCGGTAAAGAGGATAAGGGTAAATCTTGGCATGGTTGGGTGCTGTTTTATTGCACTGCAAGGTAGTTTTTTTTGAATATCCAAAGGCTTTGGGCCCATGTTTTTCCATTAAGAAAGGGTGGTCGATTTTCTTGCTGCCGCAATAAAAAAAGGGACTGCTTTTGACAATCCCTTTTTTAGTGACCCCGGAGAGACTCGAACTCCCAACCCTCAGAGCCGAAATCTGATGTTCTATCCATTGAACTACGGAGCCGTGGGGCTGCAAATGTAGTTTGTGCTTTTCATACCTAGAAATTTGGGGATAGCAGGTACTTGGAGTAAAACTCCGTAATAATGGCCACAGCCTCTGCAGCACTGTCCACCACCTGCATCAAGCCGGTATCGCCGGGGCTTATGTTTTGGTAGGTATTGCCCATCACTCGGTTGAGCCAATCCATCAAGGGGTTCCAAAAATCACTGCCCACCAACACTATGGGAAAACGCCCAATCTTATGAGTTTGGATAAGGGTCAGGCTTTCAAAGAGTTCGTCAAGTGTGCCAAAACCACCGGGCATGACCACAAAGCCCTGGGAGTACTTGATAAACATGACTTTTCGAACAAAGAAAAAGTTGAATGTCATAAGTTTATCCCTATCAATATAGGCATTGGCCCCTTGTTCAAAGGGGAGCTCTATGTTTAGGCCCACCGATTTGCCGCCTCTTTCGTGGGCCCCTTTATTGGCGGCTTCCATAATGCCTGGGCCTCCGCCAGTTATTATGCCATAGCCTTCATCGGTCAGCCCACGGGCAATTTCTGTGGCCATTTCATAGTACATGTCGCCGGGCTTGGTGCGCGCCGATCCAAATATGGTAACACATGGCCCTATCTTATTCAGCTTTTCAAAACCCTCTACAAATTCACTCATCACCTTGAATATCTGCCAAGATGATTCGGCTTTTATTTCTGACCAATGTTTGTTTTCAAAAGCTTCTTTTATTTTTTCGTTCATAATGAATGTATTAGGTGAACTATCCGTGTAAGGGGCGGCAAAATAATCATTGGCCCAAAAACAAAGCCCCCCGCTGTTGGGCGGGGGGCTTTAAGAAACCAATTACCAAATTACTATCGTAGCTTCATCAAATTGATGAAAATTACTTCATTGTCAACCACCACCTTAACTACAGCCCCACCGGCGGCAAAGGGTAAGTGGTGTTCGTCAAGAAGCAGGGCCTGGTTGCCGGCCAATTGTTGGCCATCGGCTACCACGGCCACCCTTCTGCCGGTCATATCAAGTACTTCTATGCGCACGTAGGCATTTCGGTCCAGGGTGTAATCCAGTTTTACCCAGTTGGTGTAGGGGTTGGGGAACGCCGTGATGTGCATGGCACCGGCCATTTCTGATATGCCCACGGGGTAAACTTCTACTTCCTTGCTTATTACCACGCTGCATCCCACTCCATTGGTGGCTGTACAGGTTACCGTGTAGGTGCCTGCACCTCCAAACGTGTGGTTTGCCGAACTACCGCTTGCCACGCTGCCATCACCAAAGTCCCAGGCATATTCCAAGCTGTCGTCTGCATTGGTCACGCCAAAGGAAATCTCTTGGTTCTCCAATCGGGTATATGCCCAATCCTCCATCACTGGCAGGGGCAGTATGGTCACATCAACCGATGCGCTGTCAAAGCAGCCGAATGGTGTTTGGATGGACAGCCCGGCATTGTAAACGCCCGGATGGGTATAGACATAGCCACTGGGCACTTCGGTAAGCACCGTGCCGTCGCCCAGGGTGAGCCTATAGCTCCAGTCACTGCGTACTGCATCAAGAACGGCCTGTGGCACTTTGGTAGAGTCGCCCAAACAAGTGGGGGGCAACAACAGGAAGGCCATGGGTTGCTCGTGCACTTCATAATCTAGGCTATAGGTATTGGCGCAAGCCTTATTTGATACCACGCGCATGGTAACCGTAAACACCCCAAAGGTGTCATAATGGTGGTATGGGTGCTCATCACTTGAAACACTGCCATCGCCAAACGACCATTCGTAGCTGATGCTGCCTTTGGCAACTTCTGAATGGTTTTGGAACCTGGCACTGTCGCCAACACACACCTCACCGGCCACAAAGAGGGCATCGGGTGTGGGGAATACCTGTACATCAAAGCTTTCGTCTGAAATACAACCCATGTCTGAGATAGCTGCTACGCTTACCGTATAAGTACCCATGGTATCATAAGTATGGGTAGGGGCGGCATCGGTGCTGGTGCTGCCTTCGCCAAAACTCCAGCCATAGGTCATGGTGCCACTGGCTATGGTGCTGTTGTTGACAAAAGTGAGCGCATCGCCCGAACAGGTGTCATGTGCCCCTACGGCAAGTGCTGGCATGGGGTACAAGGTGATTTGCGTGGTTGCCGTATGGCTACAGCCGTTCACCGTAGTTACCTTATAGCTTACCGTGTAGTCGCCGTGCTGGGCATAGGTATGGGTGGCCGACCTGCCAAAGGCGTTGTTGCCATCGCCAAAAGTGAATTCCCTGTCGGCAAGTAGGGCGCCGTTTCCACTGGAGCCATTGTCGTCAAAACTGGCGGCATCGCTCAGGCAGGCATTGCCGGTGGTAAACACGGCACTTGGGGTGCTATATACGGTAACCGTTTGTGAGGCTTTGTCGCTGCAACCCTGGCTGGTGGCCACCGTGAGCTCTACCGTATAGCTGCCACCCTGGGTATAAACCTGGCTTGGGTTGGCATCGCTGCTGCTGTTGCCATTGCCCAGGTTCCAGGCATAGGTAGAAATGGTACCGGTTGAAAGGTTGGTAAAAGCGGTGGTATCTCCCGAACATTCTGTGGATGCGCTAAACGCCGCCGTGGGCTGCTCGTTTACTGTTACGTCCACCGTTACATCGTCGCTGCAACCTTCAGCCGATAAAGCGGTAAGGGTCACTTTATATGTGCCGTCGGCGGCGTAGGTCCTTGAAGGGTTCTCCAGGGTAGAAGAGGTGCCATCGCCAAAGTTCCAGGTATAGGTGCTCGCACCATTGCTGCTGTTGCTAAATGTGGTAGCCGATCCCTGGCAGGCGGTATTGGCACTGAAAGAAGCGGTGGGTAGGGCATAAACCGTTACCGAAGCCGATTTCTGACTTGTACAACCGTTAGACGATGTGGCGGTTAGGTTCACCGTGTAGCTGCCCGATTTGCCATAGGTATGGCTTGGGGCAGTGGAGGTTGAAGAGTTGCCGTCGCCAAAACTCCAGCTATAGCTCGATGCACCCGATGAAAGGTTGGTCGTGGTCATGGCATCGCCAAGACACTCATTGGTGGCAGTAAAGCTGGCCGTGGGCAGGCCATACACGGTCACTGTCTTGCTCACGCTTGACGTGCAACCAGCTGATGACGTGGCCAATAGGGTTACGGTGTATTGCCCATCTACCGTGTAGGTGTTGCTTGGGCTGGTGGTGGTAGAGGTCTTGCCATCGCCAAAACTCCAGCTGTAGCTGCTGGCACCACTTGATTTATTGCTGAAACTCATGGCTGAACCCAAGCATACGTCGCTAAAGGTAAAGTCCGGTGAAGGAAGCGCGTTTACGGTAGCCGTACCGGTAGCCGTATCGCTGCAGCCATTGTTTGATGTGCTAATTAGCTCCACCGAATAAGTGCCGGCAATGGAGTAGGTGTAGCTGGGGCTGGTGTTGTTTGATGTGCCGCTGTTGTCGCCAAAATCCCAGCTATGGGCCATTGTGCCCGTGGAAATCGATGAGGTGTTGCTAAAGGCATTGGCAGTTCCCGTGCATGCGTCCTTTGACGTGAAGGATGCGCTGGGCACGGCAAATACATCCACCGACAGGCTGTCTTTGGTGGTGCAGCTGGCACTTGAGGTAGCCGTGAGCACCGCGTTGTAGGTGCCAGGATTGGTATAGAGGTGGCTTGGTGCTGCCGTGGAGCTTCCACTGCCGTCGCCAAAGGTCCATGCATAGCTGCTGGCGCCTGTGGTGCTATTGGCAAAACTTACCTCGTCATAGGCGCATTCGTCACCCGCGCTTATGGATACCACTGGGTTGGCGTTCACCGTCACCGAACCGTCTGCGGTGTCGCGGCAACCTTTTGAGGTTACGGCAATGAGGCTTATGTCATAAGTACCTGCATTGGAATAAGTGTGGCTGGGGCTGCTCAAGCTGCTGCCTTGTCCGTCGCCATAGCTCCAGCTATAGGTGCTGGCACCAGATGACCCGTTGCTGAACGAAACGGCGGTGCCGTGGCACACATCGGCGGTACTAAAGGAAGCTGAAGGCAGGGCGTTTACGGTAGCTTGGCCCGTGGCCGTATCCCGGCATCCATTTGCATTGCTGGCCACCAGGCTTACCGTATAAGTGTTGGCGCCTGAGTAGGTGTAGCTTGGGCTGGTAGAGGTGGATGTGCCACTGTTGTTGCCAAAATCCCAAGCATAGGTAGTGGCACCTGAGCTTTGGTTGGTAAAGGAACTGGCTTCGTTAAGGCAAACATCACTGGTACTGAACCCACCCGATGGGCTTGCATAGGCCTGTACCGTTTTGGTAGCCGAGTCCTTGCAGCCTGCGCTAGAGGTTGCCACCATTTTAACTTGATAGTAACCGGCCGTACCGTAGGTCACGCTGGGAGAGGCGGAAGAAGATCCTGTATTGTTCCCGAAATCCCAGGCGTAAGCTGCTATCGTTCCGCTTGATATGGTCGATTTGTTGGTAAGGGCGAGCGCATCGTATGCACAGGCATTGGCATAGCTAAAGTCAGCGGCGGGATTGGGGCTAACGGTCAGTGCGGTAAGCACCGTGTCGCTGCAATTCCTGCTGTCGGTGGCAATCATGCGCACGTTATAGCCGCCGCTGTTGCTGTAGGTGTTGGTGGGGTTTTTAAGCGCAGAGCTGCCACCATCGCCAAATGTCCATGCAAAGGATTTGAGCGAGGTGCCGGTTAGGGCACTTGATGTATTGGTAAACTGCATCAGGTTGCCCTCACATGAAGCCGTATTGGTAAACGCCGCTGTGGGCTGGCCATAAACGGTTACCGTTCGGGTCACGGAGTCCCTCACGCTGTTGGATAGTTCTATGACCAATTTCACAGAATACGTGCCTGCTGCACTGTAATAATGCACGGGGTTGGAGAGACTGGTAAGGGTATCGCCGCTGCCGTCGCCATAGTACCAGTAATAGTAGCTTACTGCACCACAGGCTACGGAGGTGGCGTTGTTGAATGTAATTCCGTTGTGTACACAGTCATTGCTTACCGAGAAGGCAGCCAAGGGTTGGTTGGCCACAGTAACCGAAGTGGAGGAAGAATCCGTACATCCTTTGTTGGTGGTAACCACTAGGCTTACGGTATAGGTGCCTGGATTTGCGTAGGTATATGAAGGCAATTGGCTGGTGGAGGTGTTGCCATCGCCATAATACCATTTGTAGCTAAGCCCGGCACCGGTAGAGGTGTTGGTCAAGCCCATCACGTCGCCGTAGCACATGTTGTTGGCGGTGAATATGGATTTGGGCAGTGGGTTTACCGTCACCGATTTGGTGAGTGAGTCGGCGCATCCATTGCTGGTGCCAACCAAAAGTTCTACTGAATAAGTGCCTGCGGCAGAATAGGTTTCTGTGGGGTTTGTGGCAGTTGAGGTGTTGCCGTTGCCAAACTCCCATCGGTTGCTAAAACTGCCGTTTGATATGGTACTGCCGTTGGTAAACTCCGTGGCATCGCCTTGACACGCTTCCGTAGCGGTGAAAGCTGCGGCAGGTGTGGGGTAGATGGTGATTGCCTGGCTGGCGGTATCGCTGCAGCCCTGGTCGCTGTTGGCTATCATTTCCACTGTGTAGCTGCCATCCGCGCCATAGGTCAGGCTGGGGTTGGTGGCGGTGGAGGTGTTGGTATTGTCGCCCATGTCCCAGGCATAGGTGAGGCTGCCGTGGGCAAGTGAAGAGGCATTGGTAAAGTTGGCGGTCTTGCCATCGCACACGTTGGCCGTACTGAAACTGGCCACGGGTTTTGGATGCGTTACAGCCTGTCCGTAGGCCGTATCGGTGCATCCGCTATCGGTGGCTATTACCAAGCGCACGCTAAAGGTATCATAGGTGCCATAGCCATGTGCCGGGCTTTCGTCGCTTGATGTATTGCCATCGCCAAACAGCCAGCCATTTGTGGCAATGTTGCCAATGGTTACCGTGGAGGTGTTGCGGAAGGCGCTCGCGTCATACTCGCAGGTGTCGCCCACCGCAAAGGCTGCCGAAGGATAGGGGTTGGTGTAGAAGTAGTGTTTGAATGTGTCGTTCAGCGCGTTGTTGTCGCGGTGGTAGGCACCCACTATCACGGGCCTGTTGGCTCCCGGGGTGCCGCTGGCCATGGGCTCGTTAAAGGTGTGGTTCACCGTGTCGCCAGGGTTAAAGAACAAACCAGTGGGAACCACGAGGGTATCGGATTGGGTAACACTTGCTGCGGTATAGCGTACTATTAAGGTATCGCCTTCCACAAAAGCAACGGTACCGGTATTCTGGATTTTAATGGCCACAGAGTCCATATCGCCGAGGTTCCTGCATTGGTTTCCAGGGCCGGTAGCCTTGAGCAGGTTGAAGTCCTTATAGATTTCATCGGCTCCAATATCAGGACGTAGCGCATCACGGGTTTCCCCTTCCCAGTCGGTGCCAATGGCTAGGCCGGTGCCCGCATTGATGAGATAGGCAGAGGCGGCCTTTAGCCCTTCAAGGCTATCCAGGTTGTTGAAATACGGGTTCACTGACACCGACTGTTGGTTGTAGCTGGTATTGCCTGATTGCCAGCTAGCCAGGCTTGACCACATAGCTCCCTGGTACACCCTGAAGCTTACTGGGGAGTAGTAGTTGTTGTAGTCAATGTCACCAGCAGAGGTGCCAAATGAGCCATCATACAGCAAGTAGCCTCCGTTGGCCGCAAACACGTTATTGTTCTTGACTTTGGTGCCGTACAAAGCTCCGGTAAGATAGATTGCGGCACCAGTGGTGCTGGAGCTATTGGTAGTGGTTACCAAGGTGTTGTGATAGAAACGCTGATAATAGCAGTAATATGCATACCATCCATAGTAGGCATTTCCATTGAAGTTGTTTTGGAAAATCTGGTTGTTGGCGTACACGCTGCTATCCATCCCACTGCCGTAATAGTTATCGTAATTGGCGTAGATGCCGTATCCTTTAGATACTATGCGGTTTTGGGTAAGGGTGCTGCGCTGGGTGTAATACATGTTTATTGCCATGGGCGAGGTGCTCCTGAAATCCCTAAAGTCGCTGTTGTGTACTGTTAAAGCGCCTATTTGATATACACGCAGCGCGGTGTAGTATTGGTTCTCGAAGGCGCAGTCTTCAAATACAAAATTCGTGTCCACATCGGTCGTGTTACGGCCAATAAGGAAGGCACCATAATATCCGCCACTCAGCAAGCAATTGGACAGTTCAATATTGGTGGCTGCCCTAAGTCCGGTATAGTACCCCACATCTTCGGCAGAGGTAACCAATACGGCCACAGAGCTATTTGAGGTAGCGGTGGAAACACGGAAATCGCAATTGTCAAAGCTTATGTGGTGGCTGGAATCGGTCATCTGCACCGCCACACCGTTGGAAGTTGCGGTATGGGAGTTGATGATGCTCATGTCCCTAAAGCTGTAATAGGCCGCATTGGAGAACAATATGGTGGCATTTGCCCCGTCGTTGTCCCAAATCACGCCTGTGCGGCTCTCGCCTATAAACTGGATGTTGTTTACACTGCTGCTGCCGCCAGGGGTAATCAGGGTGGCACTTTCGCTGTAGTTGCCATTTTTGATATATACCACCACGGGCCCCAGTACCCCACAGCCGATTTTGTCAATGGCTTCTGAGATAGTCAGGAAGTCACCATTGCCCGAAGGATCTACTACCAAGGTATCGGCTACGCCGGTGCACTTGCTCACGCACACCTCATCGCGTCCGTCACTAGTTTGGCTAATGATGGTGTCAACCCCAACACAAATGCTGTAGCTGCCTTCTGCGCTTACGTTCCAATTTTGTGTGAAGGTAAAGGTAGTGTCGTGGCCAACCTTAAGAAACTTACAGTCAATTGTATCCTTAACCAGGGTGCCGCCATTGATTTGGTAAGATACCCAAGCTGTCTTGCCGGTTAGGTTGCGCAAGCCCCTGTTTTGGAAAGTAGCTACGATAGGGTAAGAACCTATGCCAATGGACGATGGGCTGTCCACACTAAGGACATCCAGGTCATACAAGGGTATCCAGTAGTCGTCGGCGCCCATATCCACCCGGGTATCTGGGCTGGTAGGCCGTGCGTCGCCGTCAAAATCGGTGGCCCAGCTCCGGGTGTTGTCGCCTATGTTGTTGATGCTGTCACTATAAGAGTGGAAATCAGAGGTGCTTATAAAGCTGGGATCCCTTTCCACGCTATTGGCCGCTATGCCGCTTATGCTGGCCGTATAGCTGCTTAGGTCGGTATAGCTGCTGCCGTCGTGGTAGAAGGTGTAGTACGAATTAGGTGCATAGTAATTGTTGTAAGCTATGTCGCTATTGGTACGGGTGCCATAATACAAGTAGCTGGCGTAGTTGCCGTTGGTGTTTACAAACACGTTGTTTACTATCCTGGGGTAGTAATTGTAGTAGGCATACAAGGGATAATATCCATTGGCCGACCACACGCTGTTGTGCAGTATATACGGATTGAAGGTGTAGTAATCGGTATAAATGCCGTAATAGGTATATTCCCCTATCATGTTGTTTACTATGTAGCTGGAATTTGAGCTGGCATAGTAGTTCTCATAGTACATGTACAATCCATACCCGCTGCCCATGATCTTGTTGGCTTCTATGGTATTGGCCGTGCAATAGTTGAAATACAGGGCGTACCCATAGTCATAAGTAAAGTCGGTCATGGTATTGCCCTTGAACAAGGTGCCCTCTGTGTAGTAGCCATAGAGACCATAGTAGTAGTGGCCCGTAAAGGTGTTGTTCAGGAATTCGTTGCCCGTGAGCCGCCAGTAAGGTGCGGTTCCAAAGAGCGTAACCCCATAATAACCACCGGATATAGCATTGTTTTCAAAGGTGTTGTAAGAGCAATTGTTGCCCGTGGAAGTCGGGTTGTTGTTAGATCCACTTAGCACCACAGGTACCCAATATGAGGAACTGCTGCCAATTGGAACGCTTATGCTGCAATTGGATATGGTGTTGTAGTTGGCCGAGTCAATCATTTGCACACCCCAAGCATAGGTGCTTCCCTTGGCTTCTATGCCCATGCTGTCTATGGTCACATAGTCGGCACCGGCAAACCGTACAGTACTGTAGTACCCCGTTCCGTTTGAAGTATAGGAGATGATGGACTGATCTGCTCCTTCACCCACTATGCGCAGGGTATTGCTGCTCGAAGCCCCGCTTATTTGGGTCAGGTTCACCTGTTCGTTGTAGGTGCCGGCCTTTACCCTTATGGTGCTGGCGGCAGTAAGGCCTACGCAGTTGAAATACGCCACCGCTGAATCTATGGTGCTGAAATCACCCTGCCCGCTGGCATCTACTATCACCAAATTCTTTCCTCCCACGCACATGTCTTGGCAGTAAGACTCATCCAAGGCGTCGGGATCGTAGTTGTTGAACTGGCGGCTAAAAGTGGCACAGGCATCTACATAAGTGCCTGACCCAGTGTAGGTATATGGTGTGGTGAAGGTAAATAGGGTGGTGTTGTCAGGGGCAACCGAAGAGGGATACACTGTGTCTTTTACCGTGCTGCCCCCACCAATGCTGTACTCCACAAATATGCTGTCGGTGCTGCCCCAGGTCTTTATGCCATTGTTTTTGATAAGGATACCAATGGAGTTGGATCCGGCAGCCAAGCTGGTAGGGGAGAAGCCCACGATATCGGCATCATACTCAGGCAGCCAGTAATCATCGGCACCTATGTCAAACTTGGTATCGGGCGAAGTGGGCCGAGGGTCACCGTCAAAATCTACTGCAAAGCGGGGCATGTTGATCCCCAAGTTGTTGAGGTTTACACTTTCCGAATGCAAATCGGTGGTGCTGGTGTACTCGGGGTTCACGCTTATGGAATTTGCGTTGTATGATGTATAAGCCGACTTGAGCGCGCTCAGGTCTGTGCGGTCTCCGTCAAAATACACCAAATAGCTGCTATTTGGCGCGTAGTAGTTGTTGTAGTCAAAGGCTCCCGCATTGATGCCCGATATGGAACCCCAGTAGCCCGCATAGCCACTGTTGTTGTAAAAACTGTTGTTCTTAAACTCGCATGAGGTCATGCTAGAGCCATAATATACGCAGCCGCTGCTGTTGCTGGAGTAAAAGCTATTGCCGTAGAACAGGTTGCGGTAACCCAAAGAACCATAAAGTCCGTAACTGCTGCCCCCTACTATCATGTTGTTTACAAAGTAGGTGGTATCCGTGCTGTTGCCATACACGTTCCAATAGTAGCCATAAACGGCATATGAACCGCTGGCTCTCACATAGTTGCCCGCTATGGAGTCGTTGTTGCCATAGCCCAACATCATGCCATAGCCCGATGAATTGCGTATGGAGTCTATGTTATTCGAAACCAGGTATCGGTCACGGCCATAGTAGGCATATACCGGATAGTAATATATCTGGTACAGATCGCAGTTTATCAAGCTATTGCCGTAGGTATAGGCTGATGAACCCCCACCGTAGTTGTAAAACCCATAGTACCCTCCCCTCAACAGGCAGTTTTCAAAGGTGTTGTAGTTGCCCGAAGTATTTCCTGAAGA
>JACPUW010000018.1 GCA_016192035.1 Bacteroidota bacterium
ACGTAACCACCTACTTTTGACATCACTTTTTGCGCTTACGAGGCTTCATCATTGGTTCACTTTCGTTCAGCTCATTGCATTTGCACCTACAGAAATTCTAATTTCCGTTTTTCCTTATCGCTCACCACAATGCAGTTTCCTTGCAATGCGGCATAAGGTGGTTTAATAACTATTCCTGAAAATCGTTATTGAGAGGCCTACTCTCATCTGTTTTAAAGCATCAGCGGCC
The DNA here is from genome assembly GCA_016192035.1 of Bacteroidota bacterium. Lineage (GTDB taxonomy): Bacteria > Bacteroidota > Bacteroidia > CAILMK01 > JACPUW01 > JACPUW01. Next base: position 230 of record JACPUW010000018.1, read on the forward strand.
TAAGGCCGCTATTCAAGTCACACACGTTTTGCAGCTACCCGAAGGTGGCGATTTCGAAGCACTTCACTGTCAACCAAGCAAAAACTTTGATAGAAGCACAAAGCTTGATTTAACCACTGAACCGCCACTTTTGGGTAGGTGCTGTTATGCACAGTAGTTCTATATACCATAATTGTCACAAAGTTTTCTAAGAAGTCCTTTTCTATCTGTCTCTGCTTGTTCAAATTCTTTTTCGTCAACGCCTATTTTGTAATTGTCAAACATATAGAAATAACTACAACAATGATAACAATCAAGCTTTTGAATATTGCTTAGTCCCTTCTCAAGAATTGCAATTGTATTTTCTATCCCTTTTTTCTTCACTGTCAATTGGTAAAACCTTTTGTCAATTGGATAATGCCATTTCTCAAAAGATATCAGTCCTGGTGACAAGCAATTTATTGCACTATCAAGTTCTCCAATAAATTCATACGCAAAAGAATACTTCAAGAGTTTGTCAAGCTTATATTCCCAATAGTCATTTGCATCTGAATAAATATTTTCTCTTTGTTTTTCATTAAATGTCCCACGAAAACTTAATGCTATACGATAATATTTTTCTGCTTCAATGCTATCTCCGATGTTTAACTTATTTTCAGCTATTTTCCAATTCTTATCAAAATATGTCTGGTTGGGTTGAAATGGATTTAAAAATAAAATACGGTCTTGCCCCGATTTTATATAAGTGAATTTCGCAAAGTAAAATATCGTCAGTCCAACTATCAGAATAATTGTCAAGGTTATCTTGGCGATGGCTTTCATACTATTGTGCATAACGTTTTCGGGCTTTGCGTTCGGGCGGGTTTCGGAGCACAAAACTGTCTGCCAGCACTACACTTGAATAGAAGCACAAAACTCCAAGTTTGCACGTCACCCCGCCTGACGCAAAACCCGTGTTAGCGGTTCGCCCTTCTTGTTTCGTCATATGATTTTGTTTACATCAATGTCATACCCTGCCGCTTTTAATTCTTTAGCCAAACTAATTTTCCAATACTCTGAACTGTCTATTTCTAAGTATAATAGTCCGTAAAGGTCACTTGGTAATTCAACGCCTTTTGTATAAAGTGGGCAAACTTTATTTCTTCCTAATTTCCCTATAAAATATCCGAGTTCAAGTATCACATTTTGTCTTGCTCGTGGATTTAAATTTTCATCTTTCTTTGCCTTTCCAAGGTCGTCATCTGTAAGCAATATGATTGCAAAACCTACATTTGAATGTTCTTCAAATTTTTCAATGATTGTTTTTCCAGAATTTGCTTGTTCGTGTAGAATTATTGGATTTAAGCCAAGTTTTTCCAATGTCCTTGCAATATTTATTTTTACTTCATTATTGTGTCCGTGAACAATAAACACATTATTGTTGCTTATATCTTCTGAACTCGTTGTCGAATTTGAAACAACTTTGTCAGGAACTTCGGATTTAATAAGCTCAACTTTTGCAACAAGCTGTTTCAAGTTGTTTATTTTGTTTTGAACCTTGTCTTTAAACTCTTTCAGTTCGTCTCTTTGTCTGTTGCCACCAACTACCAACCCGAAGAATTGGTTAACTCTATCATAGTCAGTTTTATATTCGTTGTATTCGTTATTAAATGATTGTTTAAGAAGTTCCGAATTATAGTCGTCCCAGTCATAATAATTTTGTTTTGCTTCTTCAAGCTGGGGTCTTGTCTGAATTTGTCTATTTAAAATTTCTTCTGCTATTTGAATTCTATTAGCTAGAACGTCTTTAAAATAGTCCTTTCCAACAACTAAAAGTGTCGGTTGTTTTAATGGTTCTGTCTGTTTTGGTTTTCTTGTTGCCATATCTATTCTGTCTTTTTAGGGTGACCGCTAACGGTTTGGCGCTTGGCGCAGTGGCGGAATTCGGAGCACAAAACTGTCTATACACCACAAAAATTGATGCGAGGTAGAATGTTCAATTAACCACTTCACCCGCCATTGAGCCAAACGCCTGTTAGCAACCGTAATTCTTAGTGTTTCGAAGTGTCTTGTCCTTTGCTGTATTTGATGTAAAATTTATCAGCCGAAACATTCTTAAAATATTTTGTCATTGTCATACTTTTTTGTCCGCAATACTCATCATATTTTGATTCAAACATTTCGCTTTCTGGATAATTTGAAATTTCTGTTACATAAAATTCATTCTCAAATTTTATAAGGTTATCAGTCTGCCCTATGGTATAAGCAATTCTATTGCTGAAAACAAGAGGACTCTGTTCTTTTGAGAATGTCTTAGATTTAATCTGCTTTTTAGTTGGGTATTTAAATAAATCGCAATCTCTGAAAAATGAATCATTGATACTATATTCAGAAATAATCTTTGAAGTCTTTGATGGAATACATACAATTTTTTCTTCATTGTAGGAAACTGAAAAACCTGAAGATGTCATTAACCCTACTGTATTAGTTGCTGAAATTCTATTCGTTTGAATTAAATCCAAGTAATTTAATCCTGTTACTGATTTTGTTGCAGTTGTCCCACGAGAAGTATTTGCTCCTGAACTTGTCGAATTTGTAAAAACTCTATTTCTATAGTAATTGTAAGAAACTCCGTTTAGAATAAAAAAACTTTCTTCCAAATTCAAGTAAATATTTTTGTCAGTTTTGTTAAAAAATTGGAACCCAATATTTCCACCTTCACCCCATAGGTTGTATGAAACCTTACAGTTTTCATCTTCATAAACTAAAAGGTTGTCCTTAACAACTAATTTGTCGGAAGGTGCTGTTTTATAAACTTGAAAATAAGATGTCGATACGCAAGATGTCAACATCATTGCAATTAATGCGGGTAAAAGGATTTTTTTGGTTTTCATTGTTGATTTTATTTAAGTTAATAATGATGTGTTTCAGTTTTATTATGGTTGCTAACGTTTTGCAGCTACCCGAAGGTGGCGATTTAGAAGCACTTCACTGTCAACCAAGCACAAACTTTGATAGAAGCACAGGGCTTGATTTAACCACTGAACCGCCACTTTTGGGTAGGTGTTGTTATGGGCTGGGCATCGGTTATTCAATCAACTTAACGTCTTTGGCGATTTGCTCCCCCTTGTCATTTTTGGTTATACTAAATGATACTTTGTCACCGACTTCTAAGTCATTGAAATCTGTATCAATTAGGCTTGTAAAATGAAAAAATAGATTATTTGGAGGGTATTTAATGAAACCAAAACCTCCTTTGAGAGTTAAAATCTCGCTTGAATTGATTTTCTCAGTAGTTGAATCTGTTTTTACTTGTGATGTTCCTTCAGGTTTCTTAAAAACACGGTCTTTATTTTGTGGGACGAATAGGTTGTTAATCAATGGTTCGTTTTTTCTAACTCTGTTATCTATAACTTCATGCATTGCAACTGGATAGGTCACTTCTTCTAATAAATCTTGGGAAGTTCTTGTTACCATTTCCTTACCATAGTTGTTTGTGTATTCAAAATCCCAGCTCAGCACCATGACTCTAGTGCCAAGAGTGTTTAGTTTTCGGATTAGAGGAACATAATCCCCATCTGATGCAATAAGAACAAGAACATTAAATCGTTTGTAGAATGCGAGTTCAAATGCTTCCAAAGCTAGCCAAACATCTATACCTTTTTCGTGCCTTACTCCGCTTTGGGAAGTTTTTACTGGCAAATAGTGAGTTGTTACACCTTCTGAGCTAAGAATATCATCAAACATTCTATCGTAGAAAAGTGAATTTCCTTGTTGAGATGCCTCTTGAGCATTTAATCTGCCTCTGAAATAATGTGCATCTACTATTTGGCAAAGTCTCTCATCAGTGCCTTCTTGTTGAGCTACTTGGTTTCTTATAAAATGATGTAAACCAGAAATACTTATTCTGCTTTTTCTTTCATGGAAGTAGTTGTAAAAGTTACTCACATGAAGAAAGTAGTTTCCATCATAGAATACTCCGATTCTAGTAAGGCTTAGGTCTTTGTTGTTTGCGGTCATCTTTATTATTTTATTTTTACGAATACATGTTTAATGTTGGCTTTTCCAGTAACTCTTTCATCAACTTCAATTGATGATATGCTTTTAACCAATGGCACCAATTTAGTAAACCCATAGTTCCTAGAATCAAAATTAGATTTTTTCTTCAGAAGTAAATTCCCTACTTCAGCAAGCGAAGCCCAACCACTTTCATCTGCTAAGTCTGTTATAGTATTTGTCAAAAGTTTAATTGCTTCTTCATCAATTTTGCTCACATTGGAGTTAGATGGAGTCGAAATTGTTTGCTTATTCTCTTTAGTTTTATTCGATTTTGAGGTAGGTGCCACAACTAGACCATCTCCAATTGTGCTAAGGACTTCGATATAAATAAACTTGTTACACGCAGATACGAAAGGGTTGGGCGTTTGCTTTTTCCCTAAACCAAATACTTTCATTCCTGCTTCTCTAAGTCTTGAGGCAAGTCTAGTAAAGTCACTATCACTGGAAACGAGGAAAAATCCCTCAACACGTCCGGTGTATAAAATATCCATTGCATCTATTATCATGGCCGAATCCGTTGCGTTCTTTCCAGTGGTATAAGCATACTGTTGTATCGGGATGATGGAATTATCTAATAGGACTTTCTTCCAATGGTCTAGATTTGGCTTTGTCCAATCACCATAAATTCTTTTATAGGTAGGAGTGCCATATTTGGCTATTTCTTCAAGCATTTCACGAATATTGGCACTTGGGACATTGTCAGCATCGATTAAGACTGCTAATTTAATGTCGATGCTTGTTTCAATTGAAGTATTCATAGTAATGATTAATTGGTTATCTCAGTTAATTGTTGTCGTTTTTGCCTTGCCCATAACGTTCGGCCGCTTTGCGAAGGCGGGGATTTTCAGCACTAAACTTCATTAAATGCACAAAGCTTGGATTTAGCACTTCTCTGTCATAGAAGGACGAAACCCCCGCTTTTGCAAAACGGCTGTTGGCGGTTCGTTGTTCTTTGTCAGTCGAATTTAAGTTGTCCATTGTCAATTAGTTCTGCATACATTGTTGCACCTTTTTTAGTTATTTTTATTCTGTCTTGCAATTGACTATTTATAAGGTTTTCAACGTCTCCATTTGTCTTGAAGCTTTTGGAAAGGCTTTTTAAGTCAGCAAGTTTCAATTTCTTTTTCAACTCTACTTGTTCAAGAATTTGACTACCTAAAACTGAAATTGTTGGTGTGTATTTTTCAGTTGGCTCATTTACAGTATTTGATTCGATTGATGAAGCCTTTAAATCTTCTTCAATTTGTTCCTTTTTTTCTTGCTCGGTCTTGCTTTGGGAGCTTTCAAATTCTATATGTCTTTCCGTTTTATTTTTTTGATATTCTCCAATTGTTTCAGAGTATGCGGAAATTAATGTCTTAACATTTGATTTGTCTTCGGTAATAGATTCTGTTAAGGTCTTTGGGAGAATTGCTGCCCCATAAATGCTACCCCAAAGAGTGTAGTAAATTAATGAGTGTTGAATTTCTTCTCTTTCATTGTTTTCAATGAACCTTAAGAAATCCCTACCTGATGTAAACAGAACAGCTATAGATTTTAAAACTTCGTTTGAAGTTCTTGAAATGTCAAAACCGCCCCTTAGGCTGTCAAATGATTTTAGTAATTCAACAAGATATTCCCGCTCTTTAGAACCGTCAAAATTGTCAATTGTGTCTTTAAAGTGTTTGGCAAGGTCAATGAGAATAGTTTTTCGATTAGTGAAAAAAGTTTCAAGGTCAGGGATGTTGTCAGTTTCAATGAAGAATTTCAAGCATTGAAGCAAATATTTCTTTTCATTTTCTAAAAGACCTTCTGGAATAAATAGTTCCATTTTGTCATTTACAAAATGGGGTCTTACAAGTGACTCAAATGTTAGCTTGTTGGTTTTTCTTGATAGATTAATTTCATCTTCAATTTTATTTCTAACATCTGAAAATGCATTGTTGACTCTTTCAATATAGTTACTTGGATACTTTGAATTGAACTTTGAATTAATTGCTCTTTTTAGTTTTTCTAGCTTTAGTGAAAGTGGAAGTTCTGCCTTTGATGTTATAAGTAAACCTTCAATAAGAAGATTAAATGCAGATATGCCAAATACTTTAGATTGTTTTAGGGTGTTTAGTAACTCAGATGTGAATGAAGAATTAGAACCTAACATTATAGCTTCTTCTAATTTTTCAACTGTTTCATAAGTCTTGAGTATTTTGTCAATTATTTCTAAAACCTGCTTTTTTTCAAATTCATTATTGTCCGAAACCTTGTTTAGAAACAATGAAAGGTTGTTATTCAAAAACCTTAGCAGAATTGAAATTTCTTGCCATTCTTTTGTCGTTAAATTTGTATAAGCAATTGAACTACCTAGAATAGCACCAAGTATTCTGTTTAGTTTTCTTTCCTTATAGAAAGTCAAGGAATTGAAATTGTTATTAACGGTTGGAAATACTATTAATGGTATTTCATTGACGTAGCAATCTACTTTTATAACTTCAGAATTTTGTTTCGCCAAAGCAGAATACTTTGTTTCTATACTCTTTAATGACTTAGCAAAGGTTTCATTGAGTTCTTTCTCTCTCCTGAACAATAATTTGAAGTTGTTAAACAGAAATACAGTATTATCAATTATTACATAATTGAGTCCATTTTCTGTAGTTTGCCATTTGCTTTCGGTTTTTTCAATTTCAATTTCAATTAAGACTGGAAAGCCATAGTCCTTGTCAAGTTCTCGGTTGTGGAATATGGGTTTTTCATAGCCAACCAAAAAGTCTTCACATTCATTTAAAAAGGTCGTTGTTGCCCTTTTGAAACTGTATTTTCTATTAGGATAAAAGGAACAGGGCGAAATTGATAGTGTTGTAAAAACACTATTGAAGTCGTTTGAATTGAACGGAATATATACTCTCATTTTGTCATTTCTTTAGAAGGGTAAATCGCTGCTTGCAGATGATTTGTTTTTTTCGTTGTGATACTCAAACAAGTTTCTGTCAATGTTTGCAATGAAAGTAGAAAGGTGGTTTGAATACAGGATGAATAAATCTCTATAGCTCCTTGTTAAAGCTACATAAAGAGGATTTCTATCTTTCTCGTCACCGGAAATACACATAGGAATGAAAACTGCTTCAAATTGCAACCCTTTTGCACTATGGTATGTCATTAGCTTTGGGTTGTCTGTTTTAAAGTCCAAATCCATAGAACCTGCACCATATCCAATCTTAGCTTCAACTCCCCATTTTTTACTGTCGAAATATTTTTTTGCGGTTTGAACATCATTGTTGGTCGGAAATAAAATGCCAACGTCTGTATAATTTTGAGCTTTAACTACATCAATTATGTAATCAAGTTGGTCATTGAACGTGGAGCACTCTACAAGACGTGGTTTATTTACTCCTTCTTTGTTACACCTGTCAACAAGTGGGTCGTTAGATAAACTTACTTTTTCTGCAACTCTAGCAACTTTCTTTGGTAGTCTATGGTTAATAACCAAATTCTCCATAGGGATTCCAGTTTGAATTTGGATTTCTTCCATTGTCAATAGTTTCCCCTTATTAGGCACATTTTTGTATAACTGTTGTGCAGAGTCCCCAAATAAAATAAAATGCTTTTTGGCTGCTTGTTGCAATTCTCTTAATTCATCAGTATCGAAGTCTTGAACTTCGTCAACGATGATATATTCTGCCGATGGTTTGTCTCGTCTGTTTATCCATTCCCAATGATAAAGAACCTTTGATTCGTCAACCCCAATGGTGTGAATACCATCTTCAATGAATTGTTTTAGTGCTTTAGTAAAGACGATAATTAGGTAGTCATTATTCCCTTGCTCAGCAAGTTCTTTTGCTCTCCATAGTGCTAGAACGGTTTTTCCACTTCCTGCACACCCTTTAACAATGAATGAACTGTTTAGATTTCGTCTTACGATTCTTACTTGATAGTCGTCAAGTTCTGATTCGTTTATATACCAAGATTCTTTTGCCATATTTTTTTCAATTAATGTCTGTTTTTGTCTGTGTAGAGTGTCTTTTTACAATGACCGCCAACATCCGTATATACGCCACTCCACTTGAGCTATTGCGTATATATTGACTATGTGCGAGGTTTGAGACAGCCATACGCAGGTGCCGCTGCATCATCAAAACAATCCAAAGGACTCTGCTTTGTTTTGATGTGGATGGCCTTACCCAGGTGCGTACTTGAGTGGTCTTACTGAGCTCAAATCCCAAAGCCGATGGAATTCGGCGCGTATCGGCAATAAAACCACGCATGGCTCGGTGCCTGAGCAAGAGCCGCCTAAAGCCCAGCAAGCCAGATACATGAAATGTAAGTAAAGCGCTTAACATAGAGCAAAATTTTATTGACTTGACAAATGTAGGCCATAGTTTGGTATTTGATACACCCATTGAAAAAAAAAAGTCAAAAAAAATTAAGATACCCCACCTTTTTAGGTCTTTCTTGGGCTATCCTGCCAGGTATTTTGGCTTTGGCTGCCCAAATTGGTGCCCAAAACGGGGTGCGGGCATCATATCCGGGCAAACCGTTCATCCTCCCAATAACCCATTGGCTACCTACTCTTTGGCAAAGGGCAGGGTATAGGCACCGTAGGTGTCAACCACGCGGACAAAGTATAGCCCGTGGGGCAGTTTTGATATGTCTATCTGCATGTTGCGACCGCGCACAGTGCCAAAGTCACGCACCAGGACGCCGCTGGGGCCCAATAAAAGTACCTGTCGGGTGCCGGCTTGTTGAAAAGCTAAGGTGAGCTGTGACCGCGCGGGGTTGGGGTAGAGCGATGGGCGGGCTTATGACTTGTCGGTCTGCGGATTGGAAGGGGAGCCAAGGGGTGGCAGCGAACTGCCGTCCGCCGTTTCCGCGCAGGCATACACCGTGTCAAGGTCGAGCCCGTATATATCTATGGTGCCCTGCAGCACATCGAGTTCGGACTGGGTGTGGCAGCTTATGTAGTCCAGTTCCACTTCGTCTTGTGTGGCTACCCAGGCTTGCACCCCGTTGAGCACGTTGATGGCCGTGGGCTGTGGCTTAAACAGCCTAATTTTTAAGGTGGATTGTGTTTCCATGTGTCATAGGGTCGTGTGAGGGAATGTCGTTTTAAAGTAGTGGGGGGCCGAGTCGCTTAAACGTGTGTAAATGTTCTTAACCGTTAAGAACGACTGTGGGCAACCGCTTGTTGACAACACCTTTGCGGTACCAATAATTCTTATAATAGCGAAATGACTATACAAAATAACGGTACCCCTACACCCCTAAACCCCTAAAACCCCAGAGAACCCTAGCACCCGTGCCCCGCTGCGCCCGTGTGTTTTCTTAAATCCTTTGCGCTCTTTGCGTCCTTGTCCCCCAACTACCCCGCCCATCCTTTTGCCTGAACCTTGGCAGCAATCACATGATGGGGGCCCAGGCAAGCGGCCGTTCGCTGCGCCTCGCTATTGATCGGGCGTTTCCACCTGCATGGACACCCCCATTTCTACTTGGCTCCAATTTGTCTAAAATGTTGCTTATCAATATCTTAATCCCCTTTATTCATACCAAAAAATAGGCTTCGCCAGGTCAGTCCCATTTTCCCCCTTTGGCAGGGTGTACTTTAGGCTAACTTAATAGGAAGGCCAAATGTAGCCAAAATTTCACTAGTGCCGCCTTTGGCACTATATTTTTTGATAGCCAACTCCATTCACTTGATTATATGAAACTTATGCTCAAGTTCCGGGGCGTTTTCGGTTGACGTGTGCTTTACCACCGCTTCCGGTACATTTCAAGTCCCCCACGCTATTGGATTCCATTTCCAAACAAGACCCTCTGGCCCCCATCATGTGTGGGCCAATGCCTTGATGCCTACCCGCCTACCTAGGTCAACACAACCACCCGGTCGTGCTTCACCTCGGCCACCCCACCGCTCACGGCAAAGCGTTCTTCGCCGGCCTGGGTGCGCACCACCACCTGGCCCGGCGCCAGGCTGCTCATGATGGCCGCGTGGCCCTTGAGCACCTGAAATCGGCCCCTCGTGCCCGGCAGCTCCACCGACACGGCTTCACCCTCATACACCTTGCCCTCGGGCGATATGATTTCTATGTGCATCTCTTTGGGTTTGTTAGCTATTGATTAGGCCTGGGCTTCTTCCAGCATCTTCCTTCCGGCCACCTTCACATCTTCTATGTTGCCTTTTAGGTTAAACGCCGCCTCTGGATACTCGTCCATCTCGCCTTCCAGGATCATGTTAAATCCCTTGATGGTTTCCTCTATGGGCACCAACACGCCCGGGATACCGGTAAACTGTTCGGCCACGTGGAACGGCTGCGACAGGAAGCGCTGGATACGGCGGGCCCTTGATACCACCAGTTTGTCGTCCTCGCTCAGCTCATCCATGCCCAAAATGGCGATAATGTCAAGCAACTCGTTGTATCTCTGCAAGATCATTTTCACGCGTTGGGCACAATCATAGTGTTCCTTGCCCACCACATCGGGGGTCAATATCCTGGAAGTGGAATCCAGCGGGTCCACTGCTGGATAAATGCCCAAGGCCGCTATCTTTCTTGACAATACCGTGGTGGCATCCAAGTGGGCAAAGGTGGTGGCAGGTGCCGGGTCGGTCAAGTCGTCGGCGGGCACATACACCGCCTGCACCGAGGTGATGGATCCCCGCTTGGTAGAGGTGATGCGCTCCTGCATAAGGCCCATCTCAGTGGCCAATGTGGGCTGGTAACCCACCGCCGATGGCATCCTGCCCAGTAGGGCCGACACCTCCGATCCCGCCTGGGTAAAGCGGAAGATATTGTCAATAAAGAAAAGTATGTCCCTGCCGCCTGTTTCCTCGTTGCCATCCCGGTAGTACTCCGCAAACGACAAACCCGAAAGGGCCACCCGTGCACGTGCCCCGGGAGGCTCGTTCATCTGCCCAAACACAAAGGTGGCTTTTGATTCCAGGAGTTTCTTCTTATCCACCTTTGACAAATCCCAGCCTCCGGCTTCCATGCTGTGCATAAACTCCTCGCCATAGTTCACTATGCCCGATTCTATCATTTCCCTGAGCAGGTCGTTGCCCTCACGGGTACGCTCGCCCACGCCGGCAAACACGGAAATACCGTCATATGCCTTGGCTATGTTATTAATAAGTTCTTGTATCAATACCGTCTTGCCCACACCTGCACCCCCAAACAATCCAATCTTGCCTCCCTTGGCATAGGGCTCCAGCAGGTCAATAACCTTAATTCCCGTCCAAAGCGGTTCTGTGGCGGGCGACAGGTCTTCAAACTTGGGTGGAGACTGGTGTATGCTCCTGCTGCCCTCTGCGGCTACTTGGCCTATACCGTCAATAGCGGCCCCCACTACGTTAAACAACCTGCCCCTTATGGCCTCACCCGTGGGCACGGCTATGGGCTTGCCGTCATCTATCACATCCATTCCACGCCTCAAACCCTCGGTACTGTCCATGGCCACCGTGCGCACCATGTCCTCACCCAAGTGCTGCTGTACCTCCAAAACCAACTTTTCGCCGCTATCTCGGTTGATGGTGAGTGAATTGAATATTTTTGGCAAATGGGCGTTGTCAGCTGAGAAACTTACATCGACCACAGGGCCAATCACCTGGGCTACCTTACCAATGTTTTGCATGAATGGACGTAATTAATCTGTCAGAAAATCGGGTGCAAAATTAGGGTTTTTTCATACCCACGCCTCATGTTGCGAACCCATGTTGCGCAAAAACAATACAGCATTGTTATTGAGCTACTTAATCGCTATCCGGCGGACAATCCTGCCCTGCGGGCCTACCACATGCGCCAGATAGTAGCCGGGGCCTAGGCTTTTAGTACAAATTTCCAGGGTTTGGTTGGCCCTAATGGACCCCCTATACAGTACCCGGCCATCAAGCGCATGAAGTTCCACCGGGGCATCGGCACTATGGCCAGGCGCCCGCCAGCGCACCTGCACCCAGTCATTGGCCGGATTGGGGTACACTTCCAGGCCCATATCTTCCCGCGCATCTTCTTCTATCCCAATTGATTTATCAAATACCAACAGGCCATGTACCTGGTCGGAAGCCACCACATAGCCCGAAGGCAGATAAGGGTACACCCCCCAACAGCCATACATGCCCTTAAAATCCTTGTTTTCAGGGTAGGTGTCCCACTGGGCTACCAGGCGGGGCTGCCCAGGATTGGAAATATTGAATACCAACAGTCCTTCATGGTAGTATGACACAAACACTTGACGCTTGTGTATGAAAGGGTTGTGGGGTATGGAGCCCTCATCGTGCCGGCTCCCAAAGGTGGACAGCACCTCGGGTATATCGTTCCATGAAAACCGGATAAGCTTGAGTTTCATACCGTGGGTTTCATCGGCCATGGCCAGCAGGTTGCTCCCGCTGCCCATCCACGAACTGTGGTTGTAGCCCCTAAAAGGATAGTTCACCACCGCGCCCCAGGTAAGCATGGTGTAGTTGGGCTCCCACACGGTCCAGGCACTGTCGGGGTTAGAGTAAGTCATGGAATCATGGTATTGCATGGCAAACAGGCCATCGTTGCCGGTGGAAGCATAGATGGTGTCATGGCGCACAAACATGTCATGCACCTCCTTAAACAAATAAGAACCCCCCAGTTCTGGACCATATACGTCAAGCAACAACTTGGGGTTTACCGGATTGGCTATGGAGAGTATCCTCATGGGAACCAAGTTTCCGTTGCGCAGCCTACAGGTGCCCAGGTACAGCCGCTCCCCGTCTATATATATATTGTGTACCCGCTGGGCCAGCTTGTCGGCATCATACACCTTGTGCACGGAGTCGGGCAGGAATGAGAGGTCAAACACCTGTAAGGAAGCCGGCCCCTCATCGGCCACCGCATAGCAATAGTGCCCGTAGGTCTTAAAATCCCGGTGTATGGCCTGCGCTGACCTGCCTGCCTCTACGTCCCTGAGCACCGGTTGGTTTGGGTTGGTTACTTCTATAAAGTAAATGGAATCAAGGCTACCCACTATGGCGTATTCCCGCCCCATGCCATCGTGCCAAGCCCATATATCGTTGTACGACTGGTAGTCCACCACGGGCAAGCCCTCACGTGACCACTGCCCCAGCAATTGCAGGCCAAAATTCTGGGCCTGTGCACTGGAGGCCAAGCCACAGGCGGCACAGAGCACCGCAAGCACCTTCCAGGTCTGCCTAGTCATGCACCACTACTTTTATCGTTTCTCCACCCAGGTTGGTAGTGAGGCTTACCAGGTACATGCCCGGCGTAAGTCCTAGCCAAAAGGGAATCTCCACATGTCGCCCCCGAAAATCCAATACGCGCTCTCCCAGGCCTTTACCATTCATATCCACCAAGCGCACGCGCAGGGGGCCCTCATAGGCTTGGGCAAAATCCACGGTGAGGATACCTCCTCCCAGGGTGGCCCGCAGCACCTGGCCCTTATCCAACACCTTGCGTCGGGGTGATTCCCAGTTCTTTGTGTTAAACAAAAACAAACCATGGGTCATGTCGCTGGCCGCTATGGTGCCAGAACTAAAGAAAGGGTAGGTGCCCCAGCAACCCTCGTATCCGGCATAGGCCGTGTCACCGTTATCCGGGTAGGTGTCATACTGGCCTGCCAGCTCCACTTGCCCGGGGTTTGAAATGTCAAAAACCACCAAACCTTCGTGATAGTAGGATACAAAACACTTGTCGCCCAGTATAAAGGGATTGTGTGGAATGCTGCCCAGCTCTGAGTGGCTGCCAAAAGTGGACAGCACCTTTATATCGCTAAGGTCTTCAATATCCAGCATCTTGAGTTTCATGCCGTGGGTCTCGTCGGCCATGGCCATATACCTTCGGTCCGCGCTGCCCCAGGCGCTATGGTTGTACCCCTGGTCAGGGTAATTGCCAAGCACCCCCTGCAACTGAAAACTATTGGGCGCATCGCCCAGCAAATAGGCGTACAGCCCACCGTTGCCATTGCTGCAATAGGCTATGTCGCCTTGCACAAACACATCATGCACATGGGTAAACTGGGGAACGCCATCAATGACCAAAGGGCTGAGGTGGGTAGAGGCGTATGGTTTCTCCGGGTTTCGCCCCAGCTCCAGCACCGACATGGGAATGAACCCCCAATCGGGGTGGAGGTTAGAAGCCAGGTATGCCCGGTCGCCGTGGATAAAGATATTGTGGCACCTGCGCGTATATTCTTCACTGTCATACACCACATGCACCGAATCGGGCAGGTAGGCCAGGTCAAAAACCTGTAGGCTGGAGTGCCCTTCGTCGGCCACCCCATAGGCATAGTGCCCATAGGTTTTATAGTCGCGGTGTATGCATGAGTCGTCCCTACCGGCCACCACATCGCGCAGCACCGGTTTATCAGGGAATGTTACCTCAATAAAGTAGGTAGAGTCCAGGGATCCCATAATGACGTACTCCCGGCCCCAATCATCTTCCCAACCCCATATATCATTGTATATCTGCTTATTCAATTTGTTTAGATGGGGGTTGTGCCATCGCCCTGCCAGCTCCAGGCCAAATTGCTGCCCATGGGCCCCTAAGCCCAGGCAACAGCAACACCAAGTAAGGAAAAACCTCATCAAAGTGCGGCTATCACTCTTTTTATCAAGGTGGTCATATAAGGTTCGGCCTGTGAAGCGGCTGAGATCACATCGTCAACCGAAACCACCGGCAGTGGGTGGAGGTAGCCTTCGTCGGTAATCACGGAAATGGCCATGACGGGCAGGCCCATGTGTACCGCCACAATGGCTTCAGGCACAGTGGACATGCCCACCACATCGCCCCCTATGATGCGCAGGTAGCGGTACTCGGCGCTGGTTTCCAGATTGGGGCCCGCCACCACCACATACACCCCTTGGTGCACCTTGATACCCAAGTCCTTTGATTTTTCCATGGCCAGGTCTATAAGTCCACGGTCATAGGCATGGCCCATATCGGGGAAGCGGGGCCCCAGCTCCAGGTAATTCCTGCCCCGCAACGGGTTGTCGGGCAGTAGGTTTATATGGTCATTGAGCACCATCAGTTCCCCTTTCTTTATGTCGGGGTTCAGCGCCCCGCAGGCATTTGAAATAAAAAGCGACCGGATACCCAAGGCCGCCATCACCCTTACGGGAAAGGTAACTTGCTGTAGGGTATATCCTTCATAGTAATGAAACCTGCCCTGCATCACCATCACCTTCTTGCCTTCCAGGCTGCCCAGGAGCAGGCGGCCCCTGTGGCTTTCCACGGTCGATACCGGAAAATGCGGAATGTTTTCATAGGGTATGGCATGGGCTACTTGAATTTCCTTGGCCAAGGCCCCCAGGCCGGTTCCCAGTATGATTCCATAAGTAGGCCCAAAACCATACTGCCTTAGGTAGTCGGCAGCTTCTTTTATTTCATTAATCATTGGTTCAATAATATGTTATCCAATAGTTTGTAATCATTGGTGCCCAGTGAGGCATCTATGGGCCAGTAGTACAAAGGTATCCCGCTGAGCAAGTACCCATGCGGGTGGCCGTGCAAACGGGCGGCATCCTTCTCGGTGGTGAGGGCTATCAAACCGGGTTTTTGGGCCCGCAATGCCTCAAAATTGCCCACAATTTCTTTCAGATCAGATGCTTGGTATCCCTGGTGGTCGCGGAAGCCCCGGCACCATTCCAGACGCATATGCCGGGAGATTTCCTTAAAAAATACCTGGTTTGAAGCGGTGCCCGCAAAAGCCAGCACCTCCACATTGGGGCCTACGGCCAGTTCCTGGCCTGTATTCAGTGGCACCAAGTTGGCCTGATAGACAATGTTTGAAAAAAGCATAACCTTGTCCCTGAGCCACTCAGGCATTTTTGGCAATAGCTGTTCCCTTCCCTGCCCTTCTGGGCATTTGGCAAACACCAGGGCCTGGGCCAGGCTAGCGTGGCGCGGCCACTCGCGCAAACTGCCCATCGGGAATACCCTGTCGCTGTAAAAGGGCTTCTGATAGGGTGTGAGCAGTAGGTACTTGTGTGCATGGAGGGCCAGGTGTTGGTACCCGTCATCAAATACCAGGTAGCTTATTTCACCCTTACTATTTATTAGGTACTCCACGGCTTTTTTACGCTGCTCACCCACCACTACCGCCACTTGAGGCAGCCTGGCCTTCACCATCAGGGCCTCATCGCCCACCTCGCTTGCGGTGTGCCCCGTGTGCACTTCTATCAAACCCCTTGTGTGCCTGCCGTATCCACGGCTTATGTAGGCGGGAGTGTGTCCCTGCTCCAGCAATCGGCGCAGGATAAGCATGGCAAACGGGGTCTTGCCGCTCCCGCCCATGGATAGGTTGCCCACCACCACCGAGGGTATGGCAGGACGGTGCCGCGTAAGGAGTCCCAGGGCATACGCCCATCGGCGGCACTGGGCCAGGCCACCCCAGCAGAGTGACAAGGGAAAAAGGATAATGGCGCGCAAGGCGGAGAACCCTGTCATGATTGAGCCCTGCAAGATGGGCCCCGCCCCAGTATTTTTGACCAAAAGACACCATCCCTTTACCCAAAAAATGCAAATAGCAACCATTCTGGATTTTCTGGAAAGCAAAGCCCCACTGGCCCTGCAAGAATCCTATGACAACTGTGGACTGCTCCTGGGCCAGAGGGAGTGGGAGGCGCGTGCCGCCCTACTTTGCCTTGACTGTACCCCTGCGGTGGTGGACGAAGCCATAGCAAGGGAGTGCAACCTTATTATTTCACACCATCCGCTCATTTTTAAGGGATTATCAAGCATAACGGGCAAGTCGGATGTGGAAAAGGCGGTGATACAGGCCATAAGGCATGACATAGCCGTGTATGCCATACACACCAACCTGGACAATGTGGCCCAAGGGGTAAATGCCGCACTGGGCGCCTGTCTGGGTCTTGAAAACCTGGAAATATTGGCGCCAATGGCCAACAAGCTCAAGAAACTGGTTACCTACGTTCCTGAAGGACATTTAGATACCGTGTCGCAAGCCCTATTTGCCGCTGGGGCAGGCGCCATAGGCAAGTATGACCAATGCGGGTTTACCCAGGCCGGAATGGGCAGTTTTAGGGCCAGGGATGGTGCCAGTCCCTATGTAGGCCAGTTGGGCATAAAGCACCTAGAGCCAGAGCAAAGGCTGGAAGTGGTGGTGGAGGCCCATATGGAACAAAAAGTTGTGGATGCCCTCCTCCAGGGCCATCCCTATGAAGAAGTGGCGTATGACCTGGTGCCCCTAAGCAATGTGCACAAGTGTATTGGTTCAGGTATGGTGGGCACCCTAGCCAGGCCCATGAGCTACGACCAATTTGCCAAACATCTTAAAAAATCACTAGATATCAAGGCCTTAAGAGCGAGCCCTAGCCACTCGCTGCCCATACACAAGGTAGCCATATGTGGGGGTAGCGGGGTGTTTCTCATGCCGCAGGCCAAACGGCTGGGCGCCCAGGCCTTTGTGACCGCCGATGCCAAGTACCACGACTTTTTTGAAACCGGGCCCACACTCAGCCTTTTTGACATAGGCCACTATGAAAGCGAACGGTTTACCATTCAATTGCTCCATTCTTGGCTAAGCGAAAAATTTCCTACTTTTGCGGGCCTTATCACGGAACTGAATACCAACCCCGTAAATTACCTATAACTAAATGGATATCACGGTAGAAGAAAAACTGAAGCAGCTCTACAAAGTACAGGCCATAGACTCAAAAATTGACAAGATATACTCCATAAGGGGGGAGTTGCCCATAGAGGTGGCCGACCTGGAAGACGAGATAGAGGGCTTGCGCACCAGGCTTGACAAACTAAACAGCGACATAGAAGGGCTCAACCTGGACATTACTTCAAAAAAACAGGCAATCAAGGATTGTGATAACCTGATAAAGAAATACGATGCCCAGTTGGGCGATGTGAAGAACAACCGGGAGTACCTGGCGCTCACCAAGGAAGTAGAGCTGCAGAACCTGGAAAAAATGGCCTGCGACAAGAAAATAGGAGAGTTTAAACTGGAAATTGAGCAAAAGAAAGAGCAAATAGCCGCATCAAAGGCCCTGCTCGACGACCGAAAGAAAGACTTGGAAGTAAAGCGCAAGGAGCTCAATAACATAGCCGAAGAAACCCGAAAGGAAGAGGAAACCCTCCAGGCCATGCGCAAATCTGTTATTGACGGCATAGAGCCACGTTTGTCAAAGGCTTATGAAAGGATCCGCCGCTCCTATACCAATGGCATGGCCGTGGTTCCCATTGAGCGCGAATCATGCGGTGGGTGCTACAGCCTTATACCCCCTCAACGCCAACTCGATATTGCCACGCGCAAAAAGGTGATTGTATGCGAACACTGCGGCAGGATACTGGTGGACATAGACTTGACCGAAAAAACAAAGGCCGAAGTGAACGGCGCCCTGGCAGAGGCTTAGCCTGCCTGCCCATTGCTGCGCTTCATCATATGCGTATTGCTTTGCCTGCCGCTGTGCGGATATGGGGCATATGTATTTAGTCCCGAATGCCAACACGCCTATGCCCTAACCTTTAGGGGCAGCTTTGAAGAGGCCAGGCGCAGCCTTTCTGTAGAAAAGGAAAAATCGCCCGACAACGCCGCCATAGATTACTTACTGGTGCTGAATGCATTTATGGCCACCATCACGGTAGAAGACCCTGTGGGCGACCAAAGTTTTCTGGATGACCAAATACCCCACCTACAGGCACTGGAACAAAGCACCAAGCACCCGTTTAAACTCTATGCCCTGGGTGAGGCCTACCTGCAGCGCGGCATGGTGGCACTCAGGCTGGGCAACTATGTGAACGGACTACTAGACCTTAAAAAGTCATATGGGCTGCTGGAACGCAACCTCAAGGAGTACCCCTCCTTTCCGCTCACCAAAAAACCCCTCTACACGCTTCAGGGCATACTGAGCAACGTGCCCGACACCTATAAGCCCATATTTGAGTTCTTTGGCTACCAAACCGATCAATATGTGGCACTGGCCGAACTGGACAAGCTGCAGCAAGCCCTGCGCACCGACCCTTACTATGGTTTTTTCAGGCGCGAGGTAGAGCTGGTGCGCGGCATAATGACCCAAGCCCTCACCGATCGGCATGACGATGCCTATGCCATCATCAAAGCCATCACCACCGACTACGGCAGCAATCCACTGGCGTGCTACGTGAGGGGCAAAATGGCCCTGGACACCAAAAGAACCGATGAAGCCATAGAAATACTGCTGCACTACGCAGGTGAAAAAGCCCCATTTCAGTTTATGAACTATGACCTGGGGAACGCCTATCTATACTCACACAACAAACTGTGCCTTAAATATTTTGCCGTATTTATTTCACATAGCCCAGGGCCGGGGCTCAAGAATGATACCTATCTACGGCTGGCCTGGTGGGGCCACCTCAACGGCGATACGGCCATGCGCAGCCTATGGCTGGGTTTTATACAAGACCCCTGCCCCTCTGCCCGCGAAAAAGACAAGGTGGCCATAGAGGAAGGCAAAACCCTGGAAATGACCCACCCAGACCTCTTGGCCGGCCGACTGTGGTTTGACGGTGGGTATTATTCCACTGCCCTGCGGGCAATGGAGGGCCAAGAAGCGGCCTTTGCCACGAGCCCATTCAACCACATACGCCACCTCTACCTCAAGGCCAGGATACTTGAAGAAATGGGCAAGTACCATGAAGCCATGATGGCCTATGACCAAGTAACCGCCCTGCCTTTTCATTATGAAGAATACTTTGTGCCGGTGGCTTATTTCCGCAAGGGATGCATATGCGAAACCGCACTCCAGGAGCCCAAAAAAGCCCTGGCGCACTACCGCACCTGCCTTACCTTTAAGAACTACCCCTACGCCGCCACCTATAAATACAAGTGTCAACTGGGACTAAACCGACTGGAAGGCACAGGGCCCGGCGGCAAGTAATTGGCCAACGGGCAAGGAACTTATTTTTAGTTTTGCCCAAAATTCTCACCGGATGCACATAGACAGAATTACCGAGTTGTTGGGGACACAGGCCAACTTACTCAGCCACAAATGCCAGACCATAGACAAAGAACTGCTTCACCTTCCTGGGCCCGATTTTGTGGACCGAGTGATGCGCGATACCAACCGGAGCAACAAGGTGCTGGTAAACCTGCAGCGGATCTTTGGGGCAGGCCGGCTGGGCAACACGGGCTATGTATCAATTCTGCCTGTGGACCAAGGCATAGAGCATACGGCAGGGGCCTCTTTTAGCCCCAACCCTAGGTATTTTGACCCAGCCAACATAGTAGAGTTGGCACTGGAAGGCGGCTGCAACGGGGTGGCATCCACCTACGGGGTGCTGGCTTCGGTATCGAGAAAATATGCCCACAAAATACCCTTTGTGGTTAAACTAAATCACAACGAGCTACTTACCTATCCCAACAAAAATGACCAGGTACTCTACGGCACGGTAGAAGATGCCTGGAACATGGGCGCAGCAGCCGTGGGGGCCACCATATACTTTGGTTCGGCCGAGAGCACCCGCCAGATAGTGGAAATAGCTGAGGCTTTTGCCCATGCACATGAACTGGGCATGGCCACTATACTGTGGTGCTATACGCGCAACAACGCGTTTAAGAAAGATGGGGTGGACTACCATACCGCCGCCGACCTCACTGGCCAGGCCAACCACCTGGGCGTGACCATACAAGCCGATATTATAAAGCAAAAACTGCCCGACTGCAATGGGGGCTTTACTGCCATAGGATTTGGCAAGACCCACAAAAAGATGTACGGCGAGCTAAGCAGCGACAACATGATAGACCTATGCCGCTACCAGGTAGCCAACTGCTATATGGGCCGCGCGGGGCTCATCAATTCGGGAGGGGCCAGCACAGGCTCGGCCAACGATGACCTGGCAGAGGGCGTGCTCACCGCAGTGGTGAACAAACGGGCAGGCGGCACCGGGCTTATCCTGGGCCGAAAGGCATTTCAGGCACCGATAAAGGAAGGAATTGCCCTGCTCAATGCCGTGCAAGACGTGTATCTATGCCCCCAAGTAACCGTGGCATAAGGAATTTTTGGTAAAATCATTAAAAATCAAGACCCATGAAGTGGTTCAAGCGCGTGAAGGAGGGCATCCTTACTTCAACCCAGGAAAAAAAGGAAATACCCGATGGCCTGTGGTGGCAATGCCCCAGCTGTAAAGAAAAAGTCACTTCAAAGGAGCTGCAGGCCAACCTGGGCGTTTGTCCCAAATGCGGCCACCATGACCGCATTGGTTCGCAGGAATACTTTGAACTGCTCTTTGACGATGGCCAGTTCCAAGAATTAAACGCCAACATGTCATCAGCTGACCCACTGCACTTTATAGACACCAAAGCCTACCCTGACCGTTTGGTGGCCGCGCAGAAATCCACCAAATTGCGCGACGCGGTGCGCACCGCCCAGGGCAAAATAGGTGGCCACGGTGCCGTGGTGGCCTGTATGGACTTTGATTTTATTGGCGGGAGCATGGGTTCGGTGGTGGGCGAGAAGATAAGCCGGGGAATAGACTGCGCCATAAAAAACCGCCTTGGAATGATCATCATTTCAAAATCAGGCGGGGCCCGGATGATGGAAGCCGCTTTTTCGCTTATGCAAATGGCCAAGACCTCAGCCAAATTGGCGCTGCTGGCCGAAGCCAAACTGCCCTATATATCCGTGCTAACCGACCCCACCACGGGAGGGGTAACCGCTTCATACGCCATGCTGGGCGATGTGAACCTGGCCGAACCCAATGCCCTGATCGGCTTTGCCGGCCCACGGGTAATCAAGGAAACCATTAAGAAAGACCTCCCTGCCGGTTTTCAGCGCTCAGAATTTTTACTGGAACATGGGCTGGTAGATGTGATAGTGGAACGCGCCGCACTTAAACCCACCATAAGCAACCTACTGTGCATGATGAAGGTAACCAAGAAAAAGAAACGAGAAGCCAAGGAAGAAACGGCCCAGGCCTAGCGCGGCCTGTATAAATGCAGCGCACCACTTTGCTGCTTAGCTCATGCCTACCCTTTGGCAGCCATACCAAATGGCGCAGCCGCCAGCCACACAGGGGCCCGGGCGGCGCAACAATGGGGCGGGTGGATATACATAGTTGCCCATGCCCTACGCTGCCCCATTGCCCTACATTTCTCCAGCGCTACTATGTCCTTTCAATCCATCTCAAAAACATAAATCCGTCCATATTCTGCCCATACAGATTGGGTAGCAACCAGCCGGTAACCCTTTTCGCGCATGATATTTAATTGATTGGTCACTGTACCCATATTAACCGCTATATCAGTGGATACCCTTTTCAATTCCACCGTTTCCACATTGCCGTCAGGGTAATTCAAAACCAAATGAGGCTTTTTCGCAAGGGCACCACCTTCTATAACTGTCATGGTGGCGTAGCCGCCGGTAGCAGGCGCGCCGTTTCTAAATCCAAAAAAGGCCACAACGGCCATAATTATCAGGGTTCCAAAAATTAATGTTGCTTTTCTCATGTGGGTGTCTTGTATTTCCTACTCGTAAGGCTTTTCGGTTCCGCCCCGTTTGAAATGGTTTCTGGGCTCCATGTTTTTCAGCCAATTATGCCAATGTTGGCCAGGAAGGCCGGGTACCTGGCCCTTGTTCACCCCTGGCTTATAGCCAGTTTGAACCCGTGTGTACCTTTTTAAGTCATAGTCTGTATTTTTTATTTAACAAATGTATCGATTAGTGCCCATGGCCCCATGTTCTTTTTTTGTTAAGAAAATTCCTCGCTTACCTCCCACGCCTCATACCCCTATGGCCAGGCCAATGTCCATGCAATAGCCCCATCAATCAACCATCCCCCCTAAACACTTATCACTTATCACTCATCACTCATCACTTATCTCTCATCACTCATCACTTATCTCTCATCACTCATCACTCATCACTCATCACTCATCACTCATCACTTATCTCTCATCACTCATCACTCAATCCTAAAACTGGGCCTGTATGCATGCCAACTCCTGATTTGATCGGCCACAAACGGCCAAATGCCCGGTATTTCAAGTCCCATACCCCCATGCATGGGTCGCCTAAGCGAGCCGCGAAGCCCTTCCAATCCAAAAAAAGATACCGTGTCGGTCCTCACATACGGCCTTATCAACCGCATGTGCCTGCGCGACATTTGCTTAAAATCCCTATTGCCCAGATAGTCCGCTATTTCGTCGCAGGCATCGCGGTACATCTCGCGGTACTGTGGCAGCCTGCATATGGCAGCTATCAAGGGGTTGCCCACGTTAAACACGTTCGGCATGCGCCACACCGCCGAATCCTGCCCATAGCCAAAAGACTGGTTATAGTCCCAAGGTATCCAGTGCAATTGTCCATCGGCAGTCTGGTATAGATAGTAGTTGTGGCACTGCCCCCAGGCCATGCCGTCGGCATTGGCCAGAAACATGTCAACCGCCAGGCAGCTTACCAACTCCTGCACATTCACCCACATGCCAAGGCTATCGGCCAGGTCGCGGTTGCTGCCCTGCTGCAGCAGCCTAATCAGGGATTGCAGGTTACCCCAGCCCTTTTTGGCCTCCTTATTCTTGGCTACCACTTTGTTGTGCTTCAAATCCCCCGGCTCAAAACAAAACCCATTTCCCTCATACAGTGCACCACCATCCTCCCCAAAATGGTGCAGCAAAAAAGGCTTTTCTATAGGTTCTACCACCACATACAGGCCCAAATACCTGCCATCAAGGTACACTGCCGCCCAGCCCGTGCGCGGCGCTGACACCCCCAAGTGGCGCAGCAGGTCAAACGAGAGCACCTCCCGCTGAAAGGAAGGGTCCTCAAAGGCGTTGCCAAGGGTAAACTCCGCCACCCCTTCATACGTCTGTGGGGCAAACGCATTGATCTTTATCCTAAGCGGCGTCTTGCCCGACCAGGCAAAACTATTGGACA
This sequence comes from Bacteroidota bacterium, assembly GCA_016192035.1. Classification (GTDB taxonomy): domain Bacteria; phylum Bacteroidota; class Bacteroidia; order CAILMK01; family JACPUW01; genus JACPUW01. The sequence continues at coordinate 24,069 of JACPUW010000018.1, forward strand.
ATTCCCCCTTTTCCCTTATGCCTATACTGTCAAAAAACTGCCCATTGATCATAGCATATACCTTGTGGTACTGCTTGTTGCCCTGCTTATAGTCGCGCTTCATATGGGCAGGCAGGTAGGGGTTGGTTGAAAAAATCCGCACCTCGTTCACCTTCAGGTGCTGGTACAGATATTCAGCATAGGGGCTCGCCTGCACATGGGTAGCAGCCAGCAAACTGATTATGGCCCATCCCGCCCAGCTACGCCCCCACATGTGCTATTCCACGGTTAATGATCTCAATAGCCAAGTCCAGTTCGTCATAGCTTATGTTGAGCGGCGGCGATACCCTTACCGCCCCATCGTTAAATAAAAACCAATCGGTAATCAACCCCTCCCCTACACAGGAATCCACCAGCGCGCCCACTTGCTTCGCGTTTTCAAGCACCAGGGCCATCAAGAGTCCCTCCCCCCGCACCTCAGCGCCTTGTATATGCCTGGCTATATACCGCCCCTTGGCTTCTACATGGGCTACCACACCACTCAATTCCAACGCAGTACACATAGCCAGACCGGCGGCACATGATACCGGGTGCCCTCCAAAGGTGGTAATATGGCCCAGCATAGGGCTATGCGAAAAAATGGCCATCCGTTCGGCTGATGATATGAAAGCGCCCAAGGGCATGCCACCGCCCAAAGCCTTGCCCAGCAGGAGTATATCAGGTTCTACCCCGTACTTCTGGCAGGCAAACATGGCCCCCAACCTCCCAAATCCGGTTTGTATCTCGTCAAACACCAGCAGGGCGCCCACCTGTTGGCACCGTTCGCGGGCCGCCCGCAGGTAACCCGTCTGGGCTGCCACAGCGCCCGCCTCTGCCTGCACCGGCTCCACCATAAAACAGGCAGTCTGGTGGGTAATCTTTTCCAGGTCATCAAAATTGTTAAACTCAATTTGTTCACAGTTGGGCAGCAATGGCCCAAAAGGATCCTTCAGCCATGCACCCCCGGCCAGGCTTAGGGCGCCCTGGCTGCTTCCGTGGTAGGCATTGGTGCATGATACCATGTGGCTGCGCCCGGTAATCCTTTTGGCCAGTTTCATGGCGCCTTCAGTGGCTTCGGTGCCCGAGTTGGTAAAATACACCGACGATAGACCAGCAGGCAGTCTATCCAGTATCCATTCGGCGTAGCGCACCTGCGGCGACTGTACAAACTCCCCATATACCATCACATGCAAGTGCTTGGCGGCCTGCTCCTGCACTGCATGCACCACGTCCGGGTGCTGGTGGCCCATGGCACTCACGCTTATGCCTGAAATCAAGTCCAGGTACCGCTTCCCATCGGTAGTGGTGATCCAAGGTCCCTGGGCAGAGGCTACCTCCAACATAAGGGGCCGCGGGTTGGTTTGTGCCAGGCTGTGAAGGAACCGGGCCCGCAGCGAACCGCCGGCCACGGCCTTGATTAAAGTATTAGGCAAGGGTGTTGGGTTTGTTTGGCAAAAATGGGCCTTGCAGCCCAATCACCCACCTGTGCCGGGGCATTGAGTAGCCTCCCCTCCCCTGGGCCTACGCACCAAAAAAGCCCCAAACACTGGGTTTGGAGCTTGCCAAAACGACACGTGCGTGACACGTTACGAACAAACTAAGTGGCTAGCGGTCATCCACAGGCCCTCTCATGCGCTCCAGAAGGGTGCGCTTGTACATCATTTCTGCGCGGTGTATCAAGGCCACCTTGCGTATTGGCAGTATCTTTTTGTACTTCAAGTAGTACTCCTCCGTTAGGAGCACCTCCTCCTTTCTCAGCGCCACCATACGGTCTATCAGTTCTTCCAGTTCGGCATCATCCAGTTCGTTAAAATTGGCCTCCACCTGGTCCCGTATATCGCGCTCCTGCGCCATAATGGCTTCCCGCTTCTCTTCCAGCTCATTGAATATTGGCCAGAATTTCTCCGCTTCGGCAGGGGTAAGGCGCAGCACCCGGGTATATATGCCTATTTTGAGTGACTTGGCCTCATCCTTATTGAATTCGCCCCGTGGTGGCTGGGCCATCAGTACTTGAGACCATGGCAACCATAGGGCTGCCGTCATCAGCAACAGTTGTATTATTTTCATAATTAGATATTTAAATACAGATATTCTATGTCATCGCCCTCCATCAATAGGTTTTCGGCTTCCACATGGTCCACCAATCCATCGGCCGTATATAGCTCCAGCTCATACACATCCATTTCGTCCATCACCATCATCTCTTGTTCGTTGAGTGCATCCATGGCGGGGTATTCCAGTGGTTCTGGGCCAGGACTAAGCCATAGGAACAAAGCCACCGAAGCGGCTACCGCGCCCGAAACATACCAGGGCCATAGCCTCCGTTTCTTATTAGCCTGTGCTGCTTCCGGTTGGGCAAAAAGCTGGGTGGCCACCTTTGCCCGTATATTTTCAAACAAGGCTTCGGGCATGTCACCCTCCCCTTGGGTTGGCAGCGGATACCGGGCCCTCAGCTCCTCAAGCTTGGGAAACTGCCCCAGTTCATTGCCCAAATCGTCGTGGTGGTGGCTCATGGTGTTCATTGACTGTGGAACAATAATATGGTTTAATCTCTGTTGCAAATGAATTTTTCAATTTTGGCCACGGCATGGTGGAAGGATGCCTTTAGTGCCCCCACGCTGGTGCCAAGTTGCCCGCTCATTTGTTCATAGCTCATTTCCTCATAGTATCTAAGGGTAAAAACCAGTTTTTGCTTGTTGGGCAGGGTATCTATGGCCTGCTGCAATTTGTCAAGTGCGGCCGCGGTGTCCATATCGGTATCGGCCTCCAGGCTTCCCAGTATGGGCAGTTCGCCATGGTCTATGGAAATCACGGCCTTGCGCTTCTGTTGGTTTATATGGTTGATGCTTTCATTCGTGGCTATCTTATATAACCACGTTGAGAGTTGGGCATCGCCCCTAAAGGATTGCAGTGCCTTCCAGGCCTTTATCATGGTGTTTTGAAACACATCGGCGGCATCGTCACGCCCACCCACATACCTCAGTATGTGCCCGTAGAGCTTTCGCCCATAGGTATCATACAGTAGATCAAATGCTTTACCCTGGGTAGCGGGATTGGTTAAGAGTTGAAATATGCGTGTTTGCGTTTGCTCTACCTCCGTCATGCTAAGGCCTTTTACGGGCCAGCACCTTTTTAACAGCAAGCACTATATCGGCTACATCCAGGCCGTACTTGCGCATGAGTTCGTCAGGGGTTCCGCTCTCGCCAAAAGTATCCCTCACCGCCACAAACTCTTGTGGGGCCGGGAATGCGCTAGCCAAAACCGCCGCAATAGACTCGCCCAGACCGCCATTGATCTGGTGTTCTTCGGCGCTCACCACACATCTTGTTTTTGACACAGACCCTAAGACGGCTTCCCTGTCCAGGGGTTTAATGGTGTGGATATTTATTATTTCGGCCTGTATGCCCATGTCTATCAAGGCTGGTAGGGCTTCAAGCGCTTTGGCCACCAAATGTCCGGTGGCAAAAATGCTCACATCGCTGCCCTCTACCAATCTTAGTGCCTTGCCAATGGTAAATCCTGCGTCGAGATGGGTAAAATTGGGTACAGAGGGCCTTCCAAACCGCAGATAAACCGGGCCAGGATAATTGGCTATGGCTTTGGTAGCCAGCAAAGTTTGGTTATAGTCGCAGGGATTTATCACCACCATGCCGGGCAGGGCTTTCATCATGGCCAGGTCTTCCAGCACCTGGTGGGTAGCGCCGTCTTCGCCCAGGGTAAGCCCAGCGTGTGAGGCACATATCTTTACATTTTTGCCCGAATAGGCCACCGATTGGCGAATTTGGTCAAATACCCTGGAGGTAGAAAAATTGGCAAATGTGCCTGTATAGGGCACATAACCCCCGGTGGCCAGCCCAGCGGCCACCCCTATCATATTGGCCTCGGCCACCCCACACTGCACAAACCTATGGGGAAACCTGGCCTTGAAAGCGTCCATTTTCAATGACCCTATCAAATCGGCACAGAGTGCCACCACACGGTCGTTTGTTTCGCCTATTTCGAGCAGCCCCTGCCCAAATCCATCGCGGGTTGCCTTTTTTTGGTCTAGGTTATATATGGTCATCTTTTTTTTTATTAGTTGATATTCAGCTTAATGGTTGACAATCCCTTGATTTCAAATTCCCTTGATTTGGTGTACAGGGTCTCGGTAAAATTGCTGTGACGGCTCAGTAACCTGTACTTCCCTGGCTGTAGCAGTATTATTTGCCGCCGTGTACCGGTTTCTATGGATACCACCAGTTCAGGTGTGTTGCCCGTGGTATAGATACCGCCCACAAAACTTCCTGATATGTCCAGATCCAGTTGGCCCGGGGGTGCTACCGTCACTATTTCGGTAGCTTTTGATGTTACCTTCACGTGTGCATACCGCGTTCGGGGCAGGGTGAGCACTTCTATGGTGTATGCTCCCTCAAGGTACTTTACCCGGGTGTTTATATTCTGCACATGTACCAAGTCACCCGTTTTTTCACTATATACCAAACACTTAAGGTCAGGATATTGCAAACTGCCATCCATTTTGAGGTGCAGGATGCCCTGAGCTGCCTTCACATCAATGATGTTGTTGGTGCCGGGCTGAAGCACCAAATTGCCTAAAAATATGGGGGGAATGGTATGTACCTTAAGGGAATACACCGGACTGGCATCTATGATAAACCTGTCGGGCTGTTTTAGCTCATCCAGGGTATGTACCAGGTTGTAGAGTACCTGCCCCGTGTGCTTATCTACAAAACTCATGGCCACATCGGTTTCGGTGGGGGCCTGGTTGTGGTCAAGCAAGTTTACCTGCACAGTGGTATTGTCCAGCACACTGGAAACCACCACCTTCATGATGTTTTCCAGGCTGCTCTCGCTTTCGGCATTGATAAAGCGGCCCACACAGTCCAGCTTTCCCATCTTACTGTTATCCAGGCCAAGCCCTATCACAAAAGGCTTCATCACCACCCCATTTTGTTGCAGGGCCATTGCCGCCCCGCAGGGGTCGCCCCCGCACTCCTCCACCCCATCGGTGATTAGGATGAGCACATTTTTGGCGTCCCCGTCTTTGGGAAAATCATAGGCGGCCCGCTCCAGGCTATAGGCTATGGGGGTTATTCCCTTTGGGTTAAGCCCCAAGAGCACACTTTTGATGGTGGCCGCGTTTCCACTTGAAAACGGCACCTCCAATTTGGAATCCTCACAATTGCGGGGAAACTGGTGGCCGTACACCCTGAGTGCCATCTGCACATTGGCGGTGCGTTCTAGGCTGTCAACCAGGTCTATAAGCACCCTTTTGGCCGATTCCATCTTGAGTTTGCCCTGCCACTTGCCGTACATGGAGCCCGATGCATCAAACACAAAGAGGATGCGGTATTTGGTGGGATTGGTTTGGGCCTGTAGCCCACTTGCCATGCACCAGGCAGTGAACACGCTCAGAAAATACCCGAAAAATATGCGTTTGGCGCGGTCCATATGCCTAATAATCGCCCAATGTTTGGGGCAATTGTGCCAGTGCCATGGCCAGTTGGTCGTTATTGGGGGCCTTGCCATGCCAGTTATGGTCGTCTTCCATAAAATCAACCCCTTTGCCCATCTTGGTGCGCAGTATTATGGCGGTAGGTTTACCGGCTCCTGACAAACCCTGGGCTTTCACCAGTGAGGCATGCACTTCCCTAAGCCCGTTGCCCTGTTCCACTACCAAGGCCTGCCAGCCAAAGGCAAGCAATTTGGCCCGCAAGTCGCCCAGGCCCAGCACGTCTTCCACATTGCCATCTATCTGCTTGTTGTTAAAGTCTATGGTAGCTATTAAGTTATCTATGCCGTGATGGGCGGCAAAAAGAAAGGCCTCCCAGTTCTGGCCTTCTTGCAGTTCACCATCGCCATGTAGGCTGTACACCAAGTGCCTGTCGCCGCTGAGCTTCTTGGCCAGGGCAGCCCCACATGCCACACTCAATCCCTGGCCCAAACTGCCGGTGGCTATGCGCACCCCGGGCAATCCCTCATGGGTAGCGGGATGTCCTTGCAGGCGGGAATTGAGTTTTCTAAATGAGGCCAGCTCAGCAACCGGAAAGTAACCGCTCCTGGCCAACACACTGTAAAACACCGGGGAAATATGACCATTGGACAAAAAAAACAAGTCTTCACCATGCCCTTCCATGGTAAATGTGGGATTTCGCCTCAAGTGATGAAAATACAGCGCTACCATGAACTCCGTGCAGCCGAGCGAGCCCCCTGGATGTCCTGAGTTCACTGCATGGGTCATCCGGAGTATATCCCGGCGCACCTGGTGGCAAACATTTTCTAAATGGGCGTAATCCAAAGTATTGTTGGTTATATGGTTAAAATATCCTTTTCCTTTTGTTCAAAGAGCTCTTCAATTTTCTTGTTGAACTCATTGGTAAGGTTTTGCACCTCGGTTTCGGCGCCTTTTCCTATGTCTTCGCTCAGGCCTTCCTTCACCATTTTCTTTATCTGCTCATTGGCATCCTTTCGCACGTTGCGCACCGAAACCTTGGCCACTTCCATCTCGCCCTTGACCATTTTCACCAGCTGTTGGCGGCGTTCCTGGGTCAGGGCGGGTACCGTTAGGCGGATCAATTGGCCATCGTTCATGGGGGTTAAACCTATGTTGCTGTTTATAATGGCCCGCTCTATATTGCTTATCACCCCTCTATCAAAAGGTTGTACGGTAATGGACCGGGCATCGGGCACGCTCACAGATGCCACGGAGTGAAGGGGGCTTGCCGCCCCATAGGCTTCTACCATTATGCCGTTGAGCAATTCGGGGCTAGCCTTGCCTGCCCGTATTTTCAATAGTTCAGATTTGAAATGCCCTATGGCCTTTTCCATCTGGTCCTGTACGTCCAGCACCAGCATTTCCAACTCTTCTTCCATCCTATTGGCGTTGTAGATTAAGGTATTAACTTCATTTGACTGATAGGGGCAAAAATACACCTTAGTCTTGGGGCTCTGGGTGGCCTATCATGTCGCTTTCCACCATTTTGTGAAACATATGGTCTATCACCTTGCGCTTGCGCAGAAAAGGGCGAATGATGTCCAGATAACTGCGTATCAGCGCCTTGGTAGCACCGCAGTGCCGCAGGGTGCGGGCTTTTAGGTCGCGTATCCTTTTGTTCAATTCCTCACCCGGCCTTCGGGTTTGCCCCAGTTCCTGGGCCAAATCATCCATTTCTTTTCTTAAACTCTGATTTTCAAATAAATATCCATCAAACTTATCCACGTAATCCTGAAACACCAACAGGGCGCTCCTATACACATTGTAGGCCACGGCCACTTCGTCGCCCCTTCCAGAAAGTTGCGGAAACACCGAATCAATCACCAACAGCTGGGCTATCATGGTATCCACCCGCTTCTGTATCAAGTCAGGGTCCAGTGCCAGGTCTTGGTCGGCATGGGCCAGCAATTTGTCTATGGAATCAAGCCTTTTCTCAAAATCGGCATGTTTGGTGGGGCCGCAACCCGCCACGCTAGACGACAAGGCGATTACAACACACAGACATATAGATAATTTAGTAAAATATCTCATGATTTGAAACGAACGATTGGATGGCAAAATTGGGCAATTACACCGGTAAGCCACGGGCGAGCCTAGAAACGTGTGGGTAAAAAAAATTTTGATGGGTACGCATCACCCTTTTTACATTTGCGCCACCATTGACCCATGGTGTAACTGGCAACACGTCTGATTTTGGTTCAGAAGAGTCTAGGTTCGAGCCCTAGTGGGTCAACTGAATCCCCTAAAAAAGCAGTGATCCTGTATGCCCTCGAGATTTAATCCCATTAAAATATTCTCGGGCGGCAAGAATACTGCGCTCGCGAAGCAAATAGCCAACGACTATGGCCTTTCATTGGGTCAATCTGCCATTAACTACTTCAGTGACGGCGAGTTCCAGCCTGAGATAAATGAAACTGTAAGGGGCTGCGACGTATTTTTTATCAAGTCGCTGGTGCCGCCTGCCGATAACCTACTAGAGCTGTTGCTCTACATAGATGCCGCCAAGCGGGCCTCAGCCCACTACATCACTGCGGTGATTCCCTATTTTGGGTATGCCCGCCAAGACCGCAAGGACAAGCCCAGGGTGCCCATTTCGGCCAAACTCATAGCCAACCTGCTGGCCGCTGCAGGTGTGAGCCGCATTATGACCATGGACCTGCACGCACCCCAGATCCAAGGCTTTTTTGACATTCCCGTGGACCACCTGGATTCTTCTACCGTATTTATACCCTATATCAAGCAATTGAACCTGGAGAACCCGGTGATTGGTGCCCCTGATATGGGGGGGTCCAAGCGTGCCCGCTTTTTTGCCAATCCCCTGCACGCCGATTTGGTAATCTGCGACAAGCACCGCAAAAGGGCCAACCAAGTGGAGGAAATGCACCTCATAGGCGATGTGGATGGACGGCACGTAATCATAGTGGACGACATGATAGACACTGGTGGCACCATAGTAAGGGCCGCCGCCATGATGAAGGAAAAAGGTGCCCTGTCCGTGAGGGCCTTCTGTACCCACCCCGTACTCTCGGGCGATGCCCATGAACGTATAGCCCATTCGGTGCTAGAAGAATTGGTGGTATGCGATACCATACCCTTGACCCAGGAAAATCCCAAGATCAAGGTGCTGAGCGTATCCAAGTTATTTGCCAATGCCATACACAATGTGTATGAGTATCAATCCATAAGCTCTCTTTTTGAATTTGGCGATGAATAAGCAGTTTTTTTGCCCAAATGCTGGGCAAGAATCCTTACTTTTGCGCCTCTTTTTTTAACCCGATATTCAATGAAAGAAGCCAACTTGTTTGGAATCAAACGCGAAGAGCTTGGAAAAGGCCCTTCGGGACGCATGCGTAAGGAAGGTGTTATTCCCTGTGTAATAACCCGTAAAGAAGGAAACATCCATTTCAGTTCTTTCATCAACGACTTCAACCCCATAGTCTTCACCCCCGACACCCATGTGGTGCACGTGGAAGTGGACGGCCAGAAGTACAAGACCATAATCAAAGAAATCCAATTTAACCCCCTAACCGAAGAAGTACGCCACGTGGACTTTTTGGAGGTGATGGATGACCAACTGGTGGAGTGCGAGTTACCCTTGGAGATTTCCGGCGTATCGCCTGGTTTGCAGGCTGGTGGCAAACTCATCACCAAAATAAGAAAACTAAAAGTGCGCGGCTTGCTCTCAAATCTGCCAACAAGGATACCCGTAAGCATCAACGGGCTGGAACTTGGCAAGAGCATCAGGGTAAAAAATGTGGCCCTTAGCGGCGTGGAGATACTCAATTCACCAAACCTGCCCATAGCTTCCATAGAAATACCCAGGGCACTGCGAGGCCAAAAGGCTTAAAATCATGAAATTCCTTATTGCCGGTTTAGGCAATATAGGCCCTACATACGACAAAACCCGGCACAATGCCGGGTTTATCGTTTTAGACACCCTGGCCAAACGGCATGGCCAAGAGTTTCAAACCAAAAGGCTGGGTGACCTGGCCTCCCTGAGGCTCAAAAACAAATCGCTGGTGCTGCTCAAGCCGGGCACGTTTATGAACCTGAGCGGCAAGGCTGTGAATTACTGGCTTATGGACAATGGCTTGGGCCCAGAAAACCTATTAGTAGTAACCGACGACTTATCCCTACCCGAAGGACAGATACGGCTCAAGGGCAAAGGGTCAAGTGGTGGACATAACGGCCTTGCCCATATAGAAAGCACCCTGGGCACACAGGAGTATGCACGGCTGCGTGTGGGCATAGGCAACCATTATGGCCGTGGCCAACAGGTTGACTATGTGCTTGGCAGGTGGTCTGACAATGAGTTGGCCAATCTTGCTCCGGCATTTGAAAGGGCTGCCGACGCCGTGGAGTGTTTTGCCCTGGAGGGCTTGGTGAGGGCTATGAACACCTATAATAAACCCATCCCCTAGTGCCCCATACTAGGGTTTGCAAAAACTCTCCCAGCTTATTGGCTTGCTAGAGCTGAGTTTCTTTCCCCCGGTTTCATAAATATCTACGGCTGCGGTTCCACAACCTTGAAAATCAAGGCCTATGTGAAAGGTACCGACACCCTGGGCATGGTATTCTTGCTGGTGTTCATCAAAGTCATATCCATCTGAGTACCATCCTGTGTTGCGCATGGGTTCGCTGGTCCAGAAACTGGCTGCCGTATCGCCCGGGGCCAGTGGCTTGACCTCACTGGTATTGCGCAGGATAACCCTATATGAAATACCTTGGTCCAATTGCACGATCATGGCGTACCGAAGGTTGCTGTCCAGTTTGCCCACTTCCTCATGAAGGATGTTCATTCCCGAAAAACCTGATTTTGGTGTAGCCACCAAGGTTAAGGGGTCATTGTCGCCACAGGCCGAGAGCACGCAGGCCCACATGCAAAGGACCGAGCCAAAGGTGAGATACTGCATAGGGCAAAAATGGGGTGAAAAACCATATTGTCCCTAAGAAATGCCCCACAATTCCGGCCCTAGGGAATGCATCGTGGGGCCTTACCTTTGCCGCAAAATTCATTAATCGCAATTAAATCAATCATATGGCATACGATTTGGCAATTTTGGGTAGCGGCCCTGGTGGCTATGTGGCTGCTATTCGCGCTTCACAACTGGGCCTGAAAACGGCCATCATTGAACGGGAATCATTGGGTGGCATATGCCTCAACTGGGGCTGTATCCCTACCAAGGCATTGCTCAAATCGGCCCAGGTATTTGGCTATATAGGCCATGCCGCCGACTTTGGCATAGAGGTAAATGGTGCTTCGGCCAATTTTGGAAATATCATAGCCCGGTCAAGAGGGGTGGCCGAGGGCATGAGCAAGGGCGTGCAGTTTTTAATGAAAAAGAATAAGATAGATGTGATTAGCGGCACTGGAAAGCTCATTTCCCCAAAGAAAATAGAGGTAACGGCACAGGATGGCAAAAAAGAGACAGTAGAGGCTGCCCATATCATAGTGGCCACGGGGGCACGGGCCAGGGAGTTGCCGCATATTAAGATTGACGGCAATAAAGTGATTGACTACCGAAAGGCCATGTCACTGGAAAACCAGCCCAAAAAACTCGTGGTGATGGGTTCAGGGGCTATTGGCTGCGAGTTTGCCTATTTCTACCACAGCTTGGGCACCTCGGTCACAATAGTGGAGTACCAATCGCGCATTGTGCCCAACGAAGACGAAGACATATCAAAGGAACTGGCCAGGAATTTCAAGAAACAAGGTATTGAGATCATGACAGATGCAGAGGTAACCATGGTGGATACCTCCGGCAGCGGCTGTAGGGTAGAGGTCAAAACCAAGAAAGGCGTAGAAGCTTTGGAATGTGATGTGGTACTCTCGGCCGTGGGCATTAAATCAAACATAGAAAACATTGGGCTGGAAAACCTGGGCATTAAAACGGAGAGGGATAAGATAGTGGTGGACGACTACTACCAAACTACCGTGCCCGGGGTATATGCCATAGGCGACGTGGTACACGGCCCTGCGCTGGCACATGTGGCATCGGCAGAGGGGATCATTTGTGTGGAAAAAATAGCGGGACACAAGCCAGAACCCCTTAACTACAACAATATACCTGGCTGTACCTACAGCAGCCCCGAGGTAGCCTCCGTGGGCTACACCGAAGCAGGCGCCAAGGCGGCTGGCTATGAAGTGAAGGTAGGTAAGTTTCCCTTCTCGGCCAGTGGCAAGGCCAAGGCCGCCGGCCACCCAGAGGGATTTGTCAAGGTGATTTTTGATGCCAAGTACGGAGAGTGGCTCGGCTGCCATATGATAGGCTACAATGTAACCGAAATGGTAGCCGAAGCCGTGGCAGCTAGAAAACTGGAAACCACCGGCCACGACATACTGAAAACCGTACACCCCCACCCTACCATGAGCGAGGCCGTGATGGAAGCTACCGCTGCCGCTTATGGTGAGGTTATCCACCTTTAGCAACAAGATTAACCGCGCAAAAAAGGGGCTTAAAGCCCCTTTTTTATTTTACATTGAAAGAAAATCTTAAATCTGAACCCCACCGGGAAGCGAATCAGGGTTTATTTAATAACCTTGCAATCGTATTAACATTAACTTAAACCCAAACATGAAGAAGATTTACCTCTTTTCGGCCCTTGTAGGACTCGCGTTCCAGGCATCGGCCCAAACCTTTGTTAGCACCGATCCCTCCAAGCGAAATGCAGTGCTTGAGGAATTTACGGGCATTCACTGCACCTACTGCCCCGACGGGCACAAAAGGGCACAGGCACTCAAGGCCGCCAACCCTGACAGGGTGGTGCTGATCAACATCCACCAGGGCAGCTATGCCAATCCAGGTACCGGAGAGCCTGATTTTAGGACCCAGTGGGGAGACGCCATAGCCGGACAGACCGACCTTACCGGCTACCCTGCCGCCACGGTTAACCGCCAGGTATTTACAGGAAGGTCCATGAGGGCCGGAACGGCCATGTCCCGTATTGGCACCGGCAATTTGGAGTATTGGAAGCTTAGCGCCGAGGAAGTAATGGCAGAGAATTCACCCGTGAACGTGGCCATGAAAACATCCCTTGATATAGACAAGCGTGAGCTGACCATTGAGGTTGAGGTGTATTACACCGGCAATGCCACACAACCTACCAACCGACTGAATGTGGCCATCTTGCAAAACAACATCTTGGGCCCGCAAACCGGTGCTACCAGTTTTTATCCTGAAAAGGTACTAGACAATGGCCAGTACATACACGCCCACATGCTGCGCGATTTGCTCACCGGCCAGTGGGGCGAGGTGCTGGACAGCACCAATCCCGGCGCCTTCTATGCCAAGACCTATACCTATAAAATACCTGACAACTTGAACTCCATTCCGTTTGAAATGCAGTACCTAGAAGTGGCTGTATTTGTGACCGAAACCACCCAGGGTATCATTACCGGCGTGTCGGGTGACGTGGAAATTCCCGCTGAGTATTTGGCCGACCTATCCGTTGCCAATTCCACCGCCTCTACGGCATCTGACATCTGCGCCGAAACCATTGTCCCCAAGGTAACGGTAACCAACGTGACCGATAACGAAATCACCAGCTTTGATATGGTAGCTACGCTCAACGGCACCAAATACACCAAGTCCTTCAGCGGCACCCTGGCCAAAGGACAATCTACTGACATAGAGTGGGACGAACTGGCCCTGCCTGGTGGCACCTACGCCTTTACCATTGGCAGCCCTAGCAATGTAAACGGAGGCAACATGCTTGACCCCAATTTCTTAAACTCCAAAGAAATAGGCATAAGCGGGTATTCCTTCCTTCCCGATGCACTCAAATTCCCATTTATTGCATCCTTTGAAGGCACTATGCCTTACCACACCGGATTTGATTACTCCAAAAACGCGGCATGGGGCATGAGTACCTCATCCAGCCAAATAGGGGCCAAAGGTTCAAGGGGTGCCGTAATGTACTACATCCACGACACTTGGAGGGTTGCAGGTGTCCCAGCCGATATGCTTATTGGAAGGGTTGATTTATCGCAAGTTCCCAACCCTTTCGTTACCTATTACTACGCCTATAGCGATGCAAGTTATGGTGGCACACCCCCTACCGTTGAGATACACGTGTCAAATGACTGTGGTTCTTCATGGTCTAAGGTTTCTTCGCTTACCCCCGATGAAACAGGTGAACCATCACAAGTAGGATATCTCTACCAACCTGCTACCAACCACTACCGCTGGGTTAGCGTGCCTCTTTCAAATTTTGGAGATGAAGAAGTCATTGTAAAGCTTTCGGTAATACCGGGAAGCACCGGAAACTCCCTATGGATTGATGAGGTGTCCTTAATAGACGATGCCAGCTCAATTGATGCACCCGCACCGATTGACTTCTCCATTTTCCCAAATCCATTTGAGAATGACATGAATGTTTCATTCAAATTGGAAAACGAGCAACCCATAGAAGTAAAGGTATATGATGCTACCGGACGTATGGTGCTCAACGGCAACCGTGAGGTGCTTGGCCAAGGCAGCCATGTGCTCAACCTCAAGACCGATGGCCTGGAGCAAGGCGTGTATGTAGTTAAAGTGGAATCGGACAATACGGTCCTTTCACAAGAGGTCATCATGAAGCGCTGATTTTTCTATTCGCTTAATTTTTTTGGCCACCCTGTACATACAGGGTGGCTTTTTTATTTTGTGCCATGATCGTGGATATTGGCAATGGATACCGACTGGGGCCTTGGTCCACCAAGGATGTACCGGCACTAACGGGCTATATGAACAACAAGGATGTGGTAGCGCACTTTTTAGACCTTCCGCAGCCCTATGGCAAATCAGAGGCCAGTGCTTGGATCAAGGATGGTTTGGCTTACCATAAAGCCTTCCTTCACCACATGCACCTGTGCATAAGGAGCCCACAGGGCTTTCCTGTGGGCGGCATAGGCAAAAAGCTGTTTCGCGGGGGTGCGTTTGCCCATGTTGCCGAAATTGGCTATTGGGTATCGCCCCACCTATGGGGCCAAGGGATAGCCACGGGAGCCGTTAAAGCCTATACCGCACATCTCCTACATAATGAAGGATTTGAAAGGATCATCGCCATGCCCTTTGTGCACAACTTGGCATCGGCCAGGGTACTGGATAAGTGTGGCTACTTGTTAGAGGGCATTCTCAATAAGTTTGTGGGTAAAAATGGGAGGTTTATAGACGCAAAACTGTACGCCTTCCTGAAGTAATGCACATGGACAGACATACCATCCTGCTCAAGAAACGGACTGAAAGCCAGCTAGGCGGCGGTGAAGAACGGATAGCATCACAACATAGCAAGGGCAAGCTCACGGCCAGGGAACGGCTTCACTTCTTGCTGGATGAGGGATCCTTTCAAGAAATAGGCGCTTTTGTAACCCACCGGAGCACCCAGTTTGGGTTAGAACGCCAGAAATTCCTGGGCGATGGGGTTATAACCGGCTATGGCACCATCAACCAACGACTGGTGTATGTTTTTTCTCAAGACTTTACGGTATTTGGTGGTTCGCTGAGCGAGGCACATGCCGAAAAGATTTGCAAAATCATGGACCTGGCCCTGCAAAACGGCGCCCCGGTCATTGGCCTAAATGATTCGGGTGGCGCGCGCATACAGGAGGGGGTGGTTTCCCTGGCCGGATATGCCGATATATTTTACCGCAATACGCGGGCATCAGGCGTGGTACCCCAAATTTCGGCCATCATGGGGCCCTGCGCCGGTGGCGCGGTATATTCTCCTGCCATCACCGATTTTGTGTGTATGGTGGAGCAAACCTCCTACATGTTTGTGACCGGGCCCAACGTGGTTAAAACCGTGACCCACGAAAACGTGACGAGTGAAGAGCTGGGCGGTTCCTCGGCACATGCAGTTAAGTCAGGGGTAACCCACCTGACCGCGCCAAACGAAATGGACTGCCTACAGAAGCTGCGCCAACTACTGGGCTATATGCCCCAAAACTGCGAAGAAAAAGCCCCTGGCAAGCCCTATGACATGGGCCAGGAACAACGCCCCGGACTTAACCACCTGGTACCCAACAATGCCAACCAGCCCTATGACATGCGCGAGGTGATAGACGGATGCCTGGACACAGAGTCCTTTATGGAAATACATAAGGACTACGCCGAGAACATAGTGGTGGGCTTTGGCCGATTGGCTGGCCGGAGCATTGGCGTGGTAGCCAACCAACCCGCCTACTTGGCAGGAGTGCTTGACAACAATGCCTCCATGAAGGGGGCGCGGTTTGTGCGATTCTGTGATGCATTCAACATTCCATTGCTGGTGTTTGAAGACGTGCCAGGATTCTTGCCCGGCACTGACCAAGAATGGAACGGGATCATTAAAAACGGGGCCAAGTTGCTTTATGCCTTTTGTGAAGCTACCGTGCCCCGTATTACCGTCATCACACGGAAAGCCTATGGCGGAGCTTATGATGTGATGAATTCCAAGCATATAGGAGCTGACCTGAATTTTGCTTGGCCCACGGCCGAAATAGCCGTAATGGGCGCAAAGGGAGCCGCTGAAATAATCTTTAGGGCCGAGATAAAAAATGCCAGTGACCCTGCCGCCAAACTGGCCGAACTGGAAGCGGCTTACAATGAAGAATTTGCACATCCATACAAAGCAGCCGAACGCGGATACATAGATGAAGTCATCTTGCCAGAGGAAACCCGTGAAAAATTGATACGCGGTTTTGCCATGCTCGAAAACAAAGTGGATTCCCTGCCAAGGAAAAAACATGGCAACATACCCTTATAGCTTCAATCCCCTAAGGGAAAAATGGTTATTCCTCCCTTTGTTTTGGGCGGCCATCTATCCTGTCTATGGCCAAGACAGGTATATGATCGCGCTCGATAAATCAGATGGTAGCCGTACGGAACACATTATCAAAGGCATGGAGATAATTTACTTACTGGAAGGGCAGGATGCCAAAAAAGGGCGCATCACAGCTATACATGCCGACATGGTCTATACCAAGCACGACTCCTTTAGCATGGACCGTGTTCGGTTTATAGGGTATGAATACCACTATGTTACTATGGGCCGATGGGCAGCCAAGGTGGTGTATGTGGGTTCTATTGTCAATCTTTTCTTGGCCTACCTGGTGTACACCAATGCTCCAGTCTATTTACAGCCGGTAGGCGATGTATTAGCCGCCCTGGGACTGGTCCCCATGGTGCTGTCAAAACAGTGGATAGACCATGCGGACTATCACATGTTCGATTGCAGCCTTCAGTGGCGTGCATACATTACAGTGTATCCATGATGTTGCACCAAAAGAATTTGCAAGTATTGTCCTTGACTTACTACTTTTGCGCACAGTTTAGGCCTCGTAGCTCAACTGAATAGAGCATCAGATTACGGCTCTGAAGGTTTCAGGTTTGAATCCTGACGAGGTCACACATAGACGCAAATTTGGCCCCTGTAAATCTTCGGTTTGCAGGGGTTTTTTGTTTAATGGGGGCTATGCCCTCTACCGCCAATGCTCCTTGCAGCGCCGATTGTCCGCATTCGCAAGGCGGGCCTTTCATTTATCCTTCATTGCCAAATATCCCCAGTTCACGCTCCATTCTTTTCCTGGTAGGGCGTACCCCCAGGAGCTGAACGGTCATCAACAATGCCATGGCAATGCTGTAGTTGCTACCTGTGACCTGGTAACTTGTCCATGCAAATAGGGCTGGGCCTTCAAGCATGGAAAATAGGATAATGTTGGCCGTGGTGAATTCTGCCAATTTACTGTTTTCCTGTACTATATGCGGAATTAGCTGGATTTTCTTGCGCTTGAGCACATACCCCAACACCGAAAAAACCACCACCACGAACGTGATGGCCATGAGCATGGGCAATGCAATCTCTTTTTGCACATGGGCACTTGAGGGGCGTGCCACAAACACCAGCACCAAGCCCAGTAGCGATGGCCCTATGACCAAGGCCGCATGTATGATCCTGATATTCTTTAGTGTTTTCTCGTACATGTTTTGGTCTTCCATACAATACGTATTTCTATTTGTTCCAAATGTATTTATGCCTGTCAAAATGCTTATTGCAGGCATGAACATCTGTAGTAAAACTGTGGTATTGTCAACCATCGATTTGTACCGGGCTACCCTGGCGCTCGCGGATTCACACTTTATGAGCGCATTGCCATTAACAAGCTTGCATTCGTAATTCCCGCCCCATCATTCCACAGGTGACGGCGCGCGGGCTATTCCAGTTCCACCATTGCCCTTGCAGGGGGCCGCATATGTCCTATGCGGTAAGCTGGCACATTTTCCCGCCCCAGTAGGCGCTCCAAATCAGGGGCATGCACGGGGTCCACGGCGATTAACAGGCCGCCACTGGTCTGGGGATCGGCCAGTACGCACCTGGCTTGCATGTCCATAGCCCCCATGCGGTGCCCATAGCTTGACCAATTGCGCTCCGTACCCCCAGGCACTGCCCCTTGGCCCAGGTAGCCAATCGCGCCATCCAGGATGGGTATTTTATCCCAGTACACCGTGGCACTCACGCCGCTACCCTGGCACATCTCGCCCAAATGTCCCAGTAGGCCAAAACCGGTCACGTCGGTAAGGGCATGGACATAACCCATGCCGCCCAACAGCGCGCCTATGTGGTTGGGCTTGGTCATCCAGCCTATTGCTTGGGCCATATGTGCTTCAGTGGCCATGCCTTTTTTTTGGGCCGTAGTCACTATGCCTATGCCCAGGGGCTTGGTTAGGTATAGGGCGTCGCCTTCCTTTGCCCCGTCATTGGTCTTTATGGCGCCCTTGTTCACCAAACCGGTGACTGCCAGTCCAAAAATGGGCTCGGGGGTATCTATGGAATGGCCACCGGCCAGTGGCATGCCCACGGCGGCGCAAACCTCCATGGCGCCGCGCATAACCTGGCCGGCTAGCTGTGCGGGCAGCAAGGATACTGGCCATCCCAGTATAGCTATGGCCATGAGCGGCTTACCGCCCATAGCATAGACATCGCTCACGGCATTTGCCGCCGCTATCCGCCCAAAATCAAAGGCATCGTCCACTATGGGCATGAAAAAGTCGGTGGTTGAAATCACCGCCTTGCCTTCTCCCAGGTCAAAAACTGCCGCATCATCGCGCCCGGCATTGCCTACCAGCAAACCCGGATACACCGCTTGGTCGCGGGTGGATGACAAAATACGGTCGAGCACCTCAGGTGATATTTTGCATCCACAGCCCGCGCCGTGGCTGTATGAAGTAAGTTTTATGTCCATATTTTCAGCTATATCATATCTATCAATTCCTTGGCTATTGTTTCATCGTTGGCATCAGGCCCATAGGCCAAGTGGGTGACCATATGTGGCGGGCGCGTGTTAAATGCCGCCAAATACGCCCTGTCATAGTAGGCCAATACCAGTTGGCATACCTGGCGCAAGTCCTGTCGCCCCAGGGCCTCCAGGCAGCGCTTATGGGCATCAGGCCCCAGGCGCTTTTTGATCTTTCCTATGGATTCGGCCAGGCTTGCGGCAGGATACTGGCCATAGTGCTGCATGAGATGCGCGGTGCGGTGCTCCAGGCAGCGGTCCAAAAAAAAGGCCCTGGCCTCTCTCCGTTGGTCGTTAAACGCATTGGGCAAGAACACCCTGCCTATGTTGCGGCTCTCATCTTCTATCCATATGGGCTTAGTAAGGTCTAGTTGCTTTATGGCATGAAACAAGAGGTTTTCAAACATTTCTACGCTGGGTTGAGTCCCCTGTCCAAGGGCACCAAAAGCCGAGCCCTTGTGTTGGGCCAGTGCTTCTAGGTCAATGACTTGTGCCCCCAAGGCCGCCAGGATCCGGAGTATCTCTGTCTTGGAACTCCCCGTGTAGCCTCCCAAGACCACCAGGGGCAGTGGCGTATGGAAATATGCCTGGACCAACCGCCTATACGCCTTATACCCTCCCTGCAATACCACCACTTGAACACCCACGGTTTCAAACAACCAAGCCATGCTATGGCTCCTCATGCCTCCCCGCCAGCAGTACACTGCCAGTTGCCCTTCAGCGCCAGCCAATTGCCTGGCCAGGCTAGCCATTTGCGCCATTTTGGGCCCTACCAATTCCAAACCCCTGTTTACCGCCATTACCCTACCCTCTTGCTTATACAGGGTGCCCACTTCCTTTCTCTCCCAGTCATTGAGCAAGGGAATATTCACTGCACCAGGCAGATGGCCATGCGCAAATTCCCCTTGAGACCGCACATCAACCACCGGTATGCGGGTGCTATGTTCAACAAATTCATGCGGGGTACAAATTCTAGGCATATGGGCCCTTTACGGTTCGCGAAGGTATTGTTGCCGTACCCCATGGATGTCCGCTTGCAAGCATCACCCAAGTCAAATCGCGGCCTTTTGGGTTTGGATGCTAATTTTACCCCCTGCTACTAATGCGTGTTGGTACACCCATATAGATTGGCATCTTGCCAACAATATAGGGTACCTACCGGTTAGCAAGCATAGCCAATAATCAAGCAAACATGTACGGAGGCGGATACTTACCAGACGACCAGAAGCGGCATTTGCCCATAGCCGAAGACCCGGATAAACTTGCGGCCTTTGAGACCCGCATAGACCGGGGCGATAAGGTGGAACCCCAGGATTGGATGCCCACGGAATACCGCAAACAGCTCATACGCATGATAGAACAACATGCGCACTCAGAAATCATAGGGGCACTGCCCGAGGGCACCTGGATTACCCGGGCTCCAGGGTTCAAGCGAAAAATGGCCATAATGGCCAAGGTGCAAGACGAGATAGGCCATGCCCAGCTCTTGTATGCCGCCGCCGAAACCCTTGGCAAAACGCGTGAGGCCATGATCAATGACCTTATCAATGGCAAGAGCAAGTACAGCAACGTGTTCAATTATCCGGCTGAAACCTGGAGCGATATAGCCGTGATCGGTTTTCTTATAGATGCAGCGGCCATAGTAAACCAAACCCTGAATGCCAAGGGGTCTTATGGCCCATACTGCAGGGCCCTGGAGCGGATATGCTATGAAGAGGCGTTTCACCTCAAGCAAGGGCATGACGCCTTTGTGGCCCTAGCCACCGGCACAGAACGTTCGCGCAGTGAGTTACAGGCAGCCCTAAACCGCTGGTGGAAACCCATCATGCATTTCTTTGGCCCGTCTGACAAGGCTTCGGTGCATAGCGAAAAACTCATGCGCTGGAAAGTGAAAATGGCATCGAACGACGATATGAGGAACCAGTTCCTGGACATGTACGTGCCACGGATTTGGGAGCTTGACCTCACCCTGCCCGACCCAGAGTTGCGAAAGGATTCAGATACGGGCGTTTGGCTTTTTGGCGACCCCGATTGGAATGAATTCTTTGAAGTGATAAAAGGAAATGGCCCTTGCAATGCCGAACGGTTGGCTGTGAGGCGCTGGGCTGAGGAGAAAGGGGAATGGGTGAAACGCGCCCTGCGCCCCCGCAATGAAATTTACGTTACCCCACTGGCATAAATACTTCACCCATAACATGAAATTGGTTTCACTTGACCCCCGCGTGTGCCGAATGGACATGGCAGAAGGTGCCGCGCCCGATGCGCTGATCCAGGAAAATGACCATTGGCCTACGTATGAGGTCTTTGCACAGAAAAAACGCGGCGACCAGCACCAGCACGTGGGCATAGTGCACGCGCCCAATGGCGAAATGGCCCTGGTACTGGCCAAAGAACAATTTGCCCGTAGGGGCATGTGTGTCAACCTTTGGGTGGTGCGTACGGCCGATGTGGTGGCTACCTCCTATGAAGACGCCGATATTTTTGACAGCACCCCCCAAAAAACCCACCGCGAGCCAGTGGATTACAAAGTGAAAGACAAGATAAACAGATACAACCAATCCAAAAAGGAAAAGAATGAGCAATAAAGTAATCGCCCTTAAGGAGTTGCTGTATAAAATGGCCGACGACCAACTGATAATAGGCCACCGCAACGCCGAATGGATAGGCATAGGCCCTGTGCTAGAAGAAGATATTGCTTTTGGCTCACTGGCACAGGACAAGACCGGCCAGTCATGGAACCTTTACCAACTGCTAGAGAAAATGGGAGGCGCCAATGCTGACAAGGCCGCTTTTGGCCGGGCGGAAAAGGAGTACAAATGCTGTCACTTGGTAGAGTTGCCCATAGGTGAGGACTATGCGTTTAGCCTGGCAAGGCACTTTTACTTTGACCACGCCGAATACCTGCGCATGGATGCGCTAAAAAGCTGCGCGTATCCCGATTTGGCCGGACTGGCCAAGAAGTTTCACAGTGAAATAAAGTACCACGTGTTCCACGCCAATACTTGGGTAAAAAACCTATGTCATGGCACGGAGGAGAGCAAAAGCCGCATGGTTTCGGCCCTGGCATATGCCTTTCCGTATGCACTGGGCATATTTGAGCCTGGCCCGCATGAGGATTTGTTGGTGGCCGAGAACTTGTTTATTGGAGAGCACGCCCTAAGGGAGAAATGGATAGGCCAAATAGCGGACATCCTGTCCCCGCTCGGCATATCGCTCAATATGGGCAGCTTGCCCATACTTGGTGGGCGCTACGGCTACCACAGCGAACACCTGGCCCCACTGCTCCAGGAAATGACGGCCGTGATCCGCCTGGAAGACGATTCTATGGAGTGGTAAGTCCCGGAAGTGCCTTTTGGTTACTCTTCTTCGTCGCCCCAGGGATCTGAGTCATCGGCCACTTCCTCGTCAAACCAGCCTTCTTCCTCTTCATCGCCAAAAAGGATAGGGTCCTCATCAAGTTCAAATTCTTCGTTTTCCATGTAAATATTCTGTAAAGGGTGGTGGTAGTTTCATTGCCTTGGCAGGCAATGGGGTACAAATGTCAATAAAATTTGTTTACACCTGCCGCATCCACACCTGTGCGGCAAAGGCCGCCATGTATTCCGTGGCTTCATTGCCTAGCCCTGCCCCCTGCAAGTGCTGCAGTGCCCCGCGATAGTATTGCTCCATGGTGCGCTCGGCTTCCCTTTTGGCCCCTATGCGCTCAAATACAGCCTTGACCCCGGCCACCTTGGCCGCCGGAGAGCGCGCTCCAACCCATAGGGCCAGTTCACTGGCAGCTCCCAGTTCCAAGGCCTTGATGTATAGATAGGTCTTTTTGTTTTGTACAATATCGCCTCCGGTTTGTTTTCCAAATGATGCGTCGCCAAAACAGTCCAGATAGTCATCCTTGATCTGGAAGGCCATGCCCAGGTGTACCCCAAAGTGGTACAGGGCGGTACACGCCTCTTCACCACCCTGGGCCGCCATGGCGCCAAACTCTAGGGCAGCCCCCATGAGCACCGCTGTTTTTAGGCGGATCATCTCCAGATATTCTTGGGTTGATACGGTATCCATGGTTTCAAAATCCATGTCCATTTGCTGGCCCTCACACACTTCCAGTGCCAGCTTGCTGTATTTGCCCCGTAGTTGGTCGCGGCAGTTTCCTTGCAGCTGGTCCATTAGTTGGTAGGTCTTCACCAGCAGTGCGTCGCCGCCCAGTATGGCGGTGGCCGTATTCCATTTCTTGTGAACGGTATCCTGGCCCCTGCGCAGGTCGGCCCCATCCATGATGTCGTCGTGCATAAGGCTGAAATTGTGGAAGGACTCTACCACCAGGGCCATGATTTCCGCGTCATGGTTCACCTGGCCCAGGGCATCGGCCCCCATCAATACCATTACGGGCCTGAGCCGTTTGCCGCCAAGTCCAAAAATGTACCGTATGGAACCGTACAAGGCATCGGGCTTTGGGGGCAATTGAAATGACTGGATCAATTGGGCCACTTTCTCAGCGTATAATTCTATAGATTTCAATTGGTTATGATTCTAATGGTGATTTGGTGCCAAACTGCCAAGCGCGAAACTAGGCATTGGCATGCTCGATAGCCATGGATACACCTACGCACCTCCCCGTTTCAACTTACACCAATCTAGGCTACCCCTACTTCATTCTAGGTGGTTAAGCGTATAAACATCAATGCCTTACTCAACCTGACCCTTAATTTCTTTCCTTTAGGTGCTGCCCTATTGTGTTCACGCTGAGAATAAGTCCAAAAATGGCCATGCCCGGAAACCACACGAGCCACCAGGCCTGAAAATGTCCCCTTGCGCCCGCCAAGAGCTTGCCCCAGCTCACCACATCTGCCGGAATGCCAATACCCAGATAGGAAAGGGATGATTCGGCCATGATGGCACCGCCTACCCCAAAGGCAAAGGCCACCAATGCAGGCCCAATGGCATTGGGCAGCAAATGCTTCCAAACAATTCTCCAGGTGGACATGCCCATTACCTGGCAAGCCATCACAAAATCGCTGTTGCGCAGCTTAAGCACCTCGGCACGGGTAAACCTTGCTATGGAAATCCAGCCCGTGAACCCTATGAGCAACACCAGGTAAAACAAACTGGGTGTAAAGAGCATGGATAGGCTTATGAGCACTATGAACAAGGGCAAACCATCAATAAACTCAATAAACCGCCCCAGGAGATTGTCAAGTGGGAGTGCCCTGGTGCCTTGCCACGGGGTAGGCAACCGCCCCGATAACAGCCAGATGGCATAACCTATGGCGACCGCAATGCCCACACTTGCCAAACCCTGCCACGCAAATGACCAAGGGCCCTTTTCCAGGGCTTGGGCCAGGGCTTCTTGGCGGAGCATGAACGCATAGTAGTAAATAAACGGAAGGCCAAGAAAGAGACAAACCATCCTGGCTCCTGGCAGGCGCAAACCTTGATTGCCAAAGTATCCAGATACCAAACCCAGAAATAGGCCTATGAACAGTGCAATGGTCATGGATGCCAGCCCAACGACCAAGGATGTGCGGCTACCGTGTACCATTTGTGCCAGTACATCTCGGCCCAGCATATCGGTACCCAGCCAGTGGGTACGCCCCAAGTGTTGGGCGCGCGGTGGCTTAAAGTACGCGCTGTGAATGTTTGGCCTGGTAGGCGAAAAAGGAATGGGCGGGAACACGGCCTGCAGTCCCGCCTCCATGATTGCATCATATTGGCAAACCACTTGCCTGCCATCCGTAGTTATCAGCACTTTATCACTATAAAAAATTGGCCAATAGGCCCTTGACCCATCATGTACGTAGTAGGGGCGGTCGTTTGCCAGCCAGGGAGCGGCCAGGCCCATGAGTACCACTACCAATAGAAACCCTGTGGCCACCCTTACTATCCATTGGCGTATGTCCCTGGGTATCTTCATAGTTTCGATAGCCGAATCCTGGGATCTACCAAGGCGTACACCACATCGCACAGCAGGTATCCCAAGGCACTCAGCAGGGCAGAGATTGATAAAATGGCCATTACGGTGGGTATGTCGTTGGAAAGTGTGGCACCAAACAACAGATAGCCCATTCCTGGAATTGAAAAAATGGTTTCGGTAATAACGCTGCCGCTAAAAAGGGCTGGCAAAATGCCGCCCATAATGGTTATGAGGGGCAGTAGGGCGTTTGGCAATACATGGCTGACCAGTATCCGGCCCTCCCCTATTCCCTTTGCCCTAGCGGCAAAGACATAGGGCTCATGAAGTGTTTCGCTCACCGATGCCCGCATAAACCTGCCCACCATGCAGAATCCGCCATATGACAGGCTCGCCACCGGTAGCACCAAATAGGGCCAAGCTCCCATTATATCGCCCAGGCCCCTGCCCACCCCAAACGGGAGCCCGCCGGGCGGAAACCAGTGGAGCACATCGGGGTTGGCAAAACATAGCAGCAGCAGGGTGGCCAGCCAAAATGAAGGTATGGTGTACACCAGGAACAAGCCACCACCGGCCACCCTGGCCCAAGCCCGGTGGTGGTGGTATGCCAGCACCACGCCGAAGGCACCGCCACCAATAATTGCAACCACCAATGAAAGGGCAGATAATACGAAAGTAATTGGCAAACTGCGCCTTAAGCTGCCAAATACCGACTTGCCCGATGACCAGCTTTGCCCAAAATCGCCCACCCAAGCACCCCTTCCCCTACCCTGCCCGCCAAAAAGCCAGTGGTGGTACTGATTGCTGGGGTAGAAATACACCACTGGAATGGCCAAACGCCAACTGGACTTGGAAGCCAATGCCTCCTGGCAAAGCAAAGTGAGCCTGTTCACCCGATTTGACAGACCTTCATGGCCTAATAATTCGCCAATTTTGGGCAACACACGGAGTTGATGGGCAATGGATGAAAAAAATCCTTCCTCCAGCATCAGGGTTTGCACTTGCTGGTTTTGCGCCACAATAGGGGAAAATAAAAAGCTATCGTTGAGCAATTTGAGGTATTCAAGCAAGGGCCTTCCCAAATAACCCTGGTAACAGTGCATGCGCAACAAATCGCGCAGGGGGCCCTGCGGCAATTCATGGTAGCGGTACGGCAGGGTAGAAGGCGCCAATTTCAAATAAAATGGGGGGCGGTCCAAGCCCAACTCCTGTCGCAACAGTTGTTGTTGCCTTTCTGCCTCTTTCCTATTGCCCAGGTTCAGGTTGTCGGCTTCGGAAGTGGCCCCGAGATGGGCCAGTGGGTCTATGGGCGAACGGAGGGATAACGTGAAGGTAATGACCGATAAAAGAAAGACTACCAATACAGATTGCAGGGCACGGTTAATAAAGTATGGGTACTTGCGGGCCAAACCGGTGCTAATTAGGCGATGGTGCCAGGGTATTGAGCATGATAATGGGAAGTACCCCACTGGTTTTCACATCCTTATACCTCTTGTGTATGGCCATGCCCCTTCGCCCCGTGCTCACAAAAAGATAGGGCAGGTCGCGGTGGAGCACTTCTTGTATTTGGTAAAGAAGGGCATCGCGGTCGGCGGGGTCAAAAGTGCTAGAAACCTCTGCCGTAAGACTATCGATCAGGGGGTTGCTGTATCCGGAAAAATTGTTGCCGCCCGGAAAATCCTCTGAGCGGAACAGGGAAAATGGGTAGCTGGGCCCCGGTGCATTTGACACGCTTATGAAAAACATGTCAAAGTCATGGTCTTCCATAAACCGGTCGCGCCAGTCCTCTGGGCTCTCCAGTTCCGCCCCTATGCCCAATAGGTTGAGCGATTCAACAAAAAGGCCTGATACGGCCTGAAACAGTGCGGTGGGTGGGCACATGAAAGACACCTTGAAGTCCACCCGCTTGCCATTGATGGATTTATCGAGAATACCGTCGGCATTGGAGTCGGCCCAACCCGCTTGGGCAAGCAGGGCCTTTCCTTTGGCCGGGTCATAGGGATACGGCACCAAGCCCTTGTGATAGCCACTCTTATTGGGCGAAATGGGCCCTACTATGCGCATGGCTACCCCGTTCGACAGTTGGTCCATGGCATCTTGTATGGGGAACAAGTAGGCAAATGCCGTGCGTACCAGTGGATCGGTAAAAAACGGCTGCCTTTTGGCCATTTGCGGCTGTAGGTTAAAAGCTATGAGGGTGTGGGAGTACATGGGTTCCATACGTATGTCGTAGTGCGCCATAATTGCAGTATCCAACATAAGTTCAGCTACTTCCTTGCTATTAAAACCCACGCTTACATCTACCGTTTGGTTCTTTAGGTCCAGCATGCGCCCGGTATAGTCGGTGGCCAACTTAAAGATTATCTTATCAGCCCTGGATTGGTGGAACCACCATCCTGTGGAGGCTAGCCAATGGCCTTCTTTTTTCTCCAAGACCATATGGGTATTGTCCCAGCCGGTGAGGGCATAGGCCCCCAAGCCATTGATCTTGCTGGGTGCCAGTGCATATTTAGGGCCATTGAACTCTGCTACATAGCCTGACAACACACTGTCCTTGATTACAAAGTACCGCCGTTTGAGTTGTCGGTAACTGTAGGGGGCCACCACACTGGCCGAGTCATAAAAGCTGGCCTGCAGTATGGGAAATTCAGAGAGCAGGTATATGTCCTGTATGTTTTGTTCCCTAAACTCCAGCGAAAAGGTAAAGGAGTCTATGGGCCGCACATCGGCAATATTTGCAAAATTGGTTTTGGCCGAACCGTTGCGCACGCCCAGGCAGGCGTTCATTTTGAAGGTATAGAGCACATCATGGCTGGTAACGGGTTTGCCATTGTCAAAGCGGGCCTGCGGGTTTATGCGGCATAGGTAGGAAGTATCGGCGGGCCTAAATTCAGGAAGCTGCGCCAATACCTCAGGGTGTAGTTCGTGGCTCACTATATCCTCCCTTACCAGGTACCCATGCAGGTAGGTAAATAGCTCAAGCCGCTCGGCACTGGGGTTGTTGGTAGGATGAAGTGACTGTGGCATGGAAGCCATGTGGGCCACTACTTGTACGGGAGCCTGGGGAACGGTTGGCTTGCACTGGCAGGCCATCAAACCTATGAAAAGAAGAGCGTTTAGCCCAAAAAATCGCATTAGTCTATGAATTTGCACAAATATAGGTAGGTGGGCCAGTGAAAAAATGGGCACTTGGGCCGCAAAAATTTGTGGCGAAGGCCAGCGCCAATTACTTTTGCACACCATTTCAGAAGGAGAGGTGCCAGAGTGGTAATGGAGCGGATTGCTAATCCGTCACCGCCTTAAAGCGGTGCCAGGGTTCGAGTCCCTGTCTCTCCGCAATTGGTGCAGGACAAGCCTGACCACGGAGTATGTTGGATTTTTCGGGGCATAGCGCAGTCCGGTAGCGCACCTGGTTTGGGACCAGGGGGTCGTAGGTTCGAATCCTGCTGCCCCGACAATTCAAAGCAAAAGGGTACAAGGTTGGCCGCATAGCCAACCTTTTTTTTTCTGCACCTGGCAGGTATGGTCCCGTAGCTCAATTGGATAGAGCAACTGCCTTCTAAGCAGTAGGTTTCTGGTTCGAACCCAGACGGGATCACAAAATTTCAAGACATACCCCGTTAGTCAATGACTAACGGGGTATTTTTTTGGGGATACCTCAATATGGCTTTTATGGCTTACAATGAACCACCAAAGAATTTTAGTCCACTCATTTAATTATTATACGCTGTGAATCAATACAATAAAAAATAATGTCAAAGTAAAAGCATTAAAGTACTTTTATTAAGGCGAGACCCCTACATTTGCCCCATCAATATTATTTAGAACCATTTTAAAAAACCAAAGACAGATGGACCAAGTAAGCGACAACGTACTGAATGTAACACTTTTGGAACCCAGGATGAAGCATCCCACCATATTTTCCAGGTTTGACGCGCTGGCCGCCGGTGAAAGCCTCACCATACACAATGACCACGATCCCAAGCCACTGTACTATCAATTGCTGGGTGAGAGGGGCAATGTATTTACGTGGGAATACCTGGAGCAAGGCCCCGAATGGTGGAAAGTGCGCATAAGCAAGCGCAACAAGGGTGCATCTGACGAAACCCTGGGCGAAATAGCCACCAAAGACCTGCGCAAGGCCCAGATTTTCAAAAAGTATGGTCTGGATTTCTGTTGCAACGGCAAGCGAACCGTGCGGGAAGCGTGCGCAGAGAAAGGCCTGGATGCCGCTCAGGTGGAGCATGAACTCCAGCAGGCCGATAAGGATCTGGCGGCGGGAGTTCGCCCATTGCCCTACAACGAATGGGGCCTGGACTTCCTGGCCGACTATGTGGTGAACACCCACCATGCCTATGTGAAGAAAAACATGCCCGACATGAAGGCGTATGCCCACAAAGTATATCAGGTGCATGGCAGCCATCATCCTGAGCTGCAACGCATTAACTCCCTTGTTCTGGCTATGGATGCCGAGCTTGGCAGCCATATGCACAAGGAAGAATTCGTATTGTTTCCTGCCATCAAGCAAATGGTAGCCGCCGAACGCAGTGCCCAGCCTCACAACCCTTTTGGCACCATAAAAAGCCCAATAACGGTAATGGAACTGGAGCACGACGAACTAGGCCAAGCCCTAAGTGAGCTGCGCGAGTTGACCGGAGGATATGCCCTGCCGCAAGATGCCTGCGCCAGCTATGGCCTACTTTACCGCATGTTGGAAGAATTTGAAGGCGATATGCACGTACATATCCACTTGGAAAACAACATCTTATTTCCAAAAGCACTTGAACTGGAAAAGACCCTTTCAAAAGCCTAGGAATATGAAATCGTCCAAACGGCCACCGATTAAACGCCGCGAAGCCCTTGTACCCTACTCGCGCGACCACCACCACGGATTACTCTTGGTGTGGAAGGTTAGACAGGGGTTAAAGAAAGGAGCGGCGCCGGAACGGATAGCGGCCTATGTACACCATTTTTATTCCCAACACTTGTTGCCCCATTTTACCGAGGAGGAAAATCACCTCTTTATCGCACTTGACCAAGGAGGGGCCATGCTTCAGGAAGCCCTTGATGACCATGCCTATCTGGGCCAGAAAGCACAGGAATTGGCCAGCACGCCGAGCGAAAACTCACTTACCCTTTTTGCCGATAGGCTGGAACGGCACATCCGATTTGAAGAACGGGTGCTTTTCCAACATTTGCAGGAGGTGATGCCCACCGAGATGCCCGCTGACTACCAAGGAAATATCCCTGATGATGACGATTGGCCTGATGCCTTTTGGCTCGATGCCGCGGCCCCAGAAAAGTTGCGCATAGATCCAGCAAGTTTGGAATGGATACCCGGAAAGGTCAACTCTTTCTACGGCAAAGAATTGCTGAACCAACCCCACGCCACTTTCAAATTGGTGAAGGCAGGGCCCATGTCATCATACCCCAGGCACACCCACCCTGACAGGACAGAATTTGTGTATGTGCTGGAGGGTACGCCCCTATTTGAAATAGGCGGGGAGACATTTACAGCGAAACCTCACGAATTCTACCTTTTTCCGGCCCAAATACCCCACGCCATAGTAAATGACCACCCCGACCCTGCCATTATGTTGGTGGGCGGGTTTTTCGTTAATGCACCAGCACCATGAAACCCATACACGCCAATACCAAAATAGCCGATTTGCTCAAGGGCCATCCTGATGCATTGGAAGCCATTATTAGCCTTTCTCCCCGTTTCAACAAATTGCGCAATCCCTTGCTGCGCAAGATTATGGCCAAAAGAACGACCATAGCCATGGCCAGTAAGGTGGGTGGTTGCTCGGTGCAAGATTTTTTCCACAAGATGGCCCCCTTGGGATTTGTTGTTGACACTACCGTGCAGGCCGAAGAATTGGAAATCCCGAGCCATAAGCCACTGTTTGTGGAAGAGGTAGATCCGGCCAACTTGATAGCACTTGACGTAAGGGCACAATTGGAGACCGGAAAAGACCCCTTTGACCGGATCATGCAGGCCGTGAAACAGTTAAAGGACCATGAGGTACTCAAGATCATCAACACTTTTGAACCCACCCCGCTCATCCACTTACTGGGCAAAAAAGGATTTGAAACCTATACCGAACAGATGGATGACCAATTGGTACACACGTATTTCCGAAAGAGTGCCAATACCACAGTGCCCCAAGAGGCAGCCACTCCAGCACAATCCTCTGACTGGGACGGCGCAATGGCACGGTTTGCCAACCAATTGACATACTTGGATGTGCGACAAATGGACATGCCACAGCCCATGCATGCCATACTGGAATCGCTCAACAAATTGGGCCCTGAAGCTGCCCTGTTTGTGTACCACAAAAGGATACCGGTGTTTTTACTCCCCGAGCTAAAGGAAAGATGCCTTGACTACCGCACCAAAGAATTGGGTGAGGGAG
This sequence comes from Bacteroidota bacterium, assembly GCA_016192035.1. Classification (GTDB taxonomy): domain Bacteria; phylum Bacteroidota; class Bacteroidia; order CAILMK01; family JACPUW01; genus JACPUW01. Next base: position 55,149 of record JACPUW010000018.1, read on the forward strand.
AAGTACATATGCTCATTTTCAAGCCCTGACATGCCAATTCCCGGTTCGCCCATCTTGGCCAAGACCACCTCGTCTCAAGTGGTAATGCCCTTTTATCTCTATGCCGCCCTCTCCTTTCTGGCTGCTACGCTCCTGCTGTTTGGGTCGAGCGGCGCTTTTACCGGCCACTATTTCCAGCCCTCCATCTTGGCCATTACCCATGTCATGGCCCTGGGCTGGGCTACCATGATTACCCTGGGGGCCAGTCATCAACTGGTGCCGGTGCTTATAGAAGGAAAACTATTCAGCGAGTGGCTGGGCCGTTTGTGTTTTATACTGGCGGCCCTAGGTATCCCGCTGTTGGTGTATGGATTGCACACCTTTCACTTGGGCTGGCCTACCCTATCCGGTGGCTTACTGGTGGTGTTGGCCATTGTGGTTTTTGTGGTAAACATAGCCCTGAGCATGTGGGAGAGCCAGCGCTGGAATATCCATGCCCTTTTTGTGCTCACCGCCGTGCTCTGGCTCTTGTTTACGGTGTGCCTGGGATTGTTGTTGGCCTATAACCTAACCCACCCCATACTCGGTATAAACTCCTTACACTACCTACCTATCCATGCACATACCGGCATCATTGGCTGGTTCCTGCTTATGGTGCTGGGCGTAGGCTCGCGCCTTATCCCCCTCTTTCTCATTTCCAAATACAGCAATCAGAAACTACTCTGGGTAGTGTATTGGTTGATCAATGCGGGGCTCATAGGCTATATGCAACTATTTGCCCTACAGGCATCCATGCGCATGTTGGTTTTGGCAGCCCTACCCATTGCGGCTGGTTTGGGGCTATTTGTCTGGTACTGCACCAAGGCCTATAGCGAGCGCCTGCGCCGCCGCATTGATGGCCCCATGCGGCTGTCACTTGCCGCAGTTGCCATGCTGGCCATCCCACTGCTGCTGCTCCTGGCCACCGTGCTATGGCTGGCACTGGCACAAGGACACCACACCTCATTGGTCCTTGGCTATGGGTTTTCAGTTTTCTTTGGCTGGCTCACTGCCATTATCATGGGCATGACTTTCAAGACCCTTCCCTTTATTGTTTGGAACAAAGCCTACCACCACCGCGCGGGCAAAGGGCAAACCCCCAATCCAAAAGACCTGTTCAGCTATCCTGTTTTTATTGCCATGGGAATTAGCTACCTACTTGGCTTTGTACTCTTTGGCATAGGCATATTGGGACAGTTTATACTGCTGTTACAGGTAGGGTCAGCCCTGCTTATAGCCTGTTCCGCATTATATAATTTCAATGTAGTAAAACTTATAACCCACAAAGCACCAACGGCATGATGCCCCAAACCAACAACGAGGCGCTATGCGCCCTGGCCCTGGAAGGACTAAAAGATGTGATAGACCCTGAAATAGGGCTTAATGTAGTGGACCTTGGCCTGATTTACGAGCTTCACTGCAACGATGCAGAGAAAACGGTAGCATGCACCATGACACTCACTACCGAGTTTTGCCCCATGGGCGAGTCTATGGTAGGCGGGGTGCGCGAATCACTTCAAGGCACTTTTCCTGAATACCTTATAGATGTAAAACTCAGTTTTCAACCGCCCTGGAACTACGACCGGATATCAGAAAGTGGCCGGGAATTCCTCAATATGTAGCACCCCATGCTGAGCCTTACTTGCAAAGCAGCCATAAAATCGGTGATATACCTGGTTTCTAGTTATGGGGCAGCCCATAAACCCGGCATACAAGAAATAGCGAGCCACATACACGAAAACGCCCATACGGTGGGCAAACTCTTACAAAAACTGGTAAAGGAGGGGATAATCAACAGCACCAAAGGCCCCAACGGCGGATTTTATGTTAATGAAAGCCAACGTTCCCAGTCAGTTATACATGTGGTGGTGGCCATTGATGGCAATGGGGTTTTTGAGCAATGCGGCCTAGGCCTTAGCACTTGCAGCGAAACCCATCCATGTCCATTTCACAATGACTATAAACCTGTTAGGGAAATGTTTGAGCGCATGTGCCGCGAAAAAACCATGCTTGACCTATACCAAAACTTGCACGATGGGCAGGCGTTTTTGGCATCGGTAGGATAAGGCCAATAAGTGATAGGCCATGCGGTGGCCTCCCATTGGCCCATAAATAAAATAAGCCCGAAACCTTAGGGGGTTATCGGGCTTTTGGTTATGTAGCGAGGACGAGAATTGAACTCGTGACCTCCGGGTTATGAATCCGACGCTCTAACCAGCTGAGCTACCTCGCCATACCAAATGAAAAAAGGCACTTTGACCATATTTTCCATTTTGGGGCTGCAAATATAGGTAACCGGGCACAGCGCACCAAAAAAACTCAGCCTGTATTACCCCTTCCTTACTCTGGTATCGCGGAAAACCCTTATCAAGACAAGAATACCCAGGAGTGTGGGGATGAGCAACATATATTGTTTTACAGCCAGGCTGTACAGGCCCAATACACATAGAGCAAGTGCCAAGAGCACCAGTCGGAGCCATGAACCATCCCTGCCCAGGAATGCCCTTTTCATTATTGGCCCATTAGTTGGTGTAGGCGCCGCCACAACTCGTGATGGGCATATGCCCCTTGCAACTCATCCGCCCCTACCCCCTTGGCATACACCAGGGTTTCGGTGGCAGTGGCATCCTTGCTATGCCAGGCCACCCCGGTAGCCCCAGCATCCTTTTTTCCCGGCAAGAGCGCCATACCACCAGTTTCATAGGGCGATACCAGCACCACAAGTGTGTTTCCGGGGCTCTGCACGGCTTGTAGCACCTTGCCGGCCAATGCATCTATATCTTCCATTTCGGTAACCAAATATTGGGGGCTGTTGGCCGCACAAGCCTGGTGCACGTGATGTAGGTACATGACCGTAAACGATTTACCCCCGGAACCCATAGGCATCCGATATAGCACATTGTCCCATGCATCAGACAAGAAATCCTTGCGGCCTGACATGGCCGGAGGCAATACCTGGTCAGCCTCGGTTACCATCAGCCGTTCGCCTTTCATCCGTCGGGCATTGCCTTTTAGGCCGCTATAGTGGGTATAGCCCTCCTTCTGCAATGCCAGCAATACTTCCATCCTATCATCGCCATTTAATGTCCAGGCGCCGCCGCCCATGAGCAGGTCGTGGCGAAGCCCAGCTACCGTAGCCACCGGCGACCTACCTGCCAAGCCTTTCTCATCCAAGCCCAGGGTCAAAGCCCCATTGCCGGTAAACAATTGGTCAGTAGTAAGAAAAGCCGTGGCATATCCCAATTCCTTCGCTTGCAGCAGCAGGTTACCACGGCTTCCGTCCAGCGTATCCGTCCTTCCATTGAGCAACATGCTCAGGGCGCCGGTTATCCCGCCCTGAGCCAGGGCGTAAGGCAGTAGTGTGGCCCTTACCTCAAACTGGTCCATAAACAAGGTGTTATCGCTCTGTGTCCTGGCATATGCCATCTGTGATGCGCCCAGGCCCGGCACCACCATCACTATGATGTGTTGCGGAAGGGGGTTGTCCTTGTTGGGAGGTGGGGTGGCTGTACCCAGCACCAAAACAGCAGTGACAAGAATGGAAAATATCTTCATGATCATTGATTTATACGGCTTTGTAGTGGTTTCCCGGAAGTGTTTTCACGTATCCGGCAAACTCCATGTTGAGCAGCACGAGGGCCAGCTCTGTTTGGTTCAGGTTTAGTGACAAACAAAGGTGGTCCACATGGCATTTTTGATTGGTCTGCCCATGAAGGGCGGCGTAAATACGTTTCTCAAGCCCTTGCAGTTGGCCCAGTTTTACATTTATGGAGGTTTGTGCGCCAGGTGAAGGCCAGCCCATATGCCATGCCAGGTCGGCGGCGCCTTCAATCAATAAGGCTTTCTGTCTCTTGATTAGCATGTTGCATCCCTTTGATCGCTCATCGGTACTCTTACCGGGAAAAGCATACACATCACGGCTATATGAATGGGCTATCTCTGCGGTAATAAGAGAACCGCCCTTTTCAGCCGTTTCCACCACCACCAGGGCATCTATAAGGCCTGCCACCAAACGGTTGCGCCTGGGAAAATACTCCTTGAGCGGCAGGGTGCCGCTGGTGTGTTCGGTCATCAATCCACCCATGCGTGCCATGTCGCGGGCCACATTGGTATGCTGGGTTGGCGAAACCATGTCAATACCATGTGCCATAACGCCTATGGTGGGAATGGCATTGGCCAGTGAGCGGCGGTGGCATTCTATGTCAATTCCATAGGCCAAACCGCTCACGGTAATTACGTTGTACTGACGAATATCGTGTAGGAGGTTTTCCACCATTTGCCTACCATAGTCGGTGGCTTTTCTGGTGCCCACCACGCCAATGATGCGGGGGTGATTGAGTGAGGCGGTGCCCCTGTAGTACACCACGGCAGGCGCATCGCCCAGGGCCTTAAGCCGCTGGGGGTATTCGGCATCGGAAAATGTAAAAGCCTGTATTTTATGTCCTTCAATAAACAGCATTTCCCTGTCCACTTCAGCAAAGGCCTTGAATTGTTTGATGTTGCCTATCGTTTTTGCCCCCATTCCCGGAAGTGCCAGCAAGTCCCTTTCCTTAGCTTCAAACACGGCTTTTGCGTTGCCCATGGCCGCTATGAGCACCCTGGCGCCTTCAGGCCCCACGCCGGGCACTTTGGTCAGCGCTATGGTATGGTAGAGGTGTTCGTTCATCCCGTTAATAAAGCCCGTAGCGCAACACAATGGCAACAATGGTAATGATGAAACAAAGGATGGTGAGCGGGAATCCAAATTTGGTGAAATCGGAAAACGCATACCCACCTGGGCCATAAACCATTAAATTGGTTTGATAGCCTATGGGGCTCAAGAAACTAAAAGAAGCGGCCAGGGCCACACAGAGCACATAGGGCTCTGGCCCTATGCCGGCCAAACGGGCAAGTGATATGGCAATGGGCAGTACCAGGGTAGCCGCCGCCACATTGGTCACAAATTCGGTAAGCAAATTGGTGAGCAGGTACACCCCAATAAGCAGTACCACTGGGCCAAACCCGCTCAGCTGTTGGTTGATTACCTCGGCTATCAGGGCAGCGGTACCGCTTTTCTCCATAGCAAAGCCAATGGTAAGCGACATGGCCGCGATAAGGCCCAGGTTTAGGTCCACACTTTTCTGCAGGTCGCGGGCATTGGTCCATTTGATGGCAAAACTGAGCCCAATGAACAAAAGAAGGCCCTTGAAAAGGCTTATTAGCCCCAGGGCCGACAAAAGGATGGTAGCCAGGGCGGTTAGGGTAATAACCCAACCTTTCTTAGCGTCAATGTTGCTTATCTGAGTAACCCTGGACAGTAGGTAAAAAGACTTCTGGTTCACGCGTTGGCGAAAGTCTTTGCCTGCCATTAGCACCAGTAGGTCACCATTTTCCAGCACTATATCGCCTATGCGCCCGGCCAGTTTTTCGCCATTGCGATGAATGGCTACTATGGCGGCATCAAAAGCCCCCCTAAAATTGGTGTCGCGCACCCTGCGGCCAGAAAGGTCTGAATTATAGGCCACCACGGCTTCCACCATCTCAATAAGTTCCTGCTTAGGTATATCCCTCAGCTTGGGCAGTTTAAGTCCCAAGTTAGAATTTATAAGCTCAGGAATACATGCCGTATCACCGGCAAAAATGAGGTGGTCCCCTTCGCGGATATTTTGGGTAGGTTTAACGGGGCCTATTATTCTTTCGCCCCGCACGATTTCCACCAAAAAAAGACCTTTCAGGGCCCGCAAATCGGCATTTGCCACCGTTTTGTCTATAAGTTTGGAACCTGGGCCCACCACCGTTTCTACCAGGTATTCGCGCGGGCTTTTTACCACACTATCAAGGGCATCAACCCGCGATGGCAGCAATCGTTCCCCAAAAAACACAATATACAATACGCCGACTATGGTGAGCGGCAGGCCTACAAACGTGAAATCGAGTAGGCTAAATCCTTCAAGCCCATACTCCTGGGCCAGTCCATTCACTACCAGGTTGGTAGAAGTGCCTATCAGTGTGAGGGTCCCACCCAGTATGGCGGCGTATGAAAGGGGTATAAGCAATTTGGAAGGAGATACGCCGCGGTCCTTGCCCCAGGCATACACATAGGGTATAAAGGCAGCAACGATTGGGGTATTGTTGAGGAATCCCGAAATAAAGGCTACAAAAGGGATGAACCGCCCGGTAAACCGACGGTATGTGGACGCACCACTAAAAAAGGAGTGCAGCCAATGCTCCATGAGCCGGGCTTTCTGAATAATGGAGCTCAGCACCAACAAAAAGATGATAACGGCCACCTGTTCATTGGCAAAACCCCTGAGCAAGTCGTTGGTGGATATCACATTAGTGATCAGCAACAAGCCCGCCGCAGCGATGAAAAGCACCACCGGTTTGTGCCACTCCTTATATAAGGCCATGACCAGCGCCAGGATGGTGCCAATGGTAATGATCTGCGGTGTTTCCATGCTGGGATAAGAGCGGCAATAGTAGGAAAAAAAGGGCCAATTGGTCAAAAACACGGTCTATGCCATGCATGGCACAAGTAGGGGGGTATCTTTGCTTCACTAAAAAAACACGCATGTTTGATATGTTTAAGATGCTCGGCAAACTCAACGAACTGAAAACCGAGGCAGCCCAGATAAAGCAAGACCTGAAAACCCTAGAGGTGGAAGGCAAGAGTGCCAGTGGGCGGGTGAAGGTTACCGCCACAGCCGACAAACATGTGCATGGAGTGTGGATAGACAGCGATTTGGCCGGATGGGCCAACGCTACGGCCCTACAAGAGGAAGTGCTGGAGGCAACCCAAATGGCACTGAAGCAAGCAGCCCACCTGGCCAAGGAAACCATAAGGGCGCGTATAAACGAAAAATTTCCGGAGGTGGCCGGCATGGGCCTGGACCAGTGGCTGGGGTAGTTTGTCCCCTAAGCTCCTACTATGGGGTAACGCTCAAAGTCACGGGTACGGTCAAACAAGTAGCGATAGGTATGGTAGGTGCGGTACTTGCGCGCACCGACATTTTCTACCACATGTAGCATCTTGGGATTAAAGTCGCCTATCCAGTTCAACTCTAATGTTTTATACCTATTGAGCGGTTGCAGTAAATTGGCGGCTGATTGTATCATGGCCCCTTCTACCCCTTTTCGCTGGTGGCCAGGCGAAACCCCAAATACCATTCCGTAGGTGTGTTCAATTGGCACAACATACCTGTACCACATAAACTTAATCTTGCCCCATAAGTTGAGTTGCCCATGTAGGTTTTTGAATATCCTGTTCATTTCAGGCAGGATGATCATAAAACTGATGGGTTCATGGTCATAATACCCAAACCAAATGAGGTGATCGACCATGATGGGTTTCAGGCTCTTTAGTACCGATTTGGCTTGAGATGAGGAAAGGGGGTTAAACCCCTGATAGGCATTGCCCCAGGCTTCATTATATACCTTTCTAAACTCTTCGGCGTATCGATCCAGGTGTTTACTGTCCACATGGCTAAATGCATACATTGGGTCTCGGGCTATGCGTTCGGCCTTGAGTCGATATTTGTCAGGCAAGGGGGCACTAAATTCCCTTAAAAAGGTGAATTGCTTGAAATACAACTGAAATCCGTAGTTTTCAAACAATTGCTGATAATAGGGAAAGTTGTAATTCATGAGATAGGTAGGCGGGTCATATGGCCCAATGAGCAAGCCCCAAAAACGGTCGCGCTCCCCAAAATTCACAGGGCCATCCATGGCCTCAAGGCCCAGGCCTTTTAGGTAGTTCAAGCAGGTATCAAAGAGGAGGTTAGCGGCTTCTTGGCTATCAATGCAATCAAAAAAACCCATGCCACCGGCCTTGATGTTGCCGGCTGAAATGGTCTTTGGGTTCAAAAAAGCCGCCACCCGGCCTATGGCCTTGCCCTGGTGCATGAGCAACCATCGCTTGAGCTGGCCATCCTTGAATACCTTGTTTTTCTTGGGATCAAAAATGTGGTTCACATCTTGGTCCAGGGGGCGGATGTAGTTCTTGTCAGACCTATACAAGTCAACCTGAACCTGAATAAAAGCCCTGTCAAGCGCGGGGGTATTCACCTCAACAATCTCCATCGGCCAAAAATAGGGGGAGGGAACAAAAACAGCTTAGGAGGCAGAAAACTATATTTGCACCCTATTTTGCGAAAGTCAATTGTAACTTATTGAATATTAGATATAATGAGTGACTTAATAATGTACTTGGTACCTGCCCTTGGTATTGTGGGCTTGCTGGTGATGGCCGTAAAATCGGCGTGGGTGAGCAAACAAGCACCAGGAGATGCCAATATGGTGGAACTGGCGGGTCATATAGCATCAGGTGCCATGGCATTTCTCAAGGCCGAATGGCGCGTGCTGGCTTTCTATGCCGCCGTGGCAGCCATACTGTTGGGGTGGTCAGGTTCGCTTGAAAGCGCTAACTCACACTGGGTGATAGCTGTAGCCTTTCTTATAGGTGCTGTGCTCTCGGCACTGGCCGGATATTTTGGTATGAGGATAGCCACCAAAGCCAATGTACGGACTACCCAGGCAGCGCGCACCAGCCTGGCCAAGGCGCTGCAGGTATCTTTTGCCGGCGGCACGGTGATGGGCTTGGGTGTGGCCGGATTGGCCGTACTGGGGCTTGGGGGATTGTTTATTGTGTTCTATAACTGGTTTGCCAGCGGCGCTACGGCCAATGGCCATGAAATGGAAAGGGCCCTAGAGGTATTGGCAGGATTTTCACTTGGTGCCGAGTCCATAGCGCTGTTTGCGCGGGTAGGCGGCGGTATATATACCAAGGCTGCCGACGTGGGGGCCGACCTGGTGGGCAAGGTAGAAGCAGGGATACCAGAGGACGACCCGCGCAACCCCGCCACCATAGCCGACAACGTGGGCGACAATGTGGGCGATGTGGCCGGCATGGGCGCTGACCTTTTCGGTTCATATGTGGCTACCATACTGGCTACCATGGTGCTGGGCAGGGAGGTGATTGCCTCCGGAGACAATTTTGGCGGTATGTCGCCCATCTTGCTACCCATGCTAATAGCCGGCCTGGGCATCATATTCTCCATTATCGGCACCTTCTTCGTGCGCATATCAAAGGATAGTGACAGTGTGCAAAAGGCACTCAACATGGGCAACTGGGGCGCCATGTTGCTGGTTGCCATTTCTTCGTATTTTGTAGTTACCTGGATGCTTCCCAGCACCCTAAGCTTTGAGCGAGGCGCGGTGGTATTCCAATTTAGCAATATGGATGTGTACTGGGCCATTATGGTAGGACTTGTAGTGGGCGCCATCATGAGCATGGTAACCGAATACTACACCGCCATGGGCAAGCGCCCGGTGCTATCCATCGTACGGCAATCGTCCACTGGCCACGCCACCAATATTATAGGCGGCCTTTCGGTGGGCATGGAGTCCACGGTGATCCCCATTTTGGTGCTTGCCGGCGGCATTTATGGTTCGTATCACTTTGCCGGCCTGTATGGTGTGGCCATAGCAGCGGCAGGCATGATGGCCACCACCGCCATGCAGCTAGCCATAGATGCCTTTGGCCCCATAGCCGACAATGCCGGAGGGATAGCTGAAATGAGCGGACTACCCGAGGAAGTGAGGGGCCGCACGGACATACTGGATGCCGTGGGCAATACCACAGCGGCCACGGGCAAGGGCTTTGCCATAGCATCGGCGGCACTCACTGCGCTGGCCCTATTTGCTGCCTATGTGGGCCTGGCGGGCATAACGGGAATTGATATATACAAAGCCGATGTGCTGGCCATGTTGTTTGTAGGCGGCATGATACCCTTTATCTTCTCGTCGCTGGCCATAGCTGCCGTGGGCCGCGCGGCCATGGCCATGGTAAAGGAGGTGCGCAGGCAGTTTAAGGAGATACCCGGCATAATGGAAGGTACCGGCAAACCTGAGTACGAAAAATGCGTGGACATATCCACTGCGGCATCCATACGCGAAATGATCGCTCCTGGTGCACTGGCGTTGCTGGCTCCTGCCATAGTAGGATTTGCCTTTGGCCCTGAGGCACTTGGCGGATTGCTGGCCGGTATCACGGTGTCGGGCGTACTGATGGGCATTTTTCAGAACAATGCCGGCGGAGCCTGGGACAATGCGAAGAAATCTTTTGAAAAAGGCGTGGAAATAGACGGTAAAATGTGGTACAAGCACAAAGAAGGGCGTCCTTCGCCCCCGCACCAGGCAGCGGTAACGGGCGACACGGTGGGAGACCCCTTTAAGGATACCTCAGGCCCATCCATGAACATATTGATAAAGCTTACATCCATAGTGGCGCTGGTGATAGCGCCCCACATAGCCATAGAGAAGGTGGATAATGGCCATATGCACGGAGAGGCCATAGAGGTGAAGCAAGTGGGCTTAGAGGAGGCGGACAGGCCAATTGAAAAATTAGTTGCCGATAAGAAGGCGTTTTTGGAGGCTTACGGCAAATAGGCCAAGAACAAAAACCAAGAGAAGATAGCCCCGCTGTGCGGGGCTTTTTTGTTGGCGGCCTGGGCAAAAGCCCGCACCTTTGCCTTAATTTGTGCTTGGCACTGGCGCTTCCTTTTGTGTAATTTATTCACCATGAAGAAGATATTATTATTACTTGGCTTATGTTTGGCCGGGATGCACTTAATAAAAGCCCAAAAGGCCGACCTCAGGCATTTTAGTGACCTGAGTCCAAGAAGCATAGGCCCAGCGGGCATGAGCGGCAGGGTAACGGCCATAGCCGTATCGCCACAGGGTCCCAACACGCTGTATGTTGGGACTGCCTCGGGAGGGGTATGGGTATCGGCAAACGGGGGCACTACCTGGACACCGATAACCGAGAAGCTCCCGACGCAAAATATTGGTTCAGTGGCCCTATGGCCTGGCAACCCTGACCTGATATGGGTGGGGACCGGCGAAGGGAACCCGCGCAATTCCCAGTCGAGCGGCAGGGGCATATATAAATCGATCAACGGTGGGCGCACCTGGGCGTGCATGGGACTGGAAAACACGGCCACCATACACCGTATAGTGGTACACCGCGACAATCCGGACATAGTATGGGTAGGCGCCACGGGCTCGGCCTGGGGAGAGGATGAAGGCCGTGGGGTGTACAAAACAGATAACGGCGGTAAAACATGGAAAAAGGTACTCTATGTGAACAGCGCCACGGGCTGTGCCGACTTGATAGCCGATCCACAGAACCCTGATAAGTTGCTGGCAGCCATGTGGGAATATGGCCGGGAACCCTGGTTTTTTAACAGTGGGGGCGATGGTTCGGGGCTGTATGTGAGCCATGATGGAGGGGATACGTGGAAAGAGCGGGATGCTGGGCACGGCCTGCCCAAAAAGCCCTGGGGCCGTATTGGCCTGGCCATGTGCCAGGGCAATCCCAAGGTGATGTACGCCCTGGTAGAGGCCGAAAAGCTGGCCTTGTACCGGTCAAACGACGGAGGCATGAGCTGGAAATGGTGCAGTGACCGCAATGTGGGCAACCGCCCCTTTTACTACGCAGAAATATATGTGGACCCCAAGAACGAAAACAGGGTATATAGCCTGTGGAGCTATGTGTCGGTGAGTGAAGACGGTGGCAAGTCATTTACCACCATCATGGACTATGGAAACGGGGTACACCCTGACCACCACGCCTTTTACATAGACCCTAACAATCCTGATTATCTTATAGACGGCAATGACGGAGGGCTAAACATATCAAGGGATAGGGGCAAGCACTGGCAATTTGTCGAGCACCTGCCCGTGGGGCAGTTTTACCATGTGAACCACGACATGGAAGTGCCCTATCACGTATATGGCGGATTGCAGGACAATGGGTCATGGGCCGGCCCCGCCTATGTATGGCGGCACGGCGGCATTCGAAACCACGATTTTGAGGAGTTGTTTTTTGGTGATGGGTTTGATGTGTTGCCTGTGGCTACCGACCCGCAACATGGATATGCCATGAGCCAAGGAGGCAATTTGGTGTACTACAACAGGCTTACGGGACAAACATCGCCCATAAGGCCGGTACATCCTGAGGGTATATCGCTGCGGTTCAATTGGAATGCAGCCCTGGCAGCCGATCCGTTCCAGGTAGATGGACTGTATTTTGGGAGCCAGTTTGTACACTATAGCGGGGACAGGGGCAGGCACTGGGAACTGCTATCGCCCGACCTGACGACCAATGATGCGGCCAAGCAGCGCCAGGCCGAGAGCGGAGGCCTCACGCGCGATGCGACGACTGCGGAAAACCACACAACGATAGTGAGCATAGCGCCGAGCCCGGTGGACAAAAGCACCATATGGGTGGGCACCGACGACGGCAACCTACAACTGACAAGGGATGGTGGAAAGACCTGGACCAACTTGATAGACAAGCTAAAAGGAGCCCCATCCAATGCGTGGATCCCCATGATACACGCATCGGGCGCAGGGGCCGGGGAGGCTTTTGTGGTGCTGAACAACTACCGCCAAAACGACTGGGGCAGCTACCTATACCACACCACCGACCATGGGACAAGGTGGGACCGGCTGGCCCTGGAAGGGGTAGAAGGCTATGCCCTAAGTGTGGTGCAAGACGAGATAGAGCCCAATTTGGTGTTTCTGGGCACTGAAAACGGCCTTTGGGTATCAATAGACCGAGGGCAGCACTGGGCCAAGTGGACACATGGTTACCCTTCGGTATCGACCATGGACCTGAAGATACACCCCCGTGAGGGCGACCTGATTATAGGCACATTTGGGCGGTCGCTGTACGTGATGGACCATATAAGCCCGCTGCGAGAACTGGCGGCCTACAAGGGGGTGCTTCCGGCCACTTGCCAACCGCTGCTTTTTGGCCTGAGCGACGCCTACCTAAGCCAATGGAAATCGGTGGAGGGGCTTAGGTTTACCGCCCAAGGGCACTATATTGGAGACAACCGGCCCAGGGGCGCCATGATAGACTACTGGATAGGGGTTCCGGCGAAAGACAAAAAGGTGGATATGGTGGTGCTGACACAGGCGGGCGATACGGTGAGACAACTGAGCCTGGCCCCCGACACGGGTTTCAACCGGGTATATTGGGGACTGGAGCGCAACGGGGAGCGTTTTCCGAGCTACCAGCCCCCCGGCAAGGGAGCCCAGAAGCCAGGTATGTTTTACGCACCGCCGGGGCAGTACCGGGTAGTGCTTCACTACTGTGGGCAAAGTGCCACGGGCGAGCTAACCCTGCTGGCCGACCCACGGACGGAAAACAGTTTGGGGCAATATGAGGCACAGCTAGCCCTGGTGGAACAACACCTGAAGGTGGTGCGCGCGGCTACCCAGGGTTTTGACCAACTGATGGACATGGAGCGGCAGATAGAACGGGTGGCTGCCCTGGTGGGTGAGGGAAAGGATACCGCCATGGGGGCGCTGCGAACCCTGGGCAATGCGCTAAAAGACAGCATAAAAGCCATACAATCACTGGTTATGGTGCCCCGCGATTTGGTGGGCTATGACCATGTGACCGTGCGGCTGGCCGACCGCCTGTGGCAGACAATGGGCTATATAACCGGTGCAGAGTCATGGCCCAACCAAATGGCCGAATGGAGCTACCGCCAAACCGAGGTTGAAACCAAAAAGGTGCTCAGGCGCATAAATGGACTGTGCAAGGGGCCATGGGCTGTCTATGTGCGGGCGGTGGAAGAAGCCGAATTGGCACTGGCCAAACAAATGAAAACCATAGAAATAGAAGAATGACATGGGTAGAAAAACAAAGATAGTATTGGTGATTTCGGTGTCATTTGGCCTATTTTCGGGGCTGATCATAGGGGCGCAGACGAGCGTGCACCTGGGATTGGTGAGCGGCCTGTTTAGCGGCCTGGCCTTGGCCCTTTTTTTTATTGTTTATTTAAAGGTGTTTAAACAGGAATAAAATCAAGACATGGACTACGCACTCATCATGATAGCGGCTTTTGGGGCAGCGGTGCTCACGTTCTTTTCGGGTTTTGGGCTGGGCACCATCCTTACCCCGGTATTTGCCTTGTTTTTCCCCATAGACGAGGCCATAGCGCTTACGGGCGTGGTACACTTTGCCAATAACTTATTTAAGCTCACGCTGGTGGGAATGCAAGCCGATATACAGGTGCTCATGCGTTTTGGCCTGGCTGCGGTGGCCCTTGCTTATGTGGGGGCGCAGTTGCTGCTGCGGCTAAGCGACATGCCGGTACTATACCGCTACGAACTATGGGGGGCCATTCGGGAAATAAGCCCTATAAAGCTGATTATCTCCTTGCTGCTCATAGTTTTTGCGCTCATAGACTTGCTGCCATATTTAAACAAGGTGCAGATAGGCCCCAGGTGGTTGCCGCTGGGCGGGGCGCTGAGCGGTTTCTTTGGTGGCTTGTCAGGCCACCAAGGGGCACTGCGCTCGGCGTTTCTTGTGCGCGCCGGCCTGGGCAAGGAGGCATTTATAGCCACTGGCGTAACCATTGGGAGCTTTATTGATTTTACGAGAATAAGTGTATATGCCACCAGGTTTAAGGCCAGTGACTTAACAGATAATTTAGGACTGGTGCTGGCAGCTACCGGTGCGGCCATAGCCGGTGCCTTTATAGGCAACAAAATGCTCAAGAAAGTGACCATAGGATTTCTGCAACGGTTTATAGCCATAGGGCTTATAGTCATATCGCTGGCGCTGGGTGCAGGATTGGTATAGCCAAGCCATGCCCATTATGGCCCGACTTATGGGTGCGTGATCCAACCAAGCCGCCCTTGGGCAGCCAGTCGGGTGGATTGGTAAGGCTGCGGGTTAGCTTGGGGCAAGTGAAGCCAGGGCCTTGGCCACTTGTGCCCCGGCCTTGGACCTAAGGGTTTGCTGCATGTGTTGTGTTAGCTCGGCAAATTGCGCTTTTTCATATGATTCTGCCCTGCCCCGGTGTACCAATACCACAATCTTGTCACATATGTCGGTAAGGGTTTCGAGAATATGAGAGGTGAGCAAAATTGTTTTGCCGCCAAGGCGCAAATGATTAATTGCCAATTTAATCCGCTCCACGCTTTCCAAATCCACCCCGTTGAACGGTTCGTCGAGCAGGAGCAAGGGCCTGTCAAGCGCCAGCACGCCCATAAACGCGAGTTTTTTCTTCATGCCGGTAGAGTAGGTATCCACCAGTTTGTGTAGGGGCAAGTCAAAGAGTGCGTTCAAGCCATCCACGTCGGCCTTTTTGTTGGCGAGCCTGCAAATTTCCAGGTATTCCCTACCGGTGATTTTGGGGTAGAAGAACTGTTCGGTTTCAAGGAAGGCAATCTGCCGGGGCTGTAGTGGGCTTCCCTCCCACTCTATCTTGCCCTGGGTGAGCGGCTTGGTGCCAAAAATGGCATTGAGCAGAGTGGTCTTGCCCACGCCGTTTACCCCTACCAGGCCCATGACCGATTGGGGAGGCACATGGAGGTTTAGGCCAGAAATCACCACTTCTTTGCCATAACTTAAATGAATGTCTATGAGATTCATGGGTTAAAAGTAGGGGGTAAGTTGCCTGATGGATTTTTTATAGTTGGCCACTGCTACCCAAAAAGGAATGGGCAGCAGGAAGGGCACCAGAAAGGAAGACATAACGAGCAACTGGAAGACGCTGTCGGACTCGAAACGCTGGCCGGGCCGGTAAAGGCTGTACTTGTACACCACGGCTTGGACCTGGGTAACCGCTCCTATGACAACCACATACAGCACTATATACCAATACTGGGGGTGAAACCAGAGGTCGAGCGCCACCAAAGGGGCAGTGAGCAGGGCATGGAGGGCCAGTTGGTCCATGGCTTTTAGCCGGAGCAGATGGCCGGGCGATGATGCCATTGCGGTGAGCATTTCCTTGGGTTCGGCCATGAGCTGAAACACGGAGGTATTGAGCGCCAGGAAAAACAACACAATTGGCACCGCAACGGGAAACACCGAAAGTGCCGCCCCTGCCAACCAGAGTATGATGATGGCCAGACCATACTGCCTAAGCCCACAACGCCACTCAAACAGCCTGTAAGGCAAGAAACTGCCCAGTTGCAGGAACCAATTGTGGGGCAGAAAGGGGCGCATGTGCAGGAGTGGCAACAAGAAAATAGCGGCTACCGACAGGGCCAGGTAGGCCCAGTGGCCCACTGCAAGCATCATGGCCAGAAACGGCAGCGCCAAGACCAGGTAAGGCAACCTATACGGAACAGCTACAGAGAGGCCGAGCAAGACAAGAAATTGATGGTCACGCCGATAATACTGCAAAGAATGCAGCAATGGCAGCACAATGAGGGCTATATACTGACGCCCCTGGGCCACCTGTGCCCACACGGCATAGGTGCCAAAGACCACCAGGCCCAGCACAAACAGGGCGTGGACAAGGCCAATTTCACTAAGGTACCTATACCACCTGCGGGCATGTAGCTTTAGGAAAAAGAATGAAATACGCATGAGAGGGGCAAAGGTGGCATATTTCTACCTGGTTCCAAATGGCGCAGGTAACAGGGCGTATCTTGTTATGGGCCACGGGCTAAGTGGTGTGGGGACGGCACAAGGCATGACCTATCCCCACGCGTTCATATTCCTACTGGCCATGATATGGCCCATGGTTGGTTTCGTCAGTGGCCAGCCACCGCCGCAAGTTCCTTTTAGCCATTCTCTGCTTCTTTTTGCCCATCCCCTGCCCAAGTCTGTGGCGGAACCGCCCGGCCTAGGCAAGCGATTCAGTGAAGCACAATATGTTACCAGCATTTAACCAGAATAGGCGACCATTTTATCCTTAAATCTATTTAGACCAAATCTAAATAGATATACTTTTGCGGCATCAAGCCATTCCATTTTTGCATCATGACCAAACGATTTATACCATTTGTTTTATTCACAGCCATTTGTGTTGTTTCATTGGCCCAGGAAGCCTCTTTGAGCGGCACCGTGTACCAGGTGGACAAAGAATGGCCCATTGTGGCCGCTTCGGTGTATTTAGAAAAAACCACACATGGCGCATCTACCAATGGCAAAGGTGCTTACCATATGTCACACATCACACCGGGAACATATACCCTAGTAGTTTCTTGCATAGGCTACCAAAAGGTGCAGCGTGACATTGAGCTACCGTCAGGTGCCTTGGTGGTGATTGATATAGAAATGGTTGAAAACGTATCGGTACTAGCCGAAATCACCGTGATGACCGGGGGCCATACCGGAATAAAAGACATACCAGGTTCGGCAGCCTATGTGTCGCCAAAAGAGCTGCAACGGTTTAATTATAGCGATATAAACAGGACACTGGGCACGGTGCCCGGCATCAATATGCAGGAGGAAGACGGATTTGGCCTACGGCCCAACATAGGCCTGCGCGGCACGGGCGTGGACCGCAGCGCCAAGATTACCCTTATGGAAGATGGGGTACTCATAGCCCCTGCGCCCTATGCTGCCCCGGCTGCCTACTACTTCCCCACCGTAGGCCGCATGCAGGGCATAGAAATACTAAAAGGCAGCAGCCAAATAAAATACGGCCCCTATACCACCGGCGGTGCCATTAACCTTATTTCTACCCAGATACCCACTGAACTTGCCGGAAGGTTTAGCCTGAGCGGCGGCAGTTTTGGAGGCAGGAACCTGCACGCTTCCATGGGCAATGCACACAAAAACATAGCTTACCTGGTGGAAACATACCAATATGGTTCACAAGGATTTAAGGTGCTTGACAATGGTGGTGATGCCGGTTTTGACAAAAAAGACTACCTGGCCAAACTGCAGGTCAATACCAACCTTTCTGCCCGTGTTTATCAGCAGCTTACCTTAAAAGTGGGCGAAATGAGGGAAACGGCCAACGAAACCTACCTGGGCCTTACGGAGACGGATTTCAATGCCAGCCCGTACAGGCGGTATGCGGCATCGCAGCTTGACCAGATCAACACCCGCCAAAGACAATACACCCTGGGCCATATGGCCAAATTTTCAGATCACCTGCGCATAAACACCACCGTTTACCGCACTGAGTTTACCCGAAACTGGTACAAGCTGGACAAGGTGCAAGACAGCACGGGCACCAGGACCGGCATAGCCGACATACTGGAAGACCCGCTGAAATATGCGGATGCGCATAACATACTGACCGGGCAAAGCAGCACCCGTGACAATGCCTTGGAGATGAAAGCCAACAACCGCTCCTACGTTTCGCAGGGCGTTCAAACACGGCTGGATTACAGGTTTAACACCAAGGAAATTATACATGATATAGCCATAGGAGTACGCTACCACCACGACCAAGTGGACAGGTACCAATGGGTGGACTACTATGTCATGGACAATGGGGTGATGGAACACCAACAGGCGGGGGTACCCGGTACCGAAAGCAATTTAATAGATGATGCCACGGCCTTTGCCACGTATTTGGAGTACAAAATGCGCACAGGTAGGCTCACGGCCACACCAGGGCTTAGGTATGAGCACATAACCCTGGGCCGCAGCGACTATGGAAAATCAGACCCCGGGCGTACCGGCACCGCGCTGGCCCAGCGGAGCAATACCGTTGGCGTGCTGATTCCGGGACTTGGCCTGGACTACCGCCTGGGCACACATGCCAGCACATTTGTAGGTATCCACCAGGGTTTTGCCCCTCCGGGTTCTAAAGAAGAGACCGTGCCTGAAAGAAGCATGAACTATGAACTGGGGCTTAGGTACAACAAAAGTGGACTATCGGTGCAAACGGTGGCCTTTTACAACTACTACCACAACCTACTGGGCGCTGACATGGCCGCTGGCGGGGGCGGGGGCACGGGCGACCTATTCAATGCCGGTGAGGTGAAAACCAATGGCCTTGAGGTGCAGGGTTCGTATAATTTATTGTATCCCAAAGAAAATGGGGCATTTGCGCTGCCACTCTCAGTGGCCTACACCTTTACCGACGCGGTATTTCTCACCAGCTTCGATTCAGAATTTGAGGGCTGGGGCCAAGTGCAGGCAGGCGACCATTTTCCATACCTGGCCCGTCACCAGCTGGCGGTGGTTATGGGCTTGGAACACCGAATGGGGCAGATAAGCTTGAGTGCCAAGTATATGGACCACATGCGCACAGTTCCCGGGCAAGGCGAGATGCTGGCACATGAAAAAACCGATGCCTACCTGGTACTTGACGCCAGCGCCCAACTGGCGATTGGCGAGAAGGCTGCCCTATTCTGTAGTGGCACCAACCTGACCAATGAGGTGTATGTGGTGAGCCGAAGGCCGGCAGGACTGCGCCCGGGCATGCCCAGGGCATTTACCTTGGGCCTTCGGGCAAATTTTTGAGTAGCAAATTCCGAAGTCAATTTTTTGCGGCCCCGGCGGTATTTCACGATCAACTAAGACAAGAATACGGTTCGGGTACTTTCTTGTTTTCACAACAAACGTAGCCCAAACAAAAGGCCGGGGGTATAAAAACCAAATGTGCCATTTTGTGCGGTGGGCTTTCTTAGTATGCCGCACAACAGTCAAGTATAAGAGTAGTAGCGGATTTCAAGGCGATTCATGTTCCGCCTTTACCACAAATAAGATTGAAAAACCAAATGTGGCTGAACTACAAAACCCCGCATTAAATATTCCCGAAATTGCCAGTAGCTATATTTTCGTCATTAGTTTGGAATTAATTCCATTCCCATAAATTATTGTTACGATATAAACTCCCTTATTAAATGTTGAAATATCAATGGTCTTTTGATTTTCTGTCATAAGATTTTTATAAACATCCTGTCCCGTTATAGACGTAATTTTTACAATAAATGAACGGTAAGGAACTTGTAATGTTATACTTGAACTAGCCGGGTTTGGATAAAGATCAATTGTATTTGTAGGGTTCATTTCATTAGTACCTACAGAAACATAGCAATCTTTGTATCCTTTTCGCCGATAAATCAAAGAATCACCATAATTGTAACAAAGAAGTGCTTTACCAGAATGTAAAATAATTTCACCAGTATATAATAGTCCTTTTTCGCTACCAATTCCTTCATACCAATATGATTCAGCACCTTGTGTACCGGTATAATCAGTAAACAGTAAAACCTTCCACGTTTTTATTGAGTCGCCGAAAATATTTGAATAAAAGATACTGTCAATTTTCACCCTTGTCCTTGTGAGCATACTTGTTAGGGTCGTAAAAGTGTCTCCTACTTCTGCATTGAAATCATAAAGTATATACTCATCGTAAAAACCGTCATTGTCTCGTTTTTTCTTGTAGAATATTTTCCCATTCTCATCCCGGATAAATGATTTACAACGCCAATGTAAATTATCGTCTTCAGTTTCATTTATCCAGACTTTTTGATATCTGATACTATCAATCAACGTGTCACCTTCAATTCTAATTTTATGTGAGTGTTCACTGAAATAACTCATATAGGCATTATATTGAATAACAGACCAAGTTTTTAATGAGTCAAGTAGTTCTGAATTCTGAGAAATTGCCATTTTGGTCATCAGAATTAATCCAGATAGAAAGAGTAATCTTCTCATTTTGTGCATATTATTTGTTATTAATTAATTACTGGTAATGGTTTCGGGCTTGGCAAAGGTGGGGATTTCGAAGCACAAAACTGTCAATACACCACAAAACTTGATGAGAGGTAGAATGTTCAATTAACCACTTCACCCGCCATTGAGCCAAACGCCTGTTGTGTGCTGCCCTTCTGTTTTTTTTGTTTGTCAGTCTCTTAGTATCGGTTTTGTCGTGCGTTGGCTTTGCAAGCTCTTTGACAAAGCTTTGGTCTGAGCGTTGACTCGTGGGGCTTTGGCAATGTGTTCGTGGCGGTACAGGCTGCGAATGTCCACACGCTATAAATCATCACGGTCGTCATTGCCGTATCTGTTCAGCCAAAACAATTCGGGGTCTTGCCCACGATGCACCACAGGGTTTTTGGGTAGTTCTAAAACCTTCTTGCCGTCTTGTACTTTGGCGTTGGCCTCTTCATAGCCCGCTTCTTCCTTGCTCGGAATATGAGCTCGGGTATCGGTTTTGTGTTTTATGGATTCTACCTTCTTTGCCATATTTTCTTTAATGACCCTCCGTTTGTTTGCCACTACGCAGCAAAACTGCACAGTGGGGGCCTTGATTTGCCCAAAAAAGTAACCAAATGGACATTTTCAAGTTCGCTCAAGTATTCAACACCGAGGAGCAGTGCCGTACCTATTTAAGGG
>JACPUW010000019.1 GCA_016192035.1 Bacteroidota bacterium
GCAGTATGGGCCGCATAGTGCCAAGCAAATCAGATACATGTAAAATGGGCAAGGCGTTTAACACAGTACAAATTTTGGTTACAAAGACAAACATAGGCCATTATTTGGTACGTGAGGCCTCACCGGCAAGTAAACCCAATATACCGCAGAACACCGTACCCTACGGCATGCACTGGCCGTTTTCACTATAGCCTACTTAGTGTCAGGCTTGAAACCTGGCCTTTCATGGCCGGTATGGGGCAGGCCCAGGCGTGGACCCAAATTTCCCTTGGCTTCTACTTGACCTTGGGGCCAATTGTTTCGTTTACCGGTAGCCCTTTGGCGCATGGTGGGCAAAGTAACTACTTGATATCCTTGCTACAGCCCAAAGCACTAGACACTATCCGCGAAAAATTTCTCAATGCGTGCGCTTACCTTATCCTATTGTTCCAGAGGGCCAAATTCACCGTCATACTGCATGGGCCACCGCCACCTTGCCCCGGGTGCGCATGGCCTCTATGTGGGCTATGGCGGCTGGCAGTTCGGCAAATTCATAGGTTTTCTCTATGTGTGGCTGCAGCTTGCCTTCTTCGGCCATCTGGGCCAGTGTGTTGAGGTCGGCGGTATTGGGCTGTGCCGTGAATATGGCAATGGGATGACGCCCAATGGTTTTGAGGGTAGCCAGGGCCAGCATACGGGCCAGCGTGGTGAACCCTATGGCCACCCCGCGCTGCCCCAGTCGTTTGAAATCGGCATAGCCCAAGTTTCCGTGGGTGTCGAGCACCAAATGGTGCTGCCCGCTGTGCGAAGCCAAAGGCTTATGGTCGTACGCCACTACCTCTTGGGCCCCCAAGGAGCGCGCAAAATCGGCATTGCGGTTGGAGCATACGGCGGTAACCCGGGCGCCCATGGCGGTGGCTATCTGAACGGCCAGGTGGCCTACCCCACCCGAAGCCCCGTTGATGAGCACCGACTCTGATGGCTGCAGTTTACCATGGGTAACCAGCCCTTGCAGGGCGGTAAGCCCGGCTATGGGGAAACAGGCCATGGACACAAACTGGGCACCGTGCGGCATAAGGGCGCAAACGGAAGGCTTCACATTGATATATTCCCTAAACGTGCCCACTTCCAGTGCCTCGCCAAAAATGTGGTCGCCCACGCGGTACTGGCCTTCGAGCCCCTGGCCCACCTGCTCCACCACCCCGGCAAAATCGCCGCCCAGGAATTTATTGCGGGGCTTGAAAAGGCCAAAGGCCATGCGTGCTATGATGGGCGAGCCGCGCATGACATGCCAATCGGCGGGGTTTACCGAATTGGCCAGTACACGTACCAGCAGGTGGCCGGGCAGGGGGCCAGGCTGGTCAACTTCTTCTAAATGGAGGACTTGTGGGCCTCCGTAGCGGTGCATTACATATGCTTTCATGGTGTAGGCTTTGTGTAGGGCGCGAGGGCCCGTGTTTGGTTTAGGTTGTGTGGCCGAAAGTAGGGCAAGTGCCCAGGGCGGTGGGCGTACAATGGGCTGGGCGGTAAAAAACCCGCCACAGGGCGGGCAGGCCGAAATGATGAACGGGCGACCGGGCAGTCCGCATGGCTAGGGCTTGAGGGCAGGAACGCACGCCAAGGCGGCTACGGGCAGTACCCGCCCTATGGCCTGTATGGTGGTAGGATGTACCCTAAATAAAAAATCGCCAGGCCAGGGCCTTTGGTTTGCGCTGAGTGCCCAGGCCGGTTAGTCCTTTATGGTGAGGTGGCCAAACCGGTATTTAAACCATCCTTTGGTTGTAAGGAGCATTACCGAGTTTTGATTGGTAACCCGGCTCCCTGAGATTTTTAAGTACGTTTTTAATCCTTTTTGAGAATAAATGATTTCCTTTTTTATATCGCCTTTGGCATCCATGGTCACCAAGAACGGTTCGGTTAAGGAACGGCCGCCAGTAGGTTCCACCCCCTTTGCATCCTTAACCTTAAGATTATCAGGGTTATCATTGTAAATGAAGTAGAGCTTGTCGTCCTTGTAAATCACCAGAAAAGACAAATAAGCACCTACAGAGCTATACTGTTTCTTGAATATTTTCTTGGCCCACAACAAGTTGCCAGATGCATTTAGGTTAAGTACTATAATGTCGGAATAATTATGCACATAATAAGTAGTATAACCTGATCCTGAGCTTCTTGTCCTTGTTTCAAGTGTGTACTCCTCTGCAATGAGGTAGTAGCCCCCGTCATCCTTTTTGATGAGGTCGCGGAACTCAAAATTCATTAGTTCCTCGTTCTTTCCTTTTTCAAGTCTATCTTCTACTTTTTCAGACTTTCGCTCAGAGAGGCCCTGGGTCAAGAAATCGGCCTTAAAAGGTTCAAAGATGGATATGAGCACATTGCCCGTTGTTTTATCAAATTTCTGGAAGTAGTGTCCGGCTATGCCCAGTCCGCGCCGGTCACCGTAAAACCCGGTGAAAATGGGATTTTGGTCTAGGTCAAAGTCCAAGGTCACGTGCGTAACAAAATGGCCCTCTACGCTCACCACCTGTTCTATGGTTTCATTGCCTACTACAGGATACTTGAGCAGGATGTAATGATAGTTGGGTATGTCCTTATCCTTAATATCTTCCAGGGTCCTCTTTCCCAAGATGTACGTATTGCCATCGCCATCTACGTGAAATTTTATGATGGAAAATTCCTTTTCGGTGTAGGGCAATACCACATTTTGTTGCTTGATAACGTCCAGGTTTTCATCGAGCACCGTAAACCCAAATTCTTCATATTCCCGGTCTTTATAGGGCAATTTGTGGCGAAGGAGTGTTTTCGATCCGTCAATTGACACCACGGGAATAAAACTGCCCTTGAACAGGATATTCCAAGAGGCATAGTCAATCTCGGCTACCCGTTTGCCCGCCCCCTTAAAGGCCATGTCGTCCAGGTCAATCCGGTGGGCATACAATTGGTATTTTTTTGCTTCGCGATCTACATGACTAATATAGGCCACCACTTTTCCGTCGTTGTTGGTCAAAAAATCTACCTGCTCCCAGTTGTCTTCCGGCGTTAGGTCAAGTATCCTCGTCATATCTGTCTTGCCATCGTACTCACAAAGCTGATGGTAGGTAGTGACTGGTATCCTGCCATAGCCACTGGGCCTGGTAAGGTCGAAATACAGTTTTTCACCATCAAGTACAAGCAAGTCTAAACCTTCGGTCTTGTATTTCTTGGGTCCTTTGCCAAACCACTGTATTGTAACGTTTTTGGACAATGTTTGTGCACCACCGGCCAGCGGCAAAGCCAAGGCCAAGGCCACCAGCGACATGGCACATCCAAAGCGGAACGTACTTCCATTCAAGCTTTTGTCAGACAATTGTTTAACTTTAGAAAATAGGTTGTTCATATTAGTTTAGGTTATTTAACGATTGCAATGTTACAACCGCAAGATGTATAAATTGTGGAGAAGGCCATTTGGATCTGCACAGGTGTGAAAGGCATCGAAAACCATAAAACAGCCGACAGCCCCCCTACGGACATTCGCTTAGAGCAAACCACATAATTTGTACAGCAGGCGGGCTGAAACCACGCCGTCCCATGAGCCGTTTCCGGTTTCGCTCAGGTCAAAACCTATTACCTGGCGGCCACTCTGCCCGAGTAGGTACAGCAAGTGCGCCACTTGGTCAAAATCAAGCCCACCGGGCACAGGTGTGCCGGTGGCTGGGCAAAGGGCCGGCTGGAGTCCGTCCACGTCCAGGCTCACATACACCTTATGAGGCAGTTCATCAATGATTTGCGCCGACAAATTGGCCCAAGTCCCGCCTTCGTACAGCGCGCGCTTCATATCGGCATCAAAGTGCGTCCTTATCCTGTCATCATGCGCTATCCGTGCGCGTTCGCCCGCCGAATAATCGCGAATGCCCACCTGTACCAACTGTATGTCAGGGCTATAGGCCAACACATTGTGCATGATACTGGCATGGCTGTAGGTAAACCCCTCATAGGCGGCGCGCAGGTCGGCGTGGGCATCTATCTGTAGGATGCCATATGCCCCAAACCTGTCGGCCAGGGCCTCCATATAGCCCAGTGGGCAACTGTGGTCACCGCCCACCATGCCCACCTTGCGGCCATCGTCCATCAGGCCCAGGCACAGGCCTTTCACGGTTTCCTTTAGCTCATGGCAAGCCTCATTCACCTGCTTGAGCACTTCCTGTGGCCCGGTGGCGCCCTGCTCCAGGTGGGCTATATATCCCTTGGCCAGTTTGCGCACGTGCCCATTGAGCTTGAGCACTTCACCATAGTGCTCTTGTAGCATGAAAATGCCCTTTTTCCACACTTCCCCAAAGTGGGCGTCCCACAAGTCTAGCTGGGGCGATGCGGCAAATACCTGCTGTGGGCCCAGGGCAGTGCCCTCTCCATAGCTCACCGTCACCTCCCAGGGCACAGGGCATAGCACCACTTCAGATTGGGCATAGCCAAATGGCAATCCGAAAATTCCGGCATTCACGGCCATTGAATTGTCGGCATCAAAGGCGGCCACCGCCGCCGCACGCGCTTCGTTATCCATCATGTCGCAGGTTTTTTACAAAGTTGGGGGTAGCAAACGAAGCCTTGTGTATGTGTCCGTTGTAGTAGCGCAAACCCTGGGCTTGGCTAAATATATCAATGGCCTCTACCTCCACCCCGTGCAGGGGATTAACCTGCCCTTTGGCGCAGAGGGCAAAACTCCACATGCCACTGGGGTAAGTGGGCACAAAAAAGAAATAGTTCCACACTTTGTGGCTGCCGAATATGGCACCAAAACAGCGTCGTAGGTCAACAAAGGCATGCTGGTTAAACCAGGGGGATTCACCCTGCGCCACCAATATACCGTTGTCATTGAGCACCCTATGCACATTGTGGTAAAAGGAATCGCTAAAAAGGCCCTTTGCCGGGCCCACGGGGTCAGACCCGTCCACCACCACCAGGTCAAAGGCGCCAGAGGGCGCCTGGCCCACATAGGCTATGCCATCGCCTATTACCAGTTCCAGCCTGGGGTCGTGAAAGGAAGCGGCTATAAAGGGCAGGTGTTGGCGGCAGGCGCGCACCACCGCCTCATCAATCTCCACCATGGTCACTTTTTCTATGTTCTTGTGCCGCAGCAGTTCACGCACGGTTCCGCCATCGCCACCGCCTATCACCAGCACACGGCGCACAGCACCATGTGCCATAACCGGTACATGGGCTATCATTTCATGATACACAAATTCGTCGTGCTCGGTGGTCATAAACATGCCGTCTATGGTGAGGGCCTTGCCGTAGGCATAGGTTTGCAGTATCTGCACTTTTTGGTAGGGCGATTGCTCCCTAAACAGTACGTCGCCGGTATGCCTGAGCGATAGGGCTATGTTCTCATCGCGGTCGGTGAACCAGATATTTCGGTTTTGGGCCACCTTCCTGGGCGCATCTTGGTCGCGGGTAGGCTCAAAAGCAAAATCCTTGCGCTCCAGCAAATGGCGCTGCCCCCTGAGCAATTCCATGGAAGACCCATATTCGGCCCTAAACTGCACTTCCAGAAATTTATATGATATCCAAGGGTTTACGGCTGTGCCACAGGTAAATATGTCCACTGCCGCATATCCGTATTCTGGCCAGGTATGTATGGCCAGATGGCTCTCTTCTATCACCACTACCCCACTCACGCCATAGGGTGAAAAGTGGTGAAACGTGGAATTGACCACAGTGGCTTGTGCCTCCTGGGCAGCAGCTACCATATATTGTTCTATCAGGGCCACGTCATTCATTATTTGAGGGTCGCAGCCATAGAACTCAACCAATATGTGTCGGCCCAAATTTGGGGCCTGTTCATTCTCTATCAGCAATTTGCTCATTGGTGTTAAGTGAGTTGGCAAAGGTAAGCCCTGCCCTGAAGCCCCATCGGTAAGCCGCTGTTAAGGTTTGGCCATACACAGGCTACACCGTCTATTTCCACTTTGCAAAAGGAATTCGGGGCCAGAGCGCGGGTACCTCTTTTTGGTAAGTTTGGTAAGCAGCACCAAACTGGGCTATGAGCTTGCGTTCTTCAAGCCAAATACCAATGGGCAGATAGGCCAACCATGCCAAGAGCATCACCAAGTTGGCCCATATGGGCTGCCATATGAAGAATCCTATGCCCAGCAGGATGGTGGCCGTATATAGTGGGTGGCGCACCCGCGCCAGAATGCCCTTCCGCACCAGGGTTTCCGCTGTTTGGGGCTTTAGCCCCACAAATTGGCGTATGCCGTACAGGCGCAAGGCGGCAGCGCCCATTTTATATGCCCCAAATCCAAAACCCAGTCCAATTACCTGCCCTACAATCCCCCCATTCCATAGCGGTTCAAACGGAAGTGAGGCCCTGAGCAACCACAGTGGGGCCAAGGTGAGCATGGCCATGGCCGTGTAAAACAGCCGGTAGTGCTGCCATTGACCAAAAAGCCGTTTGGCCCAGGCCGAGGCCAATACACTATGAAGGATAAAGTAGGCCATCCAGCCTACTGCGTATGCTATCATGTTATATCCTAAAGAGAAAGCCCACGTTAAACACGTATTTCCACTGCACCCTGGGGCTGCTGCTACCATCATCATTGGGAAAAAGAACGTCCTCATCATAAATCATCTGGGTGGAAATAGTAGAAGAAATGAAGTCGTTGACTTTAAGCTCCAGGAGGTTGTCCCACATCACGTCCACCATGGCGCCCTGTCGGTAGGCTTGAAAAAAGTTGGCCTTGGTTTCAAACTTCACATTCTTGGCCAGTTCCCTGGCATAGCGCATGTTGATTACCGCCCCAAGCTCCTTTCTCAGGGTTTTGCCGCTGTCAACCCCAAAAGCCCCCACTGCCGAGAGGGCATTGTCCATGACAAAGGTGAGCTTGCCCGAGAGGGGTGAAACCATGGCGTAGAACTCGTCAGACGGTTTGTAAGAGGCACCAAGCGAAAGGGCCAGGTAGCCTGGGGCCATGAGCCGTGAAATCACCTCGCGTTGCCAGGCACCGTCCTCATCTTGAAAATAGTTATATCCATTGGTCATCTGGGTCCTAAAATCAAGCAGGGCGGTATAGGCCAAATGTTTAGTGCCAAAATCCCTTGACCACTTGGAAACGAGGATAAGCCTGTCGTCACTCTTTCTAAACTCCGATATGCTTCCCTGCCTTACCAGGCCATAGCCAGCCTCAAGGGTATTGAGCCACTGCACCCGGTTTTTGGTATAGGTGGCTTCCCCTTTAAGCAGGCCTGCTATGGAGAAACTGTTTTCACCGCCACCGGCCCAGTTCTGTAGGCCCACATTGGTCACGTTCAGCCCAAGGGAAGCCGTAGTGGCCCAATTTTTCGGTACCGGCGTTCCTTCGCCCTCCTGGGCCACTGACACCCCGCCCGCCAGGCAGGTCATGGCCACGAGTACGCACGCAAAACCTTTCATCTTACTATCTATTTTGAAATTAATTTGCCTGCGAATTTCCCAATGCTTTCTCTTTGTCTCACCAATCAATTAGCCCCCTATGCGCCGAGTACTCCTTACCATTTTAGGCCTTATTGTGGCCATATACTTGGTTAGCCACCTTATGGGCCTGGGCTATGTATGGAAGGCATTGGTGTATAACTACGTGGATTATGATGACTATAAACTGTTTGAAAACCGGGAAATCGCCTCGGGCCCCGAGGAAGGCTGGCCACTGGCCAAGAGGTTTGGCAGTGTCAAGCTGCCTCCACCCCTGGAGCAATACCTGGCCGATATGCACACCATTGCTTTTCTGGCTATAGTAAATGATTCGTTGGTATTTGAAAAGTACTGGAATGGCCATGACGAAAACACCATGGCCAATTCGTTTTCGGTAGCCAAGAGCTACATCACCATGCTTACCGGTTTTGCATTGGCCGATGGCCACTTTTCATCGCTTGACGACCCAATAACCAAATACTTACCTGAACTTGACCCACAAGTGTTTGCACCAATAACACTGCGCCACTTGGCCACCATGAGTTCAGGCCTGGATTGGAAAGAAAGCTATGGGGGCGTGGTGAACCATACCACAGAATCGTACTATGGAAAAGACCTGTGGAAACTGGTATCGGGCTTGGGGCCCAAGGCCCAACCGGGCACCTTGTTTCACTATAAGGGTTGCGACCCCCAATTGTTGGCCTTTGCACTTGAAAAGGCCACTGGCAAGACCGTTTCGGCTTACTTGTCAGAAAAATTCTGGAAACCGACGGGTGCCTATCCCAGCGGGCTATGGTCACTTGACCATGGCGATGGGACAGAAAAAGCGTACTGCTGCCTGAACACCACGGCCCGCAACTTTGCCAAGATTGGCCAGCTATACCTCCACCACGGACGGTGGGGAAACCAACAATTGCTGGATAGTGCCTGGGTGGCTCAAAGCATAGAGCCACACTTGATACCGGATAAAAATGGGAAGCCCACCCAATACTATGGTTACCAATGGTGGTGTATGGACGACCTGGGAAAAGACGTGTTTTATGCGCGGGGCCTCAATGGGCAGTATGTCATTTGCCTACCCAAGAAAAACACCATTTTAGTGAGGCTGGGCGAGAAAAGGGAAAGTTCGGGCAACCATCCGCCCGACGTGATGCGCTATGTGGAATGGGCTGAGGGGCTGTAACAACATAAAATATTAGACCAAGGAACCATGCCCAACTGGCTTCTCTTTGCCATAGCCTCGCTTATCTGGGGCACCACTTGGTATGCCATTAAATTTCAGCTCAATGGCACTTCTCCGCTGCTGAGTATCTCCTTTAGGTTTGCCCTGGCAGCCCTTATCTTGTTTGTTTCGTTGGCCGTAGGCCGCCAGCGCCTCAAATACCCACTCCGTCACCACGCTTGGTTTGCCCTCCAGGGGGTATTGCTTTTTGGGCTCTGCTACTGGTTTACCTATCTGGCCGAGATAGGCCTTACCAGTGGGCTGGTAGCCGTGCTATCTAGCCTCATCATTTTCTTCAATATCGTGTTTGGCAAACTGTTGTTTGGCCAGCGCATGTTGCCCAAGCTGCTCTTGGGCTTCTTATTGGGCATAGTGGGCATGGCATTTTTATACCGCGACGAGTTGGAACTGGCCGAGAAGGCCACCAGTGGATGGGGCTTGCTCGTGGTTGCCGTGTTTTCCAATGTGTTTGCCTCCCTGGGCAATATGGTATCCATGCGCAATCAACAAGCAGGGCTAACGGTATCGGTCACCAATGCCTACGGCATGGCTTATGGATCACTTTCCATGATGTTGCTGGCCCTGTTTACCGAGCAAGGCCTTGCGGTGGACTTCACCCCCACGTATGCCCTTTCATTGGTCTATTTGGCTGTTTTTGGATCGGTTATCGCGTTTTATTGCTACCTGACCCTCCTGGGCCGCCAGGGCCCAGGCAAGGCAGCCTATACCACCCTTACCGTGCCGGTCATTGCCATTTTCGTTTCTACCCTGTTTGAGGGATTTACCTGGACTTGGGCTGCATTTGTAGGCCTGCTCTTGGTGCTGAGCGGAAACTGGGTGGCACTCCGAAAAAAACCGGTCTCAACCCCTGCAAAATGGGCCGATAATGAAAAGGTTTCAAGTCAATAACGGCCACTAAAGGCAGCGGGCATCTATCTAGGCGTTGGGCACCTGATTACTTGTTCAGCGGGAAATGTTCACCGTATTTTGCGCCTCCATTCCCTAAAAGCCAAACGAATGAAAGCCTTATTGAGCATTGCGGCCCTATTGTGTGCTGGGCACATAGTTGCCCAGAATACAGACATAATAATTAAAACACCTGATAGCCTTGATTTTGCCCTATTTATTGATGGCAAAGAGTATAAAACCGATAGGGCTGACTTAATAAAAATTACCGACATACCAGAAGCTGCCCTGCTCAACGTGAACGGGGTGCTCACCGGCAACAGGCCCATGACGTTTTTTGAAAGGGTGGAGTGCACGGGCAGCAAGGAGTGGTACTTTGAGGTGGTAATAACCGCCAAAGGCGATAATCTTATCCTGGAATTGGTAGCCGAGCGGGCAAAAGACAAGGATTTCAAGCAAATGGACATGGGTGCGGATTATATTGTATATCGGTTTGGCAAGTATGCCACTCCGCAAGAGCGGGCCAAATCAACGGTAGATGCCAGTTCATCTGTCAAATCCAAGCGAACAAAGGAAGAGACCCCTACCATGGTGATGGAAGACGAGGATGGCAATCTGGTAGAAAAAAAGGAGGAGCGCCGCCAGACCGTTTCCGAGAGTGGTTCATCTACGGTGATCAAGAGTGAAAGGACCACCACCAGCACGGGCGATGAAAGGGAGCATACCATACTAAAACCCAGGGCCGAAACCTGTGGATCGGCATGGGAAGCCTCTGTGCGCGAAAGCCAAATGGGAAGGCTATATGAGGAAAACGACGATCCAGGGAGGCTCTACATGGGCAAGGTGCTGGCCATAGAAAATTGCATGACGGCCGAGGACGCCGGCCTGATCGTGTCACAGCTGGGCACCGAATCCATGCGCATGGAAATGGCCAAGTTTATCTATCCCAGCATAGTAGATCCCGACAATTTTGAATTGCTGGAGCAATACTTTGATACCAAGAGTGCCTGGGAGGCCATAGAGCTGTACATAGACGTGAAGTATAAGTAACAGGGCAGGAACGGTGGGGATTCATTGCGTTGGTGTCCGCTCAGGCCGCCGCACGAGCGGTTTGGAAAATGCTTGGCATTTGTGAAACGTAGGCTTTGTGTGTCGGGCAAAACCAAATGTGCCGGTTGTGCGGTGGGCTTTATCAGCATGGCAGACAACGTTTTCGGGACCTGGGGCAGTGGCGGGATTTTTACCACTAATGTTGATGCGGAGCACAAAGCTCCAAGTTTGTACGTCAACCAGCCTGAGGCAAAACCCGTGTTATAGCCAGTGGTTCTTGTCATTCTTGGTCTGTCGGTATATGTTTTTCCTTGCAATATTTTTCTACTTCTGTGTCGTTTGCAAAGTAGTCGTCACAAAATTCGTCAAGTTCTTTCTCTGCACCTGAAACATACTTTTCACTTGCTGTCATTAGTTTTTCGGTCTGCTCTATGAACCTATTGAACTTATCATTCATTTTGCAGAGTTTGTCAATCGTCTTAAAGTCCAAGTCACGATATGTTGCAGGAAAAAGTATCTTACTTTGATACGGATTTGCATTGAGTTCAATTATACCAATTCCAAAAGATTGGTTTAGTCGTCCCATTTCTTCCTTCAAACTGTCGCTAAACTCAAAAGCAACCAAGTAACCATAGTTTGCCCAACTTGAATTTGAAACTGCTTGAAAGAATGCCTTTTTAAGTTCGCTGTCACTGTTGATTTCCTTTTTCAATTCATATGAACTCATTTTAAAGGTGTCAACACGATTGATAGATTTTAAAAAGTTTTGACTGGCTTTGGTTTGCAAGTTCATAAACTTAATTCCAACCATATCTGGGTGTGTCCAAATTTGGTTGTTGTCCTTGCCGTTTGATTGTTCGTGAAAAATTGTCTTCGAGTAGGTGTCAGTATTTTTTAAATAGCTACTTAAAAGTTTATGTAAATCTCTTTCGTCAAAGGATTTTGCTTTGTCCGTCTTCGTAACTTTTGTTGTTTGTGTTTCGGTTTCACCTGATAAAATATCAATACCAATGTTCTGCTCGTTTTTTGTCCAGTAGTAGGAGTAAGTCCCACCATGTTGTTTAATACGCTTAACTCTTGTGTCACCGTTACGAATGAAGTCTCCAAGACAAGCCGAAACTGTCGAGCCAGGTGTTTTACCTGATCCAAAGTCAAAATACTTTTTAGCAAGAATGTGATTTAACACATCTGAGTAATTTGTCAAATTACCAATATCTTCTAAACTTTTTATTACGGCTTCTTTTAGTGTCATTATCTGTTCCTTTTTATGTCACGGTTCGGCCGTCCTACTATTAGCTATAACACCCCCCCCCACCTGACCTATTGCGTATATATTGACTATGTGCGAGGTGGTTTGAGTTTGGCATAGTCAAAGGTAGCTGTACCAAACATACTATCCCAGGGGCTGGGCAAAGTTTTGTTGTTGACGTACCTAGCGCCTGTGGCGCTACCGTTTTCATGCTGCCCGTATGCCCCGGTGCTGGTTGTACCTGGCCCCTGGTCCATGCCCCGTGGTGGCCCTGCACCCCAGCCTGGGCTAGGGGGTTAGGATATATTGTATTGATAGTGTGTAGAAAATATCGCTCCTATGGGTTTATTAAACACATGGTGCGCCCTGCACTACCATAGCCTTGGCCGGTAGCTGCCCCCATGGGCACGGGCGGCAGGGCTTCGATTGCCCCGCCCGGCTCAAAAAAAATAACCACCCCGTGCAGAGGTGGTTACCAGGCAATTACAAAACACTAAACACGTATTAACCTCTCTTTCTTGGTCGGTGCTTGCCCCGGCCCTTGCGCTTTTCGCGCAGTTGGTCTAGGTCCACTTCCTTGGTCTCGCCGTCCTTGGTTATGGTGGCCTTGCTGTCGCAGCTACCATCGCCAAAGTCTATGGTTACCTCGCCCTTGGGGCCTTTCATGGTTACCACGCCGCTGAGCGGATACTTGCAGCTACGGCTGCGCACTATGGGCTTCACTATGGTGCGCGTGCCCATGGCTTCGCTGTCGCGGGTGGTGGTTCCCCCTCCGGTTATTGATACCACATTGTCAAGGCAATCCTCTGTATCATAGCCTTCCAGCCATTCCAGTTCACCATCCGACTCCCGCTCAAAATCGCCCTTTGGGCCTGTGCCTTTCTCGCTAAGGCTGTGTTTGTACACATAGTTGCCCGCACTGTTCTGGCCCAAGTTTTCCACTACCCTGGTCCCTGTTACGCCAAACCCATCCTCCCCCTGGTGTTCAAAACTTACGGTGCGTTTAGAGCCTTTCAGTTTCATGTCGCCGGTTTCCACAATGCTTACTCTGCCTGTCATGGTCCGTCCGTGGGGGCCCTGGCAGCCTTCGGCAAACACAATCTCAATGGTTTTGGGGTACCCCTCGCCACTCTCTGTTACCGTAGCGCATTCGGGCAGCCTTTCGCGCCATTCCCCATCGCAGGGTGGCATGTCCATTTCCCCGTGCATCATAAAAGGGCCTTCGTGCCCGGCCCCTTCACCGGTGCAGCCCGTGCTTTCCAGTAGCAGGCTTTCGGTTTCGCTCACCGATGCCTCAGGATCCAGGTTTGACAAAAGGCCTTCACTGCAAGCGCTCAAATACACCACGGCACCCAGCGCAAGCATGATGTGTGTGGCAGCCATTTTTAAAGTTTTCATAAAATGATGTTGTTTAATTGGTAATGGGGCAAAGACCCAATAACCCCCCGGTGGTTTAATGCCTCCCTACGAAAAAAGCCAATCTTTCAGCAATTCATGGATAACCAAGGGTTTATCTGGTCGTAGAAATTCGCTATCCAGCTTGCCCACCCATTGTATTCCCTTTACCGCATTGGTGAGCCAAGCGCCTTCTGCCCCATGGAGCAGGTCAAGCGTGGCATGTGTTTCCTGGCAGTCTATGCCCGATTCGCGCAGCTTTTGGAGCAAAAACCGCCTGAATACCCCATTGACGCATCCGGTATGTAGTGCCGGGGTATATACCACCCCCGCCCGCTGCCACCACACATTGCTGCCAACTGCCTCGCAGATTTCTCCTTTTTCATTGCACAATATCACGTTATCAGTTCCCAAAAGCGGGCATTCCCTTGCCGCCTGCACGTAGTCCATGGCCGAAAGGCTTTTGAAACCTGCACCCCAGCTGGGCAAACATACCGAACCAGATGGGGCCACCTGCAGTCCTATGGGCTGCCAATCCAAAAGGCCCTTTCCCTTCAATTCATAAGCACCTATGGCATACCCCGCCAAATTAGTGGCCGGTGCATACAAGCCCCCGCCTGACCTATATACCACCACTTTAGCTCGCGCTTCCTTGCCATATAGGCCATTCGCCTCTACCAGCTCTTGTATCTTGTGCATTAAATCATTCATGCTCAGCGATAGCTCCAACCCATACACCCTCATTGCGCCAAGAAGCCGCTGCACATGATACGGCCATAGAGGAATTTCCCCGTGGCGCACGTACATGGATTCAAAGGCCCCATCGCCATAGGCAAAGGCGCGGTTGCCAAACCCAACGATTGGCCTCTGGCTATCTACCAGTTGCCCGTTGTCACTGATCAGGCCCTCCATACTCCTTTTTATTGCCAATAAACAATGCCAGAAGGAGTTTAATATTGGAATAGCTCCCTTCTATATAGGGTTCCAAGTCTGCTTGCTTTACCCAGCGCGTCTCGGTTATGCCCTCTTCTATCTGTGGCTGGGCACGTTCTGGGTCGGCGCAGTCCATGAGGTACCAAAAAGTGGTTTTGAGCACCCGTTGGCCTTTCAGGTCGTAGATATGAAAGGTGGGTTTGATGGTAGAAACTATGCGCAGTTCCTGCACGCCGCATTCTTCCCTCACTTCCCTCATAGCTGCCTGGCGCAAGAACTCGCCTGCATCCACCTTGCCCTTTGGCAGGTCCCACATGCCATTGCGGTGTATAAGAAGTACCCTGCCACTGGGATCTACCACCAGTCCTCCGGCGGCCTTCACCTCAGCGAATGATGTACAAAAGCGGTGAAACATTTCGCCGGGTTTTGATGACATAAATACCACTCCCTGCTTGTCAGGATGGCGGGAGAGTAGTTCCAAATACGGATCTATGCCATCATAATCAATGGCATCTATAGGGAAAACAATATGGTCTTGATAGGGGTGAGGGCTTGTCCCGGCTACTATGAATGATTTGTCGCCATAGAATACCTCATACTTTTGTGCCATGCTGCAAAATGTTGATAGAGAAAGGCTAATTGCTCAATACTTACTGCAAATTAATGCTGTGGTACTCAAACCGTCCGACCCATTTGTGTGGGCTTCGGGCTGGAAATCGCCCATATACTGTGACAATAGGCTCATACTAAGCCATCCTGCCATAAGGGCTGAGGTAGCCAAAGCGTTTCGGGAAGCCATTTCCACCCATTATCCCCAAGCCAAGTCGCTGTCGGGGGTGGCTACCGGCGGCATAGCACTGGCCGCCATAGCTGCCCATACCATGGAGCTGCCCATGACCTATGTGAGGGGCGAAAAGAAAGGCCATGGCCGGCAAAACCAAGTAGAGGGCGTGGTGCGCCCCAATGAACCCATAGTGGTGATAGAAGATTTGGTATCTACAGGTGGCAGCTCCATCAAAGCCGTTGAGGCGCTGCGTGATAAAGGCGCCAAGGTGCTGGGCTTGATAGCGGTATTTGATTATGGATTTCAGGCCGCCAGGGAGGCTTTTGCCCAAGCCGGGGTTAAGGCTTCGTCGCTCACCGGCTATGAAACCCTGCTGATGGAAGCCATAGCCCTGGGCTACATAGACAGTATGTATGCCGAAACACTGGGCAAGTGGCGGCGCGACCCTGCCAATTGGCCGGCCTAAGCCCTACCGGGCACGCCGTACTCCAAGAAAAAACGTTGCAGCAGGATCAAGGTCTTGGCATCTTCCCAGCTTCCGTTTAGGAGCTTCGCCCAAGCCTCTTCTTTGGTCATTTCAACCACCGTGATGCGCTCATGCTCACTGTCCAGCCCCCCGCCCTTGCCTATCCTATCGGCATGGGTTACCGCAGCGTGGTAGTAGTGCATGGTTTCGGTAAGTATGCCCGGTGCCGAGAGGGCCTTGCCCCAATACACCAGTGGCCCCACCCTAAACCCAATTTCCTCCATACACTCCCTTTTGGCGGTGCCCTCGGGGTCTTCACCAGGCTCCAACATGCCCGCCACTACTTCCAGGGTAGTGGCATCGGCCTCCCGGTACTTGCAGGCCCTAAGCTGGCGCACAAAATAGAACCTGCCATTGTCCGTGTTATATACCAGTACGGCCACCGCGTCCTTTGCCGTAACCAGCATACGATCAAATGTTTGGCCATCTGATGTGATGTGGAGCTTGTCCACGCGCACAAAATCGGAAACCAGGGCTTCTATCCGTACTTGATCTATGATTGGCATTTGAAAGGTGTTGACTTGTACAACAAAAAAAGGAGATGCCCTGAGTAGAACATCTCCTGAATCTTTAATTGGTGATAGTGGCTACTTT
The DNA here is from genome assembly GCA_016192035.1 of Bacteroidota bacterium. Classification (GTDB taxonomy): domain Bacteria; phylum Bacteroidota; class Bacteroidia; order CAILMK01; family JACPUW01; genus JACPUW01. The sequence goes on from JACPUW010000019.1 coordinate 16,062, forward strand.
ACCTTCTGCACTATGGCATTGAAGGCCTCGGGGTGGTTCATGGCCAAGTCGGCAAGGACCTTTCGGTTCATCTCTATACCGTTGGTTGACAGCTTGTTCATAAACACCGAGTAGCTCATGTCGTGCTCACGCACTGCAGCGTTGATGCGCTGGATCCAAAGGCCCCTAAAATGGCGCTTTTTGGTCTTCCGGTCGCGGTAGGCATACGCCCAACCCTTTTCCACCGCGTTTTTGGCTACGGTGAAAACGTTTTTCCTTCGGCCAAAATAACCCTTGGCAGCCCTGAGGAATTTCTTTCGTCGGGCCCAAGAGGCCACACTGTTTACTGAACGAGGCATGGTATTTCTATTTTCCTATTGTCAACAATAATTTGATATTCCCTTCGTCGGCCTTGTCCACCGTGCCAAAATGGCCCAGACGGAGTTTCCGCTTGTTGCTCTTCTTGGTAAGGATGTGGTTTACAAAGGCGTGCTTTCGCTTGATCTTGCCGGTGCCGGTGAGCTTAAACCGCTTGGCGGCACCTCGGTTGGTTTTCATTTTAGGCATTGCTGTATCTCTATATTATGCTTTCTTCGGTGATTTGGCCGGGGTAAGAAACATGATCATGCGCTTACCCTCCAATTTTGGCATGCTTTCTACCTTGCCGTGTTCTTGTAGGGCCTCGGCAAATCGAAGCAGCAGGATTTCTCCCCGCTCCTTATACACTATGGCCCTTCCCTTAAAATGTACAAAGGCTTTCACCTTGGCACCTTCGTCCAGGAACTTCTCGGCGTGCTTGGTCTTGAATTCAAAATCGTGCTCATCGGTATTGGGCCCAAATCGGATTTCCTTTACCACGGTCTTGGCACTCTTTGACTTCAGTTCCTTCTGCTTTTTCTTACGCTCATACAGAAACTTGCTGTATTCGGTAATCTTACAGATAAAAGGCACCGATTTGTCGCTGATCACCACCAAGTCAAGACCCAATTCACGGGCCATTTCAAGTGCCTTGGAGGTGGGATAAACGCCATTTTCAACATTATCGCCCACGAGTCTTACCTCGGGGTTCCTAATCGCTTCGTTGATCATAAACTCAGGCTCCTTGCTCCTGGCTTGATTTGGGTTATCCTTCCTGATAGTAGGCTCTTATTTAAATCTTTATATTGATCTCCTCAGCGATTAAGTCAGAAAAACGTCCGATTGACATGGAACCCACATCACCTTGCCTGTGCTTGCGCACCGAAACTGCCCCGGCTTCTACTTCCTTTTCACCGATTATGAGCATGTAAGGCACTTTGTTGAGCTCCGCGTCGCGTATCTTTTTGCCAATTTTCTCGCCACGCGCGTCAATCGAGGCGCGAATATCGCACTTATTTAATTGGTTCAACACTTTTTCTGCATAATCCAAAAATCTATCGCTGATAGGCAGCACGATGGCTTGCTCAGGTGTGAGCCACAGCGGGAACTCGCCCGCCGTATGCTCTATTAGGACGGCAATGAACCGCTCCAAGCTGCCAAATGGGGCCCGGTGTATCATTACCGGCCTATGCCGTTCATTGTCATTGCCCACGTACTCCAGCTCAAAGCGTTCGGGCAGGTTGTAGTCCACTTGTATGGTGCCCAACTGCCACTTGCGGCCTATGGCATCGCGCACCATAAAATCGAGCTTTGGGCCATAGAACGCGGCTTCATTATATGCTGTCACGGTGTGCAGCCCTTTTTCTTGTGCGGCTTCTATAATGGCTTGTTCCGCCTTGGCCCAGTTCTCCTCGGTGCCTATGTATTTGCTGCGGTCTTCTTGGTCCCTCAGCGAAACCTGTGCCTCAAAGTCGGTAAAGCCCAGTGCTGAAAAAACTTTGAATATCAGATCGATAACTTTCTTAAATTCCTCTTTTACCTGGTCTGGGCGGCAAAACACGTGGGCATCGTCCTGTGTAAATCCCCTTACACGGGTAAGCCCATGGAGCTCACCGCTCTGCTCATACCTATATACGGTGCCAAACTCTGCCAGCCGCAAGGGTAGATCCCTGTAGGAGCGTGGTGAACCCTTGTATATTTCGCAGTGGTGCGGGCAGTTCATTGGTTTCAAGAAAAATGACTCGCCCTCACTTGGAGTGTCTATGGCCCTAAATGAATCGGCCCCATACTTTTCATAGTGGCCAGAGGTAACATACAATTCCTTGAGCGCTATATGTGGGGTAATGACCTGCAAATAGCCTATTTCCTTCTGTGCCTGGCGCATAAACCGTTCAAGGCGTTCCCTCAAGGCGGCTCCCTTTGGGAGCCAAATGGGCAAGCCCTGCCCTACTTTTTGAGAAAACATGAACAAACCCAGCTCTTTGCCCAGTTTGCGGTGGTCGCGCTTCTTGGCTTCCTCCAGCCTAAGCAGGTGTTCGTCTAGCAGGGCCTTTTTAGGAAAACTCACCCCGTAGATGCGGGTAAGCATTTGGTTTTTCTCATCGCCGCGCCAGTATGCACCTGCCACGCTCATGAGTTTTATGGCCTTGATGTGCCCGGTATGGGGCACATGGCCTCCCCGGCACAAATCGGTAAAATTGCCATGCCGCACAAAGGATATATCGCCGTCCTGCAGGCCCTGCAGCAAGTCCAGCTTCAGGTGGTCGCCTTTGGCTTCAAAATACGCAAGGGCATCAGCCTTTGGCACTAAATACCAATTAAAAACACTGTTGTTTTTGGCCAACTCCAGCATCTTGGCCTCTATGGCGGGCAAATCGGCATCGGATAGTTTGTGCCCGCCAAAATCCACATCATAGTAGAAGCCATTTTCTATGGGCGGGCCTATGCCAAATTTCACCTGGCCATACAGCGCTTCCAATGCCTCGGCCAGTAGGTGTGCCGATGAGTGCCAAAACATGGTTTTGCCCTCGTCATCGTCCCAACGGACTATTTTTATGGTACCTGATTCGGCAATTGGACGTTGGAGTTCCACCTGCCGCCCGTTTATCACAGCGCCGAGTGCGGTACGCCCCAAGCCCTCACTAATGGATGCGGCCACCTGTGCACCAGTGGTGCCCTGCGGAAAGGTGCGCAAGGAACCATCAGGAAAAACCAACTCTATGCTGCTACCGGTTGACATACCGCGAAAGGGGCTTTTTGAAAAATGGGGTGCAAACTTATGGCAAAGTGGCCAGTTCACGCAAGGCGTCGGCATCATTTGGGTCAATCGCCAGCATATTTTCAAAACACTTTCGTGCCTGATCTTCCTTGCCCATTTCTTTCAGGCAAAGCCCTTTGCCCAACTGTGCATCCAGATCTAGGGGGGCTAGTCGCATACAGCGGCGGAACAAGCCCAGGGCTGGCCCAAACTCGGCAAACTGAAAGTGGAAATACGCCAAATTGAATATGTACTCAAAATTGGTGGTATCCATCTGTATGGCCCGGGTAAAATCACCAAACGCCGACTTATACTGCGCAAAGTACTCGAATGCTTTGGCTCTCAAAAAAATGGCCCTGGAATTGGAGGAATCGGCGCGCACAGCGTTGTGGTAGTATGCCAGGGCTTTGTAATTGGAATCGGCCATAAGCCACTCCCCCATTTTTAGCATTGCGTGTTGGTTATCGGGATCAAAGTCTATGGCAGTTTGAAGGCTTAAATAGGCCTGCTCCATGTCGGCCTTGGCGGCAAAGCACATGGCCCTGCCCACATAGGCATCCGCATTGGTTGGGTTTGCATTAATGGCCATTTCAAAGTATTTTAAGGCACTGGTGTAATCTTTTTGCAGTAAATAAGCCTTGCCCAGCCTAGCCCAAACCTCAGGTGCACGGGGCTGCCAGCGCAAACCGGTCACGTAGGCCGCCATGGCCCTTTGAAAATCGCTTTGCGCCCAATACACATCCCCTTCCATAAGCTTGGCATGCAGGTGGTTTGTGTCAGTTTGAAGCACCTTAGAAATATACGCCAAAGCCGAATCAAACATACCGGCATCATATTGTAATTGTGCCGATTGCATCCATTTAACAGCCATTTCACCGCTGTTGTCCGCAGGCTTTTTATTGCCACAAGCCCATACCAATGAGAGTGACAGCCACACCATGTACTTATGCATGGGACAAAACTAGATTGCAGGCCTGTTTATACCTCCTTCACCTGGTATAGCGAATTGATATAAAACAAGTTTGCTCGTATGCCGCCAAGTAGATTTGCTGCCCAAATTGCACCACTAAATCATGTTAAAGCATTCTTTTTGTGCCATATCGCTTCTGTACATACTGAGCGGATGCGGCCAGGACAACAGCACGCATTACCCTGAAGAAGTACACTTATCGAATGTGCGCCAACTCACCAATGGTGGCGACAATGCCGAAGCGTATTGGAGTTTTGGCAGCGATGCCTTGGTGTTTCAAACCAACCGGGCAGAATGGGGGTATGCCTGCGACCAGATTTGCTACTTCCCTCTAAGCGATGGGGATATGCTGGACAAGCAGCCGCAGCAGATCAGCACCGGTAAAGGCCGTACTACTTGTTCATACTTCCTTCCGGGCGATACGCTCATCATATATTCCTCTACCCATTTGGCCGGCGAAGCCTGCCCACCGGAACCAGAGCGCACCAAAGACAAATATGTTTGGCCCGTGTATGAAAGCTTTGACATTTTTGTGGCTGACTTAAAGGGCAATATCGTGCAGCAGCTAACCCATGAGCCAGGATACGATGCCGAACCTACCGTTTCGCCCAATGGCGACAAAATAGTGTTTACCTCCCTGCGTTCGGGCGACCTGGAACTCTATACCATGAACCTGGATGGCAGTGATGTGGTGCAGGTAACCCATGATTTGGGATATGACGGGGGGGCCTTTTTCTCACCTGACGGAAACAAGCTGGTGTTCAGGGCTTCAAGGCCAAAAACAAAGGAAGAACAAGACAAGTATAAAGCACTGCTGGCCCAGGGACTTGTAGAACCCAGCGACATGGAAATTTTTGTGTGCAATGTGGACGGAAGTGACCTAAGGCAGGTTACCACGCTTGGCCGCGCCAATTGGGCCCCATTTTATCACCCCAGTGGCAAAAAAATCCTGTTTTCTACCAACCATGCCAGTTTGCTTCCCTGGAAATTCAACATTTACATGTGCAATGAAGACGGTAGCGAACTGGAACAAGTGACTTTTGACGGCACATTTGATGCTTTTCCCATGTTTTCGCCTGATGGCAAAAAGCTGGTATGGAGCAGCAACAGGAACAATGGTGACACGCGGAACACCAACTTGTTCATAGCCGACTGGAAGGACTGAGAAGTACATCTTTTTCATGGCAGATGGACGGGGCAAAGCCATGGGGCACCGTGAAACCCCACCCAGGAAAGGGATTAAGGAAATGGTACATTTGCCACCCCCAATCAACCTATTAAGTTACCTATGGCAGAGTACGTATTGGATTTTGAGAAGGACATAGTGGTATTAGAGGCACAGATAGCCAAAATGAAAGAAAAGGAGGGGGCTGATGACAATGAAGCCATAGCGCGGGAGATAGCAGGGATGGAAAAGCGCCTGGACAAGATTCGCGCGGAGGTGTACGCCAACCTGAGCGGCTGGCAAAAGGTGCAGGTATCTCGCCACCCCGACCGGCCCTATACACTTGATTATATAGAACATATATTCACCGACTTTATTGAACTGCATGGAGACCGCTTGGGTTTTGACGACAAAGCCATTGTAGGCGGCTGGGCCAAGCTAGATGGACAACCGGTGATGTTGATAGGCCACCAAAAGGGTAAGAACACAAAGACGCGCCAGTACCGCAACTTTGGTATGGCCAATCCCGAGGGTTACCGCAAGGCACTGAGACTTATGAAAATGGCCGAAAAATTTGACCGTCCGGTCATTACCATGATTGACACCCCAGGGGCTTACCCCGGGCTTGAAGCCGAAGAACGTGGCCAGGGGGAAGCCATAGCGCGCAACCTGAGGGAAATGGCCGTGCTCAAGGTACCCATCGTGTGCGTAGTGATTGGTGAGGGCGCGTCGGGAGGCGCACTGGGCATAGGCGTGGGCGACAGGGTGCTCATGATGGAAAACACCTGGTACTCCGTTATTTCGCCCGAATCATGCTCTTCCATACTCTGGCGAAACTGGGACAACAAGGAAATAGCTGCCGAAGCTCTTAACCTAACCGCCGATAAAATGTTGGCCAACGGCCTGATAGACGGTATAATAAAGGAACCGCTGGGGGGTGCCCATGCCGACCATGAAAAAACCTACAAACTGGTAAAGGCAGAACTGAAAAGGCATATCAAGGAGCTAAAGGACATAGAACCGGATCAATTGGTGATGCTGCGCATTGACAAGTTCTCACACATGGGACACTTTCAAGAAGGCTAAGCCCGTGGCCATGTGGGCAGGTAGCCATAGGCCTGAGGGCCCTGGTTCATTATCAAATCAATGATGCTGAGACCGGGCACAAATTTGTGTAGGGAAAAACACTGCGGATACGGTTGGTATTCTATGCCATTGCCTGAATTGCCAAGTGGCTTCTTTGGGTGCAGGGCTCCATGCATAAGAATATAAGTATGGTCTATGGATGCGCCGCTAGGTACTACCTGTGCGGGGTCTAAGCCCAATACCTTTTCAGCCCATCGGATGGTAGCCAGGTTCAAATGGGCCAATTCTTGCCAAGTGCTGCCCAAAATGGCTTCCAGTTGGGGCATGTAGTGCGCATAAAACGGGGCACGCCCGTAGCATGTGGCCATGGTGCGTTGGTGCAGGCGCCCCCATGCCGTACGGTTGACCACCCCTACCTCACCAGTTGTGCATTGGGTCTTGCCTTTCTGCACGGGAACCGTCAAATTGAGCACACCATCGGCGGCCAATAAGCAGCACCTATTCCTAAATGTTTGTTTTTCAAACCGCTCACTTAAATCTATGTATATGTCAACCCCTGGCCCATACCACCCAAAAAAGCCCAAGGGAGGAAAGTATTGGGCTGATACCAATAGCTTTGTCTTACCGCTCACCTGCATGAATATAATAATGGCAAAACTACCAATAACCGCCGCCACAAGCGTATATGCCGTGTTGTGCTGCTTGATATGGGCACCTATGGCCATGGCCCTGGAGGTACAGGTACAGGCCAAGTCATACCTGGACAAAGACCTGAACCCCTACCTGGAACTGCACATACGCATCCCCTCGGCGGGCCTTTCTTTTGACAAGAACGAAAACGGCAAGTGGCAAGCGGCTGCCAAACTGGAAATAGTTGTGGCACAAAAGGGTGTGTCGGTTATGCATGAAACGTATCCCTTGATTTCCCCTGAATTGGACCAAGCCAACCTGCACTTTGACCTCATAGACCTAAAAAGGGTACGATTAGCCCAAGGCCCTGTTTCGGTGTGGGTATGGGCCATGGACTACCTCAGTGGGCAGCGCGACTCACAGAGTGTGGAGCTGCTGTTTCAGCCGCCCTACCTCCATTCAGACCTAAGCTTGCTGCATAGCTACCACGTACTGAAAAAAGCCACGGAAAACGCCCACGGACAGGTATTTATAGTGCCCCGCCTGGTAGCTGATTATGGCCCTCAAGATGACACGCTGCTGCTGTATTTTGAAACCTACCGAAAACCAGGTGAATACCAAATACTTGTGATGGATATGTTGGGCAAGTTGCACTATACTCAGGTGCTAAATCACGAAAATGATGGGTTTAAGCAACATATAGTCCGATTGCCCAAATTGAAAATAGGAAGTGGCCAACTGGAACTGGTGCTGGCCAATGCCCTGGGCGAACCCTTGGCCTCAATGCAGGTAATGGTGGCCAAACCGGACGACAGGGATCTCTTTATGTCATTGACTACTTGGGAGCTAAAACGTCATTTCAAGTCACTGGAGCCTTTTGCCGGCGCGGTAGTACTTGGCCGTTTTCAGGAATTGATCCAAAATGGCGACAGCCTGGAGGTAAAGGAGGGGTTTATGAATTTTTGGATAGAAGAAAACCGCGATTTCCCTTGGCAAGCCTGGCAGCTATACCTGGGCAGCGTGGACTATGTGAACCAAACCTTTGCCACCCCTGACAAACCCGGCTACGCCACCGACCGCGGCAGGGTATTCCTTAAGTACGGGCCGCCAATTGACATTATCGAGATGCATGACAACCCACAGACCTATCCCTTTGAGATATGGCAATATGGACAAGACGGCAAAATGGGGGATTCTAAGTTTTACTTTGTGAATTACACTTTTGGCCCCAACAACTTTAGCCTGGCGCACAGCACGGCACTGGGCGAGGTGCAAAACCCCAACTGGCGCAAGACCATAGACCGCGGAAACCAGCGAGAAGGCCACCAACGCGACATAGGCAGTGGGTGGGAAAATGAATATATTGACGATTAGGAAATTGCCCATCCCATTCATAGCCATGTAGATACCCAGATGGCACTCACCATGGCCAGGGGCATTACTTGAAAGTGGACTTGTACACCCTGGGGTTCAATTGCTATCCATCTAATGGGCCATGAGCTACATATGGCTTTACCACAATTTACTTAGCTCCGATTGGTCAAAAGCGATAAACTGTTCTTTCCAGGGCAAATGAAATTGGTATTTGCTTACATAAAGCTACTGGGGCATGCCCTACATGGCGTATTCCACCATCTGGAATCCTTTTTCGGCGCATGGCAATATGCCAATGGTGGGATTGTCATCGGCCAATCTTTCATTGCCGTTATGGTAGGCCATATAACTATTTAGCTGCTACAGGTAGCCATGCCTAAACTTGTCGGCCTTAAGCTCTATAAGCACATGGATTTGAGAATCCTGTGATAGATCACCATATCCACGAAGTAGTTTCATTGTCTATCATCATGCGCTTTTGCCGCGCCTCAACGCAAAATCCATTGCCCTGTCCTATGATATCTTGCACCCAGTTGCATGTAAGACATCCAAGCCTGATTGCCGTGGGCATTCCCTTTAGCAAAAAAGTAAGTGTAAATTATTAAAAGACAATGCTATGACCTCATGGACCTGTAACTGCCTTGATAGGGCTATCTCTGCATCACATAATTAATGGCCACGGCCTTACCCCCAAGAGGTGTCCAAGCTATGCCCACGCCGTGGGTGCCAAATACCGTCCTGAACTTGAACCATCCCCCTTGGGTCACTGTGAGCACATTGGCCGGCGACGAAAAGGTGAGGGCCTCCAGGCTGGCAAAAGTGCCAAAACCCAGGGAGTCGATAGCCAGTTCAAAATCAGGTATGGTCAAGAAAATATCGGGGTGGGCGGGTATGGCAAGCGGTTCAAATTCAGCCCCATTGAACCCAAGGGCAGGAAAATTGTCGAAATACTCATCTAGGTAACCTTGCTGTCTATACTCATCAGAAGAAACCAGTTGAAACGAAGCACTGTCGGTATATGCCCCAAAAATGGCAAACTGACTGCGGTCTTCTTCATTGGCCGACAGGCCGCTAGCAGAACTACAGCCAAAGGCTTCATTGGGGCCGGCGGTCATGCCGGGCATTTCATAGTACGGTGCCACAAAGAAATACGCTGCGTTGAGGCCCGTAGTGCCCACCGCACTGCAAGAATGAGGGGCGGCTATGGTAGCCGCACTGCCTATCATGGTGGAATTGGCATTGGCTACCTGTACCTTAAGTGGCCCCTCTTTCACGCTGTCGCCACTGGCGGTGTACAGGGTGAAGTAGGCTTCAAAACTCTCCTCTGCCGGGTGTGCATAGGTATATGCACTGGCTTTAATAATGGTATTGGCGGCGCGAACAACACCCGAACTTGAAGTGAGCGAAAGCCTTAGGCCCGTGGCCGGATTGTCTTCGGGTGTACTTATATTTATGGAGAACAACACCATAGCACCAGCTTTGACCGATATTTCAGTGGGCAAATCCTCCTGTGAACCACTAAACATGGGCCCATGCTGACCCTCGTAATCATTTCGCCAGTTGAGCCGTACGCTCAGCGTGGCCTTTTCCTCTTCACCATCTAAACAAGAGCCCATGCCCAGCATGGACAACAAAAGGGCACACATGAGGCCTGACTTTGCCAAGCCCATCCTTTGGCGAAGATTCTCTCTCATATTTCTGATTTTTAATATTTTACAATCCATTATACCTTTTTTAAGGGCTTATACCTCAAGGGTTTTAATCCAATTTATCCTACAAATAGCGATTGTAAAAGTATTGTTAAACACCCAACTTAAGCAACTGGTCCATACAAAAGTTGGTATAAACAGGATGACACCCTGGTATCTATTTGTTTTATATGTCATTATATAGCAAGGCTATTTCTACAAAGTCCCGGCATTGCGTTTACTGATTGTATTCTTGTATAGGGCTATACATCCTCCAAAACAGAAATGAATGGAAAGTTAAATTAGTTGATAACATGGTGTTTGTGGGACAATCTGTAGGGCAAACCTGCGCCGGGATAAGCCCCAATGGCATATGTGCGTTATGCCTACTTTCGCCCGCCCATGCAGCCCTCCCATGTAGCTACCGCCATACTCAACTGGAACGGGAAAAACTGGCTGGAACAATTCCTGCCCAGCGTGCTCTCCACCCGGTACCCGCGCCACTCTGTGGTACTGATTGACAATGGATCCACCGATGATTCCGTGGAGTTCGTGCGCAACAACTATCCCAATATCATGGTGGTAGTCAATGAGGGCAACCTGGGTTTTGCCGGTGGGTATAACGAAGGTTTGCGCGAAGTGCAGGCCGATTACTACGCCATACTCAACTCTGACGTGGAGGTGGATGCCAACTGGCTCCAACCCCTGGTAGATTTACTAGATTCCAACCCGCAAATTGCTGCTTGCCAGCCCAAAGTACTGTCTTTTGCCCAACCCGATTCGTTTGAATACGCCGGAGCTTCAGGTGGATTTATTGACCGGTACGGTTTCCCGTTTTGCAGGGGGCGGGTTTTTGAAACCTGTGAGCATGACCACGGCCAGTACAACGATGCCCGTCCCGTATTTTGGGCTACCGGGGCTGCCCTTTTTATCCGGTCTGGGCTGTTTCACTACCATGGCGGGTTTGACAAGGATTTTTTTGCCCACATGGAAGAAATAGACCTCTGCTGGAGGCTACAAAATGCCGGTCATGAAATATGGGTGCAGCCGCGGTCAGTAGTGTACCATGTAGGCGGTGGCACCCTGGGCAAGGAAAATCCGCGCAAAACATATCTGAATTTTAGGAACAACCTGATTATGATGACCAAAAACCTGCCCTTGTGCCAGGTTTTTACACGGATCCCCCTTCGCATGGGCATAGACGGGCAGGCAGCATTAAAGGAGCTGTTTGGGGGCAATTGGGGCTTTTTCAAAGCCATTTTCACAGCCCATATGCACTTTTACGCATCACTGCCATCTACCTTGGCCAAACGGCGACAGGGTAAGCGCAAACGGAAATTTCATGGGCTGGCAGGGGTCTATGCCCGCAGTGTAGTGCTATGGTACTATGCCAGGGCCAAAAGGACCTTCCTCCAATTGCCCAACCATCCCTAATACACCCTATATAGTGCACATATTATTGTGCATGATCAAAATAACCCATTGCCATGATTGAGATCCTGAATTATATCAACGGAGCTTTTATACCGGCCAATAGTGGCACCTGGCTTGCCAACCGCAATCCGGCTACCGGACTACACTACGCACAAATACCTGATTCAGATGCTTCTGATGTGGATCAGGCGGTAGCAGCCGCCTATGCTGCCCGCCAGATATGGGCGCAAGCCCCAGCCAAAAAGCGGTCGGACCTTCTCCTGCAAATGGCCCAAGGAATTCGCGATAGGCTAGACGAATTTGCCCTGGCCGAGACCAATGACAACGGTAAGCCACTATGGCTCTCCAAGACAGTAGATATTCCCAGGGGAATTGCCAACCTCGAGTTCTTTGCCACAGCCATATTGCACGGCCAGTCTGATGCGTACCATACCGACGGGCTTGCCCTTAACTACACCCACCACCAACCCATTGGGGTAGCAGGCTGTATCTCGCCCTGGAATTTGCCCATTTATTTGTTTACCTGGAAAATAGCCCCTGCCCTGGCAGCGGGCTGTACGGTAGTGGCCAAACCATCGGAGGTAACACCCATGACAGCCTACCTCCTGTGCCAGGTAGCCCATGAAGCAGGTTTGCCCCACGGCGTGCTCAATGTGGTGCACGGATTGGGGCCCAAGGTAGGCCAGCGCATTGTGGAGCACCCTAATGTGCCAGCCATATCATTTACCGGTGGCACAGCCACGGGAGCCCACATAGCCCGTACCGCAGCGCCCATGTTCAAGAAACTGAGCCTGGAACTGGGCGGCAAAAACCCCAACCTGATTTTTGCCGATTGCGATTTTGATGAAATGATTGCCCAAACCATCCGCTCATCCTTTGCCAACCAGGGACAAATTTGCCTCTGTGGATCACGGATCTATGTAGAAAGGGCAATCTATGACCGCTTTATGGATGCCTTTGTGTCCAAGGCCCAAAAACTGCTTGTGGGCAATCCGCTCGACGAGCACACAAAAACAGGTGCCCTGGTGTCAGAGTCGCACATGGAAAAGGTATTGGCCTATATAGCACTGGCACAGGAAGAAGGCGGCAGGTTGCGCTGTGGCGGCCATAGGGTGTTTCCTAAGGGTTTTGAAGGAGGGTACTACGTGCAACCGGCTGTGATAGAAGGCCCTGCCAATCACTGCCGCAGCAACCAAGAGGAGATTTTTGGCCCAGTGGTGACAGTACAGGCATTTGATACCGAAGAAGAAGCACTTGGACTGGCCAACGACAGCCGCTATGGGCTGGCGGCAATCCTCTGGACCAAGGACCTAAAACGGGCGCACCGGGTGGCACATGGCCTACAAACAGGAATAGTATGGGTAAATTGCTGGTTGTTAAGGGATTTACGCACACCTTTTGGCGGGGTTAAATCCAGCGGGGTAGGCCGGGAGGGTGGGTTTCATGCCCTGGAGTTCTTTACAGAACCAAAAAACGTGTGCATCAAAATCCATTGAAAAATAGCGGTGTAGCATCCTTTAACGCGATTTGGTTGATAGGGCCTTGCGCTGCTCACTTACTTTTGTAAGTAACATTGTTTGCCATGACCCTTTCCCCACTTTTTACCCGCCTTCTGGCCTTGGTCTTTTCCCTTTGCATTTTCGTGGCCGATCTATTCATTCCTGCGGGTATAAGTGTGGGCATTTTGTACTTGGTGGCCATGCTACTGGTTTCAGGTGACCGGCGCGCCATTATACTCTTGGCTGCAGGCATTGCCTCTATCCTAACCTTCATGCCCATCCCCATCTTTCTTGACGAGTATTGGACCAAGCAAGTGCTGTTGAACCGCCTCATCACCCTGGGCGCCATCTGGATTTTTGGCCTTGTTTCCATCCGCTTGGCTAAGGCGAAAACAAGGATACTGGAAGCCCGAAACCGGTACGTGAAGGCACTGGAAGAAATGCTGTACATGACCTCACACCGCGTGAGAAAGCCACTGGCTACCTGCCTGGGCATTTTCAACCTTCTGGATACCACCAAGGAACTCAACCAAGAAGAGCTGCGAAAGGCCGTGGTGTATCTCAAGTCAAGTGCCGACGAACTGGACGATTTTACCCGTGAACTGACCAGGTTTATGGAGCGCACCAGGGTACAAAGCGCCTAGTCACCACCTCTTTACCCATTCATTTTTCATGCCCGGCCCACCGCCGTGCCTATGGGGCATATAGGCTTTTTTTGGTCTCCCAAAAATTCATTTCCACCACTTTTTCCCACATTAATCATCAATCAATTACGATTAAATTGCGCATTATCGGACTGTTAATTTCGCTGTGTATAAAAAAGGTGGGGAAAAGTGGGATAAATAGGAATTATGCCCCTACATTTACCCCGCTTTTACTGGCCTCGGCGCACACTACATGTTACACCTAATTGGAGAATATACTTGTAAATTAGACGATAAGGGAAGGTTGGCCCTTCCCGCTGGGCTAAAGCGCCAAGTTCCCACCGACAACAACGAGCGATTTGTAATAAACAGGGGATTTGAAGCCTGCTTGGTGCTTTACCCATTCAAGGAATGGGAAGAAGTGGTGGCCAAGATTGCCACCCTTAACCAGTACAAGGCCGAGGTGCGCCAGTTCGTGCGCCATTTTCACCGGGGCGCTACGGAACTCCAGCTTGACAGCGCTTCCAGGCTCAACATACCCAACCACCTACTGGATTACGCCGGCATAGACCGGGAGGTGGTACTGTTTGCCCATACCAACAAGATAGAAATATGGAACAAGCAGGCATATGAATCCATGCTAGGCAATGATCCTGAATCATTTGCCCACCTGGCCGAACAAGTAATGGGCCATTTGAACACCACCGGTAATGGAAACAATGACTGATTACCATATACCCGTGATGCTTGAACAATGCCTGGAGGGCTTGGGCATAGTGCCCCATGGCCTGTACGTGGACGCTACCTATGGCGGTGGGGGCCACAGCAGCGCCATCCTCCACCTCCTTGGGCCATCAGGCCGGTTATTGGCTTTTGACCGCGATGCCGATGTCATAGGACAAAAGGCACAAGACCAGCGACTTATCCTAATTAACCACGACTACCGCTGGATCACCAATTTTCTTGACTACCACACAGCAGTACCAGTTCATGGAATCTTGGCCGATTTGGGAGTCTCCTCGCATCAGTTTGATACCGATGCGCGGGGATTCTCATTTCGCCGGGATGCCCCGCTGGACATGCGCATGGATATAGACCTGGCCCTCACGGCCGCCGATGTGCTCAATGCATACACCGAGGGGCAGTTGCAGCGTGTTTTCACACTCTACGGAGAGATAAAAAACGCCAAAACCCTGGCCCAACTCATTGTAGATAAGCGTAAAATGGCCCCAATTACTACCACAGGCCAGTTGGCTGCCGTGGTTGGACATGCCATGCACCGCAACGACAAGGAACACAAATACCTGTCGCAGGTCTTTCAGGCGCTGCGCATAGAAGTTAACCACGAGCTAGAGTCCCTCTCCCTTTTCCTAGAGCAGGCGCCTATGCTGCTCAAACCCGGTGGACGCCTGGTAGTCATTTCCTACCACTCACTGGAAGACCGCTTGGTGAAAAACCTAATGGAAACCGGCAATCTTGAAGGCATAAGCCATACCGATTTGTACGGCAACATTTTGCGCCCATTAACCCCGGTCTTGCGCAAGCCCCTGCTCCCCAGTGCCCATGAGGTGGCCAACAACCCACGTTCGCGTAGTGCCAAACTTAGGATAGCCGAAAAAGCATGAACAAGGCCCGAACACAAGACCCCGGCGCAAATGCCAAGAAAAACCCTTTTGTGAGGGCACTTGAAATAGATTTCATTTCTAAGTCCGACATACAGAAGTGGTTCCCCTTTGCGCTGTACTGTGCCGCTTGGGCTTTTGTGTATATAGCCAATAGGATATATGCCGAGAAAAACGAACGCTTGCTCAACCAACTCCACGTAGAAGTGCGCGATGCCCGCGCCGATTATTATACCATCGTGTCGCGCATAGAAAACCTGCGCAAGCCCAGCGAGATAGAACGGCGGGTGCGGCACTTGGGGCTTCGCCAAGACCTTAAACCTGCCGAAACCATCAAGAAATCCGATTGAGCAGCAAAAGCACCATATTCTGGCGGGTATATCTGGCTTTCTTTACCCTGGCCCTCTTTGCCCTGGCCATCCTGGCCAAAATAGCCGTGATACAAACGGTAGAAGGCGAAACCTGGAGGGCACTGGCCGATAGCCTCACCACCCAATATGTGGAGGTAGCGCCCAATAGGGGCAATATATACGCCAGTGACGGAAGGCTTTTGGCCACCTCACTATATGAATACAACCTTCATATGGACCTGGGCACCGCATATATTAAGGAGCTACATGCCCAGGGCCTATTGTGGAGCGAACTCGATGCCCTTGCAGGAGCGCTTGCCCAGTACTTTAATGGCGAGGGTGAAAAAACCAAGTGGCAGTGGTCACATGAACTGAAGTCGGCCTTTGAACAGGGGCGGCGCTACCACCCAATAAGAAAAACCGTGGACCACATACAGCTCAAGCAGATACGGAAATTCCCCTTGTTTTCATTAGGCCAGTATAAAGGAGGACTGATAGTAGAACAGGGAACCATGCGAAAACGGCCTTACAACCTACTGGCCAAAAGGACTATAGGATACCATGGGGATAAGATGGTAGGGCTTGAGGGCGGCTTTGATTCACACCTGGCAGGGGTAAAAGGCCAGAGGTTGCTCCAGCGCGTGTCATACAAGGAGTGGATACCCATACATGATGCCAACGAGGTAGAGCCCGAAAACGGGAAGGACCTTTATACCACCCTTGACATTTATATACAAGACTTTGTAGAGCAAAGCCTTAGGCAGCAGCTTGCCAAAAGCAAGGCCGACCACGGCTGCGCCATAGTGATGGAGGTTTCTACCGGCAAGGTGCTGGCCATTTCAAACCTAAAAACCTATGATGATGGACAGTCGGTAGATGAGATATACAACTACGCCATAGGTGAAGCCACCGAACCAGGTTCCACCTTTAAGCTGGCATCCCTGCTGGCCCTACTGGAGGGGGGCTACATGCAGCTTGACGACACGGTGCGCACGGGCAAAGGGAGCCAAAACTTTCACAACCTGGTGATGTACGACTCCAAAATAGGCGGCCACGGCACCATCAGCCTTCAAAAGAGTTTTGAGGTATCGTCCAACATAGGTTTTGCCAATGCCGTGGGGCAGCACTTTGGCCCCAACGAATCGCGGTTTACCGAATTCCTTCAGTCCCTAAGGCTGCATGAAACCCTGGATTTGCCCATGCAGGGTGAAGGACAGCCCCTTATAAAAACGCCGGGCTCAACCGGGTGGTCGGGCACCACCCTGCCCTGGATGGCACATGGATATGAGTTGATGCTCACCCCACTACAGACCCTGATGATATACAATGCCGTGGCCAACAACGGCATACTGATGGAGCCACTGTTTGTTACCGCCATAAAGGAGGTTAACCACACCCTTACCACCTTCGAACCCCGTGTGCGGGTACAGGGCGTATTGTCCCAAAGGACTGTAGCCTTGGCCAAAGAAGCCCTGGTGGGGGTGATAGAGTCTAGGGAAGGCACAGCACACAACCTATATAAGCCTTACCTAAGCCTAGCTGGGAAAACCGGTACTGCCGTACTCGAAAAAACGGAAAAGGGCGAGAAGATCTACCAAGCCTCCTTTGCGGGTTTTTTCCCGGCCGAAAACCCAAAATACTCATGCATAGTGGTGATAAACAACCCCGATAGAAGTACCTGGAGGTACAGCGGCAGTGATGTGGCCGGCCCCGTATTCTTGGGCATTGCACAAAACCTGTACTCTTATGACATAAGCCTTCAGCAACCCAAATATGAGGTTGCCATGGAAAATATACAGGCGCGCCCCACTTTCTTGGCTGCTACCATTGATGACCTGAGCAACATATACCAAGGGCTGGGCATAGACGTAAAAACACCAGCCGAGGCTACCTTATGGGCGGAACCTCAGCTACAGGGCAAATCCATAGCACTCATAGCGAAGGATATGCCCACCCATACCCTGCCCAACCTAAAAGGGCTTTCACTGAGTGATGCCCTGTACCTCTGTGAAAACCTGGGGATACAAGTACAGCACCGAGGCATGGGCAACGTGTACCGGCAGTCGCCGGGGCCGGGCACCGATTTACAGAAAGTATCAAAAGTATATATAGACCTCAATTGAACCCCTTATCCAAATTGACCGAAGGGCTTAGTCCCATAGCTGTATATGGGCCGGGCGACCCTGACATACTGGGCTTGGCCATAGATTCCCGTGAGGTAGGGCCCGGGTACCTCTTTGCCGCACTTGTGGGTACCCAAGTGGATGGGCACGGATACATACGCCAGGCCGAGCAGCGCGGAGCCATAGCCATTGTTTGCCAGCAACTACCGCCCGAGCCCACCCAGGGGATAATTTATCTGGTGTTTTCCAACCCATCAATGGCCTTGGGGCACATAGCATCAGCATTTTATGGCCACCCCTCGCATGACATGCAGGTGGTGGCAGCCACCGGCACCAATGGAAAAACCTCTGTGGTGACCCTACTGAGCAATGCCATGACTAACCTGGGATATAAAACCGGGCTGATAAGCACCGTGCACATACAAATAGGCGGGAAGACCCTGCCCTCTACCCATACCACCCCCCATGCACTATCGCTGCAACACCTGCTCCACCTCATGGCCGAAGATGGCTGCGATTACGTGTTCATGGAGGCTAGCTCACATGCCATTGACCAACAGCGGATAGCGGGTATCAAGTTTGCCGGGGCCATATTTACCAACCTAACACACGACCATTTAGATTATCACAAAACATTTGATAACTATCTAAAAGCCAAGAAGTCACTATTTGACCAATTGCCCGCCCCTGCATTTGCACTGAGCAATGCCGACGATAAAAATGGGGCCGTGGTGCTACAAAACACCAAGGCCAAGCGGATGTACTACGCCTTGCAGCAAATGGCCGATTTCAAGGGGCGGATCATGGAACAAGATTTCACAAGTATGCTGTTGTTCATCAACGGACAAGAGTTTTACACAGGGCTACCGGGCACCTTTCAAGCGTATAACCTCACCGCCGCGTTTGGCGCTATGGTCCTGCTACATGTGCCGCCTGACACTGCCCTTCTGGGCCTAAGCCAAGCCAGGGGAGCTGAGGGTAGGTTGCAATGGATAAAGAACCATCGCCGTCAGGTAGGAATTGTGGACTACGCCCATACGCCTGATGCCCTTGACAATGTGCTTAAAACCCTAAAGGACTTAAATACCCAAGGTGGCAACATCATAAGCGTGGTGGGCTGCGGCGGCAACCGCGACCGCGAAAAGCGCCCCAAAATGGCCCAAATAGCCTCCAATGGATCGCAATGGGTGATACTCACCAGCGATAACCCCAGGAACGAAAAAGCCGATGACATAATAGCCGAGATGGAAGCCGGCATACCTGTGCATAAGAAACTGCAAGTGATGAGCATAGCCGATAGGAGAACGGCAATAAAAACAGCTTGCGCCCTGGCGCGAGATGGTGACTTGATTTTGGTGGCCGGCAAAGGCCATGAAAAATATCAAGAAATAGATGGGGTGAAACACCCTTTTGACGATATGGCCATACTGAGTGAGTATTTACAACCAATAATCTAGCCCTAAGCATGTTGTACTACCTATTTCGGTTTATTGAACAGGAATTTGGCCCCCCGGGAGCCGGATTGTTTGAGTATATTTCATTCAGGGCCTCCTTGGCCTTTCTCCTTTCCCTACTTATTACCCTTGTTTTTGGCAAACGGATTATTTACTTCTTGCAAAAGAAGCAAATTGGCGAAACCATACGCGACCTGGGATTGGAAGGACAACTGCAGAAAAAGGGTACCCCCACCATGGGCGGGCTCATGATGATAGCAGGCATATTGATTCCTACCCTGCTCTTGGCCAAATTCAATGTATATATCGCCCTTTTGCTGGTATCTACACTATGGCTGGGGGCCATAGGTTTTGCCGATGACTATATCAAGGTATTCAAAAAGAACAAAGAAGGTCTTAGGGGCAAGTTTAAGGTACTGGGACAGATAGGTCTGGGGCTACTGGTAGGAAGCACCCTATACCTAAGTCCCGATGCGGTGATACAAGAAAAGGTGCCCGCCGACCAGGCCTACCGCTTGGATGAATTTGACAACATAGTAACCCAAGAATATATAGAGCGGCCAGGGGAAGCCTATTACTTGGTGAGCTTTAAGTCCATGAAGTCCACCACGCCCTTTTTCAAGAACAACGAATTCGATTATTCAGAATTGGTAGATTGGTGTACCGACAAACCCTGGAACTGGGTTTGGATCGTGTTCATACCCATAGTCATCATTATTATCACGGCAGTGTCCAATGGGGCCAATATCACCGATGGCATTGACGGGCTTGCGGCGGGTACCTCGGCCATTATCATTGTTACCCTCACCATTTTAGTCTATGTGAGTGGCAACTTCTTTTTTGCCGATTACCTCAATGTGATGTATATGCCCCATATGGGCGAATTGGCCATTTTTACGGCTGCCATGATAGGTGCCTGCGTGGGATTCTTGTGGTATAACACCTATCCCGCCCAGGTGTTTATGGGCGATACGGGCAGCCTCATGCTGGGCGGACTGATAGCCGTGCTGGCCATCATCACGCGCAAAGAACTGCTCATACCCGTACTGTGTGGCATCTTCTTGGTTGAAAACCTGTCGGTTATCATGCAGGTGAGCTACTTTAAGTACACCAAGAAAAAATATGGCGAAGGGCGCAGGATCTTTAAAATGTCGCCCCTGCACCACCACTACCAAAAAAAGGAATATCCAGAACCCAAAATAGTCATTCGGTTTTGGATAGTGGGCATATTCTTGGCAATCATCACTTTATTAACCCTAAAGCTGCGTTAGGCCCATGAATCCCTATTTGAATTTTCAACACATAGCCATACTGGGCGGGGGCGAAAGCGGCCTGGGGGCTGCGGTGCTGGCCGTGAAACACCGGCTTATGCCGTTCTTGTCAGACAGCGGCGAAATAAAACCCAAATACAAGGCCGAATTGGAGGCATTGGGCATAGACTATGAGGAAATGGGCCATGACGAAGAACGGATACTCTCGGCCAAAATCATTATAAAAAGCCCTGGCATAAGCCAAAAAAACCCATTGATAGTAAAGGCTAGACAGAAGGGTATCAAGGTAATATCTGAAATTGAATTTGCTTCTCAATTTACCGATGCCAAACTAATAGGCATAACGGGCACCAACGGAAAGACCACAACCACAAGCCTAACCTACCACATACTGAAAAATGCTGGGTTTAAGGTAAAAGCAGCTGGCAACATAGGCAACAGCTTTGCCCGTGAAGTGGCCAACGATGAGGGTGAAATGGATTATTATGTGCTGGAAATTAGCAGTTTTCAGCTAGAAGATACCGAGCACATGCGGCTGTATCTCTCGGTGCTGCTCAACCTAAGCCCTGACCACCTGGACCGGTACGAATCCCTGGAAGACTACATAAGGGCCAAGCTGAACATAGGAAAAAACCAGCGCCCGAGCGACAGTTTTATTTACAACATAGATGATAATCTGATTGTCAAATATTTACCCGAAACCCCTGGTGAGGGAACCCAGGTGCCCTTTTCACACAATAGCACATTACTAAACGGAGCATATATGGACCAACAACACATGAACCTACTCTCAGACAATGAGTGGATGCAATTTTCGGTAAAGGACATAGCCCTCAAAGGCAGGCACAACCGGTACAACAGCATGGCCGCAGCCATAGTGGCCAAAGCGCTCAACGTGAAAAAAGAGGTGATACGCGAAAGCCTTTCATCCTATAAAAACGTGGAGCACAGGCTTGAACATGTAGCCAGAATAAAAAACGTGGACTACATCAACGATTCAAAGGCCACCAATGTCAACGCCGCGTGGTATGCCCTGGAGAGCATGGAAAACCCCACGGTGTGGATAGCAGGTGGGGTTGACAAAGGCAATGATTACAGCGAGTTGGCCCAACTGGTGCGCAGCAAGGTAAAAGCACTGATATGCCTGGGCACCGACAACGAAAAACTCGTGGAGAGTTTTAAGAAAATGGTACCCATCATACTGGAAACCAACAGCATGACCGAAGCGGTGGAACTGGCCTACAAGCTGGCCGAACGCGAAGACAACGTGTTGCTGGCCCCAGCCTGCGCCAGTTTTGACCTTTTTGAAAACTATGTGGACAGGGGCAACCAATTCAAAAGGGCCGTTCTCGGCCTCTAGTACCCTTTAAGCACTGGCATGAACTGGATACTCAACCGGATAAAAGGTGACCCCGTGATTTGGGGAATTGTCCTTATGCTGTCGCTCATAAGCGTCCTGGCGGTGTATTCCAGTACCAAAATGATAAGCTATTATGGAGTGGAAGACCTGGGTGATGCGAATACCGAACGCTTTGTCTTTAAGCATATGGCAATCATGCTTTTCGGTTTTGTGATCATTTTCATTGCCCATAGGATCAATTACCGTTTCTACTCCGGTTTTTCCAAGCTATTGATGCCCATAGGCATCTTGCTGGTAGTGCTCACCTACTTTCTGGCCGAAGACCACAATGAAGCCCGTCGTTTCCTCCCCCTGCCCATCCTATCTCTTACCCTACAAACCTCAGATGTGGCCAAATTGGGCCTTATTATGTTCATGGCCAGGACTATAGCCAAAAAACAAGAGACCATCACCGATTTTCAAAAAGGGTTTTTGCCCCTTATGTTGCCCATTCTTCTGGTGTGCCTAAGCATAGCGCCCAGTGATTTTAGCACCGCCGCCGGGCTCATGCTCACTTCTTTAACCCTTCTTTTTATTGGCAGGGCCAATATAAAGCACATAGGCTTGGTGCTCCTGGTGGCCAGTGTTACCCTCCTGATCATGATAGGCTTGGCCCAGGCCTTTGATTGGGAATGGCTGCGTTGGGCCACATGGGAGTCCCGGCTTGCCGATTTTCTAGGAGGGGGTGAAGGCTCCTTTCAAAACCAGCAGGCCAAGATAGCCATAGCAAGGGGCGGGCTTTTTGGGGTAGGGCCTGGCAATAGCATGCAGCGCAACTTCCTGCCAAACCCATACGCCGACTTCATTTTTGCCATTATTGTGGAGGAATACGGTTTTCTGGGCGCCCTTATCCTGGTATTTCTCTACCTCCTGCTTTTGCACCGGTCCATAAGGATCCTGCTCAAGGCCCCCAATTCATTTGGTGCCCTTCTAGCGGTAGGCCTAAGCCTTTTAATGGTGATTCAGGCCATGCTCAATATGGGGGTGGCCGTGCACATACTGCCCAACACCGGACTTCCCATGCCCTTGGTAAGCA
The DNA here is from genome assembly GCA_016192035.1 of Bacteroidota bacterium. GTDB lineage: Bacteria > Bacteroidota > Bacteroidia > CAILMK01 > JACPUW01 > JACPUW01. The sequence continues at coordinate 38,901 of JACPUW010000019.1, forward strand.
TGGGAGGTACTTCTATGGTCTTCACCTCATTTGCCATTGGCGTGGTGCTGAGTGTGAGCGCGTTTAGTGAAGAAAACGAAGGCAATAAACCATCAAAAGCAACAAAGGATGCCTGAAAACCAAGCCAGGTACCAGCCCATAAGAATGGTGATAAGCGGAGGCGGTACCGGCGGCCATTTGTTTCCTGCCATTGCCATAGCGCAGCAAATCACCACCCTTAGCCCGGGCAGCGAGGTACTCTTTGTAGGTGCCCTAGGTAAAATTGAAATGGATAAAGTGCCCCAGTATGGGTTCAATATCATAGGGCTACCCATAAGCGGTTTTAACCGCCAGCATATGTGGAAGAATGTTATGCTGCCTATTAAACTGTTTCGCAGCCTTCTACGGGCTTGGACTATCTTAGGGTCCTTCAAGCCCCAAGTGGCCGTAGGCGTAGGTGGCTATGCCAGCGGGCCCCTGCTCTACCTGGCAGGCCTGCGCGGTTTGCCTACCTTGATCCAAGAACAAAACAGCTACCCGGGGGCTACCAATAAAATACTGGCCCGCAAGGCCAAGACCATCTGTGTGGCTTTTCAAGGCATGGAGAAACACTTTCCAGCGCAGAAAACGGTACTTACCGGAAATCCCATCCGCAAAGGACTGAAAACCATACCGAAATCCGAGGCAGCAGCCATATTTGGATTGGATCCCAACAAAAAAACCCTACTGGTGATAGGCGGAAGCCTGGGCGCCCGCACCCTCAATGAATCTATGGTGCGTGGATTAGATAGGCTCAAACAGTCGGGCATTCAGCTTATATGGCAGTGTGGCCCCACCTATTTCCAAAAACTACACGCTGACATAGGGCATGAATTGTCAAAAGACATGGCCCTCATGCCTTTTATAGCCCAAATGGATGCGGCCTATAGCCTGGCTACCTTGGTGGTTTCCAGGGCCGGCGCCCTATCACTGGCCGAAATTACCTTTCTGGGCAAGGCAAGCATCTTAGTGCCTTCACCGAACGTGGCCGAAGACCACCAAACCAAAAATGCGGATTCATTGGCAGCTTCGGGGGCCGCCCTGGTGGTGCCCGACCGGGAGGCTGCCAGCCATTTGGTGGACCTGGCCTTGGAAACCCTGGGCAACGATGAAAAAATTGCGGACATGGAGGCCAAGTCTGCTTCCATGGCCCTGCCCAATGCCGGTGCTGCCATAGCCGCCGAAATCTTAAAAATAGCCATTCATTGAACCCCTTTGAACATATCAAACAGGTATATTTCCTTGGTATAGGGGGTATTGGCATGAGTGCCTTGGCCCGCTATTTCAAGCAGGTGGGCATGACCGTGGCTGGGTATGACAAAACCCCTACCCTACTTACCCAAACTCTTGAGAAAGAAGGAATGGAGGTTATTTACACCGACAATCCGGACCTTTTGCCCCATTGGCTCGGCAGCTACCCACCAAGTAGCCTTGTGGTGTACACACCGGCCATACCCGCTACCCTGCAGTTGGCCGCAGCCATAAAATCCCTAGGGCACGAACCCATAAAAAGGGCCCAAGCATTGGCCATGTGTACGCTGGGCACCCAAACCATAGCCGTGGCCGGCACACACGGTAAAACCACCACTACTACCTACCTGGCCCATTTGTTCCACTGTGCCAACAAACCCTTTCGCGCCTTTCTGGGAGGCATCTCAAGCAACTACGGCAGCAATTTTATATCAAAAACAGGTAACGGAGCCTGTTTTAGCATAGTAGAAGCCGATGAATATGACCGGTCATTCCTAACCCTAAGGCCAAGCATAGCCATAGTTACGTCCTGTGAACCTGACCACCTGGACATATATGGCGACTTTGACGCGCTCCTATCCAGCTACAACTTATTTATTAATCAAGTGGTAGAAAACGGACACCTGGTATTGCATGAGAGCTTGGAAGGCAAGTTTCAAATCAGGCCCGACATCAAGGTGACCTTTTTTGGCCAAACAAAGGGAGCACAGATTACCAACCTACAGGTGCGCCAAGGACAATACGTGTTTGATCTGAAACCCTTGGAACTGTTCGGCCTGCGCAATGGACTGCCCGGGCTTCACAATGCCCTAAATGCCACCGCAGCCATTGCCGCCTCCCACCATTTGCTTCCCCGCCATGACATAGCCGCTGCCGTAGAAAGCTTCAAGGGCATACACCGCAGGTTCCAAACCATATGCTCCTCAGCGCACTACGCCTATATTGATGACTATGCGCACCACCCTACCGAGCTACAAGCTGCTATTTCCACCGCCAAATTGCTGTATCCTGACAGACCGCTAACCGTGGTATTTCAACCCCACCTTTATAGCCGTACCCGCGACCTGGCAGCGGGATTCAAAGAAGTGCTTTCACAAGCCGATAGCCTAATAATTATGCCGATTTACCCGGCACGTGAGCTTCCCATACCCGGAGTGGGCGCTGAAATGATCAGGCCCCAAGCAGCTACACCCATCCTCACACATGCAGAAGTACTGCGCTACATAGCCGGGCAGCGTCCTGCCCTATTGCTCACCGTGGGTGCTGGCGATATTGACTTACTTCCTACCCAAATAAAGGAAATCTACGAGCATGGCAGTGAGTAAGAAAAAGATAGAACACCTGGTGCAGGTAGCCACCACGCTTATGCTGTTGGTCCTGGTGTCATTTGGGCAGCGCCAGATAAGGGACACGGCCATAACCTCTTTGGAAATTGAGATAAAACCTACCCTGCATGGCACGTTTATCACGCCCGATGAGGTAAAGCAGACCATCAACGCGTATTTCCCTCCCACCGCTGTGGGCCACAAAATCAATGAACTATCCATGTTTCACGCCGATTCGGTGGTGACCCAAAACCCTTTTGTGAAAGGTGCGGTGGCGTATGCCAATGTGCAGGGCCATATGTATGTGGAAATAGAGCAAGAAGTACCCATTCTAAGAATTATCAACAACCAAAGCGAAGGATTTTATTTGGGCATGGATGGCCAAAAGGTACCCCTATCTCTACAGAGAACTGCCCGGGTGCTAGCTGCAACTGGCAGTATTACAGAACGTTTGTCGCCTTCAGATAGTCTTGTGACCCAGGTAGCACGTGATCTTTTGGTTATTGCACAATATCTTGATAATCATGTTTTTTTCAAAGCCTTGGCTGCACAGTTATTTGTAGAATCAAACGGCGATATTGTAATGGTTACCAAACAAGAAGAGCGTCATGACGTGGTATTGGGCAACGCCCAAGACCTAGACCACAAGTTTGACAAGCTCAAAGAGTTTTATACCAAGGTATTACCAATAAAAGGTTGGGGAGCCTACCGAAGGATAGACCTTCGGTACAAGGATCAAATTGTCGCCAAAAAGTAACATTGAGTATGGATAATTCAAAAATTATAGTAGGACTTGACATAGGCACCACCAAGATTTGTGTGATAGTGGGCCTTAGAAACGAAAACGGAAAAGTAGATGTGCTGGGCATAGGCCAGAGCCCTTCGGATGGGGTCATGCGCGGCATGGTGGCCAACGTGGACCGCACGGTAGAAAGCATCAAGACCGCCGTACAAATGGCATCCAGGGTTTCTGATGTGGAGATTACCCACGTGCATGTAGGTATTGCCGGGCAGCACATAAAGAGCCACCACCACCGGGGCTCCATTGTCCGCCGCAACTACGAAACGGAAATCACCGATGAGGACGTGAAGCGCTTGTTTGACGACATACAGAAAGTAGCTACCGGGCCAGGCCAGAAAATCCTCCACATTATTCCTCAAGAATATACGGTTGACAACGAGCACGGCATCAAGCATCCCGTGGGCCACTCTGGGGTAAAAATTGAAGGCAATTTTCACATTATCACCGGACAGGTAACTGCGGCGCAAACCATTCACCGGTGCGTGGAAAAGGCAGGCCTACAGGTGGTAGGCATTACCCTGGAGCCATTGGCCAGCGCTGCCGCCGTGCTAAGCGAAGAAGAAAAAGAAGCAGGCGTGGCACTGGTTGACATAGGCGGCGGCACTACGGACCTGGCCATTTTCCAAGACCATTTTATCCGCCACACTGCGGTTATACCCTTGGGAGGCAACATTATAACCGAGGATATAAAACAAGGGTGCTCCTTGATGACCAAGCAGGCCGAAGCGCTGAAGACCAATTTTGGCAGTGCCCTGGCCGAGCAGGTGGACCTGGGAGAGATCATTACCATACCCGGTATTTCGGGGCGCGAGCCAAAGGACATACTCCGCCGAAACCTGGCCCATATCATACAGGCCAGGGTGGAGGAAATTTTTGAGCACGTGCTCTTTGAAATCAAAAGCTCCGGCTACGCCGACCGGCTTTTGGGCGGCATAGTCCTTACCGGAGGCGGGGCCATGCTCAAAGACATTATCCACTTGGTAGAGTTGGTTACCGGCATCAATACCCGCATAGGCACACCAGGTGTACACCTGGGCCATGGTCTCACCGAAAAGGTGAACGACCCCATGTACGCCACCGGGGTGGGCCTGGTAGTCAATGCCCTGGACAACAACCTAAATACAGGTGACAACAAACAATCAAACGCCGATACCAAAACCCGAAACCAAAAATCAAAAATTGGTGGGCAGTTTGTCGATATGTTCAAAAATTGGTTCAAGGACGACCTAGAAGATTTCAAGTAATATGAAATTGGAATTTATAACCCCAGAGAAAAAGAGCCACATCATCAAGGTGTTTGGTGTGGGCGGAGGTGGCGGCAACGCGGTAAATCACATGTTTCGCCAGGGTATTGAAGGCGTTGACTTTATAATAGCCAATACCGATAAACAGGCCCTCAACGCCAGTCCGGTTCCCACCAAGTACCAGATAGGCCAGTCGCTCACCGAAGGCCTGGGCGCGGGTGCCGACCCCGAGACCGGAAAAAAGGCTGCCCTTGAGAGCATTGACGATATTAAAAAGGTACTGGCCGACAACACCAAGATGGTATTTATAACTGCAGGTATGGGCGGCGGCACCGGTACAGGCGCTGCACCCATCATAGCCAAGACCGCTCGGGAGATGGGCATCCTTACCGTGGGCATAGTAACCACCCCTTTTAAGTTTGAGGGCAAGAAACGCATGGACCGCGCCAGCGACGGTATAGCCAAGATGAAAGAATCGGTGGACAGCTTGCTTGTGATAAACAACGAAAAACTGCGCGACATGTACGGCAACCTGCCCCTAAACAAGGCTTTTGAACATGCCGACAACATACTTGCCACGGCAGCAAAGAGCATAGCTGAAATTATAACCTTTGAAGGCTATGTGAATGTGGACTTTATGGATGTGCGTACCGTAATGGCCAACAGCGGGGTAGCCCTGATGGGCACTGCCCAGGCCGAAGGTGACCAGCGCGCCATTACAGCTGCCAAAAAAGCCCTCTTGAGCCCCCTGCTAGCCGAAAATGACATTAAGGGAGCCAAAAACATCCTGGTAAACATCACCTTTGGCAAGCATGAAATACTTACCGATGAGGTGATGGAAATAACCGACTTTGTGAGAATGGAAGCTGGAGAGGATGCCGATTTGATTTTTGGATGCGCCCAAGACCATGCGCTGGGTGAGCAAATCAGCGTCACCATCATTGCCACAGCCTTTGAATCCAAAATAGACAAAGCTCCTGAAATCAAGGCCAAACCCTCACCTGAGTTTATAATAGAAGACCTAACCGGGGATTTGGGCCTGGCAAACCCAAGTGCGGGTGCCGTGCAGGAGGAAGCCAAGTCAAGCGCGCCCACCCCACCCGAACCCCCTGTGCAGGTAGCTGACAAAAAGGGTTCCTTTGATGTGGACCACTATATACACTCACAGTCAGAGCACAATAACGTGATACTGGACATAGACCGCTATGGCAATAAAATGGGGACTCCGGAAATGGACTTGAACCACCTTGAAAAAGTACCGGCTTATTTGAGGCGCAACCGAAAACTGGAGCCATTGGTGCATTCGTCGGTGAGCAAAATCTCAAAACTGGTGCTTAATACCGAAGATCTAAAAAAACCAGAAATACGCCCTAACAACCGATACCTCAACGATAACGTGGACTAAACCCCTAGAAATCCTGTAATTATCCATACCATTTTTTCCTGTGTAAGGCCGCTGTCGTCCCACGACGGCGGCTTTTTTTTACCCGGTTTGTTTATGCCATGGCCACCCGGAGTTGGGGCAACATGTGGTGCAGCACTTCCAGTGCATGGTCGTTGTCAGTATCTGTAGTAATGGTGTGTAGGCGGTGCAGCGACCGTATTTGAGGCGAAACCTCAGCCAACTGACATGCCATAACCGACAGGTGCCTAAGCGATTCGGGAAGGTTCATGGCGTTTCGCGCAGCAAAAGGGTTCATAGGGTTCTGGTCTAAGTGAAGCACGCGCAAACGCGAAATGTGCAGCATTTCGCCCGGTATTACCGTCAAGTTATTGTCGGCCAGGCTAAGCCGCTGTAGTGCAGGACACTCAGTAATCAAGAGCAGGGCTTTTGGCCAATTCATCTTGGGGTTGTTGGCCAAGTTCAGCCCTTTGAGGTGTTTTAACCGGGCCAGCGAATCTGGAAGGGAGGTAAGCCTGTTGCCCGAAAGGTCCAGGTGTTCCAGGCTGGGGAACCTCCCCAAATCGATGGGCAAGGCCTGTAAGCCCATGTTTCTAAATGACAATGCCCTAATCACCAGGTTGTCTATCAATGGTGAAGTGGAGGTAGGTTGGTGTGTCTTGGCTATGGTGCTCATATGGCTTTTTGTATTAACTGCACCAAAGGAGTACAAGCACTGCGCAAGAATGGTGCGCAGTAAAAACATAAAGAAATTAAAATATGTCAAAACCCCACTGCGCGCCCAAAGGAATGGTATTTGGCATATGCGCCATAGCCACAGGGCCATGCCCTTCTATCCCTACCTTTGGTGCAACCCAAGACAAAGGTTTGTCATTGAAGCCCCCAAGCAACGCATGGTGGAAAATATCAATATTCAAGAAGTCATAGACGGCTGCGTAGAAGGAAAGCGCAAGTACCAGTACAAGCTGTACCAAATGTATGCCTCCAAAATGATGGGACTCTGCATGAGGTACGCCCAAAACCAAGCCGAAGCAGAAGACATTCTGCAAGATGGATTTGTTAAGGTATTTGGGCATATCCATAAGTTTCAGCCCTATGGCCCTTTTGAAGGTTGGGTACGGCGCATTTTTGTGAATACGGCCATAGAGTATTACCGGCAGAGGCGAAAATTCCTCATTAATGATATAGAGATTGAAAATCAAGATTTTGAATTTAACGAAAATGTAGTGGACTCCCTTGCGGCCGAAGAAATCCTAGGACTGATAAAGGAAATGCCCGACGGGTACCGCATGGTGTTTAACATGTATGCCATAGAAGGATACAGCCACAAGGAAATAGCTGATGAACTGGGCATATCGGTGGGCACGTCCAAATCACAGTATTCACGGGCCCGTTCTTATTTACAGAGACAAATGGCCGCTATAGAGAAAAGGGAATTGCAAACCGTAAAAGCCGCCAGGATATGAGTAAACGGCTACAAAACACCCTTCGTGAACGGTTTGATGGTTTTTCAATCCCACCCCCACCCCACAGTTGGGACCAAATATCCTCTAGGCTCAGCCCTTCATTTGAAGACCAAGTGGACGGCAAACTTCATGACTTACCTTATGGTGTGCCAACCTACATTTGGCACGGGATAGCTTCACAACTACCTGATAGCCTTGAATCTAAAATCGATTCCAAGACAAAGGGAATCCAGCAGGTGCCCGGCCAGGCACAGTGGGAGGCCATAGCCAGCCGGATAGAACACCAACCTGGCGTGTTTGAAGAAGCCCTTGCCTCCAAACTGGCCCATTACCAGGCCCCTGTATCGCGGCAGCTTATGCACCGCATATTGTCTCAAAGCCATACAGCCGCTCCCCTTTACTGGAAAAGGGCCATTACCTCAATAGCCGCAGTATTCCTGTTGTTTATAGGATTTAGCCTTATACCCAGCCAACTCAGGTCGCCCTATACTGGCGTGGCCAATACAAGCCCATCCCTAATGGACAGCCCATCCAATCAAAAAGGCGAAACGGCAATGGCACACACTGATTTTGCTGATAATCAATCTAAAGAAAACAGAAACAAACCCTTGGCGCCTACCCTGTACGCTGAAGGTGCCCAATCACCCGTGTACCCTAACCCGGCCTATGCTGCCATTAGCCAAACCATGGCAAACACCCTGCATCAAGCAGTAGCCTCGCCTCCGGTGTACCCCACCCATACATATGCCGGCCATAGCGGTGTGAACCCGGCCAGATTTAATGGATCTTCCCATGGCCCAATTCTGGACAGCATTGGGGTGGCCACCATGAAAAAGCCTATAGTCAAAGACTTGGAGCCTATCGTCGAACCGACTATTGAAATATTGGACTATCACATTGCAGAATACAAGCTGGTAAAGTTGGTGGCACAGGAACCTCCCGTGCAGGTGGGAATCAAAATGTCCACCGGTTTCTTTGGTGTACACAGCAGCGCCCCTGCCGACGACCCGATTTACGACCGCTCTTTTGCCAGTTTCCAAAATGACATTTACCAGCCTGGGCAATATGTAACCATTGGCGCAAGGATCAGTTATGCCATCCATTCGGCAATCGACCTGGTAACGGGCCTGGACATTAGCAGTACCCAGCAAAATCAATCTTTTGATTTATACGCCTTTGACAACTACGATAATTACGAGAGCATCACGAGCGACGGTGCGGTAATCACCAAAACCTTCAATCCGGACAACAACCAATTGCGCCAGAAAAAATCCATGGACGAGGAAACGCGTGAGGTGCTGGCCGAACTCAACCTGATGCCCGATAGCGTGATGGTGGGCGAAACCTACGCCATAACTGACCGCTACCTGCTGGCCGACATACCTCTAGGAATAGAATTGGATGTCTATCAGTTCTATAAGGGCAGTTTGGGCATTGCAGTAGGCGGCAAGTACCGCATAGTGGCCGGTGCCAACACATACCATATCACCGCCGACCGAGGCACCATGGTAGAGGTAAGCCCCGCATTGGCCCCTACCTTTTACCGCAACAGCGTGGTGGCAACTGCCGGAATTTGGTATAAAAAACACGTGGGCAAGCATATGGAACTCCATGTAGGCCCTGAAATCAATATAAACCTTAGCCAACTGAACCAGTCCCATTCGTGGGTTTCCATGCGCCCGGTACAGTTAGGGCTTAATGTAAGCCTTAGGCAGCGACTGGGCTAAAAAAGAATTTTACTGCGCAGCATTCCTGCATGGCATAACAAGAGCATTGTGGCATAAACCCATTAACCACTTGCGCCATGCAGACACCCATTGAAAAATCAGTTGACAAACTCACCGCCTATCTCCTTCTCATAGGGGTTTTTGCCCCTCTACTGCTGCTTTTGGTGAAGCACCTTCTTTGGTGAACAGCCTAAATTGCACCTTCAAATTGCCCTTTGGCCATCAGCCCTTTGCCCTTATTCCTTGTGTGTTCCTTGTTGGCCGGGGCCCTGCAGGCCTCCGGTCAATCCAGCTTTGAGCTACACATAAGTTTTCAGGGAAACACGCGCACCAAGGAGGCCACACTCCACCGAATTGTCCCAATGCAGGGCAGCCAAGTGGCTGCCACCGACACCGCAGCGGCAATAGCACAGGCCCAAAAAGACCTATACAATACCAAGCTATTTTCCAAAGTGGGGCACCGCGCCCAGGCCGTGGGCAATCAGTTGATTGTTAAGTTTATACTTAAGGAAAGGTGGTTTACCCATGGAGTACCCTACATGGGTATCATAGACCGGAATTTCAACGAGTGGTGGGTGGTGCAGGGCCATGACCCAGACAGGGTAATGCTTGGCGCAGATGTGGTCCAGAACAACCTGACGGGAAGAAACGATAGGCTTATGTTGTCGCTCCTGGTGGGCTACCAAGAGCGCTGCGAACTGGAGTACAGGCTGCCCCAACACTTGCTAAAAGGCAAGGTGGGCCTGCACACCGCCCTTCTGTACCATAGGTACCAAAGCGTGAACTATGGCACCGCCGGCAACCAATTGCAGTACGTATTGGCCGATAGCCCACAGCTCCGCCGCCTAGGCTTTGAAACCGAAGCCACCTACCACTGGGATTTCAACAAATGGTGGTGGCTGGCCCTATCATGGCAACAGGAAACCATAGGCCGCGAAGTGATTTCACTGGCCCCCAACTATATACACTATGGCATAGACACATGGAACCATGCAAGGCTCCGTATGGGCCTGCGCCTTGACCTACGCGATGTGAGGGGCTATGCCCAGCGGGGAAGCCTATTGGTAGCTGAAATTTCTGCTTTTGTACTTCCGCAATATGTAGGACATGACTACATGCAGGCATACCTGCGCTGGGTACGCCATGTACCCTTAAGCCCCCGGGTCAACCTGGTCCTTGCCACGGGCACCAAGCTGTCAAACAACCGGATGCGGCCATATATGCTCAACCGTGGCTTGGGCTGGGAGTTGAACCTCTTGCGCAATTATGACTATTACGTGGTGGACGGGCATTTTTATTTTTTTCAGAAGGCATCACTCCGGTATTTGTGTATAGACAAGGCCATTCGATTGGAGAAATCACCTCTGGGCCAGTTCAAGTATATACCTTTCAAACTGGCTCCCAACCTATATGCCGACCTGGGCTATGTGGCCAACGCGGCCGATGGCCCGGTAGAATCTTTTGCCAATCGCCCCCTGTACAGCGCAGGTATAGGACTGGAAATGGTTTTCTTTGACGATTCGGTTTGGCGCCTGGAGTACGGGGCCAACCACACCGGTGAGACTGGGGTGTATATCAACTTTACCGCCGCCATACAATGATTAGTCGTTGGCTCCTAACTTTATGGCCGTGTTTTGGCGCGTTATCATAGGTATTGTGGGGCTTATGTCCACCCTAAGGCCAGCCAGTGGCCAATTGGTTGGTGCCTCCCTAATACCCATCCATGTGGCTGCCGACAGTGTGAAGTTTAAGGCACAGGTATATTATCCATGTGACAGTGCCCCAGCATATATACATGATACCCTGCGCCTGGCCGTAGCACATAATTTTGGTGACACCGTGTATATCTTGGTGTTTCCATGGAAAAGGTCGGTAGATACCCTAGCCATAAGCTGTGTGCCGCTGCGTTGCGGCGATTCCACAACCAAACCGGGCCCTCTTGTGAAATATACCGCCCACTATGATATTAGCATTAAACATTTAGGTTTCAACAGTGTATGCGGGCTAGAAGCTGAGTTTCAGCCGGGCAATCGCTTGAGGGGCATACGCAACCACCCTGCGGCCTCGGGCAACCCGCTAACGGTGAGGGCAGGTGTCCATTTATGCAAGATTTCAGGAGAAAGAAATTATAACCTGGTGCTAGATCCCCAGTTTTATGCCATAGAGAACCAATCCTATCTCAGTGCACCTGGTTTTGAGCAATCATTTGGCAAAAAAGCAGTTAGGCCTGATTCCATCATTGCCAACCTGTCTTCGCCCACCGATCATACCGGCAGGCCTTTGGCTTTCAAGCGTGGGTTTGACAGCTACAGCCCCTTGTACTACACGGGCTACCCTAATAGTACCGACACATTTCCTCAGGGGTTTCACCTCATGCCCCTTACGGGCGATTTTAGGTTCGTACCCACTCGCCAGGGGCGCTACCTGTTAAAAACAAGGTACACCGCACACACCAAAGGGAAGGTGCTGCTGTATGGGGAACGGGAGTACCTGCTAAGTGTATTAACAAGTACCGGAAAATCAGCCCCGTACCTTACTGGACGGGATTTTTCATCGCATTATTCCTATGACAATTTCCGAATGATGCACTGCTTTGGACAATCCAAGACACATACGTTCCTGGCACTGGATAATGATAGTCAAAAAATTGGTATCCAATGGTATATAGATCCAGGTTTAAGCAGGTACGTATCCTTGAGGCAAGGCGGCGACACCCTAGCAGTAGTGGCCAACTGGGATACACTAACCCTGTCGTCCAACCCCATGCGCATTACCTTGATGCTCAATGATTCGGGTTGTCAATTGGGCACGCAGGGTTCATATACTTTATTGTTTTACAACAACAAAACCCCAAAAACCTCTGCCAAGTTAAGTTTTGAGGGCAACCGCACCATTCGGCTTAGGGCACTGGGCCACGACGGATTTAAGACCGACCGCTACGAATGGAAGTTTCTGGGCATGCGGCTTACCGGTGCCGACACGCTGGCCCAGGTAAAGGTTCCGGGAGACTACGGATATAGGTTGGTGAGCCTGGGCCTGGGCGGATGCCATGATACCATATATGGCAACTACTCCACCCCAAATTTTCCTTACATATTGATCAACAACTCAAAAAAGAAATACTGCCTTGGCGACAGCATAGGCCTAACAGCGACTTTTCACCATGCTACCACTGCCCCTGACCTGTACTGGAACGAACAACACCTGGGTGCACGGTTTGACATAGTGCTTTTCCACGATACCCAAATAGTGGTAGTGGCTATCTTTAAGGATAGCTCTACCAGCCATGATACCCTGTATATCCATGCCCTTGACAATCCGGTACCGGCCATATCAGGGCTGGGCCACCACTGCCCTGGCAACCTGCTTAGGCTTAGCAGCGCCATACCCACCCGCCTGGATAGTGCGCGGGCCACCGTGGAGTGGCTGTTTAACCAACAGTTGGTGAGCGATTCGCTGAGCTGCCTCATTAGCGGGGAGGGAACCGTGAACCTGACCGTGCGATATATAAATGGCTGTGAACAAAATACAAGCTCCTACATACCCTATGACATAAGCTATGACCCCGGCCGCTACCCAGATAAAAGCTGCCCGCAGCAACCGCTGCTCCTTGAAATAGCAGGCTATCACGGTTTTGAGCATTTTTGGTACTTATACGACTCGTTGGTACACCAGGGCTCGGCCACCTATCAGCTGCCGCGCACTACCAAGAATACCAAGGTGTTGGTACGCACCACGTATGATGAATCGATGGTGAGCTGCACCTTTTGGGATTCACTGCCCATTACCATACTGCCGGTTACCATGCCCACCTTGCTATCAGACACCGTGTTTTGCACCAACGACTCCACTATTGACTTGCTCAGCCAAGACTTTATACAGCCTAACAGCGGCACTTGGCGGGCTTTAGACAATGAGAAACTGCTAGAACAGGGCAGGTACCTATCCCCGGGAAAAAGTGGGCTTAACGGAGGGGCCGTATCATTGGAATACACTACCGTTCATCCAATTAGCAGCTGTAGAAACCTGCGGGTGGTAGATATGGAAATCCGTCCGGTGATACAGCCCCAGTATGTTTCCGACTCCATAAAGCTCTGTATAGGCGGCAGTGACATATTGCTCAATAATGCCGCCTACGCCATACCCTCCAATGGCCTGTGGGAAGGCCCCGGCACCTATGCCGATAGCAGTTCCCATTATTTCTCCCCTTCACTGGTAGGGATAAACAGCTCTAATCTAATTCATTACCAATATAGAAGCGGAAATGGGTGTACGGCCACCATACCTGTTACCGTGACCGTGAACCTAAAACCCAATCCGGTGGCCAAGGTGAGGAGCAGCTACGCGCCGCGCACCTTGGATTTTTATGATCAGCGAGATACCAACGACTGCAAAGTAGATATTTGGCTATGGGATTTCAATGACATTTATGGCCTAAAATGCACGCTTGACCAGGTAGTTGACAGCACCGGCGAACTCTATTGCCGGTATGCCAGTGTGCAGAACCCTGTTCATAGATACGCACATTCAGGCATTTATAGTGTTAAGCTCGTGGTGCAAGACAGCAAAACCGGAATTAAGGATTCGGCCATCAAGTCAAACTATATCTTCTTGTTGTCCAGCCAACATGAACCACCGCCAGCCATTCGGTTTTCATTTTACCCCAATCCTGTACATGGCCAGGTGCAATTTAGCCAGTCAGCGGCAGTGGCCAAAAGCTATACGGTGCATTCCCTATTGGGCAACAAGCTTTTAGGCGGCAAAATAGCTGGCACGGAACAACTCATGGTTTTTCCCGAAGGATGGCACGGGCCGGTAGCCATAAGCCTGTTCGACAAAGACCAAAATACCTTGGGCGTCCACTATGTGTTGCTGCTTTAGCCTTCCAGTCAATAGCTTTGGCCCAGAAGTTTATGCACAAATATGGCAGACCAGCACAGCATACATTCAGAAAATGCCCCCAAGCCGGTAGGCAGCTACCCACACGCCAAAAAGGTAGGCAATTTGCTGTTTTTGAGCGGAATAGGCCCACGGGTGAAAGACAATGCCCACATACCTGGCGTGGAACTGGACGCACATGGGAATGTGCTGCACCATGACATAGTTCTGCAAGCCGAATCGGTATTTGCCAATGTGCGCACGGTACTGGAATCAGCCGGGGCACAATGGGCAGACCTAGTTGACGTAACCATATTCCTTACGGATATGAAAGGCGATTTTAAGAAGTTCAATGAAGTGTGGGCCAAGTATTTTCCAGTGCCAGGCCCCTGCCGCACCACGGTTGAAATCCTATCACTCCCCACGCCTATAGCTATAGAACTCAAGTGTATAGCGGCCATAAAGGAGGCATGATCCTAGCCCTAGATTTTGGCAATAGCCAACTGAAAGCCGGTTTGTTCAAAAATGCCGAGGCCGAACCATACAGGGTAATCACCCTACCATATAAAGGCTTGGAAGGCGCGTTTGACCAATTGCTGCATGACATATCCAGTTCATTTACTTGCATGTACAGCTCTAGTTTGCCGCCAGGACATGAGGCACTCAGGGTACTGGGCCGCGTGCCTGCCGCCACGCCGCTTAGCCATACGCTGCACCTACCCTTCCGCACGGCTTACCGCACGCCACATACCCTGGGTCTTGACAGGATAGCGGCCTGTGCGGGCGCCATAGCCCTGGGCTACCCTCTACCACTCTTGGTAGTTGATGCAGGAACCTGCATCACTTATGATATAATAGATGAAACCCATACACACCAGGGAGGCGCCATATCGCCGGGCATAGCCATGCGCCTAAAGGCCATGCACCACTATGCGCCGGCGCTGCCCTTGATTTCTCATAGAGATGATTTTCAACCATTTGCAATAGGTAAAACCACTGCCGACAGCTTGCTGGAAGGCGCCATAGGCGGGGTAGTCTTAGAAATACAGGGATTTGCTGCAACGTATGGTAAGCAAAAGGCATTAACGACGGTGCTAACGGGAGGTTCCTCAGGCTATTTGGCAGGTAAGCTAGAAAGCGGCATTTTTGCAGCGCCAAACCTGGTCTTGGTAGGCCTCTGTAAAATAAATAGACTCAATGCCATATAGCGTGGCGGTGCTTGTAACCGCGTGTATTTTAGCTTTCAACAGCCTAGAGGCCCAAGACATATTCTCACCACTTTCTACCCAAGGGATAGGCCAACTGCGCTACCGCACCTTTGCCCACAACCAGGGTATGGGCAGCTTGGGCACAGCCTATACCAGGCGTGATTCCATGGCCTACTCCTTAAAAAACCCCGCTACTTCCTCCTATCTCAAGTTCACGTCCATAGATATGGGCATAAAATTGGGGCTCAACGAAGTGGTAGGACAGGGAGAAGGAAACCGGGGCATGTTTGATGATTATGGACTGAACTACCTGTCATTGGCTTTTCCGCTTAACCCGAGGAAAGGATGGACCTTAGGCACTGGGATAGCGCCCTTTACTGCCTATGGTTATGAGTCATTTACCATGTCGGCTGATTCGTTTATGGTAGAGGAACACCTTTTTGACGGCGGGGTGAGCGAGGTGTATCTCAACACGGCCATACGGCTGTGGTCAAACCGTGAAAAGAGAAAGGAAGCCCAGCTCCAACATGCGTTATCACCAGCCGATTCCAATTGGCGGCTGCCCCTGGCTCAAACCCTATCGGGTGGGGTGCAGGGCAACTTCCTTTTTGGCCAAAAAGCCTACACGCACAACCTGTATTTCCCCAATGCCACTGACCTGGCAGCAGTGCAGATGAAGAGCAATTATATAATCAGGGGGTTCACCTATAAAGTTGGCCTGCACTACAAACTGTCTGACCTGCACTTTACCAGGTACAAGACCACCCCTGAAGGTGGCAAAAAGAAGGTGGACCACTATATGGACATAGAGTTGGGCGCATACATGGGCAGTTCGGCCAAGAACCGGGCTAGCCTAGAGCAGTACGCCACTTCGTTTTTTGTATCGGGTAGCGGCACCAGCCTGGCCGACACCTCCATGCCCTTAACCACCACCAATGCCACGTTTACCCTACCGAATGCATTTGGCTTCGGGGTAATGTTTACAAAAATGGACATATGGAAGCTGGGCTTTGACCTGGACTACACCCAGTGGTCGCGTTTTGCACTGGAAGGATTGCCCTACCGGGCATTTGACGAATGGCGGATGACCCTGGGGGGAACGTACTCACCCAAAAACGATAACCGCTTTTGGCAACGGTTGGAGTACCGCGCTGGTGCCTCCTATTGGAAATCTTTTCTTAACCAAAACAACAAACAGCTACCTGGTGTTAGCACGACTTTTGGCCTTGGAATGCCATTCGGCAAAACGGTAAAGAGTACGGTGAACCTGGGCATGGAGGTAGGCGCCCTGGGCAACCGCAACATCAACCCTTTTGAAGAAAGGTTTTACAATGTGTATCTCGGTTTCACCATAAACGAATTTTGGTTTCATACACTTAAAGAAAAATAGCAATACCATGAGAATAAAACAAATAGCAGCAACCCTACTGGTCATGGCCCTCATAGCTGCCAATGTTCAGGCGCAGAATTGCAACCCACAAGACTGGAGCGGCCACGATGGCGACAAATGCAAGCAAAACCTATCGGTTTTTCACAGCGACGTGAAACAAAGCAATTTTGAAGGTGCCTACAAGCCCTGGCGCTACTATTACTGCAACTGCCCCAAGGAAGACGGCAGCCAAGAGTGGGTTTATATAGACGGTGCCAAGCTGGTGATAGAAAAAATCAAGGAAAACAAAAGTGACAAGGCCTTGCTGGATGCCTGGTATGACACCCTGATGATGGTGTATGACAACTGGCAACTGAGCTATGGCAAGGAAGGCAAGATAGCCGGATATAAAGGGCTATATACCTATGCATACCAAAACCACAAACTGGAAAGGCTGGTAGAGTCACAGGCTTACTTTGAAAAAAGCATTGCCCTGCTCGACAGCTCTACCGCTTACACTACGGTGTCATACTACATGGCGGTGCTGCAAAAACTGGCCAAGTACAAGAAAGTAGATACCGCCTACTGGGTGGACAAATACTTTGTGGTGAGTGAGATAGTAGATGAAAACATAGCCAAGGGGGGCACTTATCTCAGCAAGTGGCAAAAGACCCGTGCGGATATTGACAACCTGATGCAGCCCGTGCTCACCTGCGATCAGTTACTGCCCATATATGATAAAAAGCTGGAAAACACCCCAAGTGCCGATGACCTGAAAAAGATGGTGGCTTTTATGGAACTGAAAGAGTGCACCAGTTCACCCACGTATGAAAAAGCTGCCAACATGCTCTGCAACCTGGATCCTTCGGCCATATGCAAGAATGCCCTGGCAAGGCTCAAGTACAAGCAAGACAATTACTCAGAGGCCAAGAAGTATGTGGAAGAAGCCATAACCTATGAGGAAGACCAGCTCAAGAAAAGCGATTACTACCTATTGCTGGCCGACATAAACGAAAAGCTGGGCAGCAATTCGGCATCAATGGATGCGGTGAACAAGGCACTTGCCATAAACCCAAACAATGCCCGCGCCTACATTATCAAGGGGGGCCTATATGCCGAGTTGGCCAAAGGATGCAGTGATTTTGACCGCAAGGCTGCCTACTGGGTAGTGGTGGACCAGTATAGCAAGGCCAAAACCCTGGATGCATCACAGTCAGATCTTTGCAATTCGCGCATAGCTACCTACAGCCAGTACTTCCCCACGGCTGGAGAAATATTCTTCCAGACCGATGCCAATGGTCAAACCCTGAAAGTGGGCGACAGCTATACGGTGGCTTGTTTGGGAGTGAGCACCACCATACGGGCAAAGGTGGGCGAGTAACCATGTGGCACAATAACCGAATACCAAAAGCGCAGCGGAACTCCGTTGCGCTTTTTTTATGGCTTTCGGGCCTGTGCCTTATTGCTAATGGATGCCGTGAAAATGACCTAAAAAAAGTGGCCTCGCTGAGCAACGAACTGGAAAGCCCCACGGTGGTGATGGAAAATGCGGAGATAGAATACACCGATTCGGCCAGGCTCAAGGCGGTGATAGCGGCAGGATATGTAGAAACCTACCTATACTACAATGACAACAATGAGGTGATAGACCAAAAACTGGTGATGAGCCGAGGGGTAAAAGCGGATTTCTACAATGAAAACTCCGTAAAAAACAGCACCCTTACGGCTGACCAGGCCATACGCCGCGAAAAAGACCGTGCCACCGAAATAGTGGGCAACGTGATAGTGGTGAACGTGCAGGGCGACTCGCTGAGCGGTGAATACCTACTATGGGACGAGGCAAAAAACACCATCTCATCACACAAGAGCGTGCGCGTGAAAACGGCTGATGAAATCATCTTTGCAGAAGGCTTTGAGTCAGATGTAAACTTTCAGGAATACACCTTTGAACGGGTAACGGGCACCATTCAGCTCAAATAGGCAACGGATTGGGGAAGCGTTCTTAGGGCTAGGCACACCCCCACCCTTTATTCCACCTTTTTATAGTCGGCCAGAAACTGGGCCAGGCCAATATCGGTGAGGGGGTGGTTAAACAGTTTATCAATGGAAGAAGCCGGACAGGTTACCACATCGGCGCCCATCTTGGCGCACTCCACTATGTGTACCGGATGCCGAATACTGGCGGCCAATACTTCCGTGAACATGTCATAATTGTTAAACACGGTAACTATGTCTTGAATAAGGGCCAACCCATTGGTTGACACGTCGTCGAGGCGGCCCACAAATGGCGAGACATAGTCGGCGCCGGCCTTTGCGGCCAAGAGTGCCTGGCCCACGGTAAACACCAGGGTGCAATTGGTGCGGATACCTTGCTCAGAGAAAGCATTGATGGCCTTAATGCCATCGCGGGTCATAGGCACCTTTACCACTATGTTGTCGTGCAGGTTGGCCAGTTCCATGCCCTCTCGCATCATTCCCTCAAAGTCGGTGGCTATCACCTCAGCGCTTATATCGCCTTCTACCATCTCACAAATGGCCAGGTAGTGGTTCAGCACATTTTGCCTACCGGTAATACCCACCTTTGCCATAAGGCTCGGGTTGGTAGTCACACCGTCAAGCACGCCCAGGTCGTTCAGCTCCCGTATCTCATCCAGGTTGGCCGTATCCACAAAAAACTTCATATATCCATTGATTAGGGGGTAAATGTAAATAAAAAAGGTAAGCTAACTGTATCGCACCGCTCAACCGCCTTAACCTTGCTACCTTCCGGTCCTGGGGAAATAAGCAGGAGCTGGTCGTACAGCGCTTACCCGGCGCAAAGGTATCCCATGTACCGCCCATATGCGGCACAAAAGGCAATAATTTCTTAATCCCACTACTACAGGCTTAGTTTCCAACAGGGCATTAGCGCGCGCGCCTGAGTACTTTCGAGGCTTTAGAAACCATAGAGCATGACCGCAAGCACCACCGATATAGCCTTTAACAAAAATGAAGACGACAACAAGCTCAAACTCATGCAACTCAGGCAGGAGCTTAAGAAGATACACCTGGGCGGGGGGGCCAAACGCCTTGATAAGCAAAAGGCCCAGGGCAAACTGACCGCCCGCGAGCGGGTGGCCTACCTACTCGACAAAGGGAGCGAGTTTTATGAAATAGGGGCTTTTGCCGGATATGACATGTTTGCCGAGCACGGGGGTTGCCCTGCCGGTGGCGTAGTGGCCGGGGTGGGCCATGTGAGTGGGCAGCAGTGCCTGGTAGTGGCCAATGATGCCACCGTGAAGGCCGGGGCCTGGTTTCCCATCACGGGCAAAAAGAACCTGCGCCTACAGGAAATAGCCCTTGAAAACCACCTGCCCATCATATACCTGGTGGACAGCGCGGGGGTTTATCTGCCGCTGCAAGATGAAATCTTCCCTGACAAAGAACACTTTGGGCGGATTTTTCGCAACAATGCCGTGCTATCGTCCAAAGGCATAGTGCAGATAGCGGCCATCATGGGTTCATGTGTGGCGGGCGGGGCTTACCTGCCCATTATGAGCGATGAGGCGCTCATAGTAGAAGGCAGCGGGTCTATTTTTTTGGCGGGCCCCTATCT
Source organism: Bacteroidota bacterium (assembly GCA_016192035.1). GTDB lineage: Bacteria > Bacteroidota > Bacteroidia > CAILMK01 > JACPUW01 > JACPUW01. The sequence continues at coordinate 59,186 of JACPUW010000019.1, forward strand.
GGTAAAAGCCGCCATAGGCGAAACCACCGACCAAGAAACACTGGGCGGGGCAAGCACACAGAGCGAAATATCAGGCGTGACCGACAACAAATTCCCCAATGACCAATCGGCGCTTGACTATATCCGCAAGGTGATGGGCAATTTGGGCACCTTTGAAAAGGCGGGGTTTAACAGGGCCAAACCAATAGCCCCGATGAAAAACCCCAACGAGCTATACGGCCTGGTACACCCAGACAATGCCAAACCCTACGACACCCTGGAGCTGATAGAACGCCTGGTGGACAATTCGGATTTTTTACAGTACAAGGAGAAATACGGGCAGACCATAGTGTGTGGCTATGCCCGCATAGATGGCTGGTCGGTGGGCATAGTGGCCAACCAGCGAAAGATCGTAAAGAGCGCAAAGGGCGAAATGCAGTTTGGCGGGGTGATATACTCAGATTCGGCCGACAAGGCGGCGCGGTTTATCATGAATTGCAACCAAAGGCGCATACCCTTGGTGTTTTTGCAAGACGTAACGGGTTTTATGGTAGGCACGCGCAGCGAACACGGGGGCATAATAAAAGATGGGGCCAAGCTGGTGAGCGCGGTGGCCAACAGCGTGGTGCCTAAGTTTACGGTGGTGGTGGGCAATTCATATGGAGCGGGCAACTATGCCATGTGCGGCAAGGCCTATGACCCCCGGTTTATCGTAGCCTGGCCCAATGCCAAGATAGCGGTGATGGGCGGCGACCAGGCTGCCAAGGTACTTACCCAGATACAGTTGGCATCTATGCAGCAGGGCAACGATGCGGTGGATGATGCCACCCAGGCCAAGCTATATGCCGAGATAAAGGCGCGGTACGACCACCAGACCACGGCCTACTACGCAGCTGCCCGCCTATGGGTAGATGCCATAATAGACCCTATGGACACGCGCAAATGGATAAGCATGGGCATAGCGGCGGCTGACCACAACCCGGAAATGCCCCGGTTTAACGTGGGGGTAATCCAGACCTAGGCGGGCTGGTGAATGGATGAAAATGCCCGGGTATGTGCAGGGGGCAGCCATGATATGCCCACCCAAAGTACTTATTCACTCCTTAATCACCCTGGCTATTGCCCTTTGCCCATTGGCATTAATTTCTACAATAAACAACCCAGTACCATCCGGTATTTTGATTTGCAACATATGAATACCAGAAAAAGGCGTTTTCAGCACCACTTGTCCCAGGGCATTGCGCAGGGTGGCCGTACCATCCAACAGCCTATTCCCAAAATCAATGGTCAACTCACCGCTAGTTGGGTTGGGATAGAATGTTAGGGCGTTTTTGAGGGTGTTCTCTAAAATACCTGTGTTCCTTCCCTTCAATTTGAGTAAAAAGGCATCGTTCCAGCCCGCCGCAGTCATCACAAAAACTCCAGTATCAGGGTCAAAATCAGCAAATTCATTATAGTATCCTGCGGAGTAAACATTATCCAATCCATCCAGGGTTATAGAACTGCCCACATCTGTATCGTAACCACCAATTGCTGTAGCCCATACAAAGTTTCCATTACTGTCCAACATGTTTATAAAAACATCTTCGCCCCCTACTACAGAACACAAAACGTGAGTGCCCTTCCCTGGGTCAAAATCCACTTGTCCAGCAAAATAACCCGTAGTATATACATTTCCCAATCCTTGTACCGCGATGGACATTCCGCACGTTTTACCTAGTCCACCCATTTGCCTTACCCACAACAAATTGCCACCAGAATCTAACTTAACCACGAATGCATCTTTTTCACCATTAGCCCAAAGATCAATCTGTCCCACTCCGGGGTCAAAATCTGCTACACCGCCAAAGCTTCCCGTTACAAACAGGTTATTTAACCTGTCAAGGGCAATTTTATTAGCTATATCATAGTCGGCTCCCCCTATTTGTTTGACCCATAGCATGTTCCCACTTGATCCAAATTTTGCAATAAATATGTCAAACATACCCAATGAGGTAAGATATAGCGTGTCTTCGTCTTTTGAGCTTGGATTAAAATCAACCTTACCCTTAAAATATCCGGTTGTATATATATTTCCTGCACCATCTAAATCCAACGAACTCCCAATGTCCCCGCTTGCGCCCCCCAATTGTACTGCCCAAACCAGTTGACCCCTTGCTGTTAGTTTGCAAATATAAACATCAGTTTGACCCAATGATATAAGCTCATGATTTGCAGAGATTTGACCTAGATCCATGGTGTCTTTAAAATAGCCAATAGTATAAACATAACCTGAATCATTCGCAGCTATGGAAAGACCATTTCCGTAGCTACTCGCCCCCAACTGTTTGGCCCACAAAAAGTTTCCTTTCGCATCCAACTTACAAACGAAGATATCCATAATTTTAGCTACAAGCAATTTTGTATTTTGCCCCACCGTCATTCGTATGGTGTCCATGAAATACCCTGTGATATACACGTTGGATGAGTCATCTACGGCAATGGCCTTGACCTCAGCTGCCATGGTCGTGCCAGTTTGCCTAGCCCATAATAGCTTGCCCTGCGAATCCAGCTTACACACAAAACCATCACATGTAAAGCTAGTCTCAAGTGTATATTCATTGTTACTAGGATCAAAATCAGCAACATTCTCGAACTGGCCAGCCATATATACGTTGCCATCCCTATCTGTTGCCATGTCATTTGTTCCGTCGTCCCAGATACCGCCTACATGTATAGCCCATGCCAATTGCTGGGCAACAGAATGCCTGGGCATCAATGAGACTACCAATAAGATGAACATAAGTGAAAACCGAATGATGATGAAAAATACGGGTGGTTTCAGCCGAGCCATTATAGTAGTAAATTGATTCTTAGCAAATTTAGCAGGAATATCCACTTGGCACCTTTTTCCATGCTTAATTGTGGTTTGAGGTGGGCTACCACAAATCCCATCAAGTTGAATTGCTGGCAGAAACCCCCAAACCAGCAACATGGCTATGGGTAGATGCCATGATAGACCCTATGGACACGCGCAAATGGATAAGCATGGGCATAGCGGCGGCTGACCACAACCCGGAAATGCCCCGGTTTAACGTGGGGGGTAATCCAGGCCTAGGCGGGCCGGTGAAAGGATGAAAATGCCCGGGTATGTGCAGGGGGCAGCCATGATAGGCTTTTGTTGGCTATGGGGGCTTACCCTACTGCGCGGTCTTTTATGTGCAGGTCTATTTGTGGATAGGGTATGCTTATTCCGTGTTCCCTAAACTTGGCCTCTATGGCAAACCGCAGGTCACTCTTGATATTTTCCACGCCAAATGTTTCGCTGGTCCAGAAATATAGCTCAAACTGCAAGGCGCTGTCGCCAAATGCGCAAAAGCGCACAAAGGGGGCCGGGCTGGGCTCCAGTTCCTTATGCCCCTGTGCCACTGATAGCAGCACCGACTTGACCAACTGCACGTCGCTGCCATAGGCCACGCCCACCCCTACCTTAAACCGTGTGGACTTGGCAAAATGGCTCCAGTTTACCACATCACCCGATATAAATTTAGAATTGGGTACTATGATAGAGGTATCTTCCCTTGTTTCTATCTTGCTGGTGCGCAAACCTATATGCTTCACCCTGCCCACCAGGTCGCGGTTTATTTCCACTACGTCGTCCACCCGTATGGTGCCCTCAAAAAGCAGGATAATGCCGCTCACCAGGTCATAAAACACCTGCTGCAAGCCTAGGCCAATACCTACCAACAATGCCGCGCTGCCTGCCAGCAGCACCGAAATCTTGAGGCCCAAACTCTCCAGCAGCAGTACAAGGGCTATGGTATATACCAGGTAGGATATGAGCTGTACTATAGCTACCATAGAGCCCCTATCAAGCCCGCGACGGCGCACCTGTCTGTATATCACAAACTTGATAAACCAAACCGTGAGCCAGGCGAGCAAGAGTACTACCGCCATCCAGAACAGGTTGCCCACTTTAATATGGGCATTTTGGAAGGAAAACAACTCAAAGTCAAGAAATTGGTTAAAATTCATGGTACTTTCTTATGTTGCTGCAATATGCCGCTTTTGGCCGGTGTAGCACCTGTGACTGTACAAGCCGGGGCACTACGGCTACATTTGCCATTCATATGGAACATTCCACTACCAACCCTGCACCTTGGCTCTTGGAACTGAAGGTTGACTTGGAGTACTATAAGGAAACCCTTCAAGCCATAGCTCAAGAAGTTATCAAATTTGAAGTGAGTAAGTATCCTGTTTTTGTGGCACATAAGGAGGAAATAGACTTGGGCAGCAAGGTGCTGGATGCCGAGGAATGGGAAGCCAAATGGGACATAAGTGCCAGCCATCTGGAAGAGTTTGTGGCCAAGGGGCTTATAGAAAGTGAAAAGATAGATGCCTTTAAAAAAGCCTATAAAGACCCGCATACCCATATGTGCGTGTTTGCGTTCATGGGCGAGTCCGGGCATTTTGTATTTCTTCCCTACGAATAGCCCGGCCATGATGGAGAAAGACATACAATTGCTATTGGAACAATTCAAGCAGAGTACCGGCATTTGTACCGATACCAGAAAAGTGCAGCCTGGCAATTTGTTTTTTGCGCTCAAAGGGCCCAATTTCAACGGCAACCACTTTGCCCTACAGGCACTTGAACTTGGCGCCAATATGGCCGTGGTAGATGAGGAGACAAACAGCGACGCCCCCCGGCTACTGCGGGTGCCCCACGCGCTCAGCGCCCTTCAACAACTGGCCCAAGCCCACCGCCGTAGCTTATCCATGCCCATACTGGCCATAAGCGGCAGCAATGGTAAGACCACGAGCAAGGAATTACTGGCCGCCGTGCTGGGCCGCAAGTACAACACGTACCATACCCCGGGCAACCTTAACAACCATATAGGCGTGCCACTCAGTCTTTTGCAAATTACCTTGGCACATGAAGTGGCGGTGATAGAAATGGGTGCCAACCACCTACACGAGCACGAAACCCTGTGTGCGATAGCCCAACCAAATATGGGGGTGATAACCAACAATGGCAAGGACCACCTGGAGGGATTCGGAAGCCTGGCAGGCGTGATAGCCGCCAACACTGAGGTTTACGCCTACCTAAGGCAAAAGGGGGGACGGGTGTATGTGAACGCCGACGACCCGGTGCTCATGGACCTATCGCAGGGCATGGACCGGCTTACCTATGGCAACAGTGCCGGGGCCGATTGCCAGGTAGAACTGTTGGGGCGCTTTCCATACGCCACGGTGCGGGTGCGCCATGCTGCCGCCGGGGTCAATGCCGTGGTACATAGCCAGCTTTTTGGCTCTTTTCAGCTATACAACATAGGCCTGGCTGCCTGTGTGGCCATAGATATGGGAGTGGAAACCAACCAAATGGTGCAAGCCCTAGAGGCTTATGCGCCTGCCAATATGCGCACACAACTGCTGCACTGGCGGGGCAACCAAATACTTCTGGATGCCTACAACGCCAACCCCAGCAGTATGGCGGCGGTACTGGCCGATTTTGGCCAACTCAGGCACCCGCTCAAAGGGGTGGTGCTGGGCGATATGTTTGAACTGGGTGAAAACAGTGATGCAGAACATGCCCAGATAGCCGATATGGTAGCCGCACAGGGATACAACTGGGTGGCAATGGTGGGGCCACTCTTTGCCAAGCAACCAAGGGAAGGTTTTATATATTTACCAAACCAAACCGCAGCAAAACAATGGCTTGTATCACAACAATTAGTCGATCATTTTATCTTGATAAAAGGCTCCAGGGGCATGCAACTGGAGAAAATACTGGAATAATAAAGGCGACTATCTGTGCCGCCTTACTCTGCCTACCCGGCTTGCTGCGCGCCGATGTGTTCACCACCTACAGCGCCATTGGCCTATGGGGCCAGGCCTCGGTGCAGTATGGCTGGGGCAGCAAATGGGCACTACAGTCCGACCTACATTACAGGGTCATTGGCCAATTAAATAACAGCCAGCAGTTTGTGTGGAGGACTTTTGCCAACTACAAACTTGGCAACCGGGTAGAATTGGCCTTGGGCCACAGCTACCTCAGGCACCTGCCCTACCTGAGGATACTTGGCCCTGTCACCACGCCCGAACACAATACCTGGACCCAGTTGTTGCTCACCCAACCTATAGTGGGGCGGCTGGCCATAAAACTACGCATGAGATATGAAAATAGGTTTTTGGGTATAATTTCAGGTCAAAAACCCTATATAATAGAAGGCTTTACATTTAGCAACCGACTTAGGATCATGGGCCAGTTGGCCTGGGACTGGGAGCGCGACGGGCTGGGGATATTCCAAGAAGCCTACCTCACTGACGGTGGGGAAACCCGTATCAAGACAAGCCAGTACAGGGTGGGGGTTCAGTATGTGAGGAAATTCAATTCGCAATTTTCCATGGGTTTGGTGATAATGGAGCAGTGGATAGGCCGCACCGATTGGTATGATGAAATGAATACCTATGCCTGGGTGAGCGCAACGTGGAAAATACACCGTAGGGCAAAGGTGTAGGGTACCTTTGCGGCAAATACGCAAAAATGGAAATTAAGCGACCGAGTGATTCCATAACCACCATGACCAACATAGTGATGCCCAACGACACCAATATAGTAGGCAACCTGTTTGGCGGAACCCTGATGCAGTGGATGGACATATGCGGGGCACTGGCCGCGGCCCGCCACTCGCGCAATGTATGCGTTACGGCCTCGGTAAATAATATCTCGTTTGCCAAACCCATACACCTGGGCGAAACGGTTACGCTGATTTCCAGGGTGGTAAGGGCCTTTAACACTTCTATGGAAGTATATATAGAAGTATATGCCGAGGATGTGCGGGTGGGCCAAAAAAGGCTGTGCAACGATGCCTATTTTACCTACGTGGCCATGGACAGCGACTACAAAACCGTAAAGGTGCCGGCCATTCAACCCCTGTCTGACGATGAAAAAGGACTTTTTGAGCTGTCGCTCCTGCGGCGGCAACTCAAGCTGCTCATGGCCGAAAAAATACAGCTAAGGGACGCGCCCGAATTAAAAAAGCAAATGGAAGATTGGCTAAAAAACAGCGGTTAAGCCCAATGGAAGCCTTAGTCCGGATATAGGCCAACTGGACCAAATGAGTAAAAACGACCCCGTGGAACCCAGACAAGAACATGCGCACCACCACCCTCATGGGCATCACCACGCCCACCACCACGGGCAGGGCAATATCAAGTTTGCGTTTATACTCAACCTGAGCTTTACCCTATTTGAGATAGCGGGCGGGCTGTGGACCAACAGCATGGCCATACTCTCAGACGCGGTACATGACCTGGGCGACAGCCTGGCCCTGGGCCTGGCATGGTACTTTGAGCACAAGTCGAAACAACAGGGGAATGACAAATACTCATTTGGTTATCAGCGGTTTTCCCTATTATCGGCCATGATTACCGGCCTGGTGCTTTTAGGTGGTGGGGTGGCGGTGCTGGCCCAGGCCATACCCCGATTGCTACACCCCACCGCACCCCATGCCACCGGAATGCTGTGGATAGCACTGGTGGGCATTGTGGTCAATGCACTGGCCATGTGGCGCCTGCGCCGGGGCCAATCCATAAGCGAGCGCATGGTGGGCTGGCATATGCTAGAAGACCTGTTGGGCTGGGTGGCAGTACTGGCGGTAGGCGTGGTGCTTCAATTTGTAGATTGGTATTTTCTAGATGCCGCCGTGTCCATAGCCATAGTAATCTATGTGTGCTATGGTGCCCTAAAGCACCTGCGCACCACGCTTTCCATTTTTTTGCAGGGGGTGCCACCGGGCATAAGCCCTGCCCAGATAGAGACCAAAATTGGAAAAATGCCACAGGTAAAGTCCGTTCACCACACCCATTTATGGTCGCTTGACGGGCAGCACCACGTGCTCACCATGCATATACGTACACAGGGAATAAGCCAGCCAAGCGACATCATAGACCTGAAAAACAAGGCAAAAGCTATAATAAAAACATACGGCATAGGACACGCTACAATTGAGATAGAGCTAGAGGGCGAGGCTTGTTTTATGGGGGGGTGATCAGTACGGGCTTACCCCGGTACAGCCGCAAAATATACCCGTTCGCCGTAGGCCACAATAGCGACCTTGTAAATCTGGCGTAAGGAGAACCCTACCAAAGGGGAAACAGCGCCAACAAGCTAAATACATACGCAGGCTATATTTGTTGCCATCAATTTTGAAGCAATACATTATGAGCAATATAGCGCAAGTTTCCAAAGTACGCCAAAGGAATGGAAAGGTTTCCAAATCATTGGAATTTCTGCTGGATTAACTAGTTACATTAATCGAAGGTAAAATGAGAATTGACACTATCAAAATCAAGAATTTCAAAGGATTTACGGATACCTCCTTTCGGCTAAATCCCAGGTTTACCGTATTTATTGGTGACAATGCCACAGGCAAGACATCGGTCTTAGATGCCCTGGCTGTAGCGGCTGGGTCCTTTTTGTTAGGAATAGATGTGGCTGAAGGTGAAAACCGTGTCATCAACCACAAGGAAATTAGGCTTAAAACGGTGGACGGCGAGCCGCGTCCACAAATTCCAGTTGAGATTGAAGTATTTGGAAAAGTAAACGGTATAGAATTAACAAGCGGGTGGAAACGCACCGTGAACCGTATGGGTAAAAATCCAAAAACCACCACTGGTTCGGCTGATAAAATCAAGGCTATAGCTACGGAAATGGTAAAGCAAAACAGGGAAAATGGCAAGATTACTTTTCCCGTAATAGCCTACCACGGCACGGGCCGTCTATGGGCTGAGCACCGGGAAAAGAAACCGCCTTATAAAAAACAAACTGAAGGCATTGGATCAGCCTATATCCAATGCCTTTCACCTAAGTCTTCAAGCAAAGAATTTCTATCATGGTACAAGACTTTTGAGGACGAGGTTGGTAAATTTGGAAACAAATCCGAGAAGAAATTACTCAATACTTTTAATCATGCCATTATAACAATGCTACCAGATGATAATTGGACTGATATTTCATATAGTTTTAAGGATGAAGACCTTATTGGACATTTTAAATATGAAAAAACATTTGATCGACTCTTGTTTAGCCAGTTAAGTGATGGATACCGCAATTTGATTGGTATGGTGGCTGACATAGCCTATAGATGTATAAAACTGAACCCCCATTTAGGAGAAGACGCTGTGAGCCAAACGCCAGGTATCGTATTAATTGACGAATTAGATCTTCATTTGCATCCAAATTGGCAAAAGGGAATCGTGGCAAATCTTAAAAAAGTATTCAATCAAATTCAGTTTGTGGCCACTACACACTCGCCCTTTATTGTTCAGAGTTTAATGGCCGATGAATTAATTAACTTAGATGCGGTTAAGGGTCTTGATAATCATCCAAATAAATATAGTTTGGAAGAAATATCCCAGGACGAAATGGGGGTAAAAGAAGTAAAAAGGAGCAATGATTTCATCGAAATGCAGAAACGGGCAGAGTCTTACTTTGAATTGATAAAAAAAGAAACTACACAAGAAGACATAGACCAAGCCAAACGATTATTGGATGATATTCGGATTCAATTTATCAAAGACCCTGCATATGTTGCACTATTAGAATCAGAACTACCAAAAAAAAAGCGTTGAAATGAGACCAGTGGTAAAGTCAAAAAAGGTTGGCAGGGACAACCTCCCACTTAAATATCCCACTTATACAGAAGCCAAACCTGACTTAATCAGCGAATTGGGTGATTATTGTTCCTACTGTGAAAAAAAGGTAAATCGATCATCGCTTCATGTAGAACACATTTATCCAAAAGGATTGCAAGATAATTCGGGCGAATTGTTGTATAAAGATATTGAAAACCAATGGGATAATTTTTTACTGGCCTGTAGCAATTGCAATAGCATAAAAGGATTGGAGGACACCGCGTTAATAAACCCTTATCTTCCTCACATCAACAATTTGGTTCATTTTATTGAACTTAAAGAGGGTGGGTCGATTCGGATAAAAAGGGATGTGGGTGGGGTTGATTTAATCAGAACCAAAGCTTTTATCGGCCTTGTAGGGCTAGATAGGGTGCCTGGACACCCCTCCTATTCCAAGAGTGACGACCGCTGGGAATACAGGTTGGAGGCCAAGGAAAAGGCCGATAGGCTATGGAATAAATATATTTCCACCCCACGCCAAACTGATATTGAAAACATTGCTGCATTGGCAAGAGAAGTGGGTTTCTTTTCTGTGTGGTATTACCGTTTTTTAGACCATCCTGAGGTACTGCAAGCGTTAATAGACGGTATAATGTTGCCTACCGAAAGGGAAGTTGTCTTTCAAGGAACCGATACAAATTCTTTTCAACCAACAAATTACACCACCCTACCAAGACCTTGAGCCCCTACCTTGGGCGGCATTACTGTTGACCGCGATTTGGCATTAAAATGATGTACCACCAACCATTCTCAGCCATCTGTAGCATTCCTTGCCAGCGTATAAGGATATTGTAAGTTTTACTCAAGTTAATTCCCCGTGTTTACAGATTATCAAGCCTACCCCCCCATATTTCAACCCTTACCAAATATAGCCTCTATGCGTGCATGTCGGTAGTCAAAAATTTGGCGCAGCTGATTCCTTATTATCAATGCGTTGGCCAAGGTACCCAGGGGGCCAAGTGGCGGTATATAGGTCACTATGTCTTTCATTACCACGCCCGTATCGCTTGGTATGAGCAAGTGCTGGTGGTGCCATAGCTTGTAGGGGCCTTGGCGCTGTTCGTCCACAAAGTACTCCCGTTCACGTATTTGGCTTATTTCTGTGAGCCAAACCATAGGGATACCCAGCAATGGCCGCACCCTGTAGGCTATGAGCATGCCGGCATACATAGTTTCGGGCAGCCCGGGGGTAAGTATATCAAAACGCATATGGGGCGGGGTAATGCGCGGCAGGTTGAGCGGGGTGGCCATAAAATCCCAAACCTCTTGAATACTGGCCGGTATGTGCTGGGTGCGTTCAAATCGGTGAATGGACATAGTTGGAATGGTTAGGACAGGAAAACCGACTGGGACGCGATTTGTTTAGGCCGCCAAACCCATCTTTGCCCTGTATGCCCCTGAACCCCTTTAGCCGCGCCAACACCCTGTACCTAGTATTGGGTGGATTGTTCATTACCAGTGCTTTGCTGGCCGAATTCTTGGGCGCCAAGCTGTTTAGCCTAGAAGCCACCCTGGGCTTACAGCCACTTAACCTGAAGCTGTTGGGTCAAGAGGGAATGGGCTTTACCATGACCGCCGGGGTACTGCTCTGGCCGGTAGTCTTTGTCATTACCGACCTGCTCAACGAGTACTACGGCCAGCGCGGGGTGCGCCGGTTGAGCTTTCTGGCCGCTGCCCTTATAGCCTATGGGTTTGCTATGGTATTCATAGCCATGCAGGTAGCACCAGCCCCCTTTTGGCAAGTTTCCAAACAAGGACAAGGGGTGCCCGATATGCACGCTGCCTACAATGCCGTGTTTGGCCAAGGGCTGCGCATCATTGTAGGGTCACTGGTGGCTTTTTTGGTGGGCCAGTTGGTAGATGTGGTGGTCTTTACCCGGCTCAAACGGCTTACCTCCGGGCGCTATTTGTGGCTCCGCGCCACAGGTTCCACCCTAGTTTCTCAGCTCATTGACAGCTATGTGGTGCTTTTTATAGCCTTTTATGGGCAGTTTCCCCTGGCGCTTATCATGGCCATTGGCATGGTAAACTATGCCTACAAGTTTGTGGTAGCCCTGGCATCAACCCCGGTAATCTACTTAGCCCACAGGGTTATAGAAATGTATTTGGCCCAGCCAGATGACCAGGCCCCCGCCCCGCGCTAGGCAAGCATATGTGTGGGTCAGCTACATGCCATATCCTACCTAGGTAATGATAGCGGGTACAAAGGCTAACCTATGGTGTACCCCGGCTAGTGAGAAGGCGGGCCTACGCCAAGGCAACTGCGCTACAACACATTGATTACCCTCACCTTCGGCGCCATGAGTACCTGCCCGCCGTCCATATAAGGCAAGTGAAAAATTAGGGCCTAAATTTGGCCCCCAGCAGGAAACGCACTGAGCCCTTAGGCGCAAACATAAACCCACTAAAGTACAGGCGGATGTGAACAACTTAGCCCAATTTTGAAGTGCTTCGTGTACTTTCGCGCCCATACGTTAAAACATACCTTATAGTTGTCAGTCCGCATGTCGCATATTGAGCACGAGATCATAGACCAGTATCTCTATGATGAGAACACAACAAGACCTTGGATAATAGGTTTTAGTGGAGGGAAGGATGGCGAACGGTAATTCTCAAAAAAAGATAAGTATATGGTAGATAATCAGCAGAGCTTAGCCAAATACCTTGCCCGATTTAAAAATCTGAGCGTTGACCATTCAAAAGGTAGTGCGCCGCATAAGCCTGTCCTATTGCTATCGGTATTGCAAGCCATTGCCAAAGGCTTGATTGCTAAGAACATCATCTATATAACGCCCGAACTCGTTGCCCTATTCAAAACCAATTGGAACCTATTGGTTACCACGAACCATGATTGCAGGTTTGCATTACCATTCTACCATTTAATTAGCGACAAATTTTGGAAACTCATTCCGAATTCAGGCTATGAAAACATTTTGAGTTTGAAATCAGCCATGCGGAGCTTTTCAAATCTAAACGCCGCCATAGCTTACGCCATTTTAGACGACGAACTTTTCTTGCTAATGAATGATTTAGAAACAAATCAATTATTTCAGCAGCATATTTTAGATGAATACTTTCCCAATTCAAAAACCAATTACCATAATCCAAATGATGGGCATTCTAAGTATTTTGATGAACTTAAAGCCAATATGCTTAACCAGCCTGCTGAAATCTACAGAGCTGAAACCAAACGGCTATTGGGTTTGAAGAATGAAGAAGAAGTTTTCATTAGGGGAAGCATTTTTAAGAGGGAAGTACCTAAAATATATAACAATACCTGTTGTATTTCAGGTATGCGAATTGATTCAACACTACCTGTTACTATGGTTGACGCATGCCATATTGTGCCATTCAGTGTAAGCTATGATGATACGGTGACAAACGGAATTGCCTTATGTCCAAATCTTCACCGGGCATTTGATAGAGGGTTGATTGCCATTGGTGATAATTACAAGGTGGTTGTTTCAAATACTTTCATGGAAGAAAAAACGAGTTATAGTATAAGGGCATTTGAAAACAAGGAGATACAGTTACCAAATGAAAGAAAGTATTGGCCGGTGCAAGAGAATTTTGGGTGGCATAGGAATAATGTTTACAAGGCATGAATACGTTTTCAAACATAAAAGAATTGGTTTCTGCTCTCGGTAAAGAGCAGAAACTGCTTTCTGAAATGTTTAAGAAGCGGAAATCCGCTTCTTATAAATATGAGTATGCTCTTGATTTGGTTGACAATAATGACAACAGAATTCAATATCTCTTAAACCGTTCTGTTATCAGGCAGAACGGAAACAACCTTGAAATTGACGACCAGTTTCTACAATTCTTTGAACAAGTTTTAGAAGCGAACGAGGAAATAAATACTTCTTACATTAATGACAATCTTGAAAAGGTAACTCAAAACATGGCTTACTATTTCAACGAGCCTAACGAACAACGGAAGTATGAGTATTTAAAATTAATCAAAAACACTCTTCGAAAAATTGGGACTATCACATTAAGAAATGTTGTTGACTTGAAACGGAATATTGACAATACCTTCAAAAACGAACCGACCTACAAAAACAAACGGGCAAAACTCATCCATCTTGACAACAAACGAAAAGATATTGCCAAACTCATTGCTCAAACTGAAAAGCTAATTACTGATGATGAGTTGACATTCTTTAAAACAGCAACAGACGAAGAATTAAGTAGAGTAATTGTACAACTAAAAATGCAATTGGGAAAATGCACACACAACCTAATTGAAATTGAAAGACAGATTATTGATTTCCTAAATCAAATTCAATTTCAAAGCAGTGTAATAGAAAAGCTGCGAATAGTAAAATATCTGAAAGATCAATTCATTCTTGAAACGACAACAGATTTGAAATCAATTTTGGCGGCAAATGAATCCCTTATATTTGAGCCAGACCCTTCATACCGCCTAAAACTATCTCTTGAATATTTGCAAGCAGACGAAGAAGCATTTGCAAGCATTTTGAAAATTGCAAAACGAGTAAAAGCGGGAATCAACTTGAAGCGACCAGTTGCAGAGAAAATTTCAAGTGAGTATTTAGAAACACAAACGGAAGAAGAAATTCAAATCAATCTTGAAGAAGTAAAAAACGGATTTGTTGCTTCCAGCTACAATCTATTTGACTTCCTTATGAATTACAATTTCTCAAAGGAAGTTTCCTTTGAAGACCGTGTTACAATTTACTGTCAGTTGATTTCTCAATACGAAAACATCTTTGAAATAACTGAGCAGTTTGAGGAGAAGAAAGAAATTGAATTCGCAATGGTTTACCCCAAATAGAAAAACAAAATGGAAGTTCCAGTTCAGACAGCCGACATTTTTAAAATCCTTAGCAAAGGTCAATTCATCAATTCAAACAGTTCCAATAAAGCTGTTGCGGATTTATACAAAGTGATTGAGGAAGAACCAAACTATGAAAACCTTTATAACTATTTTAGAAACATAAATTTCAAATTGGAAAAAGGGGATGAGTATTACTATTTCAGCAGACCAGAAAACAGGGTTGACCTTGAAACAAAACTTGAAGCAGCGTTCAGATGGATTGATATAATAGATTTTCTGAAAACTTATGACAACTCGCTTAGTTCAGGTTATCGATTTACTCCTTCCGACATTCTTGTGAGAATAAAAACTGATGCTGAGTTAGAAACAAAATTGGAAGGACTAAAAAAGCACACTGACAAAGAAAAGCATCAAGACATACTTGACAAGATTTTGAAAAAATTAATTGACGATACATTCATTGAACTTGAAAATGAAATCACACATCAATACAAAGTGTTGGCTTCATTCAAGTATCTTGAACAACTTATTTTGACAATCAATATTCCCGATGAAGTAAAAAATGAAATTCCTGAATAAAATAGTTTTCATCAACAGTGCCGACAAATCACTCAAGTATGCGGAAGTAAACTTGGATGGCAATGTTCATTTCATAGGAACGCAAGGCGTGGGTAAAAGCACTTTGCTGAGAGCCATTCTTTTTTTCTACAATGCCGACAAACAAAAATTAGGTATTCCGAGAGAGAAGAAAACTTTTGATGAATACTATTTCCCGTTTCAAAATTCTTACATCGTTTACGAAGTGCAAACAGACTACGGATTGTTTTGTGCCTTAGCGTTTAAATCACAAGGAAGAGTTGCTTTCAGGTTTTTTGATTCCGCATATGACAAAAACTTTTTCATTGACAATGAAGGAAGGGCTTTTGAAAGTTGGGACAAAACAAGAGATGCATTTGGAAAAGATACCAGTTACACACGAGTCATTCACAGCTACGAGGAATACAGAAACATTCTTTATGGGAACAACAAAGGTTTGTCAAGTGAATTTAGAAAATATACTTTGCTTGAAAGTAAGCAGTTTCAAAACATTCCGAGAACAATCACAAATGTTTTCCTCAATGCAAATCTAAGTGCGGAGTTTGTAAAGGAAACAATTATCAAATCTCTGAATGAAGAAGAAATAAAAATTGACCTTACTACTTATTCTCAAACTCACTTAAAAGATTTTGAAACCAACCTTAACGACATAAAGAAATGGACTGACAGAAATCGTAATGGAGAAAATCAAGTTGAGAAGCAAGCTGACAATGTTTCAACTGCTTATGCTTCGCTAAAGTATTTAGAGAATAAGAAAAAAGAATTGGCTGCTCAATTAGGTTGGTCTTTAGAAAATGTAAAAGTGCAGCAGCCAAAAGTTAAAGACCAACTTGCAGCAGAAGAACTGAAACGAACCAAAGCAAAAAACAAGTTAAGTGAACTTGACACCACTTTCAACAAGAAGAAAGAAAAGATTCAGGAGCAAATTGGTGGTTATAAAAGCAAGTTAGAGGAAATCAAAAACAAGAGCAGCGAATATGCTGCTATGAAAATTGAAACTATTCTTGAAAGAGTTTCAAAAAAAGGTTCGTTGGAGTTTGAAAAGAAAAACTTGTTAACCGATAAAGAAATTTTGACTTCCAAGTTTCTTGAAATTCAACAAAGGTATGAAGCACAATTAAGGCAATTGGAAAATCAGTTGAAAGAGTTTGAGAACGGAAAGCAAAATGAAAAGAATATTGCAAAAGAAAATTTTCTTCACTTCAAAGACGAATTAAACAAGCAATATGATTTGCTCTATGATGAAATCAGAAGGCAACACAAAGAAGAACTTGAAGTATCTAATGCACTTGTGAAGGAGAAAGACAAATCAATTACTGCAAACAAAATCAAGCGTTCAGAGATTAAGAACAAACGGTTTTATGAAAAGGAAATTGATAGCTGCAATTCGGAAGTTTCAAGTTTGAATACTGCTATTCTAAAAGCCGACAATGCAATTCAACAAGCAACAGAAAAAGGAAAGAACATTCAGAAGGAATGGCTGCTTGAAGAAACCGGAATCAAAGAGGACTTAAAGCGAAATATTGAAAGACAAACGGAACTTCAAACAAAACTTGGTGAGAGCATCTCAGCAATTGATACAAAAATTGACAATCACAAAGATTCACTTTATGGTTGGCTAAACGAACAAGTTCCTGGTTGGGAAAAGACGATTGGAAAAGTAATTGACGAAGAAAATGTATTGTATAAGTCAGGTTTGAACCCAAAGAAAATCTCCAATGGATATTTAAGTTTTTTCGGAATCAGTATTGACACAAATGAGATTAGCAAAAAGGTTAAGACCGTAGCTGATTTGCAAAAAGAGAAAGACGATTTCAATAATCAAATCAAAACTATTCAGCAAGTCATTGCAGATTTGAATACAAAATCAAATGAAGAACTTGAAAAACTAAGAAGGAGATTTCAGCCAAAGGTTAAAGAGCAAAAAGAAATTGTAGGCACTAATGAATACCAAAGTAATCAGAGTAAAATAAAACTAGAAGAAGTTGGAGTTCGTTTGAGTGAGTGGAAAACAAAAGCCGCAAACGAAAAGGAAACGGAGTTGAAATTAATTGATGATGCCACTGCAAAACTGAGTGATGAAAAGATAAAGGCGGAAGAGCAAGTTCAAAAGATTGAAGGTAGCATTACCAAACAGATTGATGCAAAGAAGAAAGAGAAAGAGGGAAGAGTAAAAGCAGAGCAACAGAAACTAAATGACACAGTTGCAAAATTAGATTCACAGATTGAAGCTGAAAAAATTTCAATTGGAAAAAAGGAAACGGAAATAAAGAACAATCAAAATAAAGAACTTGACACGAAAGGTGCAGACACGAAGCGAATTCAGGAAATTGATTTGCGGCTTTCTGTAATTGAACCTGAACTTATTTTTATTGAGAATAATCGTGATACTGTTGCAGAATACAACAAAGACAAAAGAGAATTATTTGACAAAGAGGATGATTTCAAGAGCAAGAAAAATTTGTTTGAGAAACAATTGGAAACAGAATTAGCCAAACACCAACAGCAACAGGAAAAACTCATTCAAGATATTGGAGCACTCGATTCAGAGATAATAGCGACTAAAAATATACTTACCGGCATTGAAACCGACTTAAGAGCATTTGAAAATTTTGAAAAGACAGATGTTTATCAAACAGCAGAATACTTTGTTACTAATTACACAGACGAAAACATAACAGAGTTTACTTGTGTATTTCTGATTGGAGAACTCAATACCACCGACAACACAATTACAAAACGATACATTGAACTGCAAGAAGCGATAAACAAATTCACTGGGAACTTTCAGGACAACAACCTTTTCAGATTCAAAATTAAGTTTACTGAAAGAGCAGAATATTTTGAGTTTGCAGACATGCTTAAAGAGTTTATAGATGAACACAAATTGAGTGAGTATAAAACAAGAGTTGAAGAAAGGTTTGCCCACATCATCCGCAGAATTGGAATTGAAACAGGCGACCTTATTTCAAAGGAAGGAGAAATCAGCCAGGTCATTAGAGATATTAACAACGATTTTGTTTCCAGAAAATTTGTTCAAGCCATTAAAAGCATGGAACTAAGAACCAAAGAAAGTGCAAATAAAATTTTTAGATTATTGGTTGAGATAAAAAGTTTTAATGATGAAAATCAATATTCTTTAGGAAAAGCTGATTTATTTAATTCTAATGAACAAGTAAATAAAAACGAAAAAGCAATTTCCCTTTTAAAGCAGTTGATTAAGGAAATGGCTGCAAGTAAGGAAAAAGAAATCAATCTTTCAGATTCCTTTGAACTTGAGTTTAGAATTATAGAAAATGACAATGATTCCGGTTGGGTTGAAAAACTTACCAATGTAGGTTCAGAAGGAACGGATGTATTAGTAAAAGCGATGATAAATATTATGCTGCTCAATGTGTTTAAAGACAGAGCATCTAAGAAACACAAAGACGATTTCCGCTTGCATTGTATGATGGATGAAATTGGAAAACTTCACCCGAACAATGTGAAAGGCATTTTGAAATTTGCAAACGACAGAAATATTTTGCTGATAAACAGTTCCCCTACTTCATACAACGCAACCGATTACCGTTACACATATTTATTGGCGAAAGATTCTAAGAATGTAACAAGCGTTAAACGATTGGTGAGAAAAATTCCAAAGTTTGAAACTGAAATTCCAACAAAAGCATAATGAAAGTTCCAATTCATATCGCTGAAAAACTTCTGCAGCTTTCGCAAGGCGAAACCATTCCATCAAGTTTGGCAAAACATTCTTTGATTGAAGATTTAGTTTTAGAAGGCATCATTGAACGAAAAGGAAGAATTCAAAAGTCGCTTTTAGTTTTAAATAACAAAGCGTTACACACCTACTTACAGAACAAATGTTCCATAAATGACCTTCAACAATACATTCAAGTAAGCAGGAAGAAAGAAGTTACACGAACAGAACTTGTGGCTGCAACTTCTGATTCAAAGCATACAGGAGTTAGAAGTTTCAAAGGTTTTTTGGTGAACTGCTATTCTCCAATTCAAGTAACACTTAGCGGAAAACAAATCACACTTCATCCAGTTGACGGAACTTTTGAATTCATTTATGACTACGAGCAATTTGTTCTTTCGCCAGACATCACAATTGTTGGAATTGAAAACCCTTCAAACTTTCGGCACATTGACAAACAGAAATACTTATTCAATGACATCAACCCTTTGTTTGTAAGTCGCTATCCTCAAAACCAAAGCAAAGACTTAATCAAATGGTTACAGGCAATTCCAAACAAATACATACACTTTGGCGACTTTGACTTTGCAGGAATTGGAATTTATCTAAACGAGTTTAACAAACATCTTGCAGACAAAGCATCATTCTTGGTTCCCGACAACATAGACGATTTGATAAAAGAATTCGGAAATAAAAAAAGTTATGACGTTCAAAACGTAAATTTTAACATCAAGACAATTTCAGAAACAAAACTTTTAAAACTGATTGACATAATACATAAAAGAAGAAAAGGTTTAGATCAAGAAATTTTAATCATATATAAATGACCCTCATCCAACTATACCTTTCACCCATTGCGGTTCTCCTAATCACAAACATCATTCTCTACTTAAATGCAGGTAAGAAAATATCAGGCAATGAATTAACCGAAATAAAATCTTTGAATCATGAGCAACATCAAACTATTTGAAAGTAAAAAAGTCCGAACTCACTGGGACGAAAAAATGGAAACCTGGTATTTTTCGGTAATAGATGTGATTGAGATACTAACCGGAAGTAGTATCCCCAAACGGTATTGGAGTGATCTGAAAAAGAAACTTACAAAGGAAGGAAGTGAAGTGTACGAAAAAATCGTACGGTTGAAATTACAGGCAGAAGATCATAAAATGCGAGAAACCGATGTGGCAGACACGGAAACACTGTTGCGTCTTATCCAATCAATTCCATCGCCTAAAGCAGAGCCATTTAAACAATGGCTTGCAAAGGTTGGATACGAACGGATGCAGGAAATACAAGACCCTGAGATGAGTTTGGACAGAGCAAGGGAAAATTGGCAAAAACTGGGCAGAAGCGAAAAGTGGATTCAGCAAAGAATGACCGGGCAGGAAACCCGTAATAAATTGACTGATTATTGGAAAGAAAGTGGCGTTCAAAAGTCTGATGAGTTTGCGTTTTTGACAAATATAATCCATCAAGAGTGGACTGGCTTAACGGTTAAGAAGCATAAAGATTTAAAAGGTTTGAAATCACAAAATCTACGAGACCACATGAGCGAAGCTGAATTGATTTTTACAGCTTTGGCAGAACTTTCAACACGCCAAATTGCCGAGACAGAAAAAGCAAAAGGTGTTCAGCAAAATGCCAATGCGGGAAAGAAAGGCGGGAAAATTGCCAAAGATGCCAGATTGGCATTGGAACAAAAAACCGGAAAAAAAGTGATAACAAATGAAAATTTCTTGCCACAATCAAAAGGCAAGAAAAAGTTAGATAAATAAGCATGATATTCATCCAACCATACCTTTCACCCATTGCGGTTCTCCTAATCGCAAACATCATTCTCTCCTTAAATGCAGGTAAGAAAATATCAGGCAATGAATTAACCGAAATCAAATCATCTATCGGAACGCTTACTTCCAATTTGAAAGACACTGAGAAAAACCTGAAAGATGAATTTGTAACCAACCGCAAAGAAATTGCAGAAACAGCCACAGGTTTGAGAACAGAAATCGGCAAACAACCCAATATGTTCACTCAAACACTTTCAGAACAACTTGCCAACCTTACTAAATCTAACGAAGAAAGGCTAGAAGCCATCCGCAAAGCCATTGATGAAAAACTCAACGAAACTTTGGAAAAACGTCTTGGCGAATCATTCAAACAAGTAAGCGACGGATTGGAAGCTGTTCACAAAGGTTTGGGTGAAATGCAAACTTTGGCGGTGAGTGTAGGCGATTTGCAAAAGATAATGAACAATGTTAAATCCAGAGGCGTGTTAGGCGAATATCAGTTGAAAAAGATCATCCACGATTTGCTGACCAACGAGCAATACGAGAAGAATGTAAAAACAAAAATAGGCAGTGGTGCAGTAGTTGAATTTGCCATCAAAATGCCGAACGGAAACAACTTGGAAAAAACCTTGTGGTTGCCCATAGATTCAAAATTCCCTAAAGAAGATTATGAAGCCTTGGTTGATGCTTATGACAAAGGCAATGTAGATGAGATTGACGAATACCGAAAAGCATTTATCAAGGGCATAAAGAAAAACGCCAACAACATCAAAGAAAAATACATTGACCCACCAAACACCACCGAATGCGGAATCATGTTTTTGCCTTATGAAAGTTTGTTTGGCGAAGTGTTGAGAGTGCCCGGGCTTTTTGAGCAGTTACAGAAAGACTATAAAATCACGATACCCAGCCCAACTACTTTGAGTGCTTTACTTAACAGTTTGCAAATGGGCTTTAGATCCTTGGCAATTGAAAAACGCAGCAGTGAAGTTTGGGACTTGCTTGGTGCAGTGAAAACAGAGTTTGGACAGTTTGGTGAGGTATTAGCTAAAGCCAAAAAGAAACTGATTGAAGCAACAAATGTGATTGACGGTTCTGATGTTCAAACAAGGGTAATTGAAAGAAAGTTGATGAAAATTCAAGAACTTCCACAAGCAACGAATTCTAAACCATTAAATTAAAGTAATCATGAAGAAAAATACAAATAAAAGGCGAATATTCGGATCATTGGATATGAACTTTCTCAGTACACGTTCATTGAATATCCTTAGTTCCCTGGGCGGTGTCCATAAGGCCTATGAACATTTTCAAAAACACGGAACGTTTTTAAATCGTCAGAATGCCGGGCGCAAAGTCAACGATGAACTTAAGTTTCTTTGTAACCAATTAGAAGAAAAAAACTTCCCTGACTTCGGCCATGCCAGTCCCACAAGTGAAAATGATAATACTTTGGAAAAAATATCTAGTATAATTTGGTCGAGCATTCAAGCCCATATCCAAAATATGCGCCTATATCATTATGATATAGCTGGAGAACCAGTAAAGGACTACCTTGCATCCTTAAACCCGACATTAGAGCTCAAGGTGTATAATTTTTATATACAACAAAAATCAGGATTGACCATACGGTCTCAAAACATACTAAAAAGACTGGAAAAACAGGTGTTAACTCAAAAAAGTCAAGAAAACATAACCATTGTTTTAAGGGAGTATTTTGACGTCAACAACAATTTTTTAACCATTCCCCTATGCGGCATTAAATCATCCCTTGAACTATTATGTTTTCGAGAAAATCTATTAAATTACTTGCATACACCCTTTGAATCCATTGACTCTCATGCTCCTTTGAAATTTGAATTTAACAAGGAAATCGTTCAGGCCATTAAATTAAATCATGATGACTTTAAATACGTATATGAAAGCGACAGTTATCTGTTTTTAGACTTCGTATATTATGTACTTTACAACAGTCTTAATAAGAACAGTATTAAAGTTTTGAAGCTATTTGATCAAGAACAAATTCAGGATCAGGCCGAAATAGCAAAAATGATTGGCATAACCAAGGAAAGGGTACGCCAGATATTTAAATCTATTAAATTTCGACACATTCCCAAGATTACTGCCATTGTTAAAGCCAACTTGCCCATGCATCCCAAAGACATGCCCCATTTGGAAGGCCACTTCCTTTGTCTAGCCCCAAGTGAATCAATCATTTCTCCCTACGGCCAGCAAGTCTGTCTAAAGGGAAAAATATTGGAATGGTTGTTCGCGAGCTATTATTATCCCACGTTTGTGCCGCTCTCCGATTTACTGGATCATAAGCCAAATAAACTGGGATATTTCTCAGACAACTTTGATCGAGTATTGATAAATAACACCCAGGCCCAGCATTTCAACTTCGCGCAGTTCTTAAATTGGGTTGATTCACAGATACATATGCATGAGCTGACAAACAAGGAGATTGACCTTGAAGAAACAATCAACCACTACCTCGCAAATGTTGCCCCCATACCTTGTGAGATTGAGCCAATAAATCTTATCAATTTATTGAATGTGATTAAATTAGATAAGTTCAGTGGCTCAATTACCGATTACAAAAGAATATTGAAGCGAAAGGAAAAGGAATTATTAAAAACTACCCTTATTGACTTTTTCTTATCCAAGAATGAAGCAGTTAAAACCAAAGAAATATTAAATTACCTTACAAACTTTAATTCAACTATTTACATCAACAAGCTTCTACGTTTCCTTGCCAACAACGACCAAACATTTGTGCCATTTGGAATTGGCCAATGGGGTTTAAAGACTTGGACAAGTCATGCCTGGGATTTCGGTTCTATAAAAAAGAGGGTCGAAATGATTTTGATGAAACATACAGAACCGGTGCATATTTCAATTATCATCAATTTAATGAATATCCGTCAATTTGTATCGGACAGAAGTTTAAGGTCAAATCTGAGAATGGACAGCACTAAGAAATTTACTTTTTTCAATTGTGGTTTTATTGGGCTGAGCCGTTTCCGCTATGATGATAAGTGGTTTAACATACCACGCTTAAATGCCCGTATCATTGCGAACCTCAAATCTTGCCAATCCGATCAAGAAAGAAATTACATGATAGATAAGGTATCAAAACAATTTGGCTATCCCAAAATTCATCTTGAATACTTGCTAAACAATGGAGACCCGCGTTAATCCATTGAATCAACTATATAACTATATTTCAATGTCTTGAACTTTATCTTTGCTCATTATCAATTATCATATCCCGCAGCTTATCAACCACACCCTTAACGGCTTGAACCACTATTTCTATTTCTCTTTTTGTATTAAATTTTCCTATAGAAAAACGAATAGAACTAAATGCAGCAACTTCATCCAAGCCCATTGCAGTTAAAACGTGAGAAGGTTCTATGGATGCAGAAGTGCAAGCACTTCCATTGCTCACAGCAATTAAAGGCAAATTGTTTTCAGGATTGCTCAAACCCATAATGATGGCATCAGAATCAGCACCACGAAACAGCATGTTTGACGTATTGAATAAACGTGAAGATGTATTTCCGTTTACACAAGTTCCTTCCATTTTAAGCAACTCATTTTCAAGATAATCTCTCAACTTCCCTATGTACTCAGCGTCATTTGACAACCCTTTTTTTGCAATTGCACAGGCCTCCCCCAAAGCCACAATTCCTGGAACATTCAGCGTTCCGCTTCTCAAACCTTTTTCCTGACCGCCACCATGCAACAATGCCGGTATTTTGACTCGGTTCGTTCTTTGACGAACATACAAAGCACCTACGCCTTTGGGAGCATACAACTTATGACCGCTTAAACAGAGTAAATCAATGCCGGGTCCATCCACATTGACCCCTATTTTTCCCACTGCTTGCGTAGCATCAGTCATAAACAAGGCACCAGCACCATGCGACAGTTCAGCAATTTCTTTTATCGGTTGTATGACACCTGTTTCATTGTTGGCAAGCATGACAGATACCAAAATGGTGTCATCACGCAAAACAGTTTTTAGTTCGTCCATATCAATCAAACCATCTGACTTGACAGACAAGTAAGTAACCTCAAAACCTTTGGTTTCCAAGTATTGACAAGTATCCAAGACGGCCCTATGTTCAGTTGACACCGTAACAATGTGTTTTCCTTTTGACCGGTAATTTTCAGCAACACCTTTAATGGCTAGGTTTATCGCCTCGGTTGACCCACTGGTAAAGACAATTTCGTGCGCCTCCGCGCCAATTAACCCAGCCACTTGTACCCTGGCAGACTTGACAGCTTCATAGGCGTGGACACCAAACCGATGGGTGCTGTTGGCATTTGCAAACTCATGGGTTAGAAAAGGCATCATTTTCTCCAAAACACGCGCATCTACCACTGTGGTAGCATTGTTGTCCAGATAGATCCACCTAGGCATTGGCAATTGAATTCAAAAGTAAGCCCTTCACCCCCATCCCCCCACCCTTTTCACCCGCCCCTCCCTATTTTGCCGGCCCAATCCATAGGCATATCACCCCATGCAGCAAATAGTGAAACTCTGGCGCACCCTGGGCCCCGGCTTTTTGTACGCCGGCGCCGCCGTTGGGGTATCGCACCTGGTGCAGTCCACCAAGGCGGGCGCCGCCCACGGCATGACCCTCCTGGTGGTGGTGCTGGCCGCCAACCTGTTTAAGTACCCATTCTTTGAAGCCGGCCCGCGCTATGCCGCCGCCACCGGCCAGAGTTTGGTGCAGGGATACGCCCGCATAGGCCCCTGGGCGGTATGGCTTTTCACCCTGCTCACTGCCTCCACGGCCTTTATAGTGCAGGCCACCGTCACCATAGTCACCGCCGCCTTGTTTGCCCACTTGGTGGGGTTTAGCCTAGGGCCCCTGTGGGACAGCCTTTTGCTCCTGGCCTTGTGCGCCGCCATTCTGCTCGCCGGCAAATACCGCTACGTGGACGCCCTGGTTAAATGGGTCGTCATTCTCCTCACCCTATCCACCATCATTGCCCTGGTGCGCGCCTACATGGCCCCTGCCGCACAGGTATCATGGCCCGCCTGGGCACTTAACGGCCCCAACCTGGTCTTTCTCTTTGCACTCATAGGCTGGATGCCCGCCCCAATTGACCTGGCAGCCTGGCACTCCCTGTGGACCCTGGAGAAAATACGCGAAGCACCTAACCACGTGCGACTGAAGGAGTCACTGCGCGACTTTCACATAGGATACTGGGGCACTGCCCTGCTGGCCGCCGTGTTTCTGGCCCTGGGCGCCCTGGTGCTCTACCCCACCGGGGCCAACCTCTCTGCCCTGGGCGGCGCCGAGTTCTCCGCCCGGTTTGTGGGCATCTACACCAGCACCCTGGGCCAGTGGACATACCCCATCATAGCCTTTGCCGCCTTTGCCACCATGTTTTCTACCACCATCACCGTGCTCGACGGCGCTCCGCGCCTGGCCGCCGACCTGGCCCCCGCGCTGGCCAAACAAGGGGCCTGGCCAGCCACACGCACCTATACCCTGGCCCTGGTGGCCATTGCCATTGGCGCACTCCTCATTATTGCCCTTTTTGGCGGCAACAACGTGTTTGCCACACTCATACAGATGGCCACCCTGGCATCGTTCCTCACCGCTCCCCTCATGGCCTGGCTCAACCACCGACTGGTATATGGCCCCCACATGCCCCCACAAGCGCGCCCAGCGCGCTTTCACCACCTGGTGTCGGTGCTCGGGCTCGTATTCCTTACCCTGTTTGCCCTCACCTATCTCCTGTACTTGATAGGGGCCATCAAACCCTAGCACCCTCATGCCCCTATTCGGCTTCTTTTTCTTGCAGATACACCAATAATTGAAGCAGGCATCCCGACAGGTTGCCCCGCACCTCGTGGTCCCAAAACCTAAACACCGCAAAACCCGCCGCGCCCAGCATGGCGTTCACCTCTTGGTCGCGCTGACGGTTCCGCTCTATCTTGGGTATCCAGAAATCCCTGTTTTTCTTTATCTTATACTTCTTGTGCTCCCAGTCGTACCCATGCCAAAACGCCCCATCAATAAACACCGCATAGCGCTTGGCGCGGTTTGACACATCGGGCTTGCCGGGCAGGCCCTTGTCGCCCACCCTAAACCGGTGTCCCAGCCCGTGGAGTGCCCGCCTAAAAGCCAGCTCAGGCTTCGTATTGACCGCCTTGATGCCTGCCATCATACGGCTCCGCACCGGTGTGGTATAAAAACCCTCTGCTTCACAGAACCTGGGAACCCTAACGGGATCAATGGATTGTAGTCGATACAACTTGGGCATACACCTACAAAAATCCTAAAAAGCACCCACCTAAGGAGGGCAAAGCCCAACAAGGTGGAACCATACCCAAGCCCCGTGGGTTTGCCAGGCCATGATAGTTCGCAAGCTCACCCCCGTATGGGTGGTAGGTATGCTTATGGCAATTACCGCCTGCCAGCCCGATGAACCCACCAAGCCCCACAGCCCAAAGGACAACAGCGCCTGTGGCTGCACCGATACCCAAGCGGCAAATTATAGCCCCCACGCCACCTGCGACAACGGGAGTTGCATTTACCTGGATGAAGACAAAAAAACGCTCAACACCTTGTTTACCAGCACAGGTTGCGGTGCCTGCGGCCTATATGGCATAGACTGCCACAAGGGCTACTCCGCGCCCATGCTGGCCCATGCACTGCGCTTTGAGCTACATTTCAAATACGGCGACCCCATGATCAACCCTACCAACGACTCATTGGTGAAGGTGGCGCGGCCTGGATACTCCCCATTTTTTGCCGTGGGGCTGCGCGAGAGCATGGAGGCGGGCCCCGACCGGCCTACCACCTGCTCGCTGAGCAGGGCCCGCGCCCAGGCATTGGTTAATGATTTTGTGGCAACAGCGCCCAATACACGCATAGCCATAGGCCAGCGGCTGGTGGACCGCGATCTTTTTGTGGACATAGCTATTGATGCGCCTGAATATGATGGGATTAAGTATGCCGTTTATGTGCTTGAAGACTCCTTGGTTTACACCCAAAACGCAGGATGGCGAAACGACATAGAAGGCTGGGTGCATGGCGACGTGGTGCGGGCCGCACTGACCCCCGTGCTGGGCCGCCCCCTAATGGCCGCCTCCACCACCCGCCAGCTAAGC
>JACPUW010000008.1 GCA_016192035.1 Bacteroidota bacterium
ACCTGGTGAGCTACACAGCCACCGATGGTTCGGGCAACGTATCGGCCACGGTGGAGCGCTGGGTACAGGTAATAGAAAACCTGGACGGCCTGGGCCTGGGCGAGGGCACCGCCAACGGCCTGTCGGTATATCCCAACCCGAACAACGGCAAGTTTGTCTTGGTGCTTGGACAGGAGTTTGCCCCTTCCGCCCAAGTTTGGGTGTATGGCACCAACGGCCAATTGGTATTCCAGTCTGAGCGCGGCAACGGCCAGGGCATGGCGCAGTCACTTGACCTAAGTCACCTCTCTGCCGGCGTGTACCGATTGATGGTGCGCAGCGGCGAACAGTTGGCTACCATGAACATAGCCATAGAATAGCCCGCAATTCTTAATAATTTGGCCAAAGCCGCATGGGATTGCCCCATGCGGCTTTGGTTTTTTTTAAGCGGCTTGCTTTTGCCTTTTCATTGGCCTTTGTTGTGCGTACCAAACCTGCTTATTGTTCTTGTGAAGCAAGGGTAGGGGCACTGCTAGTTTGAACGTATAGTGTATATATACAATGAATTGTCTTCTTATTGAGGCATTCAAATCAAAGGCTTTTTCTGGCAATGGTCATGGGCAATCGCGGCAGCACCGCTTGGTCATCCAATTACGGCACTGCCACCGGGCAAAGATTTTTTTTTTCATAGGACTACAGGATTGCTTGTCTAAGTACATTTGACGACATGTTTGTCTGAAATTATGAAGATGACCGCTTTTTCCTTAAGTGTTTTGTAAGCCGTTTTTGGAGCCAAAGATAAATCCCCCCAAATCGTTCTCACTGGCCTAACTTGCTAATTAACAAACCAATATGCATAACAAATTAACTATCGGAATTATAGCCATGTGTATGGCTATGCTGGTTCCACATGGGGCACAAGCCCAGCTTTCGGGTAATTATACCATTAACCCGAGTGGTTCTGGTACTTCTAATTACCGCAACATCACCGACGCTGTAAAAGACCTTACATCAAAAGGGGTCAGTGGTCCGGTGAATTTTGCCATGAGTGACGGGGTTTACCGCGAAAAAATCTATGTGTCAAGTGCCATTTCCGGGGCCTCATCCACCAACACCATCACTTTCACCGGAAATGCGTCAGACTCCAACCTGGTTACGGTATTTGATACGAGCGGTACGGTAGAAATTTACAGTGCCGACTATCTTAATTTTAAGTATATCCGGTTTAAGGGCGATTCTTCCTACCAGAACGTGGTCATTTCAAACGGGGCCAACTACAACAAGTTCTATAACTGCAATATAATAGGCGCTGTGGGAGGTAAATATGCCTTCAACGTGTCCATTGAACGAAGCGAGTACAACAGTTTCAATAACTGCCGACTGGTGGGCGGATACTACAACGTGTACCTGTATGGCTCGGGCACTGGCAGCAGCGCATCAAAAGGCAACGAGTTTAACCACTGTACTTTGGTAAAACATATGTACTATGGCTTTTATAGCCAATACATGTCAGACACCAAGTTGTGGTACAACCTTATAGATTCTGCCCAATACAATGGGTATCCCATCATGAACTACTATTGTCAAAGGTCAAACTTCAATGGAAACGAGGCATATGGTGGATACTATGGGTTCTATTGCTATTATGAAAACCAATATGGTTCTTCCACCGACTCCAGTACATTGGTTAACAATATTTTTGGCAATAGCTTATACTACGGTGCATATTGCTATTACGCCCCAAGGACCAAGTTCTTCCACAACGTGTTTGAAGGCGGTGATGGGAATTACTCGCTCATCCTTTACTACTCTGCGGGGGTTCGCTTTGCCAACAACATCTTGGCCTGTGATGGGGCCTACTACGGATTTATGTGTTATTACACATCTACCAGTGATGCCCCAGGGCTTTGGGACTACAATGACTATTACTTTAACAATTACACCTATTTTTCATACTTCGGCACCTCTCTCCTGGCCAGCCTGAGTGCGCTAAAGTCCAACTTTACAGCCTATAACCAGAATTGTGTGGAAGTGGATCCAAACTTCACTTCTTCCAAAAACCTAAGGACTACGGCCCCGGGATTGAACAACATAGGTTATCCGGTGGGGGTAAATCAAGACATAGACGGCAACCCGCGCCCCAACAAGAACGACGCGCCCAAAGTGGACATAGGCCCCAACGACTTCTACCTGGCACCCTATGACCTTGACGTATATGCGCTTGTAAGCCCGCTGTCGGTCAACCTCACCAAGAACACCATCACGGCCCAGTTCCGCAACTAGGG
This sequence comes from Bacteroidota bacterium, assembly GCA_016192035.1. Lineage (GTDB taxonomy): Bacteria > Bacteroidota > Bacteroidia > CAILMK01 > JACPUW01 > JACPUW01. The sequence goes on from JACPUW010000008.1 coordinate 2,265, forward strand.
CAGCAAGGACATAGTGAGCACCAACGTGTATGTACAGTATTCGGTTGACAGCGGCAAGACCTGGGTCACCGACACCATGGCCATCTCTTCGCTCTCTCCGGGCAAGACCATCGAGTTCGATTTCAGCAAGGTATGGAAGCCCACCCGCGCCGGCTACTTTGGCATCAGCATCCGCATCAGCCAGTCGGTGAGCGGCGACCCCGACCTGGTTGACCGCAAGGACTACTACGTATGCTCCGGCCTGGCGGGCACCTTTACCATAGGCAGGCGTGCCGGTGCCGACTTCCCGAGCTTTGCCGACGCGCTCAAGGCGCTCAAGTGCGGCGTGGCCGGCCCCATCGTGTTCAACGTGCAGGGCGGCACCTACACCGAGCGCGTGTTGCTCAACGAGCTGCAGGGCGCATCGGCCACCAACACGGTGACCTTCTACAGCCCGCACCTGGACAGCGTGACCCTCCAGTACAACGCCACGAGCAATTCGGAGCAAAACACCGTACAGTTCAACGGGGCCGACTACGTGGCCTTTGAGAACATGCGCATAGAGGCCGACAACTCCAACTACGGCAGCGCGGTACACCTCATGAACCGC
>JACPUW010000023.1 GCA_016192035.1 Bacteroidota bacterium
CGTGGCCCGGCGCGTGATGGGGGAGTAGCGGAAAAACTGCTTCTCCACGGTCATGGGCACGTCTATATAGGTGTATTTTTCTGGTATAAGCATGGCCAGCCCTTCGGGGTCATACACCGCGCGGCAGGAGCGAAGCACGCTCAGGTTCACGCCGGTTTTTAGAAAGAGGTCCTTTTTCAGTGGCCTGTACTTGGTGAGCCCAAACCCATAGCCCTGGTTCAGGGTGGAGGCGAGCGAGCGGTAGTCGGGGCAAAGGGTGGTGACGCCCCGGTTGATGTTGAATCCCACGTCCTGGGCCTTGATGGAACCGAGGAGTGCGATGGTCAGGAGTGCGATGGTGAGGGTTACTGTTTTCATGGTGGTTGTATTTTGTTTTTGATTGCGAGACAAAGGTGTGGTCGCCGACCTGACATTCCCAAATTGAAACATAAGAATTATATTGAGAATGTTCTCTAAAAAGGATTTCTGTATGTGAGCTGCGGAATTCCGTATGTGAACGGTGCTGGGCTAGGCCGCCGCCGGTATGGGCTATCACATGTTCATATTGGTCTAACCAAACCATGCTTTTGTCTAAACTGCCAACCATTTGCCGAACCCAATTGACGCGAGGCTGCACACTTTCCATAATAGAGGTTACCACGTAAAGTAACCAAACCAAAATGTTCAGTGAATGGCGTTTACCTACACGTGTACTCGCGGAGTTGCCAACTCATCGTCTTGAAGGTTAAATAGATGTTTAACAATATGATACAAGCTTCTACATGCGGCAGACACCCCGTCCTAGCCCTTCCTTTGATGGCCTATTCACTACTTTCGCCCGTCAAAATCCATAGCTAGTCAAATGAAAGTATTGGTATGCATAAGCCAGACGCCTGATACCACGACCAAAATCGTGTTTAAGGCAGACGGCAGCGGTGTGGATTACACCAATGTCAAGTTTATAGTTAACCCCTATGACGAACATGCCCTGGCTAAAGCCATGGAGTTAAAAGAGCAACAAGGGGCAGAGATTACTGTAATCAATGTGGGTAAGGCCGATGCTGAACAATCCCTTCGCAAATGCTTTGCTGTGGGTGCCGATTTGGGCATACGCGTGGATGCCGAGCCCGTGAGCGGTACCCAGGTTGCTAAACTAATTGCGGACGTTGCCAAGGAAAGGTCGTATGATTTAATATTTACCGGTAGGGAATCAATAGATTACAACGGTGGCATGGTAGGCGAGCTCCTTGGGGGATTGCTGGGGATTCCTTCGGTGGGCTATTGTGGCAAACTAGAATTGAATGGCAATGCGGCAACCTGTACCCGGTTTATCGATGGTGGGGAAGAAACTGTCAAGGTTGAACTGCCACTTGTGGTAAGCGCCGTCAAAGAACTGGGTGAACCCAGGATACCCAATATGCGGGGCATTATGCAGGCCCGCACCAAGCCTATTGAGGTAATAGCCGATAGCGAAAATTCCCTTCCCGCAGAGGTGCGCTACGAATCACCCAAGGGCAAGGCCGGATGTGTCTATATTGATGCCGCCGAAGCAGGTAAACTCATTGATATCCTTCACAACGAACGAAAACTGTTTTAATATGTCGGTACTTGTTTACATAGAAAACTGGAATGGACAGTTTAAAAAACAAACCAAGGAATTGCTCGCCTATGCTACAGATGTTGCCGCAGCATTGGGCCATGAATTGGTGGGATTATCCATTGGATCAGCCAGTGATGAGGCCCTAAGGGAATTATCGGCCTTTGGACTAGGTAAGACATTGGTGGTTAGGGGCCAAGCTTTTGACAAGTTTACATCGATAAACTATGCCAATGCGCTGGAAACGGCTGTGGACCATACAGGTGCCAAGACGGTAATCATGGGCAATACCTACAACGGAAAGTCCATGGCACCAAGGCTTACGGCCACACTGGATGCATCATTGGCCACTTCGGTTATATCCCTGCCTGACTTATCACAAGGTTTTGTAGTGAAACGCTCGGTATTTTCCAGCAAAGGGTACGCCTACGTGGATTTACGTAATGGCTATAAGGTGCTCACGCTTACGGTAAACAGCTATTCCATAAAGGAAAACCCTGCTGGTTTTTCATTGGAAGATATTACGCCATTGGTGGCCGTAAATGACAAGGTGAGCGTAGTGGGCAGCGAACTGCAATCAGGTAAGGTGCCACTCACCGAAGCAGAACTTGTGGTTTCGGGTGGGCGAGGGCTCAAGGGACCTGAAAACTGGGGCATGATTGAGGAATTGGCCGATTTGCTGGGAGCGGGTACTGCATGTTCCAAACCGGTATCCGATGTGGGTTGGCGTCCGCACTCTGAGCACGTGGGGCAAACAGGAATCACCATTGGCCCAAATCTTTACTTAGCCATAGGTATATCAGGGGCCATTCAGCACCTGGCCGGGGTGAGCTCCAGCAAGGTTATCTGCGTGGTGAACAAAGACCCGGAAGCGCCATTCTTTGCCGCAGCCGACTACGGTATAGTAGGCGATGCTTTTGAAGTGGTGCCAAAGCTCATAGAAGCGGTGAAAAGCCTCCATTAAAACCCTACCGGCAATCGCATGGACAAAAAGGAACTCAAGATCCTCGGAATTTCAGCAGGACATACCGCTGCATCTTATACCCTGATCCTGGAAGAGATAGGCGGCAACAGAAAACTGCCCATTGTTATCGGGGCGTCTGAAGCCCAGTCCATAGCCGTACAGATAGAGCGCATAAAACCTATCCGCCCCATGACCCACGACCTAATGAAAGCCGTGCTTGATGGGTTTGGGATAGTGCTGAGGGAGGTAGTCATTTCCAAACTGGAAGACAGCATCTTTTACGCTGATTTGGTGGTGGAACAAGCTGGAGATGAAAAAATCATAGATGCCCGTACCAGCGATGCCATTGGCATGGCCTTGCGTTTTTCTTGTCCTATTTACACCCATGAAGCCATCCTTCGTGAAGCAGGTATTATTCTGAGCGACAAGGATAGCGAGCAACTGGGTATGGGAGAACTTGGCCCTGCTGATGACATGGAATCGGAGCCAACCGATGAAATAGACGACATGATAGAGCACATAGAAAATGACGATCTCGCCGATTTGTCGGTTACGGAGCTTGAAAAAATGCTCTCCGATGCCATAAATGAAGAAAACTATGACTTGGCCGCCCGTATTCGCGATGAGCTTAATAACCGAAAGGGATGAGTGCCGACCTAAGTAATCATAGGCCATAGATGGAGGCGGTATGGCTTGTCCTGCGCGCCTTGTTGGCTACGGGGGTGTTCCTGGGGCTGGCTTACTTGTTCAGCACCAATAGGGCTAAAGTCAATGGCAGACAAGTGGCATGGGGAATTGGCCTTCAGTTGTTGTTTGCCTTCCTAGTGCTCAAAGTACCTATGGTAAAAGAAGGCTTTTCAGCCTTGGCAAGTGGGTTCAACGCCATGCTTACCGTGGCTGATGAAGGTTCGCGATTTTTATTTGGCAATTTGGTGGATCCCACTCAATCATGGGGTTATCTCTTTGCATTTAAGGTGCTCCCCACGGTTGTGTTCTTTTCTGCCCTTATGTCACTGTTCTACTATCTGGGCATTATGCAGCGGGTGGTGTATGTCTTTGCTTGGGCCATGGGCAAGACCATGAAACTATCAGGTGCGGAAAGCCTGGCAGCTGCTGCCAACATTTTTGTGGGCCAAACCGAGGCACCGATCATGGTTAAGCCCTATATACCCAGTATGACCCAAAGCGAGATAATGGCCCTAATGACCGGGGGCATGGCCACCATAGCCGGTGCCGTGCTGGCTACCTATATCGGTTTTCTGGGCGACAACTGGGCTACCGTGAGCGGGGTGCCCGTTGAGGAGGCACGCCAACTTTTTGCTACCCACTTGCTTTGTGCCTCAATTATTTCGGCACCTGCCGCTCTTTTGTTTGCCAAGATTATGGTTCCTGAAACTGAGGTTGTCAACCAATCATTGACTATCAATAAAGAAAAGACCGGGCTGAATATCCTGGATGCCATAGCCAATGGAACTGGCCAAGGAATCAAATTGGCCGTAAATATTGGCGCCATGCTATTGGTTTTCACCGCGCTCATATACGGTATAAATGCATTTCTAGGTTGGTTGGGGGACTTTGCAGATATCAATGAATGGGTACTTCAAGCCAGTGACGGCAAGTTTTCACAACTTTCCACCCAGTTTCTCCTTGGCTACGCCATGACCCCTGTGGCCTGGCTCCTGGGGGTGCCAAATGGCGATTTGGCATATGTGGGCATGCTACTTGGCGAGAAAACCATGCTGAACGAGTTTTATGCTTACGCCAGCCTGGCCGATCTGCTCCGCGAGGGCGCTATAGTACATGAAAAATCTGTGGTTATCGCAACCTACGCCCTTTGCGGTTTTGCCAATTTCGCTTCCATTGGTATTCAAATAGGTGGTATTGGTGTATTGGCTCCGGGCAAGCAGCTGCTTTTGAGTCAGTTGGGTTTAAGGGCCCTGATGGCAGGCACCTTGGCTTGCCTAATGACCGCCGTTATTGCGGGTCTTTTGGTCAACTAAGGCTTGGTTCCCTAGGGATATGGTGCTTTGTTTTTTGGAACATTGGCGTGCCATTGCCATACGCTGCCAAGCGCAGCCAATTCTATGGCCTTCTCCACAAGAAATTTCAGAAATGGTTCATTTGCAAGGTTCCAGCCTTATGATATGTACTGGACAGTTTTTGGCGGCTTGTTGATTGGCTTCTAGTTCGTCTAGGCCCACCACTATACGGCAATAGCCATTCTTTTGAGATGCACCTATTAGGGTACTCTTTCCGTCGGTGCGGTCCATGCGCCAGCGGTGCGGAGCCGCTTCTACACAGGCATGGCAACCTATGCACTTGGCACGCAGTTGGGTTATGCGCAGCATCAAGCCTTTAGCCACTTAAAGAGCCTGTCGCTTGGCCTCACTTTTTCTGGAACCGGCATGGAAAACACATCGCCCTTGCGCACCTTGTCCACGGGCTTGCCGTCCACCCGCATTTCAGTTACCTGGTGGTAAATCACCCCTGTGGTGGGGCCGTTTATTACCACTTCATCGCCCACCGTCAGTTCCCCGGCCTCCAGTTCAAATTCACCTACCCCCAGTTTATCAAAATACTTCACCCCCTTGCCCAGGTGCCACTTTCTGTGGCTCGCTTTTGAACCATAGGAATCGTTCCATTCGCCCATGGTTTTGCCCAGGTAGTAGCCCTCCCAAAACCCCCGGTTGAAAACCGTTTCCAACCGCGCATTCCAGTGCTTGATCTTTTCTTCGGAGTAGGTTCCATCTTTCAGAGAGTCAATAGCTTCTCTATAGCATTGGGTGCTTACGTGCACGTATTCGGGCGATCGGCCACGGCCCTCAATTTTAAGCACGGAAACACCGGCATCCAGCACTTGGTCCAGAAATCCGATGGTGCATAAGTCCTTGGCCGACATGATGTACTCATTGTCAATTTCCAGTTCATAGCCTTCTTCCTTGTCGGTTACCACATAGGAGCGGCGGCAATTCTGCACGCAGGCGCCCCGGTTGGCCGATGCTTGGTGGGTGTGTAGGCTTAGATAGCATTTTCCCGACACTGCCATGCACAGTGCGCCATGGGCAAATACCTCAATTTGCACCAAATGTCCATTGGGCCCGGTAATCTTTCTTCGGGCAATTTCTTTGGTAATTTGTTTTACCTGCATGAGGCTCAGTTCGCGAGAGAGCACCATGGTATTGGCAAAGTGGGCATAAAATGCCACTGTTTCTACATTGGTAATATTTGCCTGCGTGGAAATATGCACCTCCATGCCCATTTGGTGGGCATACATGATGGCTGCGTGGTCGGCTGCTATGATGGCACTTATGCCCGCGTTTTTGGCCTTGTCCACTATGCTCTTCATCAAGCGCAGGTCATGGTCATACAGTATGGTATTCAGTGTAATATAGGTTTTTATACCATACTCCATACCTATGGCGGCCACGTCTTCCAGATCGTTTAGGGTAAAATTCATAGTGCTTCGGGCCCTCATATTGAGTTGCTCCACACCGAAATACACCGAATTGGCCCCTGCTTTTACGGCAGCCATTAGGCTGTCGCGTCCACCTGCCGGAGACATGAGCTCTACACTTGATCTGATTCTCTGGGCTTGCTGCTCGGGCATGTTATCTGGTTTTGCACCTGCAAAGATTCTTGATGAATGCGTGTATAGATGTCTATTATCAAACCAGTGGGAAGCCCTAGTTGGCTGCCCAATAGACTCCTATTCACCAGAAGCCAAGCCAAACGATCTGATTGATAAGCGGGTAACCCCATGTCAATTTTTTGTTGCCCAATTTCCTTTACCAAGTCCATGCGCTGGGCCAGCAAGCCAAGAATTCCGCGGTCTAGTACATCAATTTGATTGCGAAGGTCTTCTATCCCTTTTTTCACCCTGGGTTTTAATTTTTCTGTAGAAGGTTTTGGCCGGTGCATGGACGGCAAAGGTATTTCATGCACAATAGGTGCCTTGCAATTGGCTGTTTCTGTCCTCATTGTATAGGCTTGTCGGAATTGCTGCCAGACCAGGCGTTAGGGCAGTACATTACTTTTGCCTGTTCCTTCGCTATGGCTAATTGGCAGCACATAATCAATGGTTTACCCACTAGGCACTTGGCCGAAATGGGTGAGTCATTTCTACACCGTTATGACCGCAAATTTTTGGTTCGGCCCGGCAATTTTGACTTGGTAGTACAAGCCATACCAATTGATTACCAGGTGATGCACAACGGGGTTTCTCACATTTCACAGTATGTTACCCAATACTTTGACACACCTGATTATAAACTATACCATGCACTGCACCGGGGCAAGTTGCCCCGGTATAAAGTGCGCAAGCGGCTATACAGGGATACCCTTACTGCCTTTTTGGAAGTGAAGGTGAAAAGCACCAAAGGAGATACCCAAAAACACAGGATGAAAACCGCAGCCTATGACCTAGACCTATTAAGTGGGGATGAGTTGCGATGGGTAGGAACTTATGCGCTTGACAAGCAAAATTATGTGCCTACTTTGCGCACTGAGTTTAGCCGCTTGGCCTTGTGTGGCCCACTCATGTCAGAGCGATGGACCTTTGATATGGACATGGTATCGACCCAGCTAAGCACCGGACAACGTGCGGGCTACGGCGACCTGGTGATTGCGGAGCAAAAAACTTTGTTGGGGCAAAATGGGTCTCCATTAAAGGCCGCCATTGGTCCATTTTTAATTCCAATCAAAGGTTTTGGCAAGTATGGCACAGGCATGGCGCGTACCTTTCCGGGCCTTAAAAGTGGTTTAATAGCTGACAGATTGCGATATATAGACAAACTTATTGTACAATGAACTTGGTCATTCCATTTGCCCTATTAACCCTGGCACTCTTTGTTGTGGTGGGTCTTCTATACTACCGAAACACCAGAAACAAAGACTTCGTGTTTACGTATTTCATGATAGGGGTGGTGGTGTTTTTTATCTGTAAGGTGCTTAATTCCAGTAGTCCCGACATAGGCCTGGCCATTGGTTTATTTGCCATATTCGGTATCATCCGCTACCGCACCGACGCCATTCCCATTAGGGAAATGACCTATTTGTTTATTGTCATTGGGCTGTCGGTAGTCAATGCCTTTTGGCCTGAAGAACGCGGCATAGGCTTTCCTCAAATTTTTGCCAATGTTGCCATTGTAACTGCTGCGGCAATAATGGAAACTTTTTCGAACCGTGGGCTTGGCAAAAAGAAAACCTTGATTTACGACAAATTGGAACTCTTGCATCCAGATAAGTTTGCATTGCTTCAAGAAGATGTGCAAGCCAGGACAGGTTTGGCAATTACTAAAGTGAACATTGTGCGCATAGACTTACTAAAGGAAATTGCGGAAATAACGGTGTACTATAGCAAGGAATAAATTGTCAATCCATTGTGAAATAGGTGCTTTGTTTCGAAAATCCATATTATTGGCAATCCTTCTCCCAGCCTTGTTAAGTGGGCTGCAAGCGCAAGATTCACTGAATATTGGCGCCTGGGGCTCCTTGGCCATTTCAACTAAGTTATTGCCAGGGCTTAAGATTAGCCTAGAGGCAGCGGCAAGGACCGGATTCCAACCCCAAGACCATACTTTTTTTGGACAATTTGGGGCTAAATGGCAGCTAACCAAACATATATATCTTAGCCCCCGACTGCGGGTGGGTTATCTTTATGGCCCTACGGTGTTCCAACGTTGGTTTGTGGCATTGGGTCATTCATTTGAACCTGAAAGGTTTACCATCACTTCGCGGCTGGCTTTTCAGTACCGGGTATCGCACTATACTGACTTTGATGTGCACATGCACCGCGACCACTGGCGGTGGCGCAGCGGCTTGGGGTATGATATACCTCACTGGAAGGCAGATCCTGAGGTTGAAATTGAGTTATTTGCCAAATTGAACCGGCGCCAGCCAGTGGAAATGGACCTTCTAAGGGTGAAACTGGGTACTGAGCTCAGCCTGTATGACCACCTGGATGGAAAACTTTTCACCCTGTGGGACCTAGACCCCAGTTCTGGGTTTGGCCTGGATAGGCTGGTACTGGGTTTTGAATTGGGCTATAAACTTGCCCGTAAGGCCAAAACGGAGAGCTAATGTCATGAACAGACCCGCTTTACATAACACAGTATGTGTTTGTTGCATCATGCTGGCATCCTTACTACACACCTACGGGCAAGCAACCACAGTGATGGTGGGCCAGGTAAGCGATTTGTCATCCGGAAGGCCAATTTCAGGAGCAGAAATCCGGGTTAAGGGAACAGGCCATATGGCGCACAGCAACAGCGATGGCTGGTACCGGTTAACTATACAAGGTACAGGGAATGCCCTGGATTCCTTTGGGTTTGTTGGGCATGTATTGGTTTGGGATTCATTGGAAATGATGGAGTTGCAGATTTGGTCACTAAAGGGCCAATTGGTATATGAAGGGAATTTGACCGGTGGGCCAGGCCTGTGGTGCCTTCCAAACATGCATAGCGGTGTTTATCTGCTGGTTATTTCATACGGTGGCCAGCACTACCCCTTGATGGCCGCATCACTGGGCAATGAACTAATGATCGTGCAGCCATCGGCGCCCTTTATCCGGGCCCAAACAGACTTGACCGATACTATAGAAGTCCGTGCCCAGGGCTACAATACCAGGTATTTGGCCAGGACTAGGGCTACCGGTACCCAGCATGTAAAATTGCTGCCACAAGGTGCCAAATACCTAGACTATCTCCCCGAACTGTTTGATACCACCGACTATGGCCTGCTGGCGGGTGCGCCTTCACGTTCACTGCTCGGACAAGTAGCGTCCATAAAGGTGGTGTATGATTTTGATCGAGGGCTCATGTACTATATTAATGCCAACAAGTATCAATTACACTATGATTTCTGCAAGGAGGTACTTGGCTATGATCAAGGAATCTATAGGTTTAACCTAACTCAATATCCCCGCTCGGCAGAACGCATGTACTACTTGGGCGATCTAAACTATTACCGCGACCTGGACAGGTTTGTGTTTCAGTTTGTGGCGAGCAATGAGTTTGGATGTGGTGAGATAGCAGATTTTTTTGCGGCCATCAAAGCCACATCTTTCTTTGCCAATCGACTGGTTTTCTACTCGATAAAGCAAGAATGGGATAACTGTGCCCAGATAGGCTATATAGATACGGAAACACTATATGGAGGACAGAACTACCTGGGGCTCAATACAGGTTTTGCCTATGGCTACCTTAGGGTAGTGCAGCCCTTTGAATTGCCCAGTACGTATTTAAGCAAGCGCGATATAGTGGTTTACAATGGTTTGCCGAACGACATGCCGGTAGTGGCTGGCCTGGTTACCACTGAATTTCAGACCCCATTGAGCCACATCAATATACTTAGCCACAGCCGGGGCACGCCCAATATGACTTTGCGGAATGCCTTGGAAAATCCCCAAGTGATGGGCAAACTGGGCCAATTGGTATATCTGGAGGTAACAAACAATGACTATGTGTTGCGCAAGGCCAATTTGGCTGAAGCTGAGGTATTTTGGGCAAGCAAGGAGCCAAAAGGCACGGCAGTGCCGGCTTTTGACCTGTCAGTTTCAGGCCTGGTAGATCTGAATAAAGCCAACTACCGGCACGTGGGCACCATAGGTTCAAAGGCTGCCAATTTTGCCGAAATGATGAAGGTGCGCATGGACCATGGCACCGTCCCCCTGCCCGAAATGGCGTTTGCCATTCCTTTTTATTACTACCAACAGCATTTGGTGCGCCACGGCATAGATAAGGCCATCAATCAGGCGCTACAGTCACAGGCATTTAGGCAAAAACCCAGTTTCCGCCAAAAAAGATTGGCCCAACTGCGCGATACCATCATTGCCACGGAGCTTGACCCAGGGTTGCGCCAAGCGGTGATGGATAAAATGGGAAATTATTTGGTTTTCAAACGGTTCCGTTTTAGATCATCTACCAATGCGGAAGATTTGAACGGTTTTTCAGGTGCGGGGCTCTATTCATCGGCCACGGCCCAGGCCCATGATGCGGACCAAACCGCTGACTGGGCCATAAAAAGCGTTTGGGCAGGGCTGTGGAATTGGCGGGCATTTGAGGAAAGATCTTATTACGGCATTGATCATGGGCAATGTATGATGGGTGTGTTGGTGCACCGTGCTTTCCCTAGTGAAGATGCCAATGGGGTGCTCATAACCACCAACTTATATAACGCCAATGATGGGATCATAATCAATGCCCAATACAGCGACCTGAGTATTGTGAGGCCCAGCCCTGGCCTTATCCATGAGCAAATTATGGTGTATAGATATGCTGTGGACCCACTATCAAAATATACCATAGAATACCTGAGTTTCTCCAATGCCCCTGGCCTAAAGTGGGAGACGGTGCTTACCAAGGGTGAAGTGACTGAATTAATGGATTATGCGCTGGCCATTAAAGCGCACTTTTACTATAATGTATTGCCTCAGTGCACATGCAGTTTGGAGGATTTTGCACTCGACATAGAATTTAAAGTGGACTCTGAAGTGAAAAACAGGAAGGTGTACGTAAAACAGGTGAGGCCCTATGGCCAGTATTAGGCAAGGCCATGGTCCTTTTACAACTTGCCAAGCAGGTGGAACAGATCGTCCACCGCTGGTTTTAATTGGCTTACAAACCCCTCGGCTTCAAATATGGCTGCCATTCCCCCGTAGTGCGCGTCGCGTCCCTCGGTCATTTTCATAAATCCCTGTGAAGATATCATGGTCTCGGGCTCGGTGCTTTCGGGGTTGTAAAACTGTGATTTGTACGCCGCCAAGGATGCTTTCTTCTTATTGGCATAGCCCCTTATGTCCACTAGGATATCGGGTTCCAAATGCTTGAACTGTATGTAGTGAAACAACTTGTGGCCCCGCCAGGCATCCTGTGCTTTATTGCCCAGGGTGGTTTCTATTTTGGCCAGTCCGGCCAAAAAATTGGCCCGGCGCACCAAACTGGCCCCACGTCCGTGGTCAGGATGGCGGTCTTCTGGGGCGTTGGCTATCACTATTTCAGGCTTATAATGCCGAATGACTCGTATGATCTCCAATAAGTTGTCATCATTGTGCGCAAAAAAACCGTCGGGCATGCCCAGGTTTTGGCGCACCTGCACGCCCAGTGCCAGGCGTGCTGCCTCTGCTTCTTCCATCCGTATCTCTACCGTGCCCCGGGTGCTTAGGTCGGAGTGCGTAAGGTCTATGATACCAACTTTATATCCCTTATCCACGTGTTTGGCCAGGGTTCCGCCTGCCCCTAGTTCCACATCGTCGGGGTGTGCCCCAAAAGCCAGTATGTTCAGCTTCATCTTGGTTTCTGTTGTTTTTTTTGTGTGTACACTGCATTTCTTGCATTAACCCGTGTTGTTGCCATTCTTATGGTTTGACGGATTTGGCAATGCATGAAACGCGCTGGTAATGTGCGTGTTGTTGGGATATTAATGCCCCGATAGGGGCAAATTTACGTAGCCCAGCCGCCTGTGGATACTGGGTAGCCAAGTGCAAATAGGGGTACGGATTGATGAACCTGCCTCCAATTTTCTCATTAAAAAAAATCATGGTGATACCCTAGGTAGCACCCTTTGCCCCAAATATTTGGCCGCCAGTTTTCTATATCGTTCGGCGTTGTCGGTTATTGACAGGATTTCTTGCGGTAGAAGGGGTCTCACCACTTTGCCAGGGCTGCCCAGCACTAGGGAGTTTGGTGGAATATGGCTCCCGCCGGTTATCAGCGTGTGCGCGCCTATAATGCAGTTGTCACCCACCACGGCCCCACTCATCACGGTTGCCCTCATACCTACCAGTACGTTGTTGCCCAGTGTGCAGCCATGTATGATGGCCGAATGCCCCAACACACAGCCCATGCCCACTTGGCATGACGCATCGTGGTCCACATGCACCACCGCGCAGTCTTGTACATTGCTTCCTTGGCCAATTTGAATGGAGGCTATGTCGCCTCGGATCACGGCGTTAAACCACACCGAGACGTGGTTGCCAAGTTCCACTTGCCCAAGTACTTGGGCGCCAGGGGCAATATACACTTCCATCCCTCTTTTTACCTGTGCCAACAAGGTGAGGTGGTAATCACTGGTCATATGCGGTGTCAATGAACGGTTGTAGCCCCAAATATGCCTTTTATTTGCGCCAAACATGCCAGTGAAAGACGGATTATTTGTGCAAATACGCGAACTACTACAGGTTCAACCTACTGAAGTACAGCGTGTGCGTGGTGCCGACATGGCGCATCTGCCCCGTCTGGCCAACGCTTGGCTTTTGGTACTGGATGGAATCATAGCCGACTATGGCACCATGGACCAATTGCCTGAATCGACGGTGCCCATTCATGACTGTACGGATAGGTACATACTGCCCGCCCTAGTGGACTCCCATACGCATTTGGTTTTTCCGGGATGGCGAGAGGAAGAGTTTGTTATGCGCCTAAAAGGTTTAGACTATGAGGCCATAGCCAAGGCCGGAGGTGGCATACTAAACACTGCCAACAAATTGGCGGCAATGGATGAGGAAATGCTATATGAGGATGCACTGGCCAGGGCCCAGGTGCTTATGAATAGCGGTACCGGTGCCATAGAAATAAAAAGTGGGTATGGCCTGAGCATGGAATCAGAGCTGAAAATGCTCAGGGTGATACGCAGGCTTAAAGATAACCTGCCCATAGAGGTACGGGCTACTTTTTTGGGTGCCCACGCCATACCCGCTCGTTACCAACATTATCCTGAAGGCTATGTGGATGAAATCATAGGCCAAATGCTGCCCAGGGTGGCGGGAGAGGGCTTGGCCGACTACATAGATGTGTTCTGCGAACGGGGATATTTCAGCCCGGTCCATATGGATCGGATACTGGAGGCAGGTGCAGCTTATGGCCTGAAAGCCAAGGTGCATGTAAACCAGTTTAGCAGTATGGGCGGATTGGAGGTGGCCCTGAAGCACCAGGCGCTCAGCGTGGACCACCTAGAGGTAATGGCAACGGGTGATCTGGAATTGTTGGCGGGCAGCAATACGATACCGGTGGCCTTGCCAGGATGCAGCTTTTTTTTGGGAATACCCTATGCGCCTGCCCGACAAATGATTGATATGGGAATGCCCTTGGTCTTGGCCACCGATTACAACCCTGGATCGTCGCCATCTGGCAATATGCCATTTGTGCTGTCACTGGCCTGCATCAAATTGAAAATGACCCCAAACGAGGCCATTCATGCCGCCACCATCAATGCGGCTGCTGCATTGGAGCTGAACGATGACATGGGCTCTATATCGCGGGGAAAGAAAGCCAAGCTCATCATAACCAAGCCTATGCCCAGCCTGGAGTACTGGATGTATGCTTTTGGCAATGGTGCGGATATGGTGCAAGAATTGGTGGTATAGTGTTTGGCTTGACACTAAATAGGAATCGGTAGTGCTTGTAAATGAGATGGTATTGGAGTTTTATGGCCAGTGATTAAATGCTCCTTGCCTACCCGGTGAGCGGTTAATACGGGTCTAATGGCCAATATTCACGAACGCAAACTTTTCCCCGTCAAACAGGCCTTTGTCGCTGAGTTTTAACTTAGGAATGACCAATAGGGCCAAAAAGGAAAGGGTCATGTACGGGGCAGCCAGGCCGCAGCCCAATATTTCTTTTACCCATTGGTCTATCTTTTCATATTGATAAGCAACCTCATGGCCGGGGTCCATGCTCATGAGTCCCGCCACAGGCAGTGGCATTACAAATTGTTCATTTCCGCAGGCCGCAGCTATGCCTCCCTGGGCCTGCACCAATGCGTTAATGGCTGCACAGAGGTCTATGTCATTGCAGCCCATGGCTATGATATTGTGGCTATCGTGGGCCACGGTTGATGCAATGGCCCCCTGGCGCAGGCCGCTTCCGTGCACCACTGCCACTGCCGGCGGTGTAGGGTGGTATCGGTTAATCACGGCAATCTTGAGCAAATCATTTGATGTTTGCGCATGGAATAAGCCCCCTGAATGTTCAAAATCAACCTTATTGGTAATTATCTGGCCCTCTAGTATGCCAATGGCGGGTATAGTGCCCGCAGGGTAGGCCACGGCCAGTTGTGCTGGGTTTATGGCTTGGCAATTAAAGCGGTTAATGGGTTTGATAGGATCAGGCAGCCGGGGAATAAGGCATTTTCCATTGCTAGCTACGTGTACACCTGCTATATAGGTATCTTTTGCCTGCCAATTTTTTGGATCGCTCATCACCACCAGGTCGGCAGGATCGCCGGGCTGCAGAAGGCCATTGTCCAAGCCATAGTGGCGCACGGGGTGTAAAGTGCAGGCCCGCAGCAAGGCCATCATGTCCTTGCCCTTGGCCGCGCCGCGCCTAAGCAGTGCATCCAGGTGGCCTTTTACCAGGTCATCGGGGTGTTTGTCGTCCGAGCAAAACATCAACCGGTGAGGCCATGTGTCAATCAGGTCTATGAGTTCGTCAAAATTTTTGGCCGCGCTGCCTTCACGTATCAATATATACATGCCACACTCGAGTTTATCTATGGCCTCTTCTATGGTGGCGCACTCATGGTCGGTACTTATCCCAGCATCGGCATAGGCCTTGGCTTGGCTACCCCTCAAGCCAGGCGCGTGTCCGTCAATCGGTTTGCCCAGTTCCTTGGCATGTGCCAGTTTCTTTAGCACTTCGGGGTTGCCCATAAGTACCCCAGGGTAGTTCATCATTTCGGTGAGGTAGCGTATCTCGGGCCGTTCCAGCAGTTTTCGGACCTCGGCAGGCCCAAGTAGGGCGCCTGATGTTTCAAACGCGGTGGCCGGCACGCATGAAGGTGCTCCGAAATTGAAATAAAAGGGTGATTTCTTGGCATTTTCAATCATAAAATCCACCCCTTCCAAGCCGCAAACATTGGCTATTTCATGGGGGTCGCTCACACTGGCCACTGTTCCATGCACCACTGCCAGCCTGGCAAATTCGGTGGGCACCAGCATAGAACTCTCTATATGTACATGGGCGTCAACCAGCCCGGGCACTATCCAATCGGTGTTTTCGGTGTGGTGTGCCTGTATGGAAACTATGCGCCCATTTTCCCAGTATATGCTGCCCATAACTATCTGGCCGCTTACTACATCCACTATATGTCCCTGGGCGGATCCGTTCATTTTCTCAGTTTGGTAAGGGCCTCATTGATCAGGTTTTTCACCGTATCGCGCAGTGCTTCGGTGTCGCTTATTGCATAGCCTTCAGTTGAAATTGGGGTTAACCATTGGTAAACAAGCTTGCCCGGCCTTAGGGCAAAGCCACGCGCCGGACATAGTGCATTTGTATTGGCAATAACCAGGATGGCAATGGGTTTCTTGCTTTCTATGGCCAGCCTAAACGCACCGTCATAGAATCTGGCTGTGGGTTCAGCCGAAATATTTCGAGTGCCTTCAGGGTAAATAAATAGGGATACCCCTTGGGCCAGCACCTCCTTCATGCGCTCCATGCTTTGCTGCCTGGCCTTGGGGTTTTGTCGGTCCACTGTTAGGTATATGTTTCTTATAATCCACCCCAACAGCGGCACCCTACCCAGCTCGGCCTTGGAAAGGAAACGAAAGGCTACCGGGCTCGCCACGGCGCAAAGCGGTATGTCAAGAGCTGACAAATGATTGGAAACCAGCACATAGGATTCGCCCTTGCGCAGCGGGGTAGGTGCTATGCGCCGGGTACGAATGCCTGTGAATAAAAATATTCCACGGGCCCAGATACGCGAAACCCCGTGTACGTTCACTATGGCCTTGTCACCCCAAATGGCTATGGCTACTATATAAAAGGGCAGGGCCAGCAACATGAGTAGTGTAAAAACCACCATGCCCCAGACAGCCCAAAAACCTTGCAACCACTTCATTATCTATATAATTTTCGCTCTTTTTTATTGATCAAATACACGGCGGTAAGCACTGCCAAAAGCCCAAGCACATGCCACATGCCAATCTTTTCGCCATCGGCCAGGCCCCAGGCCATGGCTACTACTGGAATTAGGTAAGTAACCGAACTGGCAAATACTGCACTGGATAACTGTATAATACGGTTAAACAAAATCATGGCGACAGCGGTACCTACAAAACCCAACACGGATATGGCAGCCAGGCTTACGTAGGCTTGTTTGCTAAGGTGAAACATATCAATGGGTTCAAACAAGGGCAGGTAAAACAGCAGCGGAATCATAGAGAGCCCAATGGGAATGGCCGCTGTGGCAAGAGGGTTGAACCGCGTGAGCCTGGCTTTCAGGGTGTTTACACTTATGGCATAACATATCGTGGCCAGCAAGACCAATAGGCCATACCAAACATTGCTCGGTTTTTCGGCCCCCGATGTATAAATGAGTACAATGGCACCCACCAAACCCACTCCTACCCCTACGGCTTTGGCACGGGGGGTATGCACCTTAAACAAAAGAAAACCCACCACCAGGGTAAATAAGGGAACCAAGCTATTGAGCATGGCAGTAAAGGCACTGCCCAACTGGGTTTGGGCAAAGGCAAAGAGAAAATAGGGTATGCCGTTGCCGCAAAAGGCCACTATGGCCATGGGAAACCAATCAGATTTCCGCATTTGGCGTAAAAACTTGATGGTAAAAGGCATGAGTGCCATGCCAGCTATTATGAGCCGCAGGCTGGCCAATTGGGTAGGCGAAAATCCTTTAAGCCCTTCTTTCATAAGTATAAAAGAGGAACCCCAGATAAGGGCTAAGATACCCAATAACACAAACCGTAATGGATTCTGCAAGATGGCTTTTTAAGAGCCTGCGAAGTAAGTGTATGGCTGCCCATTGGGGCCGGTAGGGTGTAATATTCAATTACATTTGAACCTAAGGTTGTCTTGCCAGGATCTTGATAATCTGTTATATGCATTATACATCATCGCTTTACACCCATATGGCCGCCCATGCCAATCCCGAATTGGCCTTGCCAATGGAGCGCTACATGCGCAACAAGTTTCCCTTTTTCGGTATAAAGACACCAAACCGGGAGGCACTGGTGAGGGAGTTCTTGAACAACAACGGTAAACCTGAGCAGGGAACCCTTGACCAGGTGTGCCGCGAATGCTGGGCCATGCCCCAACGGGAGATGCAGTATGTGGCCATGAAACTGTGCCTTACCATGCATAGGCAATGGGACGGTCATACCATAGGGCTTATGGAGTGGATGGCCACCACCAAACCCTGGTGGGATACCGTGGATTTCATTGCGGGCAACCTAATGGGGAAATGGTTAAAAAACCGGAACGGCCAGATAAGATCCATTGTGCTTGAATGGCTTGATGGCCATGATATGTGGCTGTGGCGCTGCGCCATACTGTTTCAACTAAAGTACAAGTTGGAAACCGATACCGAACTGCTATCCATAGCCATACACCGGCTCAAACACCACCAAGAGTTTTTTATACAAAAAGCCATTGGCTGGGCACTGCGACAGTATGGCTACCACAACCCATCATGGGTAATCTCCTTTGTGGACAATACGGAACTGAAACCGCTCTCTAAGCGCGAGGCATTAAGAATTATTAAACCCAGGGTTTAGCACGGGTTCATGCCCCACCTTTGCGGCTGCTCAAGCTGACCGGTTTCATGGAAAGCGGCTGACCGTCTATTTCTTTGGCATACATGCTTATACTAATTGCTTTTGCCTCCATAGCCCTTATATGTTTGGCCATATATCTCCCTGCCAAGTTTGGAAAAGATTTGGTGCATGTGCACCAGGTGTCGGTTCCTTTTGAAACGGGCGCTCTCTGGATGCCTGAGTTGGCCCAACTATATGGATTATTTGCGCATAGCGCAGCAATAGGGCCGGCAGTAGGAGGCAAGCAAGAGGTAAGGTTTCCGTTTTTGCCACATTTGGGCAAGTATGAGCTCTTTGCCATATATACACCCGCCGGAACCATTGTGTTTATGCAGGGCTACAAGGAACAGTTTAGGGTATCTGTAGCACATAAAGGTGCGGGTTTGGAATTTGAACTGGCTTATGAATCAACAAATTGGTGGAAGGAAGGGCTCTTTAGGATGCAATGGGCCGGGGTGGTGCGCAAATTTGACCGCACAGTAGAGGCGCTGATGGCACAAATAAAGGAATCAGGGCCATCGTTGGCAGTGCCCGGCCCAAGTCTTCTGGTGGGGCCAGTAGAGGAGGTGTCATTGCCAAGCCGCCCATCGGTTTTGGCTGCATTTGAAATACCCGTGGCTGATTTGGAGCGCGCCACTTGGTTTTACAAAGGGGTTTTTGGTTTTGAATTTACCACCTACCGCAAAGGGCTCTTTTGGATAAGCCACTTTGGGTATGCGCAGCAGCCGTTTATGGGGGCACTCATTTTTGGTCATGGCTACATACCTCAACCAAATGGGGCCTTGGCATTTATCCCTGTTCAATTAATGGGGCTGGCAAGGCAACTGGTGCTTGACCACGGAGGGCAATTGGTGGCTAACTATGTAAATGCCAATGGGAATGAAATTACAAAATTTATAGATAGCGAGGGCAATATGGCGGCGTTGTTGGGTAATTTCACACAGGTGTAATTGTCCTACAGAGCCTGCCCTACATCTACTTTTGCACCTTTATTACCTCAATAAAAAGAATCAATTATGATCATTGGTGTACCCAAGGAAATTAAGAACAACGAAAACAGGGTAGGGTTGACCCCAGCATCAGCCCAAGAATATGTCAAGCGCGGCCATTCAGTCTATGTGCAATCAGGTGCAGGTGAAGGCAGTGGATTCTCTAACGAGCTGTATGAGAATGCCGGTGCCCAAATTTTGCCCAGTATAGAAGATGTATATGGCATAGCTGAAATGATAGTGAAAGTAAAAGAGCCCATAGCCCCTGAATACGGGCTTATTAAGAAAGACCAACTGCTCTTTACGTATTTCCACTTTGCTGCCGATGAAACCCTTACCAACGCCATGATAAAAAGTGGCGCAGTATGCCTAGCGTATGAAACAGTGGAAAAAGCTGACCGCTCACTGCCCCTATTGGTGCCCATGAGTGAAGTAGCCGGACGCATGGCCACCCAGCAGGGAGCCAAGTACTTGGAAAAACCCAGTGGAGGCAGGGGCATACTCCTGGGCGGGGTGCCAGGCGTGATGCCTGCCAAGGTACTCATACTGGGAGGCGGAGTGGTAGGAACCCAGGCCGCCCATATGGCCGCAGGCATGGGGGCTGATGTCATTATCATGGATATATCCCTAGAGCGAATGCGCTACTTGGACGATGTGATGCCCAAAAATGTGCACACCATGATGTCAAACGAATATAATATCCGCAATTTGTTGCCTTCCATTGATTTACTCATAGGCGGGGTGCTGATACCTGGCGCCAAGGCCCCACACTTGGTTACTCGCAACATGTTGCCCGCCATGCGCCCAGGTTCTGTGATAGTGGACGTGGCAGTGGACCAAGGCGGTTGTGTGGAAACTTGTAAGCCCACCACACACGCCAACCCAACTTTTGTAGTGGACGGAGTGGTGCACTACTGCGTGGCAAACATGCCCGGCGCGGTGCCCTATACTTCTACCATAGCACTGAACAATGCCACCCTGCCTTACGGTTTACAATTGGCCGCCAAAGGATGGAAGCAGGCTTGCCAAGACAACAAGGATTTGGCATTGGGCCTGAACGTGGTAAAAGGAGATGTGGTGTATAGGGCTGTGAGTGATGCTTTTGCCTTGCCATATGTAGAAGTGTCAAAGCACTTGGACTAAGTAGCCCAATTTTTTATCAAATAAGGATGTATGTAAGGCCGGCCCGCTATGCGCCGGCCTTACTTGCATTAATACCCTAATATGATGTAAGTCACCTTTGGGCAAGGAGTGGGGCTGGAATTTTGAACCACTAAAAACAATACCTATCATGAAGAACATCTTAGTTCCAACCGATTTTTCAGCCGAGGCACAAACCGCCCTAATGGTAGCCGTGGACATGGCCAAGCGGTTTGATGGCAATGTGGTTTTACTCAACGTGGTGGATGCTCCCAGTGGCTCCGGTATCAGTGCAATGGGGGGTGGCTCAGGCAGCAATTTGGACGATGTTTATACCATCAAGTTGATAGAGCGCATGCGCAGCGAATTGGCTGAAATGGTGGCTCCTTTTGGCCCTGACGCTCCCATACGTACCGAAATGGCCTTGGGCGACCTTCACGATATGGTGAATGAACGCATAGCCCTTGACATGATTGACCTGGTAATCATGGGTACCAAGGGCGCCGATGGTTTCCAAGAAGTAATGGTTGGCTCAAATGCCGAAAAGGTAGTAAGGAGGGCTACATGTCCCGTACTCGCTGTAAAGAATTCGGGACTGGATATAGCCCCTGACCATATAGCTTTTGCTTCAGACTTTACGGAGAATTATGACATCATTGCTCCAAAACTCATGGCTTTCCAACAAGTGTTTGGTGCAACCCTTCATTTACTTTTTGTAAATACCCCTAACAAGTTTGAACCTAGCAGCGAATCGAACAAACGGATGAAATCCTTTGCCGACCGCTATCACCTGACCAACTATACCATGAATGTGTACAATCACCGTGACGAGGAGGATGGTATATTGGGTTTTGCCGAAGAACGGGACATGGACATCATAGCCGTGGCCACCCATAGCCGGCAGGGCCTGGCCCATCTCTTATCGGGAAGTATTGCCGAAGGGGTGGTAAACCACTCCCTGAAGCCTGTGCTTACTTTTAGTCTTAAGTATATCAAATAGATATGCGTTCGGTGCGGATGCATTTCACTTAAGTACGGGCCATAGGTATATACTATTTCGCATAGATGGCCCCTAGGCCAGGAACCAAAAAGTGCTATTCTAGGCGGTTTGGTATGTCCATATTTTTGGAAACTTGGTCGAATAGTTTGTTACCTGTTCACCCTTTGGTTTTTATTTGCCGATTGTCCATTGATAAGGCGTTAGCACCCAATGGCACAAGGCCAAAGAATAGAAAACCAAAATGGCAGATGAAGACCGCTTAGCCCAGAGGGCCATCTTGCAAAGGATGTTTGAAGCCTCGGTAGATGGGGTGAGCGTGATGGACTTGGCTACCCAAAGCTATATCATGGTAAATCCAGCCAAGCTGGCCATGATGGGTTATACCAAAGAGGAATACCTTGCCCTTAACCCGCTGGACACCATCATGGATATACAGGAAGGCGGGCGTGATAAGCATGATTTGGCACAGGAGCATTTATCTATTTTGTCCAGGCAGGGCTACCATAGCGGGCAACTCCTACTAAGGCGGAAGGATGGCAGTCCGCTGATCTGTTCGGTAAGCTCCCAACATATAGACCACCTGGGGCAATCAATGTTGGTAACCTTTATCAGGCCAATTGCGGATAAAGTGCTTATAGAGACAAAGATGCGTGAAGCCCAGTTGCTCAAGGACGCGCTCTTGGACAATTCCTTTGACGGACTATTGCTATACAACATGTCAGTGGGCAAGTGGGTGGTGGCCAATCAAACGATAGCCTTACTAACAGGCTATGACCAGGAAGTGGTACTCCAAATGCCAATAGACAAACTGTTTGTAGAAGATAGCAAGACGGGGCAGGCGGCTGGTGGCCTGCTTCACCACACCATAGGGTCACTGGCACCAGGCGGACGCTCGCGGTTTCTTCAGAAGGTTTGCAGGGTGGACGGCCATGCTTTTACGGCAGAAGTTAATGTGATGCGGCTTGAGGCTCCTGAAAACCATTTGGCCGTAGTGGCCATCAAGGATATATCCAAGTCTATAGAGCTATCAAGGCAATTAGAAGAAACCCGAAACAAATTCCAAGGCCTATTTGAACATTCGGTTTTGGGCCTGCTCACCATGAACCAAGAGTCCACTATTCAAATGGTGAACACTACCCTATGCCGCGTGTTGCAGCGCGAGAAGAAGGATTTGGTAGGCTTGAGTTTTGGCGAGTTCTTGTACGGCAAAGAAGCTGGCAAGGATAAAGTATTTCAAATCAATGATTTAATTGTTCAGAAAAAGGGTTTTGCCCTTGAGCGTGGCTATACCCTTCCTGACGGACACCACATATGGCTCCGGTTTAGGAGCCGCCCCTTGTATGAAGCTTCGGTGGGCGAGTTTACCGTGTTGACCGCAGTAGAAGACATTACCGAAAGGAAACACATGACCGATAGGCTAGTGCTCAGCGAGTCAAAGCTCAAGGAGGCAGCAGGCATGGCAAAACTGGCGCACTGGACTCTGGATTACAAGCTCAAGGTCTTTTCGCCTTCCAAGGATTTTTATGAACTGCTCGAGCTGGCGCCAGATATGGAACTGGGTTATGAAGTTTGGATGGGCCATGTGGCACCTGAGGATCGGGAGCGGGTGCTCCTCAATTGGGAAGAAGCACTGGCCTCCCATAGGCCATTGTCCATAGAGTATGACCTGATAACCAATAGGGGAAAGCGCAAACATGTACAAGGTATGTACAAGGTAGTACTGGATACCGTAGGCGAAGTGGATCAAGTTTTTGGCATAGTGCAGGATATCACTGACAAACGGGTGGCCATGGAAGCACTTGCCGTGAGTGAAACACGGTTTAGGCGCTTGGCGGAAAATTCACCAAATGTGATGTTTAAGCTCCGGGTACACCCAGAAATAGCCATAGAGTATGCCAGTCCGGCGGTAGAGCACATGTTCGGTTATTCGGTCCATGAATTATTGTCTCCCAATAGATTTCAGGAATTCAGGCTTATAGATAAAAAGCTGGCTGTAGTGATTGGCCGATACCTTATGGACGGCGAATGGGCCAAAAGTCTAATTTGCCAAATGCCCCGGGCCAATGGTACCCTGATTTGGGTGGAAGTGAAGTGCAGCCCTATCATCAACGATGGCGGTGAAATTGATGCATTTGAAGGGGTTATTGTGGACATTGACGCACTAAAGAGAAAGGAAGCTGAGCTACTTGAGCAAAAAGCCGATCTCATAGCCAAGAACAATGAACTGGAGCAGTTTACCTATATCGCTTCACATGACCTGCGGTCGCCGGTAGTCAACATTAACACGCTGCTGGGCATGTTGGATTTTGACAAAATGACTCAGGAAAACAAAGAGATATTCAATCGATTGGTTACCGCCTCGCACAAATTGTATGAAACCCTCCACGATTTAATAGATGTGATATCTGTGGACAAAAGGACTACATCGCCTTTCGAAAAATTGAATATATCGCAAATTATCAATGATATACGTCTTCAATTAACCGAACTGATAGACGAGACCGGCGCCCACATTCATGAGGATTTGAAAGTGAAAGACATGCGCTATGTAAGGGTGCACCTAAAGAGCATATTGCAAAACTTGATAACGAATGCCATTAAATACCGATTGCCCAACAGGGCTCCCCATATACGGATTCAAACGGAGCAAACGGTTGATTTTGTAGTGATAAAAGTAAGTGACAATGGAATGGGCATGAACCTAGAAAGAATGGGAAGCCGGCTTTTCGGCATGTTTCAAGTGTTTCATGAGGGAAAGGGAGGCAAGGGATTGGGCCTTTACCTCACCAAACGGCAGATAGAGCAATTTGGCGGAAAGATATATGTGGAAAGCACTCCCGGCCAGGGTACTACATTTAACATATATCTCAAAGAGCAGTAGGCGTTTATGAGTTAATCCAGCGGGCTAGGCCGCTGTAGTCAGGTGTAATTTGGCCGTTTGTGCAAATGGTGGCCCTCTCTAGTAGCGGATTGTCCATGCCCTGCATTAGCCGCGGTATCACCTCATCACATATTATTTGACCAAAGTCCTGGGAGGCGTCGCGCGGCAATTCGTTTGGTAGATTGCCTATGGCCATTACATCTATGCTTTCTGCCCCAAAGGGAATCGTAGGTTTGCCACTTGCTATGTCATATGCTAAGTATGGCTCAAGGCTGCTCGTTTGGCGGGTGGTAAGGGGCACACTTCCATTCACATCGCAGGTTATATCGGCTATCAGGCGAATAGAAAAGCGTGGGTCCGACATTTCAGCCAATTCAAAGAGACGGGGCGCGCGATAGTCCCAAAACATGCCGTTGATAAGCACATGAGCTACCCGCGCATAAGGGGCAAATGCCGACAGGGTAGAGGATGGGTCGCGGTGAAATAGCGTGCGGTCAAAAGGGGATCCACCCTTCAAGGTGTACAGGTGGGAGCTGTGCAGGGTGGCAAACACGCAGTGGTCATATTCGTTAGCCAAAAGATCATCAGGGCTTACTTCTTTTATGCCAGCCAAATGTAAAAGTTGGTGGGCACCCTGGCCCACCCGGCCCGTGCCTGTAAGCGCAATTTTTATTGGCGGTAACCGGAGTTGTTCATAGTGCTGCACCAAGGCATCAAACGAACCCAATTTGTGGGGTGATGGCAGGTCAAATGCTTCCCATTTTTTTCCTATCATGCACAGGGCATAGTGGGCGCCCACTATGCCGGCCCACTTACCAAAACCAATCAGGCGCTGGCCCTGCTCATTGGTGAGCAACTCATAGTCCATAAGCGTGTTGTGCTTGTCCACAAATGCTTGTAGCATGGTCTTGTTGTGGGCCTGCAGCTTAGTGGTATGCGAAAAAATCAGGTACGCCTTGCCGGGGATAATTCTTTCGGGCGGTACTTCTTTGATTCCCAGCAGCACCTGGCATTCGTCCAGGTCATCGCACACATCCACCCCAGCTTGTTCGTATTCAAGGTCGGAATAACACCTGTCCCCATAGGACTCTACTACCACTTGCAGGCCAGGCCATTGATCCATCAAACGCTGGCATTGCTTAGGGCTCAGGGCCACACGCACATCTGCAGGCACTTTATACTCGCGCAGTAAACCTATCTTCATACAGGGGGTAGATAAGGCGCAAAAGTAGCTTATAGGCAGGGTGAGGGTGGAGGGCTTGGGTTTGCATTGGGTTTCACCGGGCGGCCATGTGTTGCCAAACACATGAAAGAAAGGGGGGCGCCGGCATTTGGTTTCATCAGTAAAGGCTTGGCGTTTATATTTGCCCTGGCCAATAATAAACATGAACAATACCAGCCACATAGCCCGGACTGTCTTTCAGTGGGGATGGTATAACCGGTTTTTAAAAACGGTGAATGTTTTGTTGCTAATTTGTAAAATAATTAAATGAAGCACGAGGATAGAAAATGCCCGAGCAACAGAACATAGAATGTAAACAGAGCTGGCACGATGACTACTTAAAATGGGTGTGTGGATTTGCCAATGCCATAGGTGGTGTGATCTATATAGGCAAGGATAACAAAGGAAATGTTGTTCACCTACCTGACCATGCAAAATTGCTGGAAGATATACCTAATAAAATCCGCAACACTATGGGGATAATTTGTGATGTGCAGCTTGAAGATAATCAAGGGGATAAATATATCAGTATAAAGGTGAATCCCTATTCTATTGCGGTTTCATTAAGGGGCAGATATTATTACCGTACGGGCAGCACTAAAATGGAACTAACTGGAGTTGAGCTAAATGAATTTCTATTGAAAAAGGCGGGTAAAACTTGGGATGATGTGGTAGAGGAAGGAGCTACAATGAAGCATATAGATCTTCCTAGTATTTCAAAATTTATATTGGATAGCAAAGAAAAGGGCCGTATGCCCGATACAAAAGGCTTGACGCCTTTTCAAGTCTTGGAAAAACTTCAACTTACCGAGGGTAGTAAATTAAAGCGTGCGGCCATTGTTCTTTTTGGGAAAGACCCCAACTGGTTTTATCCAAATATTCAAGTAAAAATTGGACGATTCGGAAAAGACTCCACGGATTTATTATTTCATGAAGTTGTAGAAGGCAATCTTGTTCAAATGCTTGAGGAGGTTCAGACCCAATTGAACCACAAATTTTTAATCCGTCCGGTAGATTTTGTTGGTATGGTGCGTGTGGAGAGGGACGAATATCCTGTGGCAGCCCTACGAGAGATGCTGCTCAATGCATTGGTTCACAGGGCATACATGGGGGCTCATGTTCAGTTGCGTGTATATGACGACAAACTTTCCATTTGGAATGAAGGGGGCTTGCCAATTGGGTTAACCGTGGATGAATTGAAAGGAGAGCATAACTCACGCCCGCGAAACCCGAAAATCGCCAAAGCTTGTTTCATGGCTGGTTATATTGATACATGGGGCCGTGGTACTTTGAAAATTTACAATTCTTGTAAAGATCATGGCCTTCCTGCGCCTGTTATTATTGAAAAGGATGGCGGTTTTATGGTTTCTCTAATTAAAACACCCAAAATTGCTGATTACGGCAATCAATTTGTTGATTTTTATGGTGTTCGTGAAGAGGTGCAAGATGGTGGTCTTTACGGTGGTAGGGTGAGTGATCGGGAAGGTGGTCAATACGGTGGTCAATACGGTGGTCAATACGGTGGTCAATACGGTGGTCAAGTGATTGTTCGGGATGGTGGTCAAGATGGTGGTCAAGATGGTGGTCAAGATGGTGGTCAAGATGGTGGTCAAGGGGCTTTGTTAACAGATAGGCAAAGGGAAGTTCTTAATCTAATTCTTGCTAATCCTAAAATTACAAGAAAAGAACTCGCAAATCTTTTAGGTATTAATGAATCCGCTGTACAGAAACATACTGATGCATTAAAAAGGAAAAAAATTATAGACAGGTTGGGTGTTACTTCTGGACGGTGGAGAATTATTAGTATAAACAGTAATATCCTTAGATAAAATGTAAGAATGTGTTATGATGGTTAATTGTCTGTGGCTATTTGTGTTTCTTGTATCAAACATTTAATTTATAGCCTTTTGCCAATGACTGCTCTCCGCGTTATCTATGCCCAATGGGTGGTATGTAATCTATTTTCCCTGCGTAATTGTCGTTTGGCCTGATTGTCCTGTAAGTCATAGCCTATGCTGAAAACTTGCCCCGTACTCCTTCGCTCAGGTTTACTATATAGGCCTGTTCTTCAAATTCATCAAACCCGTACACCTTGCGCCGGTGTGGCCAGAGCAATTCGGCTTTTCCTTCATTGGGGTGATATACTGTGGTATATAGTGTGCCAAATCCCCGTAAATAGTCGGTGTGGTACAGGGGGGGCCTAAAAAACTTATCCAGCATGGTATAGAAATTCTCGTGGGGATTCCACAAGCAGTGTTCTAGGTACTGCGCCCGCTCTAGGGTACGGCTTAGCCGGGCATAGTCTTCCCACTCTACGTTGTGCTGGTGGTTGGTGGCAAAAGAGAGGTATGCTACTTCGGCTGGCCTGTCGGGTGCCAAATAAACTGTTGCGTAGTGTCCTTTACTATCAAGCACTGTTACGTTATACTGCATATGCACGGGTATGCGCCTTAGGGTTTCCACTGCTTCTGGGCCGTTTGTGCAGGTTTCTAGGGCATAGCGCAGCAGGAGCGGCACCCCAAATCCTTTGCCATACACCTTGCGCCCGCCAAAGGAAAGGGAAAGGCACAGCCCATCGGCATTGATGCCGTCAAGTGCGCCCCACAGGCAGTCGCTCATGGCCATTACTGGGCGTATCCAATTGGTTTTTAAAAATATGCCGTCAAAGAGTTTGGGTGCATAGTCGTAGTTGCGTATCAGGGCGTTTCGCCCGCGGGTCCAGGCCATTTGCGAACAACCGCTAAGGTAGGGAGGGGGGCTGTATAGGCTCAGGAACCGAGCGGCCAGGTCGGTGCCGCCAGAAAGCGCACATAGCTGCTCATATACTGGTAGTAGCTCTGGCATGTGTGCTTCAAGCGCTTCCACGCAGCTTAGATAGCCTGGCCTGGCCAGGTAGCCCTCGCTTAGGTACCACCGCTGGTAGTTGGGCCAGTACCGGGTAAACAGCGCTTGCCATTTTTCTCCCGGCCAGGCCTCCTCCAAGGCACTCATGGCTAAGAACATCAATATGGTTTACATCATTTTAAAGCCACCTATCTCGGGGCTTGTGGGTCTGCTGGTGTCTATGGGTATGCTTTTAAACTTACCCCGTATGGCTTTTATCCATTTTTTGGCACGGGGGGTGAGTTGAAAATCGTCGGTCATGGCCCTGCCTCGCATTACCAATATTCCAAGGTCAGCGCCCTCATATTCATAGTCGCCTGCCTTGCTTATTCGCAGAAAAAACGCCTCGTTTTCCATCTCTACAGCCCGCCGGTGCGTATCCATTCGGTCAAAGCGTATCTCGCCTTCGTGGTTCATTTCCCATATGCCACTTAAGGGGGATTCGGTTATTAGGTTCACGCTATCGGCAGTGTGTTTTACTACCAGTTGGCACCAGGAATCTATATTCTCTTCCCTGGCCCATCGCTGGTTTAGCTGCTTCACGCTTAGCTCGTAGTCTTGGCCCATCCACTCTAGCACATGGAATAAAAATAGTGGTGCATCGCTAAGGGCAAACACGGCATGATTGGTGATGGAACTGGCTCCTGTTACCCTGGGGTTCAACTCGCCCAGGTACAGCTTATTGGTATTTTCCTCTATTAGGAAATCCAGTTCAAAATATCCACGGTATCCTTCTTTGCGAAGTGCGTCTCCAAATTTTTGGGTATAGCGCCGGGCCTTTTCGCGTATGCCTTTTGTAAAGGTACCGGCAAAGATCTCATTTCCGCACCAACCCCCCTTGTATGGGGTAAGTTCTTTGAAACCAACCAACTCTGTCATTAGCGGTGCTACTATGGTTCCGTGCCGGGTTACGCAGGCTTCTATGGCCGCGCCTCGGCATTTTATCCGCTTCATGATTTTCACTTCTTTTTCCCCGGCTATTTCATGGGCGTGTTTTTCAAAGTCTTCTTTGGTGGAAATGAAAAAAGTGGTATGCCCTGAATCTCCGTAGGGTGTCTGTACCACCCAGTCTTTTCCCAGGCCCTTGGCGGCCTTGCTGAGTGCGTCCCATGAGTCCACCTTGGCCAGTACGTTGGGCACGGAGGGCACACCGGCTTCATTGCCTATCCTGGTGGTGTTTACCTTGTTGTCTAAATAGTTTCTCAGGGCTGCAGGAGGGAAAGCCACCTCCAAGCCTATTTTTTTGGCCAGTTGTTCGGTGCGCTCGTTAAACATGAGAAACAGGGCTTTTCCTTTTTCTTTTCCTTTGGAGCGGCTTTTTATATAATCTATTACTTCCTTGTGTTCCAGTAAGTAATTGTTTATATCTTCTATGCTGGTAAACTCGTCATGAGGCATTTCACCTGGCGAAAACACGTTGGGGTGCAAGCCGTCAAAACACTGTATGTAGCAAATAAACTTAAACCCTTTAATCCATTCATCGGCACCCAGTAGGTTAAAATTGGTGGCGCTGATAAAATACACGGGGGTTTCGTTGCGGTAGAAAAAGCGGCGGATATCGGATATGCCTTTTAGTTTACCGGTTTTCACTTGCTCTGGTGAAGTAGTGGTTTTGTTTGCCATATCTTAATGATTTTGTTCTGATTATGATTTTTTTATTAGATTTTTGACTTCGTTGCCTGCCTCCCCACTGGGGCCTAGGAGTGCTTGCTTGAATACCAGTAATCCCAATTCGGCCTTGTACCCATGTATTTCCTTCACGTCCAGTTTTATCATAAAGTTGAGTATGTCGGCGCTTACTATTTGGCCGGGCACCAATATAGGGAAGCCTGGAGGGTAGGGTATCACAAAATTGGCCGAAACAGGCACTCTACCGTTGGACAGGGCTTCTTGGCATTCTGCCAGGCCTAAGTGTTCGCAGTGTTCCTCATCATACACCATAAAAAATGCTTTGCGCAAGTCGCCCTCCAAGGCTGATGGGTGATCTTTGAAATAGGGGTGAAATGCACTGAAATCGGGCAGGGGAGGACATTCCTCTACCAAATTCCGCACCTTTTTGTCTAGTAGCCGCAATTCATCACGGCTCATGGACCTCTGTGCATCGTCCAGTTGCTTGGCTATGCGCACCAGTACCCCGGTTAGGTAGGCGGTGCTGCTTCGGGTAGTGCCTATATTAGCCATGAACAACACTGAATTGCGCGTGGTCTTGTTCACCTGTATGCCAAATTGGTCCATTAGGTACTTGCTCTTGAATTCGTCGCCATTTACCCCTGTATTGCCTATGAAAATATTCATCTTGGTGGGGTCTAGTACAAATTCGTCGCCTTCCCATGCTGTGTCCAGTTCGTTCCAGCCGTGGCTGGGGTCGTAGTACATGGTGAGCCCTGATGGCCTGTATTTTTTCGGAATCAAATCCTCTATCACCAGTACCTTGAAGTACTTGTTCAGCAGGGGATTGTTTATTATTTTGTCGCGCAGCGACATGCTCATTTCCACGCTCTTGTCCACCAGTTCGTAGCCTTCAAACATCATTTGCCTGCGCCCTATGTCCAGTGAGGCCAGTATTTGGTAGTTTGCTGAGGTAGAGGTATGGGTCATAAATGCCTCCTTAAATGATTCTTCCGATTTGCGCTTAAAATCTTCGTCATATACATGGATCATAGATCCTTGGCGCATAGATGTGAGCGTTTTGTGGGTTGACTGTGTGCTGTACACCCGTATGCTGACTTGGTCGGGGTTTACCATGGCTGTCTGCTGTTTGGCCGTGGCGGCGGCGTACCTGGCGCGGTACTGACCTGACCGAAACTTGTCTTGGAGTACCCGTGCACTGTACATGGCCGTGCGGGTCCTAAAAATTTTGGTAAAACGCGCATAGGCAAACCATGCTTCGTCCCACATAAAAATCATATCGGGTTTTATGGCCAGTACCTCTTCCATTACCCGTTGCACATTGTACACTATACCGTCAAAGGTGCAATTGGTGAGCAGCAGCATTTTCACCCTTTCCAACTTTCCTTCGGCCTTTAGACCAAGAAGTTTCTCCTTGATATGGGCAAGTGGTACCGCGCCATACATGGTGTAGTCTGATAGGGGGTATGAATCTAAATACACGGGATAGGCTCCTGATAGCACCATGGCATAGTGGTGTGATTTGTGGCAATCGCGGTCTATGAGCACAATATCGCCAGGCTTTACCAGGCCTTGCAGCACGATTTTGTTGGCGGTAGATGTGCCGTTTGTAACAAAGAAAGTATGCTGTGAACCAAAGGCTTCGGCGGCCAGGTGCATGGCTTTTTTTAGTGAGCCGGTGGGTTGCAGCAGTGAATCAAGGCCGCCTGTGGTGGCTGATGTTTCGGCCAAGAATAGGTTTCGGCCATAAAAGTCGCCCATATCCCTTATCCAGTGGCTCTTAAAAACAGAATTGCCACGAGAGATAGGCATGGCGTGAAAAACCCCTGTGGGCCGTTTGCTGTAGTCAACCAGTGCCTTGAAAAATGGGGCATCATACCGCTCCTGAATGGCCCGCCGAATGCTTAGATGGGCTTCTTGCACATCTTCTTGCCGGTAAAAAATGCGCCTAAACAAGTCTAGCGTTTCTGTGTCGGTTTGATCAAGGGTGCGGTCGGTCACAAAGAATATGTCCAACTCAGGCCTAAACTGTTGTATTTTCCTGCCCAGGAGCAGGGCCAGGCTGTCCTCGTTTTCCTTGCTGTGGTCACACTTGAGTATGTCGTAGATAAATGGTTTGAGCCCCACAACGGAATGCTCTGACGAAAAACCAACCCCGTAGCGTATCATCACGCTCTGTATGTTGTAATTAAACTTTAGTGCTATGAGGGCGTCCTGAAAGGACCGCACAAAAACCACGTCATATTGTATTGGGTCGTTGGGATCTTTTATTCGCAGGAATTTTTCGCGGAGCTCGTCTTCTTCGGTCAGGCTTAGGTTGTCCACAAACAGCAGTTCGAAGTAGTGAAAATCCACATTCCCCTCTCGCTGGTCATCGTGTGTGTCACCATTGCCATTGCCATTTTCCATATGTAGTGTTGGCCGAACCCTTCTTTGTCGGTAACTCTCACTGCTTATGTCCTTTACTAGGTCGGAAGCCAGCTTGTTAAACGAGGTGAAATCCAGACGCTGGGCATAGGCAAGAAGTTGGTCCATGACATGACGCGTGGGATAGGCCCAGTAGCGCTCTATGCAGCCCAGTTGCTGCAGCAGTTTTTCTAGTTCATGGCCTAGCTGTACATGTGATTTTTTATGGCTTAGGTGTATGTGGTACGCGCTCGTTTCTTTCATCCGGTTCCACAAGTCCACCCGGTACTGGTTCACATTGTAATAATCTTTCGCGCTGATTTTGTGCCATTTAGGTAGGCTTTCGTTTTCACTCATATAGGACTTGCAGGGTGTATAGGGGCAAAAAGTAAGAATATTTTATATACTCCGCCATACTGGACAGTTCATTTCGCTTTCTTTGTCCACTTGGCCTCCCTTTTCGATAGCCCTGTCACACTATCTTTTCCCCGTTTAGGTTGGTGACCAAATATTGGCTCATGGCATCAAAAAACGGGCGAAGCAATTTGAACCCAACGTCCACATGACCTGCAAAACTGGGGTCTATCACTTCTTGATCACTTACTTGGTGTGTTACCACATAGCGGCGCATCCTTAGTAGGTCTATGTCTTTGTGGTCTTTGTTAAAACCCTTGGGGTACGACTTTAGGGGGTTGCCATCTAGCTGTCCCCAGTACTGCCTGAAAGCCACGCTTGTGATGGCTAGCCGCAATGGGGCTGAGTCTAGGGCTATTTGTTGGCGCAGGTGCTTGAGGTCTTCGGGATTTGGCTGCCAAAATCCGCCGCCAAGAAATGAGCCGCCAGGTACTATGTGCAAGTAGTATCCCCCGCGCAAGTGGTCGTCGTTACGTCTAAATGCAACTCCAAAATTGGTCTTATATGGCGATTTGTCTTTGGAAAAACGTACATCACGGTTTAGGCGGAAAATATGTGGATTGGGTTCAATGGCATCATGCTGCAGCATTAGGCCTGCTATGTTGGCTGTGAGCTGGCGCACTGCTTTTAATGACTCTTCATACCGCGTTCGGTTGGCCTCAAACCAATCCCGCTGATTGTGGGCCTGCAACTCGCGCAAATAATCCAAAACAAGGTTCATGTTGATTTATTTAGAGATTGTGTGATAGGTCTTTGTGCCCACCTTATTCCAAAAATTCAAAAATGCTTCGCAGTATTTTCTTTCTCCGGTTCCGGCGCTCAATGCGGTCATCGCTCATGTTCTTGTCGCGCATGTTATTAAAGAACTTTTCTATTCCGCTATCTTCCACAAAGTCTTCGCAGTCAAGCATCTCTGCCAAATCAGGCTCAAGGGGGGCAAACATTTGTCGGGTGTAGCGGTTGGCTGCTGTGTCTTTGTTCAGGGTTTGCATCCATAGGGCAAAAATGGGCAAGGCCATGTGCGCCCCCTGTCCGTAGCGGCTGCTCCTAAAGTGTATGGATGGCTGGTCGGCCCCCACCCACACCCCTGCGGTCATGGTGGGCGTGAATCCTACAAACCAGCCATCGCTATATCCCTGTGAAGTGCCTGTTTTGCCCGCTAGGTCGTTGTTTAGCCTGTATTCTTTGCGCAGCTTAACGGCAGTGCCACGATCCACCACGGCCCTGAGCAATTCTACCATGATCCGGGCATGGTCTTGGTCCATGGCACGGATGCCTTCTTCCCAAACGGCTTGGTATAGTGTTTCCCCATTCTTGTCTTCTATTTTATCTATGAGCCTCATGGGCACATTCATTCCTTCATTTGCCATGGTGCTATAGGCTTTTACTAGTTCAAGTAGGCTAAGGTCGGCTACCCCCAGTGCTATGGACGGAAGGGCAGGTATGGGATTTTCTATGCCCAATTTGGCCGCCAACTCTATTACCTGTTCTTTCTTGGCCTTGTATAGAAGGTCCACGGCTACGGTATTTACCGACTGGGCCAGCGCCCCGGCCATGCTGTACTTGCCCCCATATGTATTGTTGTAGTTGTCTGGTTGCCAGTTGTAATCGGAATAGGCTATCTGGTCGTTCCTGAAATATTGGCAGGGCTTGTACCCTGCCTCTAGGGCCGCGGCATAAACAATGGGCTTGAACGTGCTGGCTACCTGTCTTCTTGCCCTAAGGTAGTCAAATTTAAAGTGCTCATAGTTAGGAGATCCTACCCATGTGAGCACAGCCCCACTGTGATTCTCCACGGCCAGGAATCCCGCTTTAAGCTGAAACAACAAGTGCTTGATAGAATCAAGTGGCGATGAACGCACCAGGCGGGGCCTGTCGGCATAGTACATGGCCATGGGCACGGGCTTGCCAAAAATCTTGGCTATTTGGTCTAGGTCCAGGCCCTTTTTTTTCAGGTATTTATATCTGGCCGATTGGCTTATGGCCTGTTGCAAAAGGCCTGGTTCGTTGCCCCAGGGCCTTGCCCTTCCCCAGTCGCCCTCTAGCTGCCGCTGCAACAAAGCAATATGTGTATGCATGGCTTGTTCAGCCGCACGTTGCAGGGATTGGTCTATGGTAGAATAGATGCGCAGGCCGTCGTTTCTCACATCGTAGGGCTTTCCGTCACGCTTGGTCTTGCCTTCTAGCAGTTTTTCCGTTTCTCGGGCTATGGCCAGCAGGTAGTGGGGCTGGTGGTTGCTCAAACTGGCCAGGTTATAGTCTATTTCAAGCGGCAGCGCGCACAATTTGTTGTGCTCGGCCTCTTCCAGGTACCCGTTGCGGGCCATCTGGCCAAACACGATGTTGCGGCGGCCACGCGATGCGTCAGGATGCAGTCGGGGGTTGTAGGTGGTATTGGCCTTGAGCAAGCCCACCAGTACCGCAGATTCTTCTATCTGCAATTTTTCAGGTGCCTTTGAAAAAAAACGGTCGCTAGCTGCGTCTATACCGTAGATATTCTCACCAAAAGGAACGGTATTCAGGTAGAGCTCCAGTATTTTGTCCTTGTCGTACAGGCGTTCAAGCCTACGGGCGGCCACCAGCTCCTTTAGCTTTTCTATGACCAGGCCAAAACTGCGCTTTTGTCTTCTTCCAAAGGTGTTTTTGATAAGTTGCTGGCTTATGGTGCTGCCGCCTCCAGCCTGTTGGCCGCCCAGCACACCTTTTACCAAAACCCGGCCCAGTGCCCGAAAATCCACCCCGCGATGTTTGTAAAACCGCTCATCTTCAGTAGCTAATAAGGCTTGCACCAGGTGGGTGGGCAGTGATTTAAAAGGCACATAACTCCGGTTTACCTCAAATAACTTTCCCAAAACCGCCCCATTGCGGTCATATACATCACTTGCCTGAAGGGCCTCTAGGTTGCTCAGGTCTGCGCGGTTGGGTATGGCGCCAAATACACCAGCAAACAAGAAAAAGAAAAAGAGTAAGAAAAGGGCGATGGCACTGGATGATACGTAAATGACCCATCGCCAAAATGGCTTTTTGTCTTTAACCCATTGGTGTGTTCGTGTGGTTACATGGGTAAGCATTGCCATGGGCTAGGAGTTTGTGTGCCCCGGTATTAGGGGCAAAGCAAATTTGCACTATCCCGTGGTATGGTGCAAACCACATCTGGCCTAAAACAAGCCTTGGATATTGCCATTTTCATCAATGTCAATAAATTCAGCCGAAGGGGTAGCGGGCAGTCCAGGCATGCGCATCATTTCGCCTGTGATGGGTACCAAAAAGCCCGCACCGGCGGCCACCTCTATTTCCCTTACGGTAATATTAAAACCGGTAGGCCTTCCTATCAGGTCGGGGTTGTCTGATAAGGACTTCTGGGTTTTTGCCATACAAACAGGCAGGTGATCCAGGCCCAAATCGGTTATGCGCTTCAAGTCTGCCTTGGCCTGTGCTCCGTATTCTACCTTGTCGGCACCGTATATCTTGGTGGCTATGGTGTGGATTTTATCCATTACAGGCGCATCCCAGCTATACAGTGGGGTAAACGTTCCCGTTGCCGAATCGGCGGTGGCCGCTACCAAGATTGCCAATTCTTCGGCTCCTTCTCCACCCTTGGCCCATACTTCGGCCACTGCAGCCCGCACACCATGGTGTGCGCATCGGGCCTTTACCAGGGCTATTTCTTCATCTGTATCGGTAATAAACTTGTTTATGGCCACTACGGGCTGTAAACCAAATTGTTTCACATTTTCCAGGTGTTTTTCCAGGTTTACCAACCCGCGTTCTACGGCAGCTGGGTTGGCATCTTTTATAGTCTTTAGGTCAGCCCCACCGTGGTATTTAAGCGCACGAATAGTGGCCACTACCACCACCGCACTGGGTGATAGACCTGCACTCACGCACTTTATATCCAAGAACTTTTCTGCACCCAGGTCAGCGCCGAAACCCGCTTCGGTTACTACGTAGGGGCTTAAGGAAAGGCCCATCTTGGTGGCTACCACGGTATTGGTGCCCTGTGCGATATTGGCAAACGGGCCACCATGAATAATGGCGGGGGTGCCTTCTATGGTCTGTACCAGGTTGGGCTTTATGGCGTCCTTAAGCAGTGCGGTCATGGCTCCGTGTGCCTTTAAATCCCTGGCATACACCGGTTTTTTATCGTGGGTAAAACCTATGAAGATATTTCCTAAGCGCTGCTTTAGGTCCTGCAGGTTTTTTGAAAGGCAGAGTATGGCCATGATTTCTGAGGCGGCGGTTATGTCAAACCCGGATTCCCTGGGTATTCCTTGGGCCGTGCCGCCCAGGCCTATCACAATCTTGCGCAGGGAGCGGTCATTCATGTCCATCACCCGCTTCCAGGCTATGGTCCTCGGGTCAAGCCCCACAGTGCGTGATTTTGATTGTATATTGTTGTCAATGAGGGCGGCCAGTAAGTTGTGCGCCTTTTCTATGGCGGCAAAATCTCCTGTAAAGTGTAGGTTTATGTCTTCCATGGGCAGCACTTGGCTGTATCCTCCTCCAGCCGCGCCCCCCTTTATGCCAAATACGGGGCCTAAAGATGGTTCCCTAAGTACCACGGTGGTTTTCTTTCCTATGCGGTTCATTCCCTGGGTTAGGCCAATGGAAATAGTGGTTTTGCCCTCACCGGCCGGAGTGGGCGATATGGCCGTTACCAAAACCAGTTTATGTTGCTTAACTTTATTATCATCAATCAAATGCAGGGGTAGCTTGGCCTTGTATCGTCCGTAGTACTCCAAGTCGTTTTCTTCCACTTGCAGTTGGGAGGCTATTTCCCTAATGTGTTTCAGGGTAGCCCGTTGTGCTATTTCTATATCGGTCATGGGGTAATGGTGTAGGGGGTAATTGAAAGGGGGCAAATATAGCTGGCCAGGGGGGTGCGGTGCAAGGGGGATGCGGCGGGTTTCATTCCCCTTGGGCCAGTGCCTTAAACGCGGGCACCTTTTCGTTAATCAATACAAAGGATAAATTGTAATGGCTTATGAACCAGCCATTATTGCTTTTTGTGAGTACTCCGCTTCCTCGGCAGGGGCCCATGTCGGTGGCCAGCAGTTCGTGAAACCAAGCCACATCCCTGCCTGGAGATAGAAAGCATTCCCTTTGGCTGGAGGCAAAAGACCAGGCCGAGGGCCTATTAAAGGCGTCTTTCGACCAGTCCCTGAGTTCATCGCGCAGCCACCGCTCGCCAGGGTCGGTTCCCAAATACACCGCATCGGGAGCCATGGCGCCAAAAAAGGCTTCTTCATTTGCCATAGCCGATGCCTGGTGCCATTTCGTCACCAATTCATTGATTGCCAACAAATCCATAGAATCGTCTTGACCAAATTCGTCAAGCGTTGGGGTTTTAATCCATGATTGGCCACAGGCGGAAACCAGTGCGGCAAGTAAGAAAAAGGTGAACAGGTGCATGTGACTGAAATTGTGAGGGGCTAATGTAGCCTTTGTACCGGTCTTTGGCCCTTTGGCCCATCTTTGCGGCTATGTGGCTCTCAACGGTTTGGTTTCTGGTGCGCAAGGATTTGCTGCTGGAGTGGCGCGAAAAAAACGCCATTAGTGCCATTGCTATGTATGTGCTATGCACCTGTTTTGTTGTGTATCAAGTGTTTGTGTCGGTTGAGCCTAAAGCTTGGATAGCCCTATATTGGATAGTGGCCTTGTTTGCCGCCATCAATGCCGCCGCCAGGGCCTTTGTGCAAGAGCAGGGCCACACCAAACTGTACTACTATCAACTCGTGGGCCCGCAGGTAATGATACTTTCTAAAGTGCTTTTTAACAGCGCATTGATGTTGCTTCTGTCTTTGCTCACCACCGCTGTCTTTGCCCTTTTGCTGGGGTTTCCTCACCAAGGGCTAGGCATGTGGTTTACCATAAGTGCGTTGGGTGGGCTAGGCTTGGGCATTAGCTTTACCATGATAGCTGCCATAGCATCAAAAGCCACCAATTCGGGGGTACTCATGGCCATTTTAGGACTGCCGGTAGTTATTCCTCAGTTGCTGGTGTTGGTTCAGGTATCTTCCAAGGCGTTATTGGTACTTCCTTTTTCTGTTATTTACAAAGATTTAATAGGCCTATTGGCCATAGATGCCGTGGCCCTGGCCGTAGCCCTGGTCTTCTTTCCTTTTATATGGCGGGACTGACAAAGTCAAAACTGCCTAGCCCCCACAGGGGTTAATTTTGCCCTTCTGTTTTACCCCGCAAAGCGCAACTTATTGAAGCGAGCATACTGGAAAATGGCAGCGGCCCTGCTCTTGGTTTATACCGTGGTGGTGGGCTTAATGGGGCCTATACCACAGCGTGAAATACTATACGAAACCATAAGGAACCTGTATTTCCATGTGCCCATGTGGTTTGCCATGATTTTCCTTTTTATTGCCTCTATGGTCCATGCGGTTCGCTACCTATATACTTCAAAACCTGAATTTGACACCTGGTCGGTGGAGTTTGCCAATATAGGCTTGTTATTTGGTTTTCTGGGTATTACCACGGGTATGATATGGGCACAGTTTACCTGGGGGGCTTGGTGGAGCTTTGATCCCAAGCAAAACGGCGCGGCCATTACCCTGCTCCTCTACCTGGCCTATATGGTGCTGCGCAATTCCATTGGCGATCCCAAAACAAAGGGACGTGTTTCGGCGGTGTACAATGTATTTGCCTTTTTTGCCATGGTACCACTCATTTTTATTCTGCCCCGGCTTACCGAATCGCTCCACCCTGGGGCTGAAGGAAATCCAGGGTTTAATTCCTATGACCTGGACGGGGATATGCGCAGGGTTTTTTATCCTGCCGTGTTGGGGTGGGCCATGCTGGCGGTGTGGATGGTACAGTTGAGGGTAAGGCTGAAAATGGTAAAAGAACATCTTTATGAAAACAGTATATAGCCTCGTATTGTTAATGGGTGTACCCCTAGCGGCATTGGCTGAGTATGAACCGGTATCCTGGGACCAAACCTTTAGGCAAAGCGGTAAGATTTACGTAGTCCTTGCGGTGGTATTGCTCATTTTGTTGTCTTTGCTGGCCTACCTCTTCACCCAAGAACGTAGGATAGCCAAAATGGAAAAGGAATTAAACCAAAAGAAACCATGAAGAAAGGAGGAATAGTAGCCCTACTGGTCATAGCCGTTGCCGTAGCCATTATGATGGTTACCCTGGGCGATACCAGTACCTATGTCACTTTTCAAACCGCCAAGGACAACCCTGGCGTGGAGTTTCATGTGGTAGGCAAATTGTTGGCGCACAAACCACAAGAATATGATCCTGTAAAAGATCCAAACTACTATTCATTTTATATGGCCGATAGCCTGAAGAATGAAATGAAAGTGGTGTACCTGGATGCCAAGCCCATAGACATAGAGCGGGCCGAACGGGTAGTAGTGATAGGAAAAGCGGTGAACGATAGTGAATTTCACGCGGGCACCATCCTGCAAAAGTGTCCTTCCAAGTACAAGGATGAGGGGCTGGTGGGCACGAAAAGTAGTTCATACTAGCCCATGGAAATACAGTATGTTGGTGAACGCTTATGGCTGGGCAATCTGGGTTATTTGTTTGTTACACTGTCATTTGGAGCGGCACTGCTCAGTGCCCTTTCCTATGGCCTGTCCATTAGGCCTGCCTGGGCTCACTGGCGCGGCATGGGGCGTGGTGCCTTTTATGTGCACACGGTAGGTGTTACAGGTGTGGTGTCCGTACTGGGCTACCTTATAGCCAACCACTTCTACGAATACCACTATGTATGGTCGCATTCGTCCAACGAATTGCCCTTTGAGTACATGTTGGCCTGCTTCTGGGAAGGACAGGAGGGCAGTTTCCTGCTTTGGTGTTTGTGGCAGGCACTGCTCGGACTGGTCCTTATGCGGGTTGCCCGCCAGCATGAATCGGGCGTGATGCTGGTATTGGCTCTGGCGCAGGTAATGCTTGCTGCCATGCTACTGGGCCTAGATCTCTGGGGCGATGATGCCAAGGAGCTGGGCATGAATCCATTTAGGTTGTTGCGGCACGAGATGGAGGCCCCCATTTTTTCACAGGCCAACTATCTTTCCATGATTAGCGATGGTTCTGGGCTTAATCCTTTGCTCCAGAACTACTGGAACGTGATACACCCACCGGTCTTGTTCTTGGGGTTTGCCCTTACCATTGTTCCTTTTGCCTTTTTAATTGACGGCCTACTGACCAAGCAAGTGGGTGCCTCAGCCTTGGCCGCCCTGCCTTGGACAGGAGTTGGTGTTGGAATTCTGGGATTGGGCATTTTAATGGGCGGTGCCTGGGCCTATGAAGCCCTGTCATTTGGTGGTTTCTGGGCGTGGGACCCAGTGGAAAACGCCGTGCTGGTGCCCTGGATGGTCATGGTGGCGGGCCTTCATACGCTCATTATCTATAAAAACACCGGTAAAGCACTGCCATTCACCATTCTGCTGCTGGCCTTGTCATTTATCCTCATTCTATATTCCACTTTCCTCACCCGCAGTGGGGTGCTGGGCGATGCATCTGTCCATTCATTTACCGACCTGGGCCTATCGGGGCAACTCATGCTTTTCTTGGGGCTCTTTATATGCCTATTCCTAGCTGTTTTTGGCATCAATTATCGGCATATTCCGGTGGTGAAATCTTCAGATCAGTTGTCGTCCAGGGAGTTGTGGATGTTTGTGGGTAGTTTGCTCCTGCTGGTAGCTGCTTTTCAGGTCATTTTTTCCACTTCCATTCCAGTGATGAATAAGGTGGTCAATGCCTTATATGCCCTTTTCAATATTGATAAGACTTTTGCCAAGGCGCCGCCAGTGGATCCCATAGCGCACTACAACCAATTTCAAATTCCTTTTGCCATTCTCATAGCCTTGCTCACAGGTGCAGCGCAGTACTTTAAATACCGAAAGACCGGCAAGGACATATGGAAAACAGTGTTGCGGTCGGTGCTCATTTCCATGCCCATAACCGCTGCCATGGTGTGGGCCGCTCATATAGATAAAGCCCTCCATATTGCCTTAATGGCCACATCGGTGTATGCCCTGGTGGGCAACATTGAAATATTGGCCCCATTGGCCAAAATGGGCAAGATTCGATTTGCCGGGGCTGGAATTGGCCATATTGGCCTGGCACTAATCCTATTGGGTAGCTTGATTTCCAACGGAAAAAAGCAGGTGATGTCACGCAATGATGCGGGCATTGATTTCGGCGAAGGTTTCACAGGCGACGAAAAAGTGCAGAACGTGTTGCTTCCCAAGGGAAAACCTGTGAAAATGGCCGGGTATTTTGTTACTTACCATACCGACTCTTTTGTGGCACCAAACCACTACTATAAAGTGGAATACAAGAAGGTGGACGAAGCCACCGGGCAGATAGACAAGAGGTTTTACCTATATCCCAAAGTACAGATCAACGACAACATGGGCTTGGTAAGCGACCCGAGCATACGCCGCACCCTGGGCTGGGACCTTTATACTCATGTCACATCGGTGCCTACCGGCGAAGAAAAATCGAAATGGGAAGAAGCTGAGCATTTTACCGTCAAGATTGGTGACAAGATTGATTACAAGGATTACACCGTAGAAGTGCTGGGCATAGACCTAGCTCCCGGGCCACCAACAGGCATAGACTTGGAAACAGACAGCCTGTACCTAACCGCCTTGAGGCTCCGTGTGGTGAAAGGGGACAAGGAATTAGAAATGGCGCCGTATTTCATTATTCAAGGAAGCCAATTGCAGCGTCCCGCTGCCGTGTCTGACCTACTGGGACTTACCGCTTTTTTTGTCAACATTCAAACAGAAACCAAAGATTTTGTCATTGCCCTATCGGCCAAGACTGATCAATCACCTGATTATATCATCATGAAAGCCATGATGTTTCCTATGATTAACCTTCTTTGGCTTGGATCGGTGTTGCTTTTTGTGGGCAGCATATTGGCCGCATACCGAAGGTTTTCCGAATTAAAAAGACGGTCAAATTGATCGACATGCGCATAGGATTGGTGGGCGCGGGCAATACGGCCTGGCAATTGGGCCACCACCTAGCCAAGAACCGCGTGCCGCTCGCATATGTTACCGCCCGAAATTCTTCCAGGCTTGATGAATTGGCTGCTGTGCTGCAGTGCCCAAGATTGGCTTGGGGTCAAGATTTGCCCCATTGCCAGGGTGTGTTGCTCTGTGTGAGCGACGATGCCATAGGAGAAGTCTCGGCAAGTGCCTGTGTCAAATCTGATTGGATGGCACATTGCAGCGGATCGCAGCGCATGGATGCCCTTAGGGGAAACCAATCGAGAGGCGTGTTTTACCCATTGCAAACCATGACATGGGGAAGGCCCCTGCCTGCTGGATCAATATCCATTTGCATAGAAGCCGCCAGCCCAGAGGTGGAAACCGCCCTACTTGGCCTTGCATCGGCCTGTGGTTTTCAATCTACCGTACTGGATAGCCCTACCCGCCAAAAAATCCATGTAGCGGCTGTGGTAGTCAACAATTTTGTGAACCACTTGCTGGGCAAGGCAGAAGGACTCCTGCAGCGCGAAGGTTTGCCCAGGGAGCTATTGTTTGGGCTGGCCAGTGAGACCCTGCTCAAATACCAGTCTATGGGCGCACTGCAGGCCCAAACCGGGCCCGCCAGACGGGGCGACGGGAAAATCATAGGAAACCATGAATCCATGCTGGCCCATGATCCCGAATTATTGGCCATCTATCAAAGCATTACCCAATCCATAATTAAAGCCCATAGCCTGTGAGTGTTATTGACAAGTTTAAGGAAATTAGGATTTTGCTATTTGATATGGACGGGGTACTCACCGATGGAACGGTGCTGGTAACCCCCACGGAACTCCTGCGCACCATGCATACCCGTGACGGATCGGCCATAACCCGGGCGGTGAAACAGGGGTTTGAGCTGGGTATTATTTCTGCCGGTTTTTCCCAGTCGGCCCATGATCGGTTCGTGGGCTTCGGTATGCAGCATATCTATATGGAAGCCAAGCCAAAGTGGCCCGTATTTAAACAAATACTGGCCATCACCGGATTCCAACCTGCACAGGTGCTTTATATGGGCGATGACATAGCCGATATGCAATGCCTACACGCTGCGGGCATAGGTGTAGCGCCCCATGATGCCTGCCAAGACGTGTTGGCCATGGCCGACCATATAACACAACATAGGGGAGGGCATGGTGCGGTTAGGGAAGTAATAGAGCTGGTGCTCAGGTCTCA
This sequence comes from Bacteroidota bacterium, assembly GCA_016192035.1. Lineage (GTDB taxonomy): Bacteria > Bacteroidota > Bacteroidia > CAILMK01 > JACPUW01 > JACPUW01. The sequence goes on from JACPUW010000023.1 coordinate 43,832, forward strand.
AGGAAAATGGGAACTGCCCTCCCTGACACATGATTAAGGCATTCTTCATAAGCACCCGCGCCGGCAATCTTTTCGTTATGGCGCTCACCCAAGTGCTGGCATACCAACTACTCCAAGAGGCGGTGGATTTGTCTATCGTACTGGCTGCCATAGCTACCATGTGCATTGGCTTGTGCGGATACATAGCAAATGATTGGTTTGACCGGAGCATAGACCAAATTAACCGGCCCGGCAGGAATGTTTTTCACCTGCCCTGGATTGGCCAAAGGGCTTGGTACTTATTCGCCATATCCGGGGTGCTGGGCATGGGCATGGGCGCTTGGCTGGGGCCCTGGTTGCTGACCCTATGCGCAGGTACTTGGGCCTTGCTCATGCTGTATGCCCGGTGGCTCAAGGGCAGCCCCTTTATGGGCAACATCACTATTTCGGCCCTTCATTCAGTGCTCTTTGCCATGCCGGCCCTGTTGGCACAGGGCATTGATTGGCGTGTTTTGGGATTCAATGGCCGGTTTTTTTTGGTTATGGCGGGTTTTGCCTTTGCCACTGCCTGGTTTAGGGAATGGGCCAAGGATATGGAAGACCTGGCTGGTGACCGCGCGGCAGGTTTGCGCACGGCAGCGGTGATGTACCCTGTGTCCATCTCCAAGGCAGGAATGGCGGTTATTGGATTGGCCATTGTCTTGGCTATCATCATATTTATTGTTGGACTGCATATCCCTTCCTTTTATGGTCGGCAGGGGGTGTTGGTGTATTACTACCTGTTTCTTATGCTGCCCATGTGCTTGCGCTCCATGGTCATGCTGGCTGGGGCCCAAAACCAACATGATTGGCATAAACTAGCCACATGGCTTAAGATTGTCATGTTTGCCGGTGTGATTTCTATGGCTATTAAATAATTATGCTTCAAGATATTAATATTATACTCGGCTCCAAATCACCCCGTAGGGCTGAGATATTAAGGGCTGCCGGTTTTGATTTCAAGGTAGAGGTGCATGAGGTGGATGAGCGCAATACCCCTCCATTGACACCATATGCCCTGGCTGGGCACTTGGCCCATAAGAAATCTATGGGGTTTCGCCCGCTGCAAGAAAAAGAACTGCTCATCACCTGCGACACGGTGGTGGACTTAGACGGAAAGCTCCTTGGCAAGCCTGATGACTACCAAGATGCCGTTCGGATGCTTGGCTTACTGAGTGGAAGGTCTCATTTGGTGCACAGCGGATTGTGCCTTCGCACCCTTCACAAACAGTATCTGCATACCGATTCCACCGAAGTGAAGTTCGGGCTGCTAAAGCCACAAGACATAGAGCGGTATGTGGGTGAGGGTTTGGCAGATGACAAGGCTGGGGCATATGGTATTCAAGACTGGCTGGGAATGATGGGGGTATCCTATATTAGCGGCTCGTATTTCAACGTGATGGGTTTGCCCATTCACTTACTTTACCAAGCGCTTAACCAATTTCTTTAACACATGTTGACAGGAAAGGATTTTATTCTTATTGGTGCCATATTGGGCTTATTGGCAGTGGTGATCGGGGCTTTGGGGGCACACTGGTTAAGGCCTTTGATGAATGAACCTGAAATGGCCAGCTTCTCCACCGCTAGTACCTACCATTTGGTGCATGCGGTCATGCTGGTTTTTATGGGTTATTATGTGCGCCGCAAATCGGGCAGCCGGGGCTTGCGTATTAGTTCTTATGCCTTTATGTTCGGTACCGTACTCTTTTCGGGCACCCTGTATATGCGCTCCCTGTTTCACGCGGAGTGGATTTCGTTTCTAACCCCGGTGGGGGGCTTGTCACTCATCATAGGTTGGGGAGCCCTGGGTGTTTATGCCCTTTTGGGCAGGATATAAGGCTACTCTAGGTAGCTGGCAAAGATTTGGGTGAAGTAATACACCCCGTCGTCACTCTTTGAAACCCCCATCCCCGTTATGTCAAAATCTTCGTTCAGAATGTTTTCCTTGTGCGAAGGACTCTTTATCCAGCCGTCAAACACCTTGTCTGCCGGGTCATCATAGCCCTTGTTAAAGGCCACGTTTTCGGCCACCATTTCCACTTCTATGTTTTCAAATATCAAATCGGCGCGCTCCTCCCAGCCCCGGTGGCCAAAAGCCCTGGCGCCCTGGGCCATCTTTAGGCTGTGTTCGCGGGCCAACTCTTGCATATAGGGTATGGACTTTAGCTCGCCCATACCCTTTTTTTCTCGGTACTGGTTTATAAGTTCAAGTGTAAGTGTTTCCAGTTCAAGCAGTTCTTTGGTGGAGCCCACCATAGCTGTACTTGGTGCAAAACCGCACCATATACCCAGGCATAGCACCAGCGATATGGCTAATATGGGGTTGCGCATTGATGGGGCAAATTAAATGGAAGAAAAGCGGTATAGACAGATAATTTGCCGAAATAACATCTTATTGGTTAAACTGTACCTTGTGTACAGCCACGCCCTGCGCCGAGCGCACCACCACGGCGTACAGCCCCGGGGCAAATGGTCGGGTATCTATGGTGCCAATGGCCCCGGCGAAGCTTCCTATCAACTGGCCGTTCAATCCAAGTATGTCTATTGCCACCTCGTCGCCTTGCCATTCTATGGGATAGCTTATGTGCAGGAGCCCCAGGGTAGGATTGGGATATAGGATGGGTGCATTGCTGGCCATTTCTTCCAGGCCCACGTAGGTGCTTATGGAGATTTCATCTACCCACAGTTTGCTGGACTTGCCAAGGCTGGAGGGGTAAAAGGCAACCTTGATAGAGTCGGCTGTTGCACTTTTCTTGAGTTTAAGTTGAAAGAACGTCCAGTCGGGATAGGTTTCCGAAAAGTATAATATTGACTCTGACTCAACCTTTTTGCCCTTTAGGTACTGCACTTTTACAAAAGCTTCGTCCTGGCCTACCAAATCGGATTTTACATAACCAATCAGCGCATCTTGGCTAAACTCGGCATAAGGAAGCATGGTAAAGACCCCCGAATCGCCAAACGTGGGATTGAGTACCAGCATACTGTAGCTTCCTTCTTTGGCATCTGATGATTTAACCACGGGTTGGTCTTCGTTAAAGTAATCAAAGTCAGCGCGCCATCCGGTAGGTATGTCGCACTCACAGGCGGAATTGGCTTTCCAGTCCTCAAAACCGTTATTGGTAATGTTCTGGGCATTAGTTAAGTGGCTCATGGCCATTCCAAGTAGGATAAGGGGTAAAAAGGGTTGTTTCATGGGATGTTTTTGTTAATTGAAAGCGAATGTAATGATAAGAACATTTTGCCAGGGTGCCCAGGTTGGGGCATTCGGTCAGGCTCAAGTTTCTATTGGCGCAAATTGTCGGGCTTAGTTTCCTTCTTTCTTTTCTTCAATCGCCTATTGCCCAATGTTTTGAAATTTTGATTGGCTAATTTTTAGACACAGGGCAATGCCCCGCCACAGTAAACCCTGTGCCATTGGTAACACCTCAGTGAGACATGCTCATCCAGTTTCAAACACCGTCATTGGGGGCTATGGTGAGTATTTTCAAAAGCCCAAATGGCCCCATATGTCCATGCCGTCAATCATGGTTTTCCATCATGTATGTTAATACCTTTTTGCACAGCATTTCTAGCATTTCTGCATCCACCATGTCAAAATAATTGGCTTCAATGTGGTCTATGTCAAGCACAAACGCACATTCTCCTTGCCACATGGCGGGTACCACTATTTCTGATCTGGGCTCGGGGTGGCAGGCTATGTAGCCCGGGTATTGCGCCACGTTGGGCACTATTACCGTCTTGCCTTCAAGTGCAGCATTGCCACATACCCCCTTGCCAAATGGTATAAAAAAACAGGGCAATTCACCTTGATAGGGGCCTATGGTAAGCTGCTGTTCGTGCTGGTGCATGTAAAACCCCACCCAAAAAAAGCCAAATTCCTTCTTTAGCATGGCGCATAGGTTCGCCATGTGTACATGGGTGGGCAGGGGTTCTATAAGCAGGGCTTCAAACTGGGTATGGACTTGGCCGTATTGGTCTCGCTTGGTCATGGGCTTATATATAGTAGCTATGGCGGGCTGCCAGATAGCTGGGCTATTTTCGCGCGAAATTATCAATTCAGATGGTCGAGATCGATTTCGCTGGCATTGAAGCGAAATGGCAATCCTTTTGGCAAAACGAAGGCACCTTTAGGGCGCATGAGGGAACTGGAAAACCCAAATACTATGTGCTCACCATGTTTCCCTACCCCAGCGGCAAGGGCCTGCATGTGGGCCATCCCCTAAGCTATGTGGCGGCTGACATAGTGGCCCGCTACCATCGCCACAAGGGTTTTGAGGTCCTGCATCCCATGGGTTTCGACGCTTTTGGCCTGCCCGCTGAACAATACGCCATACAAACGGGCAAGCACCCCGCCCATACTACCGCCGAGAACATAGCTACCTATAAGAAACAGTTGGAAATATTGGGACTGAGCTATGACTGGCAAAGGGAGGTGCGCACCTGCGATCCTGCTTATTATAGATGGACCCAGTGGATATTCCTGCGCCTGTTTCATGCCTATTTCGACCCCAAAACAAAAGCCGCCCGCCCTATTGCCGAACTTGTGGCACATTTTGATAATCAAGGGACAAAAGGTATTTCATTTGCCCACCCTTTTTCGGCAGAAAGCTGGAGAGGCATGAGCCCACTGGAGAAAGAAGAGATGCTCCAGCATTTTAGGCTGGCCTACCTGGCTTGGTCAGACGTAAACTGGTGTGAGGCATTGGGTACCGTACTGGCCAATGATGAGGTAATCAATGGTTTGTCAGAGCGGGGCGGACATCCCGTTACCAAGAAGCGCATGAGGCAGTGGTACTTGCGCATTTCGGCCTATGCCGAGCGGCTGCTCCAGGGGCTTGAAACCATAGACTGGCCCGAGCCCCTTAAAGACATGCAGCGCAACTGGATAGGCAAAAGCGTAGGCGCAGAGTTGGCTTTTCCACTTTTGGGGCCTGATGGCACACCCACAGGGAAGTCAATCACCGTGTTTACCACCAGGCCCGATACGGTGTTTGGTGTGGGTTTTATGGTGGTGGCTCCTGAGAGTGAGTGGGTAAGGGTATGCACACAGCCCCAGCAGGCGGCTGAAATTGACGCCTATTTAGATTATGTGCGCTCGCGCTCCGAGCGCGAACGCCTGTCGGAAGTAAAGCGGGTAACGGGTGCATTTACTGGTTCATACGTGCATCATCCCTTTACCGGCCAGCCCATACCCGTTTATACATCGGAATATGTGTTGGGTTCCTACGGCACCGGCGCCATTATGGGGGTACCGGGCCACGATGCCCGCGACCATGCCTTTGCGCTCAAATTTGGTCTCCCCATATTGAGGGTGGTGCAGGGGCCCGCCGATACCGGGCTGCCATACGAAGGCAGGGAAGGGGTGATGGTACATTCACAAATACTGGAGGGCCTAGAGGTAGGGGCGGCCATAGAAAAGGCTATCAGTGAAATAGAAAGTAAAGGACTGGGACGCAGGAGGGTAAATTACCGCATGAGGGATGCCGGATTTTCGCGGCAGCGATACTGGGGTGAACCCATTCCCGTGGTATTTGATGGCGAAAGGCCCGTGGCCCTGGCCGAATGCGAATTGCCGCTTGAACTGCCCCAGGTGGATTCATTTAAGCCCACAGGAACGGGAAAATCACCACTGGCCCATGCACGGGACTGGCTGCAAGCGGGCGGGGGCCTGGTGCGCGAAACCGATACCATGCCCGGGTACGCCGGGTCTAGTTGGTACTGGCTCAGATATATGGATCCAAGCAATGACCAGGAGTTTGCCAGCCGGCAAAAGGTGGACTACTGGCAGCAAGTGGACCTGTATATAGGAGGGGCTGAACATGCCGTGGGCCACCTGCTCTATGCCCGTTTGTGGCAAAAAGTGCTGTTTGACATGGGATTGGTGGGGTGTGACGAGCCTTTTAAGAAAATGGTGAACCAGGGTATGATCCAAGGGGCTTCCAAGTTGGTGGGGCGCGTGGTAGATCAGGATTCTAAAGCCGTTACCTATGTTTCGGCGGGTTTGCAGGCCCAGTATGCCATAACCGACCATGTACATGTGGACGTGGCCCTTGTGGGCGCCAATGATGAGGTGGACTTGGATGCATTTGGCAAGGAAAGGGGTGATGGTGCCCAAATTTCTTTTGCCCTGGAAGATGGTAAACTGCTATGCCATACGGAAATAGAGAAAATGAGCAAACGCTGGCTAAATGTGGTAAACCCTGAAACCATAGTAGGCAGGTACGGCGCCGATACTTTTAGGATGTATGTCATGTTCCTGGGCCCTATCACCGATTCAAAGCCCTGGAATACCCACGGCATAGAAGGGGTATATAAGTTCTTGCGAAAGTTTTGGAACCTATTCTACAACCGTCAAGGCCTGTTTGAAGCAGCTGAAGGCCCTGCCCCGCAACAGGCACTTAAAGCCCTGCATACCTGCATACAGCGGGTGGGTGCCGACCTCGCCAAGCTGTCGCTCAACACCTGTGTGAGCCACTTTATGATTTGTGTGAACGAACTCCATTCCATAGGGTCAAACCAAAGGGAAGTGCTTGAACCATTGGTAGTACTGCTTTCCCCTTTTGCGCCGCACCTATGTGAAGAACTATGGGAATCCCTGGGCCACAAGCCTTCCATAAGCCAGGTGGCCTACCCACAGGTTGACCAAAAGTACCTGGAAGAAGCATTCGTGGAGTATCCTGTAATGATCAATGGAAAACTCAGGGCTAAGGTGATGCTGGCCAATGGAATAGATAGGGATGGCGCACTGGCATTGGCACTGGCCGATGAGCACGTAAAAAAATGGGTGGGCCAGGGCACGCTTAAGAATGCCATATTTGTGCCCGGGCGCATAATAAATCTGGTAGTGGCCTAGCCATGAACAATGTATAGCCCTTTTTTATGTAAGTGATGAAAGACCAATTCTCGGAAATTCCACCGCATTTCTACGATACCCTCACAGGGGCACCCATTCAGGAGTGCAAGCTCTGTGGCAAGAATCTATATTTTGGAAATGAACAGTATGTCATTGAAAAAGCCCTGCACAAGACTGAGGTAATTTTTGAACATGCTGTCTGCCTGCCCTGTGCCGAAAAAATGCGCGGGCAGTTGTCCAGGGTTTCCCTGCGCAACATTGACCTCTTTTTGCTGGCCAACGCCCGTTTTTACCAAAGGGCCGAAAGGCTTAGGGATCTGGAGTTTGACACGGATACCTGGTTGAAAAACTGCATAGTGAACGACACCACCCGACAGGATGAAAGCGAATACCAAATTGTGGGTTTGTTTAAGGGTAGCAGGATGGTACAAGGGCAGTTTCCCTACATGATAGGAGGAAAGGCCCTGGATGCACTACAGGAAAGCCTGTCGCAAGAAACTAAGGACACGCTTGACAGGTTTAAGGACGATTTCTTCAATGTGCCGCCTGAATTGGAGCACCTTTTCCGCGACCCCAAGTTTACCCTGTTGGTGTAGCCTAGGCCATTTGTTGCTCCATATAATCATAAAAAACCCCTTCTTTCATTGCGTAATCGCTGTAATACAGTTGGTTGAATTGTCCTAAACCTAGTATGTAGCGGGCAAGTAGCACAGAAACCACTATGAGGTCAGACCGATACGCCACCATGCCGGGCACATCGAGCAATTCGCCTTTGGTGCTGCGCACTATTAGCTCTGAAAGTTCCTTGAAATGGGCGATGGGTATTTCATGCGCCCTGGAAAACTCGGGGAACGGCAGGTTGCGGATATTTAGATAATCCATCTTGGAAAGGGTTTCAAAACAGCCGGCCGAGCCCACCATCACCCGGGGTTTGTGCTGTTTAATCGCTTGGGCAACCCCCGTGAGCCTCTCCTGAAAGAAAGCATGAAGACGGGCCATTTCTTCCTGGCACATAGGATCGCACTGGTGATAGGCCTTGGCCAGGCGAAGCCCGCCCAGGGGCAGGCTTTGGCTCCAGAGTATCTGTTTCTTGCTGCCTATGATTACTTCTGAACTGCCGCCTCCAATATCCAATATGAGATACGGCTTGTTTCCCGGTTTATAGGCATGTATCACGCCCTTAAATATCAATTCCGCTTCGCGCTGGCCGGTTATGATTTCTATGTCGTGGTGCAGGATTTTACTGCCCTCCTCCACAAAATTTCGCCCGTTGGCGGCATCCCTGAATACCGAGGTGCCAAATGCCAGCACCGTGTCCACGCCAAGCTCATCAATGAGTGCCTTGTAGTCCTTGAGGCAGCGGATACCCCGCGCCAAGGCTTCAGGTTCTATATGGTTGTCCACCAGCCCGCCCTGTGCCATGCGCACGTGACTTTGCTTGCTAAACAATTCAAAACCATTGCCTTTTTGGTCAATGCCTTTGATAAGGAGATGAAAGGTGTTGCTCCCCAGGTCTATAATGGCTACATGTCCGCGCAATGGATGGATATAGGTTTACGGCAGGATTGGGATTTGAAATCAAATGATTTCTACAAAGGAACTGTTTTGGGGTTATGGAATTGTAAAATGCAGGCCTTATTTGCTGCACCTCTTCATGCTCCCTATGGCCATGAGTCACATAGGGCATAACGCCCTTCTTATCAATAAGGAATCCCACTCCGCAAATCGGTTTTAAACTGGAGCATGGAAGCCTGCAACTGCCTGTATAGCAAGCTTATTTCAAATCGCAGGCCAAACGGAAGGCCACGGGAAGATGGGCCAGCCCTTTATCCTCTATGCCTTCTGTGGTCCATTCGGGCAGGTGGGATTGCAGATGGTAGAAATGATTGCCCGATTTCCTTCCCTTGAGCACCTGAGGGCCCATTTTTTCGGTTTCCTTTGAACCATATCTCGAAGTTAAGGCCATGTCCAATTCTGCCTTGCTGGGTAGCCTACACGCTATGGGGTCACCGCCCATTTTGGTGTAATAACTTGGAAACCAATCGGCAAACGCGGCAATTTGTGCTTCGTTCAGTCCAATCACGGGCATTAGGCGCTGCTCCAGATCCTTTATTAGGTGATGGTCATTCCATATCCCTATGCCAAAATCATAGTGTGCATACCAAGTGGCGCTATCGGGCAGGTATTTGCGCGGGTGTTTTTCGCGCATTTCGTAGAGAAACCAATCATAGGTTTCTACCACCACAAACTCTTTTTGGAGCCAAAGGCCGGGACCTATGGGCAGGGCGCCATAAATGCTTTTTTTGGGCGATGAAGCCGAAACCAGGAAGGCCAGCATGGGCAGCACCAGGGCCAAGCGGTATTTTGTTAAAAAGTCCATGTATATTGTCCCGTTACCAAGTCTATGGTGAGCGTAGCGTTTGTAAGTACCCATGTGAAATCCTTTATTTTGTCAAAAATAAGCGTTTTTGTAAAGGCCAAATATACCCATTCCATCAGCAGTTTCATTTATTTGGGTGCATTATCAAGGCAATGCGTGTGGTTATTTATTGTATGGTGCGGAGAGTTATAGCGCCAAACTTTCGCACCTGTGCTTCTATTTACCCCCAGTTAACGCCTGCCAAAACCACCATATGGCAATCCCGGCAGCCACTGCCACATTGAGCGAATGCTTGGTGCCCGCCTGGGGTATATCCAAAGCGTGGTCCAATAGGGGCATACAGGCATCACTTATGCCATCTACCTCATTGCCCAGCACCAAGGCATACTTGGGCCCGGCAAGCAGCGGATTTCCGAAATCCTGGATATGGGTGCTACCCGTGGTAAGCTCCAATCCCACAATCACATATCCTTGTTCCTTAAGTTCTTCAAGTGCCAGAAGGGTTTGTTGGCGGTAACTCCAGGCCACCGATTCGGTAGCCCCAAGTGCGGTGCGCTGTATTTCGCGGTGGGGCGGTTGGGCGCATATGCCGCATAGTATCAATTTTTCCACAGCAAAGGCATCGCAGGTGCGAAACACCGAGCCTATATTGTGCATACTCCTAAGATTGTCAAGCACCACCACCAGGGGAATCTTGGCCGTGGCCCTAAACTCATCCACAGACAGCCTGCCCAGTTCGCTGGGCTTTAGTTTGCGCAATACCATAGAGTAATACCTTCACGCAATATTAAACCCTAACGCCGCCGGACTACCGGCATATGGAAGTGGATACCAAGCAGGAGAAAAAATATGCCGAAACCCCACTCATGCGCCAGTTCTACGCGCTCAAACAAAAATATCCTGATGCGCTCCTGCTCTTTAGGGTAGGCGATTTCTATGAAACCTTTGGCGATGATGCCATAAAAACGGCTGACATACTGGGCATTACCCTGACTAAACGCGCCAATGGGGCGGCCAGCCATGTGGAACTTGCCGGGTTTCCCTACCATGCCCTGGATACCTATTTGCCCAAACTGGTGCGCTCGGGCACTCGGGTAGCGGTGTGCGACCAACTGGAAGACCCTAAGGCTACCACCAAAATAGTGAAACGGGGAGTTACACAGGTGCTTTCGCCCGGCACTGCCTCCCTTGACAAGACCCTGGACCAGCGGGCCAACAATTTTCTGGCAGCCATTCACTTTGGCCATACCGATATTGGGGTTGCGTTTTGCGACCTATCCACCGGCGAATTTTACCTGGGCCAAGGGAGCACCGATTTTGTGGATACACTGCTTCAATCACTCAATCCATCAGAAGTACTGCACTCCAAGGCCAAGCAGGCGGAGTTTTCACAGCGCTTTGGCAATAAGGTATATACCTATTTTTTGGAAGACTGGCTTTTTAGCTTGGACTATGCCCGTGAAAAACTGCTCTTTCATTTTAAAACCCAAACCCTTAAAGGCTATGGGGTTGACGACCTGACGGAGGGTATAGTGGCGGCGGGCGTGGTGCTCCACTACCTAAACGACAACAAGTACGAACAACTGCGGCACCTCCTGTCATTGCGGCGGCTCCAGGCCGATGATGCCGTGTGGCTTGACCGATTCACGGTGCGCAACCTGGAACTGGTGGCCCCGGCCCACCCTGATGGCAAGTGCCTGGTAGATGTGCTTGACAGTACCCTTACCCCTATGGGGGGGCGGCAGCTTAGAAAGTGGATCCTAATGCCGCTCAAGGATATAGCCGGCATTGAACGTAGGCAGAAAGTGGTGGCCACCCTGCTTCACGAGCCTTTTGGCGAACAAGTGATGCGCTTGCTCAGGCCCATGGGCGACCTGGAACGGCTTATCTCTAAGGTGGCCATGCAGCGCGTTAATCCCCGTGAACTGGGCCATATCAAGCGGGCTCTCGATGCGGCATCGCAACTAAAAACCTGCCTTGAAGTCCACGAACAGGCTGAAGTGAAGGCCCTTGCCGACCAAATGCACCATTGCCAGCATGTAAGGCAGCGCATACAAGAAGTGCTCACTGACGACCCACCGCTGCAAACCAACAAGGGCGGCCTGATCCGCGAAGGGGTACTTGCCGAGTTGGACGAATACCGAAACCTGGCCCTAAAGGGTAAGGACTATTTGGTGGAATTGCAGCGGAAAGAGATGTTGGAATCTGGCATCAACAGCCTTAAAATTGGGTTTAACAATGTGTTTGGCTACTACTTGGAAGTGCGCAACACCCACAAGGACAAGGTGCCGCCCCACTGGGTGCGCAAACAAACCCTGGTGGGCGCCGAGCGGTACATAACCCCTGAACTCAAGGCCTATGAGGAAAAGATCCTATTGGCTGAAGAAAAGTACCTGGAGCTGGAGCAACGGGTGTTTGGTGAATTGGTGAACGAACTGGCCGACTATATAGAACCCATACAGCAAAACTCCAATGTGGTGGCCAAACTTGATGTCTTACTGTCGTTTGCCAGGGTGGCCACCGCCAACGGCTATGTATGCCCATTGATGGACGACAGCCGGCAACTGGACATAAAGGACGGGCGGCACCCCGTGATAGAAAAGGCATTGCCCCTGGGCCAAGAGTATGTGCCCAATGACGTGTTTCTGGACAATGATAGCCAACAGTTGGTCATACTCACCGGCCCCAACATGTCAGGCAAGAGTGCCTATTTGCGGCAAACGGCCCTAATGGTACTCATGGCGCAGATGGGGAGCTACGTGCCCGCTTCATCAGCCCGTATAGGATTGATTGACAAGATTTTTACCCGCGTGGGCGCCAGCGATAACCTGAGTGCCGGTGAATCCACCTTCATGGTTGAAATGACCGAAACGGCCAGCATACTCAATAATTTCACCCCCAGGAGCCTTATTCTCCTTGATGAAATTGGCAGGGGCACCAGCACGTATGATGGGGTATCCATAGCCTGGGCCATAACCGAATACTTGGCAGGCCATCCCTATAGGCCCAAGACCATTTTTGCCACTCACTACCACGAACTCAATGAGATAGCCGAGCAGCACGAAAAGGTGCGGAATTACCACGTAACGGTTAAAGAAGTAAAAGGACAAGTGGTGTTTATACGAAAGCTGCAGCCCGGGGGCAGCGCACATAGCTTTGGTATCCATGTGGCCAAGCTGGCCGGGGTGCCCCAAACGGTGGTGAACAGGGCCAATGACCTGCTGGCACTTCTGGAAGATAAACAGGTGGACATAAGGCAAAAAGACCTCCTCAAAAAGGCCCCGAGGCACCTACAGATGAACTTGTTTGAAATGGAAGACCCCACTTGGGCACGTGTGCGCGAAGAATTGTTGAAACTGGATGTAAACAGCACCACGCCCATGGAAGCCCTTATGAAAATTAGCTACCTAAAGAGCCTTTTGGCCAAGAAAGCCTAGCCTACTGCCGATATGTTACCAATTGCCTGGGCCGGTTAAGGATTTGGTAATGCAGGAATAGGAATGGATAAATTCTTGGCAATTAGTTTGTTGCTCAATGCGTTGACTCGCCGTTAACCTAGGGGTTAACTATACGGTGTGCAGGGTGGGCCAAGGGTCTTAACAAACTTAATGTTGCGGTAACCGCGCCCTTATACTTTTGCGCCAAATGTCAATAAGCGCGCATCATGAAGCTTGATAAGCACCTTTGGATCATGGTTTTAGCAATGCTCTTGTTCACGGGGATGGCTTTTGCTAACACGGGTAGCAGCGCTGTGGCCGATCACGAGGGTATCTATAGCTTTTCGGAGTTTTTGCGCCTGCTGGGCTCCCTGGGGCTTTTTCTTTTTGGCATGAAATTCATGAGCGAAGGCGTGCAAAAGGCGGCCGGAAACAAGCTCAGGAAGATACTTAAGGCCGTTACCTCAAATAAGGTATTGGGCATCATTACCGGTGTGGCAGTTACCTCACTTGTTCAGTCATCATCGGCCACCACGGTTATGGTGGTGAGCTTTACCAATGCCGGCTTGTTTTCACTTGCCGAGGCAGTCAGCGTCATCATGGGGGCCAACATAGGTACCACGGTCACAGGCTGGATCGTTGCCGCCGTGGGCAAGTTTGAAGTGTCAGACTTTGCACTGCCCGTATTGGGTATCGCTTTTCCTTTCCTCTTCATGGCCAACGAGCAGTTAAAGAACTGGGCGGAGTTTGTCATAGGTTTCGCACTGTTGTTCTTTGGCTTGGGCGAATTGAAAGACAGCATTCCCAACATCAATGACCACCCAGAGGTATTGGAGTTTGTAAGCGGATGGTCAAGCATGGGCTTTGCCTCCTTGCTGCTCTTTATAGGTGTGGGCACCGTGCTCACCATTGTGGTGCAATCATCTTCGGCCAGTATGGCCATAACCATTGCCCTGCTCAGTGAGGGGTGGATAGATTTTCCCACGGGAGCGGCCATGATACTGGGTGAAAACATAGGTACTACCATAACGGCGCAGTTGGCGGCACTCATAGCCAATATCAATGCCAAACGGGCGGCCATGGCCCATACCATGTTCAATGTGGTAGGGGTACTTTGGATGCTGGTGTTGTTTAGGCCATTTTTGCACATGGTGCAATGGTTAATGGTGGCTACCAGTAGTTTGTATTGCAATGTGTTTGGGCAAGGTTGTGACATAGACCCCCAAACGATTGATATTTTCAGTAGCGATGCCGAAATGCTCACCACCTTGGGGCCGGTGGGCCTGGCCGTGTTTCACACTACTTTCAACGTGGCTAACGTATTGTTGTTGGTATGGTTTTCGGGGCTTCTGGTAAAGGGGGTAAAGCTTATTGTACCGGGCAAGGGCCAGAAAAAATCTGATGTGCTCAAGTATTTAGATTCAGGTTTGATGGCCACTCCTGAACTGGCCGTGATTGAAGCCCAAAAGGAGGTGTACGAGTTTGGGCAACTCACCCATAAAATGTTCAAGACCAATTTGGTGCTTTTATTCCGTTCAGACGAACGGAAGTTGCCTAAGGCCAGCAAAAAGATACTCGCCTTTGAGGATGAGTGCGATGAAAAGGAAAGGGAAATTGCGCGGTTTTTGGCTGATCTGAGCATGAACAACCTAAGCAAGGCCACCGCGCTCAAGGTGAGACAGATATGGTCAATCATCAATGACCTGGAGCGCATAGGCGACCTGAACGAGAAAATCATGCTGAGCCTGGGCAAACGCGATGACATTCCTGAGTTTAACGAACAAACCTTGCAGGCCATAAAAACACTTACCGACAAGGTGGACGATGGTTTTGAAATGATGCTCAACATACTGGACCGCGAGGAACAGACCAAATACAGCTTGGACCAGGTACGCCATATGGAATTGTCGGTGAACGAGATACGCGACACCCTGCGCAATGCTTTTTTCATAGAAATAGAAAATGAAGCCATTTCATTCCAAACCGGCCTTCTTGCCATGGAAGTGGTGTCGAACCTGGAGAAAATTGCCGACCATATCTATGGCATAAACCTGGATATGCTTGACATAAACTAGGCATAAAAGGGGAAGGTAAGGAGTAGTGCTAGACCGGTCAAAATGTTTGTTGCACCGAAAAATCGGTGTAAACTTCAAATACATTTGTCTTTAATAAAATTGCTGCTTGCTATGTTAAGCTATACATACCACCCTGATAAAGTGACGGATGACAAGCACCTAGAGGGTAAGGCGCGTTGCCGGAAACCTGCCCATACCGTTGGGCCCCAATGGTTGGGCTTATGGTGGAAGATGATGCCCTTGTTGTTCTTATTGCCTTGCCACCCAGTTTTTGGGCAACAAAAGGAAGCAGCCGAAAAATTGGTGATGGAAGGGGTGGAGTACCACGACAAAGGCGACTACGAAGGTGCCATTAGGAAATATGACCAAGCCCTGCAACTTGACAAGGACAACATGTACGCGCTGGCCGAGAAGGCCATGTCACTGTTGATGTTAAAGAAATACCAAGAGGCCATAGATTGCTGCGAAAGGGTCTTTGGCCTTTATCAAGGGCATAAGGCCCTGGAAGGTGTCTATATAACCTGTGGAACCGCATACGACGGCTTGTTAAACCCAGGGAAGGCCTTGGCGACCTATGATGCGGGTATCCGGCTTTTTCCCAGCTCTCATATGTTGTATTTTAACAAAGGGATTACCCTCATCAGTTTGAATAACACCGTGGAAGCTGCCCATTGCTTTGAGCAATCGGCTGCACGAAACCCCTCACATGCCAGCAGTCATAACGCCATTGCCCGTATCTGCCTAGGCCAAAAGACAAAGATTCCTTCCTTAATGGCCTTGGGCCGTTTTTTGGTTTTGGAACCTCAGGGTGTAAGGGCTACCCAGAATCTTGAACTGCTACGATTACTCATGAATGCCAATACCGAAGAAACGGGTACGAATAAGGTATCTATAGAAATAACTGAGGGCTTGTTGGCCAAAAACAATCCTGATGGCACACCGGTAGAGAACAATTTTGCCATGACCGAACTAATGCTGGGCATTATGGCTGCCATAGACCACGACAAGAAATTCAAGAAGGAAACAGAGGCAGAGAGGCTTGTCAGAAAATTTGAAACAATTTGTACCTCACTGAGCGAAGCACAGGGCGAAGGGGTAGGATTTTACTGGGACTACTACGTGCCTTATTATCTGGAAATGAAAGAGAAAGGATTGATTGAAACCTTTGTTCATATCATCTTATTGCCATCAGGTCAATCTGATGTAAAAAAGTGGATTAAGTCCCATGAAAAAGAGATTGAGGAGTTTTATGACTGGTCAAGTGCTTTCCAGTGGCCAGCATCCTTTGAATAGGGATAACCGCAAACCGGTGCAACCACAGGGCCAAGGATTTGGGGCATTTTCTATCCTGTGTAGGGCTAATCGCTTAATTCCCAATTGATAGGTGCTATGCCATGTGCAGCCAGGTAGCTGTTGCACTTGGAGAAATGACCACAGCCCAAAAAACCCCTGTGGGCAGATAGCGGCGATGGGTGGGGTGCCTCAAGCACCTGGTGTTTTGTGTGATCAATTATTGATTTTTTGGCGCGGGCATAGTTGCCCCACAGCATGAATACCAAGTGCTTGCGCTGCGCCGAAAGGCGGGCTATGGCTGTATCGGTAAACGATTCCCAACCCTGGCCCTTGTGCGAAGCGGCTTGGTGCGCTTCCACGGTAAGCACTGAGTTGAGCAGAAAAACACCCTGGCTGGCCCAGCTGCTCAGGTCACCATGGGGAGGTGGGGCCATGCCCAGGTCACGTGTCAACTCTTTGTAAATATTCTGTAAACTGGGTGGTATATCCACCGGTTTGGGCACCGAAAAACAGAGCCCATGGGCCTGCCCGGGGCCGTGGTAGGGGTCTTGACCCAGTATCACGCATTTCACCTGGCCAAAAGGGCACAGGTCAAAAGCCCTGAATATGTCGCTTCCCTTGGGATACACCAACTTACCCGCCTGCTTTTCTGTGTGTAGGAATGCCCGCAACGATTGGAATGAGTATGACGCAAAGGCATCTTCCAATTGGGCCAGCCAGCTTTCCTCTATTCTTGGTTTGCGTACCTTGCCTTTGGCCATTCTGTACTTTTGTGCTATAGCCCAAAATTACGTGATTGCAATCCTCAAACCCCGAGCATGAACCTTTTTCAGTGAGCTTTTTGGGCACGGGAACCTCACATGGCATTCCTGTAATAAGCTGTGGATGCGTGGTATGCGCATCAACAGACCCGCGCGACCGCCGCTGGCGCAGCTCCCTGCTTATCCGTTCGGGCAGCACCGCTATTGCCATAGACTGCGGCCCCGATTTTAGGGAGCAAATGCTGCGCGAAAAAGTGGACCGCCTGGATGCCGTGGTGCTTACCCATGAGCACCGCGACCACTTGGCCGGTATAGACGACCTAAGGGTGTTTAACTATCATAGTCAAGGAGATTTCCCCCTATACTGCACCCATGCCGTGGAAGAACAAGTGCGCCAGGGTTGGCGCTATGCATTTAAGCCCTCGCCGTATCCGGGTATTCCACAACTCGGTTTTGTGCCAATTGAAAATGAAAGGTTTACCATAGGTGAGCTACACATATTGCCCATTCCGGTGCTACACTACCGGCTTCCGGTTTTGGGCTTTCGCATAGGGCCTTTTGCCTATATCACCGATGTGAGCCATATTCCCGACTCATCATTCCAACTGCTGGAAGGGGTAGATACCATCGTGCTGGGTGCCCTGCGAAAAACACCGCACCTGGCCCATTTTTCGCTCACTCAAGCCATGGAAGCTGCCCGCAAAACAAGGGCTAGGCAGGCGTATTTCATTCATATGTCGCATGATATGGGGCTCCACCGTAAGGTAGAAGCCGAATTGCCGCCAGGCATGAACCTGAGTTATGATGGGCTCACCTTGCACTTTGGCCGCTAGGCGTTTTGGCTCTTTGTTAGCCCATATCCGCCCATATTTCTGCCCTGTAGTGGTTATTTGCGCCTTGTGAACCGAAGGGTACTTCTTTATTTAACCGCCGCGCTGGGATTGGCCCTGGTGGGCTACCTAAGCTGGTGGAGAATAGGGGAGGCCAACCGCAATCCGGAGCCCGTGTACTTAAATCATGACCCCAAGGTGAAGTATGTGGGCAGCGAGGCATGTCGTGATTGCCATGCGGGCATCTATCAGTCGTTTATGCAAACGGGTATGGGCCAGTCTTTTGGTTTGGCCAATCCTGCCAAGAGCAGCATCAAGTGGCCCGTAGAGGCTATATACGACACCCTTTCAGGATACTACTACCAGCCCAAATGGGTAGGGCAGGACTTGTTTTTATATGAATACAGGTTAGCCCATGCCGACACTTCCTACCGCCGCATGGAAAAGGTGGATTATATAGTTGGTTCTGGGCAACATACCAATTCGCATATCCAAGACCGCAACGGATACCTGTACCAAATGCCATTTACCTATTACACCCAAAGGGGCTTGATGGGTTTGCCACCCGGGTTTGAAGGCGGCCACAATAGCCGCTACGCCCGTGCCCTGGGCATGGAGTGCATTTCTTGCCACAACGACCTGCCAAGCCATGTGCCGGGCTCTTTTAACAAATTTGAAAATGTCCCATTGGGCATTGGGTGTGAGCGGTGCCATGGCCCCGGACAAGCCCATGTGGAGGCCAAGCTGCGCGGTGAATGGGTGGATACCGACAAAGGGCCCGACGCTACCATAGTGAACCCGGCAAAACTGCCTTACAAACTGCAAACCGATGTGTGCCAACGGTGTCATTTGCAGGGAAATGCCCTGCTAAAGCCAGGAAAGGATTGGGCTGATTTTAGACCGGGCATGGCCCTGTCACAGGTCATGGACATATATATGCCGGTACTGGCACAGGCCAAAGGGAGTTTTGTGATGGCCTCTCACCCTCATAGGCTCAAGATGAGCCAATGTTTTAAGGGCCAGGGGCTAACCTGCATTACCTGCCACGACCCGCACAAAGGGGTAACCCAAACAAAGGGAGCGCATTATGATGCGGCGTGTGCTACATGCCACGGCAGTAAGCCAAAGAAATGCAGCCATAGCCTGGGCCAGGCTAACTGCGTGGGGTGCCACATGAAAAAAAGCCATACGGTGGACATACCCCATGTAAGCGTAACTGACCATTATATAAGAATATATGAGGAAGGTGAAGCGGCAAGTAATGAGAAACAGGGTTTTACGGGCTTACAGTGCCTGACATCAGCAGCCCCGGGGCCTGAGAGTAAGGCCAGGGCGTATTTGAATTTTTATGAAAAGTTTGAGGCCCGGCCGGTATTTCTGGACTCTGCCCGGCATTACTTGGCAGGTTTGCCCCAGCCTGAGCACCCGCAGGTTTGGATACACTACCATTTTCTTAGGGCTGACCACCGCGCCCTGGTAGGCATTGCGGCCGGTGCTGATCAAAAAGACTTTGAACCCCATGATTACTACCGCATAGCCACCGCCCACAGGGCACTGGGCCAGGTATCAGGGGCGGTAATTTATATGGAAAAAGCCCTGAACTTGATGCCGCTTCACCATGAGTACCGGGTGCAACTGGCGCAGGATATGATGGTGCTGGGGCGGCTAGAGGAAGCCAGGGGCCATCTCCTTATGGTACTTGCCGAACTGCCCCTGCACGAGGAAGCCATGAATGCAATGGGATTTGGCTATTTGCTTGTAAATGATTTGGATGCGGCTGAGGACTGGTTCCATAAAGTGCTGGCGCAGGACCCCCTGCACGAACAGGCCATGACCAACCTGGCCAAAGTGGCACTGGGCAGGGACAGGCTTGACCAAGCCAATAATTGGCTGCTAAGGGTTCTTGAAGCGCACCCCGATGCCGCGAATGCCAGAATTTTGTGGGATCGAATCAATGCCAAAAAAACCAAATAGATGAACAGGTGGCTAAGGATGGGCACCCTACTCGCGCTGGCGGGTATATGCCTTGGGGGTACGTATGCTTGGTTGATTAGTGCCGTAGTGGCCAAGGAGGGTACGCTCTACATAAAAACGGGCACTAGCTATGAGCTGCTGGTACAGCAGATGGAGACAGAAGGATTTCTGACAGAAAATAAGCGCTTTGACCTGCTGGCCAAAGTCATGAGGTACCACCAAAGGGTGAAACCCGGTAAATATGCTATAGCGCAGGGTATGAGTGTGTTTGGCTTGGTGCGCAAGTTGCGTTCTGGAAATGCCGAAACCGTTAAGGTATCTTTTCACAACGTGAGGGACCTGGCCGTACTGGCCGGTAGGGTAGCCCCACAGATAGAAGCCGATTCTGTGGAAATACTCACTGCCCTGGAGAATGAGCGCCTATGGCTGGAGCTGGATGCCAAAGGGCCTGTGTTTTGCCACATAGTGCCCAATACCTATGAGTTTTATTGGAACACCTCAGGTGAGGCTTTTGTGGCCCGGATGGTGAAAGAAAGCCGGTCTTTCTGGACTGATGACCGGATGGCCCAGGCCCAGGCCGTAGGACTTACGCCCTGCGAGGTGGTGAACCTTGCCGCCATAGTGCAGGAGGAGCAGGGTGCCATTTTGGACGAGCAGCCCACCATAGCCGGGCTCTACCTAAACCGGTTGCGCATACGCATGCCCTTACAGGCCGACCCCACCCTAAAATATGCTGCCGGGGATTTTGGACTGAAGCGCATACTTAACGAGCACAAGGAGTTGGAGTCGCCTTACAATACCTACAAGTACAATGGCCTGCCACCCAGCCCCATAGTGATACCTGAGATGGGCGCCATAGAGGCGGTGCTGCGGGCTGAGAAACACAGCCACCTGTATATGTGCGCCAAGGAAGACCTGTCGGGGCGGCACTACTTTACCAATAGCCTGGACGAACACAACCGCTATGCCCGCCGATACCGAAGGGCCATAGAGCGGAGGTAGTAGGGGCTCATGGCCCCAGTTTGAGGCAAGGGAGCGTTATTTGAAGCTTAAAAGCAAGCCTATGTGCCGGTCTATGAGTGTGATTTTTCTATCTATAGTATTAATAAATAATGGGTTGGCCTGTGGCACCTTACAGGGCAGGGTAGAGCGGTATTTTCAGTCCACCGACCACCTGGCCCGTTTCACGGAGCTAAAGTTCATGGTATGCGGGCCCATTTTTGACAGCTACAAGGGCAGCCAAAACGAACGGAACATGCTGCTGGCCATGCTACTTGATGCAAGCCAACGCGCCGCCGACCCACTGGCCGATACCCTGGGATACACGGGGGCTTGGCTGCAGGAATACTACTTGATGCTGAGCGTGAAATGCTATGCCCGCTACCGTTTATGGGAAGATACCACTACCGCCCACCAAGCACTGTTGCTGCAGTATAGGGCGCTGACCGGCCTAGACGGGAAAGAATGGCTGGCGGCATGCCAAAGCCTGGATACGGGGGCAGCACTGCTGGGCGACCAAGGTTTGGCACTGGGGCATGAGGCGTATCTCACCATGCTCCGTGAGCAGGCAGCGGCATTGCTTAAGGAGTAGTAGTATGAAAAGGTGCGCGCGCGGGCGGGGTATGACAAGCTGGGCCACTGCCGCAACCCTGCGTGGGATACCCGCCACCGCAATCCTATGAATATGGGCCAAAAAAAACCCTGAATGGGTGTGAGGACGATAGCCACGGGGCAACCCGTGGCAAAAGGCCCTTAACCCATAGTCCATTACAAGAAGGATTACTTACGGTTTGCTCAGGGGCTTAAGAATGGCAGTCCTACCGAGGCAGGGGGGTGGAATTTGGGTATCCAAACCGCAAGTTTGACATATATTACACCTAACCAGCGTATTGAGCGGTTGCGCCCTGCGCCAATGAAATACCTCCACCTACACGCAGCATGTTTTTGGGCTTTGGGTGGCGGTGCAACTCTTTGGCAACCACATCTTACCGTTTCACCTGCCCCCAAGCGGCGGCAGCCTGTACATTTGTTGACCAACCCAGACCCTACACCAATCCATGCGGGTGCTCATAGTAGAAGACGAAGCCAGTGTGCTGCAGTTTATTAGGCAAGGCCTTGAGGAGCATGGTTTTGAAGTAGATGTGGCATACGATGGCGAAATTGGGCTCAAATTGGCCCAGTCTAAACCCTATGCCCTTATTATACTGGATATTATCATTCCCAGGATGAACGGTTTGGTGCTCTGCAAAAAGATACGTGAAGGCGACAAGGGTGTGAAAATACTCATGCTCACCGCCCTGGGGTCACTTAACGACAAATTGGAAGGATTTGAAGCCGGTGCCGATGACTACCTGGTGAAACCCTTTGATTTTCCAGAGCTTATAGCCCGGGTGAAGTCGCTTACCCGGCGCCAGATGGCAGCCGAGGATGGGGAGGTAGATGGGGAACACATCATAAGGGTGGCCGACCTGGAAATCAACACCCACAACAAGCGGGTGCGCCGTGGGGGCAATGAAATAAGGCTCACCGCCAAGGAGTTTGCCCTGCTTGAACTCTTGGCCACACACCGAAACAAGGTGCTCAGCAAGGCCGAAATAGCCGAAAAGGTGTGGGATATGACCTTTGACCGGGGCACAAACGTGATTGAGGTGTATATCAACTTTCTGCGTAAGAAAATTGACCAGGGCCACGAGCCCAAGCTGCTCCATACCCTCGTGGGCATGGGCTACATCCTTAAAGATGACTGAGCCATGAAGATACGCACCCAGTTCACCCTCATTTTTGCCCTGGTAGTGGGTGTTATACTCTTCTTTTTCTCCTTTTCCATCTTTTACCTCTCCGAAAATTTTAGGATTACCGATTTCAAGATCCGCTTGGAGGACAAGGCCGTAAACCGCCTAAAACTATTGCTTGCCACTGCTTCGGGCAGGGATTCACTTCAAATGAGTGCCAACGAGTTGTGGACCCTTCAATCGGAGGGTGATTTTAACACCGCCATTTTTCAAACCAATGGCCACCTGCTTTACCGCGACAGGCAGGCCACCGTGCCATCAAAGGCACTACTTGACCGCATAGCCAGCGAAAAGTCGGTATTCATTGCCGTGAATGGCGTTGAATACCTGGGTTTTATATATAATTTCCAGGGTGCCGATTACCTGTTGGTGGCTTCTGGCCATGACCAATACGGAACCAAGTACCTGAACAACCTGAAGAAGATACTCATAGTAAGGGGGTCTATCATTTTTATCGTCATTTTCATAAGCGGCTGGCTCTACGCCGGTAGGTTTTTGCGCCCCATTTCCAAAATTGTGCACCAGGTGGAGAAGATTTCGTCTAGCAGTTTGAACCAAAGGCTTTTGGCCGACAACAAACTCGATGAGATAGGCCAGTTGACCAACACGTTTAACAAAATGCTTGAACGGCTGGAAACCTCGTTCAACATACAAAAAAGGTTTGTGAGCAATGCCTCACACGAACTGAGAAACCCGCTCACCGCCATTGGCGGACAAATAGAGGTAGCCCTAATGAAAGACCGCCAAACGGACGACTACAAGGCCGTACTGCACACCATATTAAAGGAAATTAAGAACCTGCGCACCCTTTCAAACAACCTGCTTGAGCTGGCCAATAGCGATGTGGAAACCCTGTTCAGGCATTTTCAGCCCATACGCATTGATGAAATTCTCTGGGCCATACGGGATGAATTGGCCCTGAACAAGCCTGAATACGAGGTGCATATATCTTTTAACATGATTACCGACGACGAGAACATGCTCACGTGTAAGGGGGAAGAAAAACTGCTCAAGATAGCTTTTGTGAACGTGATAGACAACGCCTGCAAGTTTTCGTCGGACAAAACCGTGGAAATCAACGTGGTACTAGATCATGGCAGCATAGTGCTGTACTTTGCCGACAAGGGCATAGGCATGCCTGAGAGTTATTTGAAACATGTGTTTGAACCCTTTTACCGGGGCATCAACGCGCGCGGCACCCCTGGCAACGGCATTGGGCTTTCGCTGGTGGAGAAAATCATCAAGCTGCATTCGGGCAAGATTTTCTTGCGGTCAAAGCTCAATGAAGGCACCACGGTAGAGATTGTATTGCCCAACTTAAGTTGATTTTAAGGCCAATTAAAAGGGGTTAAAACTTTTAAGCCTGTTTTAAGTTGGCTGCGGTTTTTGGTAGCGCAGGCCCCATCAAACATTAATGTATTTTAATCTGGGCCTAACCGGGGTTTAAGGTGGGGGGGGGCACCTTTACATCAACCCAAATGATGACCCATTGAACCCTGGTTTCCAATCAATGATTAAAAAGGAAGTAGCCGATTTGTTTCCCAGCTATTTCGCACTGGTCATGGCCACAGGCATCGTGGGCATAGCATCGCACCTAATGGGTATCCCGGTGGTGGGGAGCATATTATTGTATGCCAATGTACTGGCTTACATAGTGCTATGGGCCATGCTCATAGGCCGCCTGGTGTTCTTTATGCCCAAGTTTGTGGCCGACTTTTCTGACCACGGCAGAAGCCCCGGTTTTCTTACCCTTATAGCGGGCACCAATGTGCTGGGCAGCCAGTTTGTGCTTATATCCCAGAACTATACAGCCGCTACCATTTTGTTTTATATTGGCTTGGCACTATGGGTGCTTATCATCTATGCTTTTTTTACCATGATCACCGTGCGGCAAAAAAAGCCGTCACTCAACAAGGGGATAAATGGTATATGGCTCATCATAGTGGTTTCTACCCAGTCGGTATCCATCATGGCGGCAACCCTGGTGGGCCACCTGCCCATACCTGCCGAAATCATCATGTTTGCCGCCCTGGTCTTGTTTCTCATAGGGTGCATGTTGTACATCATCATCATCACACTTATATTCTATAGGCTTACTTTTTTTGAACTAAGGGCAGAGGAATTTGCCCCGCCGTACTGGATCAATATGGGGGCGGTGGCCATAACCACCCTCTCGGGCGCGGCACTCATGCTTGGGGCCGGCCAATCTGAATTCCTTACTTCTATACTGCCCTTTGTCAAAGGGTTCACCCTGCTGTTTTGGGGCATAGGTACTTGGTGGATACCCCTTATCCTGGTACTGGGTGCCTGGCGGCATTTTTATCAGCTCATACCGTTCTCATACCACCCACAGTACTGGGGCATGGTGTTCCCGCTGGGCATGTATGCCACCTGCACCTATCGGTTGGCCCAGGCCACACAGTTGGATTTCCTTTTTGTTATACCCGATGTGTTTGTCTATCTGGCCCTATTTGCCTGGACCGTAACAGCTACCGGCCTGCTTACCAAAATGGCCCGCAACCTGCTCAGGGCCACTGTCCGCGTTCATTCACCCTTAATCAATACCCAACATGGAATCAAAGAAGATCACCATTCAGACCCCCTTGTCGCCCAGTGAATTGACAGGAAGGCTCAAATCAGTATCCATCACCGATTTCGACCACCTGCACGATGCCCCCGAGGCTGTGTACTATGGCGACATCAAATCACATTCGTTTGACCTTAAGAATGTGCGGTACAGCCCTATGAGCAGCGTTCCAAGCCTTAAGGGCGACATAGTGGAAGGCGCCAACATGACTGTGGTGAAGGTGGATTTTGACATGGCCGAACAGTTCAATCTTTCGCGCAAGATGTACTATGCCACCCTTATCCCACTGGGCATGGTATTTATGCTGCTTACTGTAGCCGTAATGGGCGGTACTCAGTACCAATTGGAAGGTATCTTGGCATCCTTGGCCTTTATCATGTCGTCATTTGTGGCCGTATGGCTCACCCGGGTGTCGCTACTGAGCGCCCGCAGCCGGGAGGTGAAGAAACTACTCACGGTTATTGACGGCAGCTTGGTAGCCCAACCAGTGGCCCAGCGCGACCACGGCATGCGCATTATACCCGAGTACAATTTTGTGCGCACCGTGCTGGTAAAGCTCAATATACTATAGGCTAGGGTATGTTTGTTACCCAGGGGCAAAGGGTGGGGCCCCTGCCCCAACTCCTTACCCCCTCACACCATGGTAGCTTTGCCATAGCGTAGGCTCGTGTGGCCCATGAATACCGCGCCCCCAAAACAACACAGGCGAAGAATGCCCCAGCGGCCTAGCTTGATACAGGTACGGCAGCCCGGCGGCCCTGCCCTCACCTCCCGCGTGGCCAAGGAGTGAGGGGTTTTCAAGCGCAAGACAAAAGTCACGGTGCTTCTACTGCACCCAGCCACCGCCGCACCAGGGGCACAGGGCCTAGGGGTTTAAGGGTTTAGGGGTGTAGGGGGTGTATCGCAAAGAACGCAAAGGGATTAAGAAAAACAACGGGCGCAGCGGGGCCTAGGGGTGTAGGGGTTTAAGGGTGTAGGGGTGTAGGGGGTGTATCGCAAAGAACGCAAAGGGATTAAGAAAAACCATGAACGCAGCGGGGCACAGGGCCTAGGGGTTTAAGGGTGTAGGGGTGTGTATCGCAAAGAACGCAAAGGGATTAAGAAAAACAACGGGCGCAGCGGGGCCTAGGGGTGTAGGGGGTGTATCGCAAAGAACGCAAAGGGATTAAGAAAA
Source organism: Bacteroidota bacterium (assembly GCA_016192035.1). Classification (GTDB taxonomy): domain Bacteria; phylum Bacteroidota; class Bacteroidia; order CAILMK01; family JACPUW01; genus JACPUW01. Next base: position 70,006 of record JACPUW010000023.1, read on the forward strand.
ACAACGCGCGCAGCGGGGCCTAGGGGTTTAAGGGTTTGGGGTGTAGGGGGTGTATCGCAAAGAACGCAAAGGGATTAAGAAAAACAACGGGCGCAGCAGGGCATAGGGCCTAGGGTGTATCGCAAAGAACGCAAAGGGATTAAGAAAAACAACGCGCGCAGCGGGTGGTTCAGGGTCTGCGCCGTTCCATACCCCGCAGGGGGGGGTGGCATAATCCGCACACAACCAGTATATTAAGTTCCATTTGCCCCCGCGCCCTGCGCCCAGTACCCCGCGCCACCTCACCTCACCAGCGTTACCACTCCCTTGTGGGTGAGCGCCTTGCCGCGCACATCGGTGGCGGTAATCACATACCGGTAGCCGCCCGGGGGGAAGTCTGTCTGGTTGAGCGTGCCGTCCCATATGTGGTCGGGGTCGCGGCCCAGCGCCAGTTGCTGGCCGTTGGGGGCGTATATGCTGCACTCAAAGCTGGCCAGTCCAAAGTGGCCCACCCGCCATATGTCGTTCATTCCGTCGCCGTTAGGGCTGAATGCATTGGGTATGAACAGGGTGGTGACCAGGGGCACGCGCACCGCGTTGCTGTGGCCCTGCTGTGCGTGGCCGCCGCGCTCCATGGCCCGCACGCGGTACCATACCGTGTCGGCGGGCAGCAGGGGCAGGTGGGGGTCCGTGTAGCGGCGGGCCCTTGGCGCGGCCAGGTCGGCCCAGGCGCGCCCATCGGGCGAACGCTCTACCACATACTCCATTACGCCGCCGGCCCATGTCTGGTAGGCCGTCCACTCCAGCGCCACGAACTCGTTGTTGTGGTTGGTGTGGCGCAGCATGATGTTGCCGCCGGGGTTTGATGCCGCACCGGGGCTTCCACAGGAGTCCACGGGGCGCAGGCGGTAGCTGTAGGCCATGCGGGCCGCGCTGGCGGGCAGGGTATCTGTCAGGCTGTTGGCAGCCGGGCCGGCTATCCAGCGGTAGGCCGTGTCCATGCCGGGGGCGCTGCGCTCCAGGCGGTAGCCCATGCCCCGTGCATCCGTGGTCCAGGCCAGGCCTATGTGCTGGCTGTCAAGCACCGTGGCGTAGAGCAGGTGCACGCTGTCGGCGGGGGTAAAGCCCGGGCGCACC
>JACPUW010000024.1 GCA_016192035.1 Bacteroidota bacterium
CATCGTTACAACGCCCCAGAGGGGCGGCATCTTCGTAGCCACGGTCACCGCCCGTGGTGCATTGCCCACCCATCGTTCCAACGCCCCAGAGGGGCGGCATCTTCGTAGCCACCGCCACCGCCCGTGGTGAAAAACCAACCAATGTTCCAACGCCCCAGAGGGGCGGCATCTTCGTAGCCACCGCCACCGCCCGTGGTGCAAAGCCCACCCATCGTTCCAACGCCCCAGAGGGGCGGCATCTTCGTAGCCACCGCCACAACCTATTGTTAATCTGTTACAAACAACCCCGAAGGGGTGTAATGATTATAGCCACGGGCGAAGCCCGTGGTGCATGGCCGGCCCTAAGCCCCAAACCCCGAAGGGGTGGCATATAACCGCCACAACCCTATGATAATCTATAAAATAACTACGCAGGGGTGGCATATTCCATACACAACCATCGTATTAAAATCCACCGCTAAATGCGCAAACCAAACGCACGAATTACGCCCGTGATTTACATTTGAAAAAAAATGTCAAATGGCATCGTTTGATTATGCAATTAAAAGAAAATCAAATATTTGCCGGTAGGTACCGGCTGCTAAAAAAACTGGGGGTGGGGGGCTTCTCAGAGGTGTGGAAAGTAGCCGACCAAATGGCCGAAGATGCCGTGATGGCCCTAAAGGTGTATGCTCCCGAAAAAGGCATGGATGAAGTGGGCCTTAAACAGTTTAGGCGTGAATATGCCGTGGTGCTGAACCTATACCATTCCAATTTGCTCACAGCTAAGCATTTTGATATTCATGAGGGGCACCCGTACCTAATAATGCCCTTTTGCCAAGGCGGATCGGTGTATGCCCGTGTGGTGGAGCACGGTACTTTTTCAGAGAAGGAATTGGCTGAATGCCTGGTGCAGATAGCACCGGCTTTGGCCTACCTACATGGCCAGGGCATAGTACACCAAGACATAAAGCCTGACAACGTATTGATGGATGGCCAGGGCCGCTACCTGCTCACCGATTTTGGCATAAGCACAAGGCTGCGAAATACCCTGCGCAAAAGCACCAACACCGCCGGGAGCATGACAGTGGCCTATGCCCCTCCGGAAAAGTTTAAGGCCATGGGCCAACTTATACCCGGAAGCGACGTGTTCTCACTGGGGGTGATGATGATAGAAATGCTCACGGGCGAGGTGCCCTGGGGCGGAAACGGCGGCGCGTTCCTGCACGATGTGGGCGGCCTGCCCGATTTGCCCGGCCATTTTTCCCGGGAGTTAAACCAGTTGATAAAGGGCTGCCTGCACCCCGACCCTGAACAGCGCAGCAGCCTTGACACACTGCAGGATGCCGCCAGGGCCTACCTTCTTGCAAACAAATGGGCGGATACGGGCAATGGTGAACGGCCAAAGGCGGGGAGAAAAACCCAGGCCATGCCCATGCGCCACGGGGAGGCCGACCATGACGAAACACCTACCCGGCCGGCAGGCGTTGACAAAGGGAAGGGCAAAGGCAAAAAAGGCATGGTGCTGATAGCCATAGCCATACTTGCCGTGTTGGTGGCCGGTTATTTTGTGTTGAAGCCAGGGGAGGGCACTGGGACCGGGGCTGCCCCCAGTGGCCAACAAGAAGAAGGCGACACGGCGGGAGTGCCATCAACCGCCGGTTCGGCTAATGTCCAGGATACTATTCCATTGGTTGAAGAAAAAGGCCCCCCTAGGGAAAAACCCAAACCCGGGTCAGGCCTTACAGCCGAAGAAACGGCCTGGCAGCAGGCGCAAACCACCAACACCATAGCGGGCTACCGGGCCTATTTGGCGGGCTACCCCACTGGCAGGCACGCGGCGGAGGCCAAGGACCGGATAACCGTGCTGGAAGAAGCGGCCAAGCCCAGGCTCCACCCCCAGGTACAAGAGCTTATAGACAACATGGTGTATGTACCAGGCGGCACGTTTACCATGGGCTGCACCGGTGAGCAGGGCAGTGATTGTTTTGATGACGAAAGCCCGGCACACCTCGTAACCCTTAGCAGCTATAGTATGGGCAAGTATGAAGTGACCCAGGCGCAGTGGCGGGCGGTAATGGGTTCAGACCCGGCAGAATTGTACCACAAGGGCTGCGACGATTGCCCGGTAGAGCAGGTAAAATGGGACGATGTACAAGCGTTTATCCGCAACCTGAACCAGCTCACGGGCAAGGTGTTTAGGTTGCCAACGGAGGCGGAGTGGGAATTTGCGGCGCGTGGGGGCACCAAGAGCAGTGGCTACAAGTATGCGGGTAGCAATACCCTGAGCTATGTGGCTTGGTTTGATGAGAATTCTTATGATTTAGGTTCTAGCCATCCAGATTACGGAACCCACCCGGTAGGCCAAAAAGGGGCCAACGAGCTGGGGCTGTATGACATGAGCGGCAATGTGTGGGAATGGTGTGCCGATGGGTATGGAGCATATAGTAGCTCTAGCCAAACCAACCCTAGCGGCCCTTATACAGGCTCCGGCCGCGTGGTTCGCGGCGGCGGTCGGATCAACAGCGCCGGGTACTGCCGAGTGTCGAATCGCTCCCTCAGCAACCCGGGCATCCGCCCCAGCCCCTTGGGTTTCCGCCTTGCCCTTTAGCAGTTCAATACGGGCAATAGCTGGTTTTTGGCTAAGGCGGGCCAAGCGGAGCGGCCCAAGCCAGCCAATAAACCAAGCTATTGACCGCAGGCTTTGGGGTGTAGGGACAGGGCACCGCCCGTGGTGAAAAACCAACCAATGTTCCAACGCCCCAGAGGGGCGGCATCTTCGTAGCCACCGCCACAACCCTTTGATAATCTATAAAACAACCCCAGAGGGGCGGCATCTTCGTAGCCACGGTCACCGCCCGTGGTGCATTGCCCACCTATCTTTCCACCGCCCCAGAGGGGCGGCATCTTCGTAGCCACCGCCACAACCCTGTGAAAATCTATAAAATAACCCCGCAGGGGTGTGACATGATAATAGCCACGGGCGCAGCCCGTGGTAAAATGGCCAGCCAATATTCCAGAACCCCGAAGGGGTGGCATATAATGCACACAACCAGCATATTATGCTCAGTTTTCCCCTGCGCCCCGTGCCCGCCTAAAACCGATAAAACATCCCTAATTGAACGCCTTGCTCCAGGGCATTGAATGCATGGTACGGCAACGCAACCTTGGCAAACCGCTTGCGCAACACCGCCTCCATTTGCAGCCCCAGGTGGCGGGTGAGATGGGCTTCCAAACCCACCGACACAAAACTGCCTACATGCAGTGGGTTGAAATATATATCGTTGGGATATTGTTCGCGTATAGCACTCCAGTCGGCATCGCTCACTTCAAATTGGCGGTTGCTGCCCAAGCCCATTTGGGCAAATCCGCCCAGGTCCACGTGGTAACCCATGAAACCGTGGCTCCCCGCCAGGCGCACGGCCAGGGGCAACAGCATTTGGCGGCTGCTATACCCCAGCCTATATCTGTAGGCCGACACCCGGTCGCGGTACTCCAGGCTGCTGCCCGGGTCGGTATCCACCATCAGGCCATGGCCCGAAAGCTGTAGGTACCTGTCGTTTATGGCTATGCCGCCTAGAATGGCCAGGTTGCGGGCCACGAAATAGCCATATGTCAGTTGGAGCGCATTGTGTTGTTCTATCCAGTATTCTTCGGTGCGGCCAAGCACCGTAGCGCCCGCTTCAATCCCGGCATTAAAACCTGAAATCCCCTGGTTGGCATTAAACCCAATTGCTACTATATGGCGCGGTGCCAGTGCCGCCGATACTTCCTTGGGCAGTTCAAACAATGGTTGCCTAGGTAGCTGCACTTGGGTGGTGGCCATGGGCATGGCGGCTATGGCTGCCGTTAACCGGCTGTGAACAAAAGCCAAGGTAGTGGGTTGGCCCTGGGTGGGGCTGCTGCCCACCGGTACCTGGGCCTCAAACGGGCCTGGCGCAAAAGCGGTGGTGTGTGATGGATCTAATAATGCACTTGTAGTGAGGCGTGTGGGTCCGCTGGGCGTAACAGGGGCCAGGGATTGGCCCATTCCCCTTCGGTAATCCTGTGTAAAGGTATAGGGTTGCTCTACGGGTTGTAGGTCAGGGTGTGCATCTGACAGGGCAGGCATTTGGCCCTCATGCGCGCCATGCCCCAACGAAGCCATGAAGTAGCCTACCCCAAAGGACAAGAGCGAGATGGCCAGGGCCAAGGCCAGTGTTTTGCGCGGTTGGTAGTACCAGGGCAACACCGCTTTTCCATCAGGCGCACCCAGGGCAGAAGCAAGCCCTTCCCACACCTGCGGGCCTGGCGTTATGCGGTGGCTTTCAAGTCCTGAACGGAATATTTCGTCAATGCTGGGCATATCTATTATACACGTCTTTGTCCATTCGGCGAACCATGTTTTGCAGGGCTAGGCGTGCCCTGGACAACTGAGATTTGCTCGTACCGATGGAGATGTTCAATTCTTTAGCTATCTCTTTGTGGTTCAATCCTTCCAGTACATAAAGGTTGAACACTACCCTAAATCCTGGCGGCAGGGCATTTACCAGTTCCAGCAGTTCGTTGGCCGACATATTGTCGAGTGCCTTTGATTCTACCGGTAGTTCTGGCGAATGGTCAAGGCCATCTACCACTACCAGGTGCTTGTTTTTTCTGAAATTTTCAAGGCAGGCATTCACCATGATCTTGCGCAGCCAGCCCTCCAGCGAACCCTTGGCCTCAAACCGGTGCAGGTTTTTCACAGCTTTGATAAATCCTTCGTGCAGTACGTCTTGCGCTTCTTCGCGGTTGCGGCAGTACCTGCAGCACACGGCCAGTAAACGGGAGGCGTACCTGTCATACAGTTCCTTTAAATAGCGCCCATCATTGCGCAGGCAGCCTTCCAACAGGAGGCTCTCATTGGCTTGTGATGGGTGGTTTGCTTGTTTTTTAAAAAACATGATGCGGGATTTAAGATGCGGGGCGGCCATTTGGGGTTGCAGCCTTGCCGAAACCCGCGTAAAAATATCCCACTATGGGCGAATAACAAGGGAGTTTTCAAATATTAGGATTTAGGGCTTGTGTGCCCCAGCCGCCCTTCCTGGGTGCCTTTCGGCAAAAAATGGGCACTTTTGAGCCATTAATGTCCCCCATATCAATGGATAAACCGTTGACTATAAGTATAGTTACTATTTGTTTTAACAATTTGCCCCAGCTTAAGGAATCTATGGCCTCCGTAGCTGCCCAAGAGCGACTGCCTCATTCGCATTGGATCATTGATGGGTCAACCAATGGTGATATACGGAACTATCTCACCCATAAGTCATTGCCGGGCTATGTGAAATGGATTTCAGAACCTGATAAGGGTATTAGTGATGCCTTTAATAAAGGAATAGCCCGTGCGGAAGGAGATATAATACACCTGCTCAACTCGGGTGACAGCTACCATGGCCCACAGACACTTGCCACGGTGATGGCGCATTTTGAAAGCCATCCCCATATTACCTGGCTGCACGGCAAGTACTGCCAATATATGGGCGGGCGTTGGATCGTGTCGGGCAAGAGGTTTGACCCCAAGCGGCTCTACCAGGGCATGAGGGAGGTGGCGCATCCCACCATGTTCCTGCGCAGGGAGGTTTATCAGCGCGTGGGCGTGTTTCCCGCCCATATGAAGCTGGCCATGGACTATGATTTTCTCATTCGCCTTAGGCATGAGCCATTTGATTACCTGGATACGGTACTGAGCGTGTTTGCCCCAGGCGGCACCAGTGACATACACTGGCAGCAGAGCCATAGGGAGTGCATGCGCATATACCGCCGGCACCTGGGCCCTGACCCCAGGCTTTGGCTGGGCTATGCCAAACAAGTGCTGGTACATGCCGTGGTGGACAGCCCCCTGGGCAGGCTTGCCCTGCACCACCGAAAAGCAGATTGACATGGCGCGAAACAAAAGCGGTAAACTGGCCGAAACAAAGGAAATGGCCAACATACTGGAGGCGCCTGAGCACTTGCGCGGGCAGTGGGCGGCACACTTTGCCAACCCCGCCCCCCTGGTGCTGGAACTGGCCTGCGGACACGGATACTATACCCTGGCACTGGCCCGGCGCAACCCCTTGGGCAATTACATGGGCATAGACATAAAGGGGGCCAGGCTTTGGAAAGGCGGCAAGATAGCCCTGGCCGAAAACCTGCACAACGTGCGGTTTATGCGGTGCCGGATTGAAATGATAAACAAGTACTTTGCCCCTTCTGAGGTGGACGAAATCTGGATAACCTTTCCCGACCCCCAACCCAAGAAGGACAACAACCGGCTTACCCATCCATTCTTTCTGGAGAAATACCGCCAAATGCTCAAACCGGGCGGCGTGGTACACCTCAAAACCGACAATACGCCCCTTTTTGAATTTACCCTGGGTGCAATTGCCGGCATGGGAATCAAACCAGGTGCCATGACGCGTAATCTGTATAAATCAAAGCTATATGAAGATGAAATGCTCCAGGTATCCACCCACTATGAGGAAATGTTTGTGGCGGACGGGGCGCAAATCAAATACTTAAATTTCAGGCTTTAGGGTTTAGATGCGGATGGGTTTATAACATTGTGCCGTGCTTTTCAACTCTTTGCCATTTCTCCTTTTTTTGCCCCTGGTGGTGGTGCTCTTTTATGTGCTGCCACACCGGCATAGATGGATCATGCTCCTGGCGGCCAGTTACTATTTCTACATGGGATGGAAACCTGTGTACGCCTTGCTTATAGTGGCTTCAACCCTGGTGGACTATGCGGCGGCCCTTCTTATCAGCCAAAGTCGCGGGGCTTGGCGCAGAAGGTGTTGGTTGGCGGTAAGCCTGTCGGTGAATTTGGGCGCGCTCACCGTGTTCAAGTACTATGGGTTTTTTCGCGGCGAGCTGGCTGCCCTGATAGGGGAAGTTTCTTGGCTGCCAATGGTACAAGTGGCCTTGCCGGTGGGCATTTCGTTTTACACCTTTCAAACCATGGGCTATACCATAGATGTGTATAGGGGGAAACACCCACCCGAGAGCCACCTGGGGATTTTTGGTTTATATGTAGCGTACTTTCCTCAACTGGTAGCAGGGCCCATAGAGCGCTGGGGCCACTTGGGCCGCCAACTGCGCAGCTGCCAGCGGTTTCACTACCCCAACCTGGCAAAGGGTGCCCGGCTGATACTTTATGGCTTGTTTGTAAAAATGGCCATTGCCGACAATGTGTCGCCCTATGTGGACCAAGTATTTGCCAATTATGAAGCCCTGGGCGGGGCGCAGTTGGCCATGGGCATGTGCCTGTATTCGGTACAGATCTATGCCGATTTTTATGGCTACTCACTTATAGCCATAGGTTCGGCGCGGCTCATGGGCATTAGGCTCATGGACAACTTCAGGATGCCGTATTTGTCGGTGTCTATCAAGCAGTTTTGGGCCCGGTGGCACATATCGCTCACCACTTGGTTTAGGGAGTACCTATACCTGCCCCTGGGGGGCAACCGGGTGGGCGCCTGGCGGTGGATGGCCAATATTGCGGTGGTGTTTGGCCTGAGCGGACTATGGCACGGGGCAAACTGGACTTTCTTGGTGTGGGGCGGCATGCACGGGGCCATGTACCTGGCAGAGCATGGTTTGGCTGCCGTGTGGAAACCTGGCCGATGGGCGGCAGCCCCGGGGTGGCGGTTGTTGGGCTGGGCCAAAACAGTGGCGGTGGTTACCCTGGCCTGGGTTTTCTTCAGGTCGCCCAACCTGGAACATGCCCTCGGCATGTTGTCGCGGCTCGTGGACTGGCCTTCTGGTGGAGCCCAAGGGATTCAACCCGGGCTGGCCACTTGTTTCCTTCTGTTGCTGTTTGGGGCAATGGAAGTGGCGCAGCGGCGCAGCCGTTTCGACCGATGGATAGGGGCCGCGCCTGCTTGGCTGCGCTGGCTGGCCTACGCGGCGTTGGTGTTTGGCATCATGGCACTCGGAGGCCTTAGCCCTCACCCTTTTATATATTTTCAATTTTGACACGGGCCATGAAAATACTGCAAAAGATCTCGGTTAAGCTGCTGTATTTTATAGCGTTGCTGGCGGTGGTAAACGCAGTATATGGGCGGTGGCTGTGGTATGATGACGTGGACAAGTATGCCGATACCCTGGAAAACCTTTGGCCCCACCAGGACCGCAGCCAAGTGATATATTTTGGGGAATCTTCCAATTTTCACCAGGCGTATCCCGACACGCCCAAGCAGCGCATAAGCGATTATTTGGATGGCTTGTTGCCTTATTTGCAGGTGGGTACGGTGGACAATGCAGGCCTGTCGCCGTCTAGTTTCCTGCATATCATGCGCCACATACCCAAGCAAGGCCCCACCCAAGCCGTGGTGGTGGGCATGAACCTGCGGGCACTGGGGCCTACCTGGATGTATGACCAAAATAGCAACTACCTGCACAGGGCCAATGCCCTGATTGCCCAGAGGCCCAGGTTGATAAACCGGTTTTTGGTAGCACTGAAATGGTATGGCTACCTGGACAGCGAACAACTGGCACTGGCCATGGAACAGGCCTGGAAGCAGCCACTGGACTGTGGAGGCAAGTGCCCGTATGCCAACACCTTTGACTGGAACCGTGGGCTGGCCAATGGGGGGATAGTACGAGATGACGGGTCGTGGCACATGGAGAAAATTTCCATGGGTTGCCATTATGTTAAAAACTATGGCTTTAACATTGATGTGGCCACCAATCCGGTGCTCGCTGACTTTGACAAGATGGTGGCCCTGGCAAGGGTAAGGGGCTGGAGCCTATATTTTCACTTGCTGCCCGTGAACATGGAGGAAGCAGGGGAGTTGGTGGGGCCAGCACTCTGTGGAATCATTAGGCGCAATGCCCAAATGCTCATAGATAGATACCACATGCCCGAAGGCCATGTATATGTGGTGGATAACCTGGAGTTGCTGCCTGATTCGGCGTTTACCGACCGGGATTTTCCCGTGGAGCACTACCATAACTGGGCCAAGTGGAGATGCGCTGCGAGACTGGCAAAGGCAGTGATGGACAACGGAATGCGTAATTAAACCCTGAGGGTATTACCACCGAAACAAACGCTCCCACCATCTGGATTGATTGTCTGGCCCTTGCTGGATCTTGATCCTGCGGGTAGCCACCAGGTAGTGGTCGCGGTAGTGCATGGACGACACGATTTGCTTGGGGCAAATGATCTGTACCAATCCAGGCACATACCTGGCACTGATGGTATTTGGTGCCACGTCGGTGGGCAGCACCAAGCTGCGCTGGAATATGGGGATCTTTTCAATGGAGGTGAAAAAAGGCCGCCTTTTTTTGGTTACCTCAAATCCCCTGAGGAACAGGGTATCGCCTTGGGCCCTTAAGTCTAGGTTGGCAGGCTTAAATCCCGGTACCGACACCTCCACAATATACCGGTCTTCAAACTCATGGGCTACCTTGTCGGTAAAAAAACAGGCCTCATAGAGCAAATAATCGTCAACAGAACGTCCAAAAAGGGCTTGTGAACTATGTGGACTGGTTCGTGGCATACAGAAATTGGCTGGCAAAGGTAATGTCTTGGGTCATACAAGGGTTGCAAGCCGGCCATAGCTCCCTATTGGCAGGGAATTGCAGTAGGGCAGGGGTCCAAGGTCGTTTTTGCTTAGTTGGCTTTCAGGGCTTTGATTCTCTCTTCAATATCCTCGTATAGCAGGCGGTCTTCGCCCGCGCTATCCACCACCCACAGCACGCGCTCCAGTATGTCCAATTCCTTTTCGGGCTGCATGTGCAGGTTGCGCAGGTCGGCCACTTCTACCAGGTAGTTTATGTGGTTGAGTGCCATCATGCGCCTGCGTATCTGATTGGTGGCCAGTACATCTTCTATTTTTTTCTGTGCCAGTGCGTGGTAGGTGTCGTAGAGTGGTTCGTCCACGCGCATCACGCCCAGGTAGGCCAGGCGTTCGCAGAGTTGCAGGTACATCAAGGTATCTTCAGCCTCTATGATGGGAAGCCTGCGTGCTGCTGCGGTGAGGTATAAGAGCATGGTAGAGTAATCGTTGAGCCGCTGATATAAGTGGGCAGAAGCCATTAGGGTGCGCCATTCGGGAATGGAGTCTAGCCAAATGGGTTTCCATTTACCGGTAGGGTCGTCTTTTACAATCCGGTTTTCCTTGTCAATGAGCAATTCGTACCAAGTTTCACCATTGGCCGATTCCCTGGTGACCGAGGCGCTACCTTTTTGAAATAGGTTGGCACGCACGTATTGAGGTGCAATTTGCCACTGGCCCAATTTGTTGATATAGCCCCAGCGCTGGTTTTTGAAGGCGGGGCACAGGCCTTCGGCAAATTGCTTGGCATCTGATAGTTCCAGGGGCAAGGCTTCGCCCTTTGTATTGATAAAAGTGTACCGCATCACTTTTTGGGTATGCACATCCCAGTAGCCTTCGCCATCAAAACTGGGCTCCATCCACAGGCTGTCGGTCTTATTTACCTTAAATCCCACCTTGGCCATGCCTTCGTGAAAGTCCCAGGCTGCCTTGAATTGTGGCCTTATCACCATTTTCCCCGATTTCTTGGCATAACCGTAGAGTCCGGAGTCCCCTTTGATGGGGCTAATACTGGGGCTGCATGAGAGCAGGATGATGCAAGGGCAGATGCTGTATAACAGGATGCGCTTCATATATTGCCGATGGTTTTGCGGCCTAGTGGCAAGGCCATTTGGTCATTTGTTCTTTCACTCAATATCAAGATAAAATCAATTACAGTATGGCAAAGAAAGTGTTTTTCATTGGCTTATTGGCCTTGGGCGTGTTGGCATCAGGTTTCAATTATCCGGTCAAGTTCCATAGCGAATCAATTGTGGGCATTTGGTGGAACCAGGAAAAGACCTCACGTATCCAAGTGTATAAGAGCAATGGTAAGTACTATGGAAAGATAGTATGGCTAAAGAACGAGTTAGAAGACAACAGCACCACCGAGCCCAACCGGGACGATAAGAACCCGGACCCGGCCTTGCGGAGCAGGCTGGTGAATGGCCTGGTGATACTTACTGACCTGGAGTGGGATGATGATGAGTGGGATAGCGGGGAGATCTATGACCCAAAATCGGGGAGCAGCTATAGCTGTTATGCCACGTTTGAAGACGACAACGACTTGAATACCCTAAAGTTGCGCGGATATATGGGGTTTTCCCTCATAGGCCGTACCAGCTACTGGACCCGGTTTAAATAGGCTCGCCCCGCTGGAGTTTTCCCAGGTATAGGTAGGTAAACCAACTTTCACGTGCCTGAATGAGGCATATGGTGAGCCCCATGCGTCCGTCAAGAAAACCCAAGCGTACCACATAGGCCCATATGAACTTGAATGGAGGCGAGAGGAACTGTTTCCAAGGGCTGGACTTCCTGCCCTGGGAATACACGGCCCTTGCTTTTATTTTGGCATACTTAAGTGACCGCGCCAAGTGCTCGTCCACAGAGTAATATGAATAATGGGCCAGGTCTCCTGCCAACCAATTGGCCTCTAGCCCAGTGAGCAGCTCTACCCGGTCATGGGGGTTATAGCCGCCCCAGTGCCCAAGCCTTTTGTCCCATAAGCGTACTTTTTTGTCGGGATACCAACCGCAGTGCCTCACCCACTTGCCACAGTAGTTGGTTAGCCGGTTGAATCCATAGGCGGGCCCTTTCCAGTCATTTTTTACTTCCAGGATTGATGCCTTAAGCTGCGGGCTGAGGGCCTCATCGGCATCCAGTGACAGCACCACGTGATGCCGGGCCAAGTGCATGGCCCTGTTTTTTTGTTCTATATGGCCGTCAAAAGGGTGCTGAACCACCCTAGCCCCCATTTTGGCCGCCAATTGCGGGGTGCCATCCGCGCTAAAGCTGTCCACCACCACTATTTCATCGGCCAAGCCTTGCAGAGACTCTAGGCATCGGCCTATGTTGCGGGCCTCGTTATAGGTAATGATCACAGCCGAAATATGGACGGCAGGCATAGGATTTTAATGCTTTTTGCGCCAGCAGCTTTCCAGGTGGTCGTCAACCATGCCGGTGGCCTGCATATGGGCATACATAATGGTGGAACCCACAAACTTAAACCCCTTTTTCTTCAGGTCTTTGCTCAGCGCATCCGATTCCTTTGATGTGGTGGGTATGTCTTTCATGGTTTGGGGATGGTTTACTATGGTCTCTCCATTGGTAAAACCCCATATATAGTTGGCAAATGAGCCATATGCCTGTTGCACATCCAAGAATAGCCGGGCATTGGTAACCGATGCGGCTATCTTTAGCTTGTTGCGGATGATACCTGTATTGCCCAGTAGCATGGCTTGGCGCAAGTCAGTAAAGTTGGCCACTTCGTTCACATCAAATCCTTTATACGCCTTTCGGTAGGATTCGCGCTTGCGCAGTACGGTAATCCAACTCAAACCGGCCTGAGCGCCTTCCAGGATCAGGAATTCAAACAGCTTGCGGTCGTCATGCACTGGCACGCCCCACTCCAGGTCATGGTAACGCTCATAGAGCGGGTTGCCCAGGCACCAATCGCAGCGAGTGACCTCATGTTGGGGCAGGGGCTTATGCAGTGCCATTATTTTAGGAAAGGATGTTCCTTGAAATTACCAGCTTCTGTATTTCAGAAGTGCCTTCGTAGATCTGGGTTATCTTGGCATCGCGCATCAATCGTTCTACGTGGTATTCTTTTACATAACCATATCCACCGTGTACCTGCACGGCTTCGGTGGTCACGTTCATGGCCGTGCGCGAGGCGTGTAACTTGGCCATGGCGCTGGCCTGACCATAGGGTAGGTGCTGGTCTTTGAGCCAGGCGGCGTGCAGGCAGAGCCAGCGGGCAGCTTCTATTTCCAGGGCCATATCGGCCAATTTGAAAGCTATTGCTTGGTGGTGCATGATTTCTTTGCCAAACGCCTTGCGCTCTTTGGCGTACTTAACCGAAAGCTCAAGGGCCCCACTGGCTATGCCCAGTGCTTGAGAGGCTATGCCTATCCTGCCACCATCCAAGGTTTTCATGGCAAACTTGAATCCGAATCCCTCCTCGCCCAAGCGATTTTCCTTTGGCACCTTCACATCTTGAAACATGATGCTATGGGTGTCAGAGCCCCGTATGCCCATCTTGTCTTCCTTTTTGCCCACGGTTACGCCTGGCCAGCTTTTTTCTACTATCAAGGCATTTATACCCTTGTGTCCCTTTTCTTTATCGGTTTGGGCCACTACCAAATATACGTCTGCGGTGTTGCCATTGGTTATCCAGTTCTTGGTGCCGTTGAGCAGGTAGTGGTCGCCCTTGTCTTCGGCGGTGGTGCGCTGTGAGGTGGCATCACTTCCCGCTTCGGGCTCGCTCAGGCAGAAAGCACCTATCCATTCGGCAGTGGCCAGTTTGGTAAGGTACCTCATCTTTTGCCCTTCGGTGCCAAAAGATTCTACTCCCCAGCACACCAAGGAGTTGTTAACCGACATGCACACCGAAGCAGAGGCGTCCACCTTGGATATTTCTTCCATGGCCAGTACATAGGATATGGTATCGAGGCCTGCACCATTGTATTTGGTATCCACCATCATACCCATAAAACCAAGTTCGCCCATTTTCTTTACCTGTGCCAGGGGAAATTTCTGGTGGGTATCCCTTTCTATCACACCGGGAAGCAATTCGGTTTGGGCAAAATCCCTTGCGGCTTGTTGGATCATGAGGTGCTCCTCGCTTAGCTTAAAGTCCATGTTGTGATTCGATTTATTGATTACTAATGGCCAGGGCCGGATTAAAAAATGGGCGCAAATATAGCCAAGAGCCCCGGGCTAGGCATTATTGGACATTATGGGCTGCCAGTATGCGCCGCTCCAAGGCGGTGGTAGAGTGCCCTTTCAGGAACGGAAGGATCACTACCCGGCCACCTGTGCGCAGCACCTCCTTGGCACCTACCACGGTTTCTGCCGTATAGTCCCCACCTTTTACCAAAACCTGCGGCCCTATGGCGGATATCAGGGCCAGGGGGGTGGGATCATCAAAAAGCACCAGGGCATCTGCGCAAGCCAATCCGGCCAATACCTGCAGCCTGGCCTGTTCAGGCTGTATGGGCCGGTGCGGCCCTTTTAAGTGAGATACGCTGCTGTCGGTATTTACCCCTATTATTAGCTTATTACCCAAATCTTTAGCTTGAAATAGGTAGTCCACATGGCCTGGGTGCAACAAATCAAAGCAACCATTGGTGAAAACCAGGGAGTGGCCATCGGCCTTCCATTTGCGACAGGCCTCTGCCAGTGTGCCTATACTACCAAATACTTTATGTTCCAGGCTCGGGTGCATGGTTATTTTGATTTGATCTATTGTAAAACAGTGAAATGGCCCCTACCAGGAGATTGAGGATGGTGTTGCCCAGAAATGCGACCATGGCTACTGTTTTCGCTTCCATATCAGGTACATGGTAAAGGGCCAGTGCCAGTACGAACATGTATTGGTAGGTACCGACCCCGCCAGGCACGGGAGCGATAAAACCTATGGTGGAAAGGGTAAAAACCACCAGGCCGGCTATGGGCCCCAGGGAGGCGGTTTCGGGTAAGGTGAAAAAGGCCAAATAGCACATCACATAGTAGGCCAGCCATATATACGCAGTTTGGGCTATGAACAACCAGGGCCGGGGGAGTTTGCCCACCGTGGCCAATCCGGATTTGAACCCGGCCAACATTTCCATTAATTTGGCAAATAGCCTGGTATGGCGCAGTAGGTAGTAGGCAGTAAAGGCAAGTGCCAGGGCCATGATGGCCACCAGCAGTACACTAAGGGACAATGATTGGCCCAAGGTGCTGAATTTGTTTCCCAATAGTTCCAAAATGTACTCGCCCACCAGATGGTATTCAAGCAATATAGTGAGGCCTACCACCACCAAGAGCATGAGCAGGTCTGATAACCGTTCGGTGATAACGGTGCCAAACGACTTTGCCACAGGTACTTGCTCTATACGCTGCAGTGCTACACAGCGGCTTACTTCGCCCAAGCGGGGTACAAGGGTGTTGAAATAATAGCCTATCATAATGGATCTGAAGGCACTGCCTGTCTTGATGTGGTATCCCATGGGCAAGAGCAACATGCGCCAGCGCAATCCCCTTACATAATGGGAGCTCAGGGCCACGGCCACTACGGGGATAACATACAAGTAGTTTATTTCCTTCAACTTGTGGAGTAGTGCTTCAATTTCACGCATGGGATACACGTAAAAGAAAACCCCAAAACCGAGGCCCATGAAAAAGAGGTACTTGGCTACCTGTGCCAGGCGTTGCATGTGTTTCAAAATAGTAAGTTGTCTATGAGTCTCACGCCATCAATTTTTGCCGCGCACAGTGCTATGAGTTCGGCATTATCAGGCCATTCGGTCACTTCCAGTAAGTTATTCCCAAGGCATACGCAGAGATAATCTGTTTCAAAGCCCGTTTGCTCCAGCATCCACGCGGCTTGGGCAATGGCCTGATCCAAAGGTATTTTGTGTTTTTGAAAGGCGATATGCCTTAGCGCCTTGCCAATGTTGAGCGCGGTATGCAGCGCCTTTTCGCCCAATCGCTGGTTTCTCGAACTTAGCGCGAGGCCATCTACACTGCGCACGGTCTCAACACCAAGTATTTGTACCATAGGCAGCAGCAGGGAAGCAGCCTTTTTAATAACCAGGTATTGTTGGTAATCCTTGAGGCCAAAAAACGCCTTGTTTGGGGCAACCTGTTTCAGTAATCGAATCACCACGGTGACCACCCCCTGGAAATGACCGGGGCGATAGCTGCCCTCCAGGATGCCAAATAGGGCAGGATCGTTATAATCCAGCAGTTTGGGCAAGTGAGGCGGGTAAAGCTCGTCCTTTTCGGGGAAATAGGCCAATACCTTATCAAAAGCCGAAAGGGCATCCAAATCTTGATCTTTGGTCCTGGGGTAGTTTTCGTAGTCAGCAGGGTCATTAAACTGCGATGGGTTGACAAACACGCTGCAAACCACCCAATCACACTGGGCAAGGGCGGTGTTTATTAGGTGCAAATGGCCCTGGTGAAGGGCTCCCATGGTAGGCACAAAACCCAGTAGGCTGTTTTCAATGCCCAGTTGTGCATAGGTGTGCAACAATTGCTTATGGCCGTGTACTATATGCAAGCTACATGGAGTAAAAGGGCCGCAAAGCTATTCGACAAACCGGCTAAAGCCGTGAAACCATTAATTTTGTACCCCAATTTTCTGAAGCGGAAGAAAAGTACCTATATGCTGAAAATCTTGTACATCACCCACGAAATGGACCCCTACACCGGTTTGACCGAATTGAGCGAAGTGGCCCGGGTGCTGCCTCAAGCCATTCAATCCAAGGGAATGGAAGTGAGGGTTTTTATGCCTCGATACGGTAGGATCAACGAGAGAAAGCACCGGCTTCACGAGGTAATCCGCCTTTCGGGAATTAACATCACCGTGGCCGACGAGGACAACCCCATGATCATCAAGGTGGCCTCACTCCCCATAGCCAAGATTCAGATATATTTCCTTGACAACGAAGAGTTTTTCTACCGCAAGAATTTCTTCCACGACGATGACGAAAAGTTTTTCACTGACAATGACCTTCGAACATTGTTTTTTAATAAAGGGGCCATACAGATTGCAACCAAACTGGGGTGGGAGCCCGATATAATCCACTGCCACGGATGGATGGGCAACCTGGTACCCATGATAGCCCGGACAGTGTATAAGAACGAGCCCGTGTTTAAGAACGCAAAGATCATTTTTAGTACCTACAGCAACTATTTTGACCATCCCATAGGTAAAAACTATCTGGCAAACGCCCAGTTGAACATACCAAACAAGCAATTGACCCAAGGACTGAACTATAACAATCCCAATTGTTTGGATTTATATAAGATAGGTGTAACGTATTCCGATGGCATAATCAATTCGTCCAACGGATCAATGCAAGAACTACATGACTATATCGACAGCCTGGGCAAGCCTGTGCTCAAACAGATCTACACCCCCGAACAAGAAGAGGAATACGTTAATGCCAACAAAACCTTTTACGAGCAGATGGTTTCTTAGCCTTCTTGCGGCGGCGTGGGTGTTCTCCGCCTGTCACCAAAACGAAAACCTGGATATTGACCTAGACCTAAACCAGTTTGTCTCAGACACCTTGGTGCTGGGCAATTTGGAGATGAAAACCATAAGGGAAGACAGTCAACGAACTGACAATCTTAGTTTTCAGCTACTTGGAAATATCCATGACTCGGTATTTGGCAGGTCGCGGGCAGCCATTTATACCCAATTCTTGCCGACGGGGGCACTGGATATACCGGCCAATGCCGAACCAGATTCGGTGGTGATACAGCTAAGCCTAGTGGATTACTATGGCAAGATTGCTACTCCCCAGCATCTATCGGTATATGTATTGGGCGATTCCTTGCGCCAGGGCCAATTATACTATACCACCAGCACCGTGGCCCTGGGGCCCAAGGTAGGCAGTAGCCCTTACCAAAAACTAAAAAAGGGCCTGGGCCTGCGTATGTCAATACCTCATTTGTGGGGACATAAGGGCATAGGGCCCGGGAGTTATTATACCAAGGTGCGTGACTTTAAGCGCGATATGCCCGGTTTGGCCATAGTCTCAGAATCTGATTTTGGTCCAAGCGATGGCGCCATAGCCTATTATAACCTAGCCAATGCCAATAGTTTACTGGAGGCGCACTACCATTATTATGTGCGCGAAGGCGATTTGCTATTGCGCAAAACAGGCATGGTGAAATATGTATTCACCAGCGGGTGCAGATCATTTACATCAATTGCCCACGACTATGCGGCGGAGTTGGTAGAAGATTATCTCCACCCCGATAGCAACCAGGCTTATAGGGGTTTTGTCCATGCCCTGGGCGGCAGCAATGTGTCTATTGACCTGTTGCCTATCAAGGAGCTGGCGGATTCGGTTTTTGTGGCTTTGCATAAAGTGGAATTGGTCCTTCCTTGTGAATTGGAATACCACAATGGACAATTTGTGCCAATGCCGTTCCTAGACCTAAAAACCATGGGCGACGACGGTGTGGAATATGACCTTGCGGACCGCTCAAATCCATATTGGTCAAGGGCCTACAAAGAAGATTTACAGGCATATGTGTTCAATATTACTTCCCATGCCCAGCAGCTGCTCATGTACAACAGGCAAGATCCAAGCTATGACCTGAACCAATTGTTGGTCAAGGCGGTAAAAACTGAACCTGTACCATTTTCGGCTGGTAGGGTAGTACTGAAAGGGCCTAAAGGCAAGCGAAGGAATGGCGCATACCTCCAACTGTATTACTCTAAACTAAGCCAACCTTGATCGTTACCACTCAACAGGGTATGGGCCAGGTGGCACTCAAAGAGTTGGCAACTGTCCTAAGTGAGCTGGATGAAAGGTTTAACTCATTGAATTTCTTAGGGGAACAAGTATTTTTTTTGCCCGACAACCTTGACGCTCAGCAGGTGAACGAGGTCAAGGGACTTCTAGGGGTTGCGGGTATATATTCTCCCCCCCTGCACTACCAGTTGGCATCAAGTGTATGGCGTAAGGAGCGTACCGGTTTTTTGGTAGATGATATTGGTGTGGGCGCTGGGCATTTTCAGGTGATGGCTGGCCCCTGCGCCGTGGAAAGCGAAAGCCAGATGGATGCGGTGGGCCGCAAACTGCGGGACTGCGGGGTGAAATTCATCAGGGGTGGTGCCTACAAGCCCAGAACCTCGCCATATTCTTTTCAGGGCCTTGAAACCGAAGGGCTTAAAATTATTAGGGAAGTGGCTGATAGGTATGGACTTAAGGTAATTACCGAAGTGGTGGACCGCAGCGTGCTTGACGATGTGCTATATTATACCGATGTGGTGCAGATAGGGGCACGCAACATGCAGAATTTCTTTTTGCTCAAAGAACTTGGGCGCATTGACAAACCCGTGTTTCTAAAAAGGGGAATGGCCGCCCGCATCACAGAGTGGCTTGGGGCCGCTGAATACATTATTTCACACGGAAACCCACGGGTAATCCTTTGTGAGCGCGGCATTAGGACCTTTGACACGGAATTGCGAAACACCCTGGACGTGGCTGCCATACCTTTAATAAAGAGTTTGAGCCATTTGCCCATTTTTGCCGATCCAAGCCACGGTACCGGCGACCGGAAGTTTATTAAACCCATGGCCTTGGCAAGCATGGCTGCCGGTTGTGATGGCATAATGGTTGAAGTACACCCAGTACCAGCCCAGGCATTGTCTGACGGGCAACAATCACTCGATTTTGCCGAACTGGAAAGCCTTGTCAAGTCCCTGAATTCCTTGAAAAAAGTGTTGCCGACCCTTTAACCAACCAACAAAACAAGAAATATATGTGTGGAATTGTAGCCTATCTGGGCAATAAGAATGCGGCTCCCGTACTCATCAAAGGCCTCAAACGGCTAGAATACCGGGGTTACGACAGTGCCGGTATCGCTGTATGGAACAATGGCCTGAAAATTAGCAAGAAAGCAGGTAAAGTGGTGGATTTAGAGCTGCAGCTAACAGAAGACCAACTCTCTGGTACCGTGGGCATAGGGCATACCCGCTGGGCCACCCACGGTGCGCCAAATGACCGAAATGCCCACCCTCATCTGAGTGGCAATTCAAAGTTGGCCATCATCCACAATGGAATTATTGAGAACCATGCCACCGTGAAAGAAGCGCTCATACGCCGAGGCCATCGATTTGTGAGCGATACCGATACCGAAGTGCTCATCCATTTGGTGGAAGAAATACAAGACAATGAGCAGTGCCCACTTCATGATGCGGTGCGCCTGGCACTACAGCAAGTGACTGGTGCATACGCCATAGTGGTAATTTCTGAAGACCAGCCAGGCGAAATGATTGCCGCACGTAAGGGTAGCCCCCTGGTGATGGGCATAGGTTCCGGTGAGTTTTTTCTGGCATCTGATGCCACCCCAATAGCAGAATATACCAAGAATGTGGTATATCTCAATGATGGACAGATGGTGAGGGTAGATTTGGATGGGTACCAAATACTCAATATAGCCGACAATAGCGCCTACACGCCTACCATACACCAGTTGGAAATAAGCTTGGAGCAACTGGAAAAAGGTGGGTATGACCACTTCATGCTCAAAGAAATACACGAGCAGCCCCGGGCCATTTATGACACCCTCCGTGGGCGGCTATTGCCCGAAGAGGGCATTATACGCATGGCCGGATTGGAAGATAACCTGGCTAAATTCATTAATGCACAGAGAATCATAATAATAGCATGTGGAACATCATGGCATGCCGGTTTGGTGGCAGAATACCTCATTGAAGATCTCGCCAGGCTGCCGGTTGAGGTGGAATACGCATCGGAATTTAGGTACCGCAACCCAATCATCCGGGAAACCGACATCGTGATACCCATATCACAATCGGGCGAAACGGCTGATACCCTGGCGGCAGTGGAAATGGCCAAGGCAAAGGGAGCCTTTGTTTTTGGCATATGCAACGTACCGGCCTCCTCCATACCCCGTGCCACCCATGCCGGGGCTTATACCCATGCCGGTCCTGAAATCGGGGTGGCTTCTACCAAAGCTTTTACTACCCAGATAGCCATTCTAACCCTGATAGCCACATATTTGGGATACAAGCGGGGCACGATAACAGCCTCTCGATACCAAGAAATATTGTTTACCCTACACCATGCCCCTGCCAAGGTAGAAGAGGCGCTTAAACTAGAGAAAGCCATACAGGAGGTGGCCTTGCAGTACCAAGGTGCAACCAATTTTCTATACCTGGGCCGCGGGGTGAATTTTCCCATAGGCCTAGAAGGTGCGTTGAAACTCAAGGAAATATCATATATTCATGCTGAGGGGTATCCTGCTGCCGAAATGAAACATGGCCCCATAGCGCTCATAGATGAAAACATGCCGGTGGTGGTAATAGCCACTAGCCACCAGCACTATGATAAGATACTGAGCAATATACAAGAAGTGAAGGCGCGAAAGGGAAAGGTCATTGCTATTATAGACAAGTTTGAATCGGAGATAAAGAGCCTGGCCGACCATATCATAGAAGTGCCCGATGCCGATGCCATACTGGCCCCCTTGGTCAATGTGATTCCCCTGCAGTTTTTGGCCTACCACATAGCCGTGATGCGCGGGTGCAATGTGGACCAGCCCAGAAACCTAGCAAAAAGCGTGACGGTGGAGTAGGCCATAGTCCGTTGAAGGGCAGCTTGGTATGGCGGTGTTGTCCTGCATACCATTAAAGTGTGTGCGCTTGGATATAAGCCCCCCATTTCACAGGTCGTCCAGTCACACAATAAAAAACCCTCGGTTTTTTTACTAACCGAGGGTTTTATCTATTACGGGAGATGGGCTACGACTTTTTTGCGGCTGCGTAGTTATCGCCCACCTTTTTCCAGTCTATCACTTCAAAAAACGCAGAAATATAGTCGGGACGCCGGTTCTGATAGTTTAAGTAATAGGCGTGTTCCCAAACATCGAGCCCCAGTATGGGCGTTCCCGGGCATTCGGCTACGTCCATGAGTGGGTTGTCTTGATTGGGTGTGCTGCATACGCAGAGTTTGCCGCCGGGAGCTACACAGAGCCAAGCCCAGCCCGAGCCAAACCTATTGGCGGCGGCATCAGCAAACTGGGCCTTAAACTTGTCAAAACCGCCTAAATCGCTTTTAATCGCGTTGGCCAATTCGCCAGTGGGCAAGCCTCCGCCATTGGGCGACATGATTTCCCAAAACAGGCTATGGTTGTAGTGACCTCCGCCATTGTTCCTCACCGCCGCACCATAGCTTGATATTGATTTCATTAGCTCCACCATGCTGAGCTGGGCCGCATCGGTGCCTTCTAGTGCTGCGTTCAGCTTGGCTATGTACGCTGCATGGTGCTTGGTGTGGTGTATCTCCATGGTTTTTTCGTCTATGTGTGGGCTTAATGCGTTGTACGCATAGCCCAGTTTGGGTAATTCATGTGCCATTGTGTTGGGTTTTTCTATTTGTTCGGTCAAAATTATGGGTTGAAACACGTATCTGCCCATATTGTTCAGGCCAACCCTGGCCCTATTCCCTACTGACAAGCTGTCAGCAGGGTGTATTTTTGCCCGTTTCTAAAAAGGAATCCAATGCCAAATACCGGTGCTATGGTACAAGAAAAAATGATCGACGAGCAAAAACAAGGAGAAGTGCTAAAGGCTCCGGGACATTTAAGCAAGCCAGGAGGCAAGAAACTGTATATTGAATCATATGGGTGCCAAATGAATTTTTCTGATAGCGAGATAGTAGCATCGGTAATGTTTGAGCATGGGTACAGTGCCACCGACCAGTTGGCCGATGCCGATGTGGTTTTTGTAAATACCTGTGCTATAAGGGACAATGCAGAGCAAAAAGTGAGAAACCGGCTTGATCATTTCAAAGCCGTTAAACGAAGGCGGCCCCAAATGGTGATAGGGGTGCTGGGCTGCATGGCCGAACGGCTCAAGACCAAGCTGCTGGAAGAAGAAAAGATAGTAGATATGGTGGTAGGGCCTGATGCCTACCGTGATTTGCCCAACTTGGTAGCAACGGCTACCTCAGGGCAAAGGGCGGTCAACGTGTTCTTATCGAGGGAGGAAACTTATGCCGACATAGCACCGGTACGCTTGGGTACCAATGGGGTAACTGCCTTTATCTCCATCATGCGGGGTTGTGACAACATGTGTTCCTTTTGCGTGGTGCCCTATACCCGTGGCAGGGAGCGCAGCCGCGACCCTCATTCTATTGTCGCTGAGGCCCATGAGTTGGTGGCCAATGGGTACCGGGAGGTAACCCTGCTGGGTCAAAACGTGGATTCCTACAAATGGAAGGGGCCAGATGGCCAATTGGTCAACTTTGCCCAGTTACTGACCATGGTGGCTGAGGCCCATCCCTTGTTGCGCGTGCGGTTTTCCACCTCACACCCCAAGGACATTACCGAGGATGTAGTGCTTGCCATGAAACGCTATGACAACATTTGCAATTATATACACCTCCCTGTGCAGTCGGGGAGTTCGGCAGTGCTTGAGCGAATGAATCGCACGTACGACCGCGATTGGTATTTGGACAGGATAGCCATGATCCGGAGTATTATCCCTGATATATCACTCAGTACCGATGTGATTTGCGGATTTTGTGGTGAAACCGATGAAGACCATGAACAAACCCTTGGCCTAATGGAACAGGTGCGCTTTGACCATGCATATATGTTTATGTACTCAGAACGGCCAGGCACCCCAGCGGCCAAGAAGTGGGCCGATGATGTGGATGAGCCTACCAAAAAACGGCGACTGGAAGAAGTAATAGCACTGCAAACCCGACATGCCGCCGAAAACAACCGGAAAGATCTTGGAAAGCAATTTAAGGTGCTTATAGAAGGGCCATCAAAAAAAGACCCCAAACGCCTGAAAGGACGGAATGACCACAATAAGATGCTCGTGTTTCCCGGCGAAGGTTTTATGCCCGGCGACTATGTGATGGTTGAAGTACAACAAACCACCAGTGCAACCCTACTGGGTAAAATTGTCAGGCCCGCATGATAGACCTACAACAGATTCAAACGGTAAAGAACCGTTTTGAGATCATTGGCAATTCGCCTTTGCTCAATAGGGCCATAGAAATGGCCATGAAAGTGGCATCAACTGATATCACCGTGCTAATTCTGGGCGAGAGTGGCGTGGGCAAGGAAGCCTTTAGCAAAATCATCCACAGCCTTAGCAAGCGCAAACACAACACGTTTATTGCCGTTAACTCAGGCGCTATTCCGTCAGGAACAATTGATTCCGAATTGTTCGGACATGAAAAAGGATCATTTACATCGGCCGTGGATGCCCGAAAGGGGTACTTTGAAACGGCCAACAATGGCACCATTTTCTTGGATGAAATAGGGGAGCTGCCCCTGGAAACACAATCCCGCCTACTAAGGGTATTGGAAAACGGAGAATTCCTGAAGGTGGGTTCCTCTAAAGTGCTGAAAACCGATGTGCGCGTGGTGGCCGCTACCAACCGAGACCTGCTCAAAAGGGCGGAAAAAGGCAAGTTTCGCGAAGACCTATATTACAGGCTTAGTTCTGTTACCCTTAAGATTCCGGCCTTGAGGGAGCGCAAGGAAGATATACCCTTGCTTTTCATGAAGTTCGCATCTGATTTTTCCGACAAATACCGGGTGCCGCCAATAGAACTTGCCCCTGGGGCCGATGGCCTTATTCAAGCCTACCCCTGGCCGGGCAACATTCGGCAGCTGCGCAATGTGGTGGAGCAGATTTCCATTCTGGAAAGTGAGCGCATGATAACTGCCAACATACTGGCCCAGTACCTCCCGCCGGTAGAGCAGCCCAAACTTGATATTGCGCCCATGCCCGGGGCGGCATCAAGCCTCAACGAAAGGGAAATTCTTTACAAATTCCTTTTTGAAATAAAACAGGAAGTAGGTGAGCTAAAAACCATGATGTATAACCTGGTTTCTACCCTGCAAGGAAGGCCCACAAACGACTACAGAAAACTGCTGGGCCCAGGCGATCCGGCAGGCGCCTATCCACCCATGGCCGATGAATTTGTGCCGCATGAGGAGGTGGACGATGAACCCCTTAGGCAAAGGGTTCAAAAAGAGCCGCTATCCCTTCAAGACCAGGAAAAGGAGATGATAAAGAAAGCACTGGCCAAGTATTTTGGCAAGCGCAAGCCTGCCGCTGCCGAACTCGGTATTTCAGAGCGCACCCTATACCGCAAGATAAAGGAATTCAACCTTGAAGAGCTCCAATGACCACGCATTGGCTTAGCCATATCCGCTTTTTTGCCCTATTGGCCTTTTTGTCGGCTTGTGGGATTTACCGGTTTAATGACTTTCAGACCGATGGCGCACAAACCATTGCCATACATTACTTTGACAACAAAGCCCCTATCGTGGTGCCCAGCTTGGGCCAAGTTTTTACCCAGGCCCTCAAGGATAAGTACCGCAGCGAGTCGCCCCTTACCGTAACCAGTGGGCAGGGAGACTGGGATTTGAGCGGGTACATAAGCCGGTACCAAACCACCTTTTTGGCGGTGCAACAAGACCAGCCATCACGCACTAGGCTGAGCCTTTCGGTGCATGTGGTTTTTGTCAATTCCTTATTGGAGTCCAAGGGGTTTGAACGGGATTTTGAACAATTCGTGGATTTTGACAGTGATAAGGAACTGAGCCAAATAGAGAGTGGACTGATAGAGGAGTTGTCAGAAAAGATAGTGGTGGACATTTACAACGCTACCATTAACAATTGGTAGCCATGGTAGCCAAGAACAGGGAAATCTTTCGGTTGACCATTGGGTCTTTATCGCCGGCGCAATTACAGTGGATCCGCGACACCCTGGCCCGGTATCCGTATTACCAAGAGGCCAGGCTCCGGCTGGTGAAGGAGCTTCACCACCTAGGCGATTTGACATGGCGCGATGAATTGCGCTTGCTGGCCCTACAAACCTGTGATAGGAATATGCTTTTCAAGTGTTTTGAGCCCGGCGCGGATTCAGGCCCTGAGCAATCTGACATACATGGCAATCAGCAAGTTATCAATTCAGAAACTGAACCGGCAAAGGTGCATGCCAACCGTATGGCCGAAGCTGGGATACATGGCATGGGCAACACGGGGGCTAAAGGTCGGCAACTTGAAATCATAGAAAAGTTTTTGAAAAAACAACCGGGCATGCCACCGGCCAATGCTGCATATACACTTGAAAAACAGCCAACCATGGATAACTCCCTTCTGGTTCCCGAAGATTTGGTGTCAGAGACCCTGGCCAAGATATATGCAAAGCAGGGTAAGTGGGAACAGGCAATTAAAGTTTATGAGCGCCTCATACATCAAGTTCCCGAAAAAAAGGCGAAGTTTGCCGCCCAAATCTTGGAATTACAACATAACCTAAGGTAATATGCTCACTGCCATTATTGTGCTCATTATCATTGCTTGCCTCCTGCTTTGGCTGGTTGTCCTTATCCAGAATCCCAAAGGTGGCGGATTGTCCTCGCAATTTGGTGGGAGCAGCGTAACCAATATCATAGGTGCCAAGCAAAGTGTGGACGTGATAGAAAAAGCCACTTGGATATTGGGTGCAACCGTATTTGTATTGGTGGTTCTGAGCAGCTATATTACCAAGCCCAGTGAAGCCGAAATAGGACCTGGACTTGATGCAGTAGAAGGGTCATCCTCTTCAACTGGTGAGGGGGCCCAAGAAGAAGTGCCCCAGGAACAGGCCGTTCCATTCAACGAAGGAGATTCTGCGAAATAGGGCAAACATGGCCGTTGGCACGGACTCAGCCTGCTGACCATGAATTTTTTGCCATATAACATTCGATATTTAAGAAAGAACAAGGGCTTGACCCAAAGTGCACTGGCCCAAATGCTGGGGCTGAAACGTGCCGTAGTGGGTAGCTATGAAGAAGGCAAGGCCCAACCCAAATTGGAAACCCTGCGGCTTATCTGCCAATTGTTTGATTGTACCCTTGACGAGTTGGTGGAGCAAAACCTGGATGGACATACGCCACATCCTGCCCATGCATCGGGTAAGTCACTCCGTGTGCTATCGGTAACTGTAGATAGCCTAGGAAAGGAGAATATAGCCGTAGTGCCAATTAAGGCTGTTTCGGGGTATCTGTCTGGCTATGCCGACCCTCAATTTGTGGGGCAGTTGCCCCAATTTGCCCTTCCATTGCCAGAAATAGCCGCCCATAGGAGCTATCGGATTTTTCAAATCAAGGGCCACAGCATGACACCGGTGCAGCAAGGCGACTACATCCTGGCTGAATACGTGGCCAATTGGATGGAAATACATGATTACCAAACCTATGTGGTGTTGACGAAAACCGATGGGGTGGTGTATAAGCGGGTAATAAACAAGCTAAAGGGCGAGCAGATGCTATTTATGTTGTCTGACAATGGTGAATATGAACCATACCCCTTGTTGGTAACTGACATTCTCGAAGTGTGGAAGTCGGTGGGGCACCTGGCTTTTAGGCTGCCTGGCACTGCTGACCAGGGCAGGGTAGATCAATTGGAAAAGGTCCTTGAAATGATGCGGCAAGAGATTGATTTGATAAAAGGGCGGCAAGGGCGCTAGTCCTGATAAATTGTTGGGGCAAGCCTCATATGTGCCTGAAACAATAAAGCCGCCCACATGTGGGCGGCTTTATCAAACACTCAATCGGCCTTAGCCTAATTCGGCAATTTCAGTATCTGTCCAACAATCCGTATATCACTAGGATTGGTGTAATCAATGAGTTGGAAGCCCAGATTCGACGACAATATCAAGGTGCCGTGGTAAGGAATCACGTCGTATGCGTCCATACCGGTGATGTGGGCTATAAGGTTTTCTTCCACTTGTAGGGTGCCATCGCGCAGGTCGTACACTTTTAGTCCCGCTTCGGCGTCGCAAAGGAACAACAATCCATCGTCAATTCCCAACCCATGTGGGTTGTGCATGGGGTGGGTGGATTTTAAGGTCGGGTTTTTAAGGTCAGAAATATTGATAATTTGGAGTTCATCGGTAAACCCATTGCACTGGTTGCCACTCCTTAGGGTCACATACGCTAAGGTATCTTCGGCTACCACAGGGTCGCAACTGTTCACGTGCAGGAACTTGGCGATCTCTTGTGGTGAAGAGGGATTGTTGTTGTCCATGATGTACATGCCGTTTGATGCACCTACGAATAGGTACTGCTCACTCCCCCTATAAAAAGGGAATAGGGTTTCAATGTTCCAATCAATATCCACTTGGCTGAAATACTGGGTTTGTGCCGGATTTTCCAAGCTGAAAAGCTTCATGGAGCTGTTGTCAAGCACATATAGAAAATTTGACATGATGGCAAAACGGGCCATGGATCCGGCTTGGCCGCTGGAACCGCCACCTTCACCACCATTGGACAAGAAATCATTTTGGCTAAAATCACCAACAGACCTTGACTCAAGCCCTGCGTCTTTGCCCCAATAGTCGCAGTCCACCTCTATCTCTTCTTCTATCCAGTCAATGGCCACGCCCTGGTTGCGGTCCACCATCCAGTATCCCGCTTCATCATGGGCTGAAAGGTTATCGGGAAACACATTTTGCTCCCGTCCTACTTCCTGTATGCGGGTTATGTCACTTATGTCGAATATGGCCAGGTCAATGAAGTTGTCGGCATAGAGGTAATTGCCCATTACGGCCATGTCAATATTACCGGGTATGGCTATAAAGGCTTTGCTCACGGGCTTGGATTTGTCCTTGATGTCTATTACGTGGATGCCGCTACCTTTTTCGTTAAGGAACAGGTAGTTGCCATATGCCACAATCTTCCCGGGGTCTTCCAGATCCCGGGGCTCGGTGGCTTTTGTCATGGCCCTTACCTCCTCCATGGTTTTATAGACGGGCGTGTATTGTAAATAGGTTTGGGTAGAATTGCAGGTATCTTGTAAGCACCCGCTCATTGCCAAGGCCATACCGGGCAGTATGGCAAAAAAAATCCAATGTTTTCGTGTCATCGTGTTGTGTTTAGGTTTGGCTCAAACGAAGGCCCACTGCAAAGGTTGCACGCGCAACTGCACTAAAGGTGAGTACGTTTGTGGCGTAAAAGTAAAGTAGGTATGCCATGCGTGTGATTTTTTTCTTTTGCCTTTTTATCATTCCCTTTTTGGCTGGAGCCCAGGGTGGTTTAGAAGACGTGCTATACCTAAAAAATGGGGCGGTGTACCGGGGAACCCTCCTGCCTTCAATTGACTCTGCGCACTACCGAATAGAAATAGTAGGTAGTAACGTGATGGTGGTGGCCCTGGACGAGGTGGCCTTGAAATCGAGGGAGAAAGCGGCCTATGTGCTGGTGCGGGCACCAAGAACCCCCCAGGCCAATGGATGGTACGGCGAAATGTCGGTAGGATTGCCCATGGGTTTGAGTCAGTGGGGAAGCTTGATTTCAGCGGTTTCCCTTCACGGTTTTGCGGGCTATCAAATTAAACAGAATATTAAAGTGGGGTTGGGCAGTGGATTTGAGGCCTATAATGAAGCGGCCTTATTGCTACCCCTATTTGGCCGCATTACCGGCGACCTCACGCGCAAATTGGTCACCCCGTTTTATCAAGCCGATGTGGGCTATGGCTTTAACATGGTGCCTGACAACGACATGCAGTCATTTAGGGGGGGGGCATCTGGTTTTTTGGGTGGGGGCATCAAGTTTAATTCTCGTAGTACATTCTATTTCAATATACTAACCGGCATTAGAATTCAGTATGCTTCCTCATATATTAATTCAAATTGGTGGTGGGAACCCTACACCGAGTACTACAGGTACAACCGCATTGAGACCAGATTGTCCTTTGGGTTTTGAACCAAAATGAAATGGTATTCCAATTTGGGGAAAGTTTTATCGCACATTTAGTCGAAACTTTGGAAGGTTTCGGCTAAGGGTTGAAGTCCATTTTGGCACCGAACAGCTGGGATACCAATGGAAATTTTGCCAATAACGGGCCTAATTTGGGCTTTTTGGGCACCTTTAATGGTAGGGCACGGGTTGGGTCAAAACTATAATCCACCAAGTTTCGACCAATGATTCAAATTTGACTTGTCAGGGGAATGTACTTTGTATCTGCCACATGGCAATCCTAAACAACCCCAATCATGAAGTCATTAATCGTTCCTTTTGTGGCCATTAGCCTAGGCGGCCTGGTGAGTTGCCACACCGATCAACAAACGGCTAGAATTGAAAAAATGCTGTATGTACAGGTAACCAACCCAGCTGGAAACCTATATTTTGAAGGGTCGGAATTGGATGAACGTGCCCATTTTTATGATGTGGCTGAGCTGGGCCCTGAAGGCACCCTTTTGCAAACCGGTTGCACGCTATATACCCCAGGGGGCAAGGCGCAATTAAAGATTGATTTTCTATGCAACAGGGAGTTGCAGGGCAAAGTAGCGGGAGTGTATGAGCCGGGTGTGTACCATGACGCCCAGATTTCTGACTGCACCGTGGTGGACATATGCTATATGGATGAAATAGGCAACACGTGGAAACTCGCCAGGGACAGCGATCCCAATTTTGTGTTTGAAATACTGGGCCTGCAACCGTACAACTCACTTGTGACAGGCGAAAGCAAACATTTGATAGAGTGTAGGTTTGATGTAAGGATGGTAAACCAAAACGGCGAGGTGGCCAGCCACCAGGGCCAGTTTTTAAGCGCGATAGCACATACTGTAAGATAAACAAGTACATGGAGTTTGGTTAAGAGACCGAGGCCGGCAAAGCCTCGGTTTTTTGTTGCCCATAAATTGACCTTTATCCCGGTTGTCAAATCACCTTGCCCAGTATATCCCCTACAAACCACACAGTGCAAGCCCCCCTCAAATACCTACTCAATTCAGTTTAAGTACCACCACCTCTACCCTGCGGTTGGCCTCATGTTCGTCCTCGGTTTGCGGATTAGGGTACTTCATTTCATCTCCGCCCATGCCCCGGTATTTTATTCGGGCAGGGTTAGCGCCTTGTTTTACCAGTGCTTGGTGCACGGCGTATGCACGGGCAAATGAAAGTTTATGGCCTTCTTCAATCACCGAAGCCGGTAGGGAGTCCTTGTTGGGTTGGTTCACATGTCCGCGTATCTCTATGTATATGTCGGGGTTGTTCTTAAGGAGTTCGGCTATTTGTACCAGGGCCGGTTCGCTTTTGGGCATTACCGCATTCTGGCCTTCATAGAAATAAATGTTGTCAAAACTCAGCCGTTCGGTCACTGTGGCTTGTTTTAGTTCCAAGGCAAGTGTCCAGTCAGAGCTGCCCACCACTTGGGGGTTTGCTATGGCCGAATCCAACCGGCTCAAGTATCCATCGGCATAGCCGTAGATGTAGTACTTTGGCCTATAAAGGGTTATAAATTCAAAGGTGCCGTCTTTGTTGGTGGCCAACTCCTCATTGAGCATGGGTTTATCCGGCACGCTGAACAGTACTTTGCCGGCTATGGGCTTGCGCGTTTTGGCATCTGTTAGCTGTCCGCGTATCCGCATGATCTGCCTAAATTCCACACGGCGGCTAAACTTATCGCTATACTTACCCATATAGCTAAATGGCTGAGATTCGCCGCGGGCCACCACGGTAATGCTCCTGCTGTCGGCCCCCAGTTTCAGCAACTCGGATTTAACCGCCTCCGCCCGCTTGAGCGATAGGGCAGTGTTATATTTCAAACTGCCAGAGGTATCCGTATGTCCAGATATTTCAAAAAGTACCCCTGGTTTCGATTTCAGTTCTGTGGCCACTGATTTGAGTACGGCCATATCCTTTTCATCAAGCCTGAAATCGGAAGTGTCAAAGAAAATCTTGTAAGTGAGTGGGGCACTCCCGCTGCGGTTATACTGTGCCAAGCCTACAAGCGGAATGGCTATACACCAAATTATTAACCAGTTACGTATTGCCATGATGAACGAAATATAGCACCGGTCGCCTAAATTAGTCTTTCTTAAAGCTTAGTTTGTGTTGGTAGGCATTCCTTATAAAGGGTGATGCAAAAATAAAATCACGCAGCTCCGGCACTTCAGAATCCATAATTTCATTAGGGTGGCCTTCCCAAAGCTTGGCACCTTTGTGAAGGTACACCACATTGTCGCCCACTTCAAATATGGAATTCATATCGTGGGTATTCACCACGGTGGTTATGTTGTATTCCACTGTGATCTCCTTTATGAGGCGATCTATTACTATGGAAGTCACGGGATCTAAGCCTGAATTGGGTTCATCGCAATACAAATACTTGATGTCCATGGCTATGGCCCTGGCTATCCCCACCCTTTTCTGCATGCCACCGCTTATTTCCGAAGGGAATTTTTGGCTGGCGCGGGACAATTCCACCCGTTCAAGGCAGAATTCCACCCGTTCTTTTATTTGTTTTTCGGGTTGGTGGGTAAACATGCGCAAGGGAAAGGCCACATTTTCATACACGGTCATGGAGTCAAACAGGGCCGCGCTTTGAAACAACATCCCAATTTCTTGCCTGATTTTTTTGCGCTCTTTGATGTGCAGTCCGTAAACGGTCCTGCCGCTGTACCTCACATCGCCATGATCGGGCTCTATGAGGCCTACCATACACTTAATGGTGACCGTTTTGCCGCTGCCACTTGCCCCAATGATCATGTTGATTTTACCGGGCTCAAACCTGGCATCTATGCCCTTGAGCACCTCAGTGCCCTCAAATGATTTTCTAAGTCCAATAACTTCAATCATATACTACAAGAACAACTGGGCTATGATGTAATCAGAAAAGAGGATAAGCACGCAGCTCCACACCACCGCCCGTGTGCTTGATTTGCCCACACCTGTGGCCCCGCCAGATGAATAGTACCCTTGGTAGCATGAAATGCTGGATATCATAAAGGCAAAAGTGTAGGCCTTGGTCATAGAAAGTATAAATACCTTGACCTTAAATATATCAATGGCGCCCGCCACAAAATCATGGTAGGGCACAATGCCCGAATTGTTGCCTATAAAGGCGCCACTCAGGGTCATTAGTGCGGTGGATATGAGTATGAGCATGGGAATGACCACCAGCGAAGCCAAGATCTTGGGAAAAACCAGAAAGGCGGCAGAGTTTACGCCCATTACGTCCAGTGCGTCTATTTGTTCTTTCACGCGCATGGTGCCCAACTCAGAAGCCAGGCTTGATCCTACCCTGCCCGCAAGCACCAAACCGGTGATGGTGGGGGCCAACTCCAACATGGCCGTTTCCGTTACTATCTCGCCAATCACGCTGGCCGGTATCCAGGCCACTATGAGCTGATAAGCGGTTTGTAGCGTGGTTACCATGCCCAAAAAAACCGAAATCAAGATGACAATGCCCAGAGAGCCTATGCCTATCTTGTTCATCTCCTTAAAGAGCTCTTTGGCATACATCCGCGTACTTTCGGGCCTGCGTATGGAGTTGCGCAGCAGGAGTAAGTATTTGCCAAAATCGGTGAAAGGCAACAAATGAGTAGGATTTTTGAGAGATAGGCGCAAAGTAAACCAATTAAACCATGAAAACCATTGTAGTCACCGGGGCAACAAAGGGGATAGGTAGGGCCGTATGTGAACGCTTTGCCAAGGAGGGTTTCGCCCTGGCCATCTGTTCGCGGAGCAACAACGATTTGAAAGCCCTTGCCAAACGCCTAGAGGCTTTGGGCGCCGAAAAGGTGTACTATGAGCAATGTGATATGGGTCAGCGTGATGACATACAAATGTTTAGCGGTCATATCATGGATTTTTTCGGCCAAATTGACATATTGGTAAACAACGCAGGTCTTTTTGTGCCGGGAAAAATTACCGAAGAAGCCGAAGGAAGCCTGGAACGCATGATGGAAGTCAACGTATTTAGCACCTACCACCTCACACGCGACCTTTTTCAGGTGATAAAGGCCAGTAAACGTCCGCATATTTTCAATATGTGCTCCACTGCCAGCATCACGGCGTACGAAAATGGTGGCTCATACTGCATTAGCAAATTTGCCCTACTGGGGCTTACCAAGGTGCTTAGGGCAGAACTGCGAAATAGCCATGTGAAGGTAACCGCCGTGCTTCCTGGCCCTACCTATACCCCTTCATGGCAGGGAAGCGGACTGCCCGAAGAGCGGTTTATCAGGGCTGCTGAAATAGCCGATCTAGTATATGCTACCTATTCCCTGCCAGGCAATGCCGTAGTGGAAGAATTGCTTGTAAGACCACAACTTGGCGATATTTAGGCCCCACATCCATCCTTAACAATATTGAATTTATCCTTCATTGGGCCTTTTAGTGGCCTATGCCTGCGCGCTAAACAGTCAAAAAGTAATAACATTGCAGCATTCATAACATTACAAATACAATGAGAAAAGTTTATACCCTTTTGATGGCGGTTTTGGGGGTTACCGCGGCCTTGGCACAAGCACCTAATTCCCTTCCTGAAAATGCGATTAGAAACATGGCGGAGGAGCTTGACTACCTGAATACCAAGGAGGTGAAGCCCATGCTAAGTAAAAAGATTGAGGTAGAAGTATATGACTGGTACCGGTTTGTGGATGATTGGAGGGCCTTGTCAGGTAGCTTTAGGGAACAAAATTCCTTCTTCTCCATTTTCCCCGATACGTTTGTAAAGAACATTACCCTTGACGAGAATACCAATTTGGCTACCACTAGCTATCCTGGCTGGTGTGCGCTGGGCCAAATGCTCGATGTGAATGACCCCAACTGGAGCGATCCAAATATTGCCGGAGTGGGTGGTTGGTACCCGTATTCCATAGATTCAGTGATATTTACTTATGGATATTTCAGGACTTCGGGGCCTGATGTAGTGGATACGCTTATCGTTCAGTTCTATAATGAATCACAAATAACCGACGGTTCATTTACCAATACCGGTAGTGTTTTCGGCATTGTAGGGTATGACCAAACCAAAGGCTTGGGAGCCAACTACACCGAAATAGTTAAGGTGCCGCTCACCGAAATGGACAGCGTAGCGCTCACGGATGATGGAACCTTTTTCGCCAAAAACCTGAAAGTGGGGCCAGAAAATATTTTGGAAGTGCCAAAAGACGGCGCTTGCGCGGTGACCGTAATCTTTAAACCGGGCACCAAATACGAAGCAGGCGATACCGCCTATTTTGACCCAGCCCTAACAGGTTTTGGAGTAACCCCTCCTGTAAAGAAATTCAATAGGTTCGGATTGTTGGCTGCTACCCAAACCCCTACCTTTACTCCCCTCCAGAGCCAGAACAACGGGCTTTTCATTGTGCGATGGAATCGATATGACGATGCGTTTAGCGGAGGATCGGCATTTATGAACGACAAGTTTTACCCCAACCTATTTGGTAATGGCACAGAACAATTTGGATATTATCCTTATATAGGGTTTAAAATAAAGGCCAATTACGACACTGGGCTGGAAGAAGGCCAATTGGTGAATGGCAATGGTCTCGGTGAGGTATTCCCCAATCCAGCCAATACGGGCGATAGGGTTTCCCTAGGTTTCGCACTGGGCCAGGCAGGTAAAGTAAATATATCTGTGTATGATATTACAGGTAAGAAGGTCATCACCCTGGCCAACGGCAACTATGCCGAAGGAAGCCATAGCCTTACTTTTCAAGCATCGGAACTAAACCCAGGCATGTATATATATACCATGACCACCAATGGGTTTACCAACTCAAAGAAATTCAATGTGGTAAAGTAGCATTCCGCAGATTAAAGGTTACCGCCATTCCTTGGCTAAGGGGTGGCGGTTTTTTTTGCCTATTTAACCAGGGCCTAGCGGTTTAGAATGTTTCTAAACAAGCTAATTTCGCGCCTTTACATCACCGCATATGCGCATTATTGCCATCTGTTCCCTTTTACTTACATCAGGACTTGTCCGGGTATTTGCCCAGGATTCTTTTGATCCGCGCATGGCCGTACACCTGCTCGATTATATAGCAGCCGACTACTCTATGGCGGTGGAAAACGGTGTGGTAATCAACCAATATGAGTATGATGAAATGCAGGAGTTTGCCGCTACTGTTGAAGGTATTTTGCATGAGATGGCCCATGAAAGGCCTTCAACAAAATTTGACTCCCTCCTGGTCCAGGCTGGGCTACTCATACAGGGCATAGAAGCGCTGGAAAGCGTCGATAAAATACGGGACAGGGCCATTGGCATGAAAAACATGGTGATAGAGCTGGGAAAAATCCCCACCGGGCCTGCCAGGTGGCCAAGCCCTGAAAACGGAAAAGCCCTGTACGCAGCCCATTGTCAATCATGCCATGGGGCCAACGGCCATGCCGATGGTGCGGCCGCCCAGGGTTTAGACCCCAAACCCACTGCCTTTGCCAACCAATTGGTGATGGCCGATAAATCGCCCCTGCAATCCTACCACACCGTCAAATACGGAATTGACGGAACATCCATGTCGGGGTATGCCCACCTCTCTGAAGACCAATTGTGGGACTTGGCTTTTTTCCTGCACAGCCTCCGGTTTTCCAGCCCAATGCTCGATACTTACGACCCTGCCAAATATCCGGAAATTGCCCTGTCCGATCTTGCTTCCAAGAGTGATAAGGAATTGCTCAACACCGATCCAGGCCTTGACCAAAAAAGCTTGGCCTACTGGAGGGTTGGCCACAGTGTGGCGGGTCAAGGCCCAGGCCCGCTTGAAGTGGCGCTACGGCTCATGAAAGAATCCCTGACACATGCCCGGTCTGGCGAATATGAATTGGCAAAAAATAAGGCACTGTTGGCCTACCTAGATGGAATTGAGCCAATAGAAGTGATCCTTAAAGCGCAAGATCCCAATGCCGTACAAGATTTGGAACTTGCCATGGGGGCTTACCGCAAAATGGTGGACCAGAAAAAAAGTGCATTGGAATTGGAAGGACAAGCGGAAAACATATACCACCTTATTCAACAGGCGCAGGAGCTTATGGACAATAAAACGTCCTCCTTTTGGCTCACTTTCCTTATGGCGGGCTCCATTATCCTTCGCGAAGGGATAGAGGCTTTCCTTATCATTATCATCATGTTGTCTGTCCTAAAAAAAGCCAATGCCCTCCAAGTAGCCAAATATGTCCACGCGGGCTGGATACTGGCCCTGGCCCTGGGATTTGTGGGCTGGTATTCTGCCGATAAACTTATGAAAATGAGCAGTATGGGCAGGGAAGTAATGGAAGGCGCCGCCGCGCTGGTGGCCGTGGTTGTATTGTTTTACCTGGGCATTTGGATGCATGGCCTTTCTGAAGCCAAACGGTGGAACCAGTTTGTGAAAGAGCGCATACACAAGCTGCTGGATGCCAAGAATGCACTGGGCATGGCAGCCTTTAGTTTCATGGTGGTGTTCAGGGAGGCATTTGAGTCCGTGTTGTTCCTGTCGGCCATAGGGCTTGATGCCCAAGAATATGACAACCATGCCTTGGGGCTGGGGGTAATGGTGGCATTTGCACTCGTAGGCGGGCTAGCCTTAGTGGTCATGCGCTATAGTGCCAAACTTCCTGTTAATCAGTTGTTCAGATATTCTTCTTATGTTTTGGCCGTACTGGCCGTCATTTTGGCGGGCAAAGGAATCCACGCCCTGCAAGAAGCGGGATATGTGGGTATTTCAGCTTGGCCCATCAGCTGGCGTTCGGAGTGGCTGGGAGTGTATCCTACCGTAGAATCCATGATGGCCCAATTGGTCGTGGCCATTGCTTTGGTTGCCGCGAGGTGGGTACAGTCCAGGCGCAGTGAACCCAAGAATGGTGCCGTAACAGCCGCATAGCCACCAACGCGGGCCTAGGGGTAAGCAGGCTATCCATATGGTTCCCACTACTACTAGACTTTCTGCCCAATCCCATTGCCCTGTACCTAATTTCGCACCGCAAATAGCCCCCCTATTTGCCATGAACCATTCCCATTCCAAAGTAGTAGCCGAAAGCCTTACCTACGACGACGTACTGGTGCTTCCCGACTACTCAGAGGTGCTCCCCCGCGAAGCCAGCCTTAAAACTAGGCTGACCAAAAACCTGCAAATCAATGTGCCTATCGTATCTGCCGCCATGGATACGGTTACCGAAAGCGAATTGGCAATAGCCATGGCCAGGGAAGGAGGACTGGGCATCATACACAAGAACATGAGCATAGAGCGCCAGGCCGATATGATACGAAAGGTGAAACGCTCCGAGAGCGGCATGATACAAGACCCCATAACCCTACGGGCTGGTGCCACCATCAAAGAAGCCCTTGAAATCATGAAGGAACACCACATAGGGGGAATTCCCATAGTGGATGAAATAGGGATATTGGTGGGCATTCTTACCAACCGCGACCTAAGGTTTGAGCGCGACGTCAATAAAAAGGTCCAAGAGGTGATGACCTCTGATGGCTTGGTAACCGCCACTAAGGGCATAAGCCTTCATGATGCACAAGATATACTGCAAGCCAATAAGATAGAGAAGCTCCCCGTGGTTGATGGGGGCAAACTGGTAGGCTTGATTACCTTTAGGGACATTAAAAAAGTGTCGGAACACCCCAATGCTTGCAAGGACAGCTACGGCAGGCTGCGGGTAGGGGCCGCACTGGGAATCACCGCCGACGTGCTTGACCGGGTGGAAGCCCTGGTAAAGGCGGGGGTGGACGTGGTAAGCCTGGACTCGGCCCACGGACATTCCAAAGGGGTTATCCAAACCTTGGCACTCATTAAAAAACACTATCCTGAGCTACAAGTCATAGGGGGCAATGTGGCAACCGCACAAGGTGCCTTGGCGCTGGCCCAGGCAGGTGCCGACGCCGTGAAGGTGGGCGTAGGGCCCGGGTCCATATGCACCACCCGCATCATAGCCGGTATTGGCGTGCCCCAGCTCAGCGCCATCATGGACGCGGTATCGGCCCTCCATGAGCTTGGCATTCCCGTAATTGCCGACGGCGGTATCCGCTACACCGGGGATATAGTAAAGGCACTGGTGGCGGGCGCCGACACCATTATGGCGGGCTCCCTATTTGCCGGGGTGGACGAAGCACCGGGCGAAACGGTAATATACGAGGGTCGTAAATTCAAGACTTACAGGGGTATGGGTTCTATTGAGGCCATGCAGATGGGCTCCACGGATAGGTATTTCCAAGACCCTGAAGAGGAAATCAAAAAACTGGTCCCCGAAGGTATCGTGGGCCGGGTGCCATACAAGGGTACCCTGGCCGAGGTAATGTACCAGTACGTGGGCGGACTCAAGGCGGGCATGGGCTATTGCGGCGCTGCCACCGTGCCAGAATTGCAAGCCAAGGGCAGGTTTGTGAAAATTACGTCTGCCGGCGCAAGGGAGAGCCACCCACATGACATCATTATTACCAAAGAAGCCCCCAACTATAGCACGAGGTAGGAGTGGGGCCATCAGCCAAAACACCGTTGGGATAGTGGAATTCGATATATATAGCGATGCCCATTTTATGCGCAAGGCGTACAGCCTGGCCTTACAGGCATACCATGAAGGAGAAGTGCCGGTGGGCGCCGTAGTGGTGGGCCACAACCGCATCATAGGGTCAGGCTACAACCAGGTGGAGCGCCTGGCCGACATAACCGCCCATGCCGAAATCATGGCCATAACCGCTGCCACCCAATTCCTGGGTGCCAAGTATTTGGTGGACTGTACCCTGTACGTCACGCTCGAACCCTGCGCCATGTGTGCGGGAGCCCTGCATTGGGCGCAGTTGGGCAGGGTGGTATTTGGTGCACGCGACCCCAAAAAAGGATTTTTGCGCTACCAACCCCCCGTGTTGCTCAGCAAGGTAGAAATAGTGCCAGGGATTATGGAAACGGAATGCGCCACCCTGCTAAGGGAGTTTTTTTTGTAAAAAAGAAATGGAGGGCACGCTCCACAATAGGCTTAGCGTCTCTTGCCAAATTTCTTTGGCGCCGCCTTCTTAGCGGCCTTGGCCGGGGCCTCACCCTTCGCGTTCAGCAAATCAAGCTCTATCACCCGGCGATCCATGTCGCAGCGCAAAACCCTCACCATCACCGGCTGCCCCAGGCTGTATGACTTTTGGGTGCCGCGCCCTATTATTCGGTAGTTTTCTTCATCAAACTGGTAGTGGTCATCCAGCAAGCTGCCCAGGCGCACCCCGCCCTCGCATTTGTTGCTTAACTCTACAAACAGCGTGTGGTCGGTCACCCCACTCACTATTCCTTCAAATTCATCGCCTACAAACTGTTGCATGTATTCCACCATTTTGTAGCGGGTAGAGTCGCGCTCGGCCTCCTCGGCCTCCACTTCCATGGCGCTAGAGTGGGCGCATTGTTCCTCCAGCCATTGGGCACTGTCGCCTGGCTTTCCTGCCAGGTAGTCAGCCAGTAAGCGGTGTACCATCACATCGGGGTATCGGCGTATGGGAGAGGTGAAATGGGTGTAGTATTCAAACGCCAATCCGTAG
Source organism: Bacteroidota bacterium (assembly GCA_016192035.1). Classification (GTDB taxonomy): domain Bacteria; phylum Bacteroidota; class Bacteroidia; order CAILMK01; family JACPUW01; genus JACPUW01. The sequence goes on from JACPUW010000024.1 coordinate 39,793, forward strand.
TGCCCCTTGTTTTTGGTGGTGTACTTGGCCTTGGCCATGCTCCTTATGGCCAGGGTTGAGAGCATGTGGTGTTCGGGCTTGTCCTTGCTCTCCCGCAGCATACGGTTCACTTCTTTTGACGCTTGTTTGTTTTTTACCAACCGCAGGTCATAGCCAAACCGCTTGGCCATTTTTTCAAGCCCATCCAGTTTTTTCTCGTCGGGCTCATCGTGCACCCTATATACAAAAGGCCAGTCGGCTTTTACCATCCGCACGTGTTGCGTAGCTACCTCGCGGTTGGCCAGCAGCATAAACTCTTCTATAAGTTTATGGGCATCTAGGCTTTCCTTGATCACTATTTCTACGGGGTGCCCATTTTCATCAAGCTTAAACCGCATTTCCTCCCGATCAAAAGCTATGGCCCCCTCCCTAAACCGGGCCGCCCGCAGTTTTTTGGCCAGGGTGTCAAGCGACCGTATTTCTGTAGATAGGTCTCCCTGGCCGCTTACTATGCGCTCCTGCGCTTCCTCATAGGTAAACCGGCGCTGTGAGTGAATAAGGGTGCGGCCAAACCATCGTTCCAGCACTGTGGCCTCTGCATCCATCACAAATACCGCAGAGAAGCAACATTTGTCCTCGTTGGGCCTAAGGGAGCACAGTTCATTTGACAGCCGCTCCGGAAGCATGGGTATAACCCTATCTACCAAATAGACCGAAGTAGCCCTTTTCTGGGCTTCCTTGTCTATGGTGCTATTGGGTTTTACATAGTGGCCCACATCGGCTATATGCACGCCTATTTCATATCGGCCATCGCCCAATTCATTATATGACAGGGCGTCGTCAAAATCCTTGGCATCCCATGGGTCAATGGTTATGGTAAGTACCTGCCTAAAATCGCGGCGACGGGCTATCTCGCCCTCATCTATGGTATCGGGTATTTTGGCAGCCTCGGCTTCTACCTCTGCATCAAACCGAGGTGGCAGGTTGTGCTCCAGCATGATGGCGTTCATTTCACTCTGGTGGTCGCCAGGCCTGCCCAGCACGGCCCGTACCTCACCCACGGGGTTGGTGCGGCCGGCATCATACCCCATCAGGCGTACGGCCACCAGGTCGCCGTCCTTGGCCCCGCCCAGTTTGCCCAGGGGCACAAAGAAGTCAACCACCATTTTTTTATTTACCGGCAGGGCAAAAGCAAACTTATCATGTATCTGCAACACACATACCCACATGTCGCGGCCCCGCTTTACCACTTCCAGTACCTTTCCCTCAGGTCGCCGGTCGCCGCCTTTGCTGGTCAGTTTCACTACTACCGTATCACCTGGCAGGGCGTTGTTCACGTCTTTGGCGGGTATGAAAATGTCTTTGTCAAAATCGGGGCTCTTGACAAACCCCACACCGGTACGCGCCAAATCGAGCACACCGGTTATGCCTACAGGTTTTTTAGCCTCTACCGGTTTGGTTTCGGCTGGGGGGCCTATGTAGCGCACCTTGCCGGCGCCTTCTATTTCAACTAATTGACTGGCTGCCAACTGGCCTAAGGTGTTTTCCAAGTGCAGGGAGTCGTTGGAGGAGGTAATGTCCAACTCAGTGCGCAGTTGCTTGAGGTTAAAGGGTTTGTTTGGGTGCTGGCTTAGGTACTTGAGCAGTTCCTTTCGAATCCTATTCTTCGCCTTTTTTGGGCCTTTGCTTCTTTTTTTGTTCAATGTGGTGGTTTGTCTGAAGGATGAAAGTGGGTGTATCCACGTATGCCTGGCTTATTTCTTTGGGTCATCTTTTTTAAATAAGTCCGATACAGACTCAAATTCCCGTTTCAAAAATACGCCAATGCCATAGGTATTGCTGGAAAAACTTATCACAGGGTTTTGTGTCTTCCTCTGAAACACAAGGACTTTCAGGCTTCCATCGGGATTTACCTTATACGCTATTTCTTTTAGGGGGCTATACTCGTTTTGCAGTTCATAGGCAAAATTTACACTTACCCTATCATTGAAAAGCGTGGTGGCAAGCGCCAGTTCCAATTCTTTTTCGGATAAAGTGATGCCGTCACTCTTAAAACCATTGCGGTAGTTCAGGTTTACCTGTATGTCATCACTTATACTGGACAACCAATAGGTTAACTGATTTGAAATCAAATCGCCCAGGCTGGTGCCCACGCTGGAGCCAAAGAGTTCAGAATTGTCGGTAGGTGCCGAATAAAGGGGCATAAACCGATTGAGGACCAGCAGGCTAACTACCTGTTTGGTGAGTTCATCCTCACCCAGTTGTAGGTTGTCAAGCGCACGCATCAGGGGGGCTGCGTCTGGCCCTCCTTCATCCAAAAACTTAAAATTCAGGTCTATTTCTGGTTTGAGCAAGGAGCCTTTTAGGTTGGCATAGGCCACCACGGGCATTGGGGTTTTATAGCTTTCAAGGGTTGTTACGTCTAATTGGGGCAGCCCACTGGCCAGTGCATAGGCATTGGCTTTGAGAAAATAGTTTGCCCTTATATCAATCAGGGCATCGTAGGGATCGCCCACCCAAGAGATTTTGCTGCCTTTTTCTATCTCAAACCTTTTGTTTATCAGGTCAAAGGCGGTGAACAGGTAATTGCCATTGTCTATGATGTAGTCACCAAAAATCTCCAGTTCGCCGGCGGGGCTCAGGCCAATTGTTATACTGCCGCTGCCCCAGGCTTTAATTATGTCGCCCAGTTGTTTGTCAAAAATCAATTGCATTTCGGTCTCCGGGGTTACCACCAGGTTGAGGTCCAGGGAGAAATCGTTGTCGTTTACTTTATACTCTTCGTTCTGGCGGTTGGGGTCCACAAACCTGATATATGATTCCATAGAGAACCCCTGCTCGTCTTCTATGGGCAGCACAAACTTGGATCCTTTTTGTGTGGTGATTTGGCAGGCTATCCGCGACCTAAGCAGCGGGCCAGTAAAGGATGCGGTCCCTGTGCCCAGTATGTTACCATAATACAGGTCGTTGTCGGACTCCAATGTGCGCAAGCTTTCAAAATTTGTGCAGCGAAGCCCCAGGTCTAGGTCAAACCTCGATAGCCTGTCATGGGTCACCGTGCCATTTACTACGGCCCGGCCTCCCTTTCCGTCATGCAGCACCAAGTGTTCTATGCTAAGTTGTTCTGTACCTATCGCTATAGTATCGGTAAATGCATAGTCGGTGCCCATGTAGTCCACATGCACTTTGGCCTGCTTCAAGGCTAGCCAGCCGCTTAGATTTGGCTGTGCCGCAAGGCCATATAGGCGGACCTGCATGGAGGTGTTGCCTTCCATTTCTGACACCACCCCCTGCGCTAAGGGGCTAAAGAGGTCAATGGCAACGTCGTCCATATCAAAATAGAAATCGAGCTGCACCTGGTCACCATATTCAAGCCAGCCATCTATGCCTATGAGCGAATCACCGTTTAACCCAGTGAGCAAGCCCTGTATCTCAAGTTTTTTCGATTCTTGTTCATAGTGGCTTTCCAGGGTTAGGCGTTCTATTTCTATTCCCTTAAAATCTAGTGGATCTATGGTAAGGCCCGCTTCAATGACCGGTAGCTTGTTTTCTGTGTGCACCAAGCCGTTGCCGTTCACCAAGCCTTCCATGTCATGAAAGTAATCGGGCAGTATGGCACTTAATCTACCTAATTGTAGGCCCTGTAGGTTAAAACTGGCCGCGTAATCTTGGGATGCGGCCCAGTTGCCGGTAGTAGTGAACAGTTCTTGGCCAAGTCCCAAGCTAAGATTGTGAAAATGAAAGGCATCCAAGCCTACCCAGGCTATGGAGTCAAAACCCAGTGAAAGCGTGTCGCCATAGGCGTATATGTAGCTTTTGTTGCTGGTTATCAAGCTAGTAGGTGTAGTAGAATAAGCTATATGATGCCCAAGTAGAAATTGTATGGATGTGTCGTTCACCATACCGCTATGGCTTAGGTGCAAACCGCTGCTGTCGCTGTGGAGCTCCAAGGAGTACGGGTGCAAGGAAAACTCGCCAAATTCCACTTTTGCAAACTGTATGGAAGATTCATAGCCCCCATTGTCAACCATGAGCCTTACCGAAGGTGACTCCATGGCTATGTGGGCAGCCGTTATGCCTGGGGCATTAAAAGCTACTTTGGCTATTTGGGCGCTGTCATGTATATATAGCCGCAGGTGGGTATTGGCCCTTGTTTCATACCCTTTGGGGAGCAGTGAGTTAAGTATATCGGGCTGGCTTAGTGTCAGGTTCAGGTCTATGTAGTCGGTGGTTTCTTTTTTTTCCAAACCAAAATCTTTTGGCAACCAATTGATGCCGTGCTGCCTCAATGAAGGCCATAAGTCCATGAGAAGCAGGGAAGTTTCTAGGCTGGCCTGTGCAAAATCCGATTCCAGCTCCCACCGCTTTCCTTTTGGGGTGAGCGCGCTTTTTACCAATGCCTTGCCCGTTTGGTAGGAGGTGCCGTTCACATAGACCCACATGTTGCGCGTACTTATGTTGCCCACAAAATTTTCCATTTGGTTGCCGGTAAAATCCATGCGGGCCTCCGTTCGTAGGCGTATGCTGTCTTTGCTCAGCCCCAGGGCGTGTAGGTCCAGGTTTTTTATTTCGGTTATGACTTTTATGGCCGGCAGCGATGCGGAAAAATCTATTTTTCCGTCCACGCTCAGGTCAGCGTTTGGGTCGGTCGATAGGAGCTTGCCATCAAAGTAGCGGCTGGCCAGGTCAGCACTCACGCTCATGTTTTGGTAATTATAGCCCATGTAGCCCAGTTCGGTAACAGTGCCGTCCAGATTGCCCCTCATGTTGTCTAAGTTGCTGCCCCAGCCATTCAAGCTGGCGTTTAGGCTTACATGGCCCAGTTGTGGGCGGTCAAGTAAGGCGCCCAAGTCAAAATGAAACAACGACAAATGCCCTGAATATTGGTTCTCGGCGGGGTCACCATGGAGTTTAACGCTCAGGTCTGTTTTTGCACTGCCCAGGTTTGAAACAAATTGGCCCTGGGCCACGAAACTTTTAACAAAACCGGTAAAGTTTCCATTAAATGACATATTGCCCAGTTTATGTACCACGGCTGGCAGTGGGTTGCCCGGCAATTGGTTGGTTAAATCGCTCAGCGTAAGTTGGGATTCATGGATTTGGGCCTTTATGAATGTTTCATCAATTTGGGGAAGGCCCTTAAAATCTATGGTTCCCCTAATAAAAGTGCCCGTACCAGCCTGGACTGAGAGATCTTCCACCCTAAAAGCACGGAGGCGGCCATGGGCCTTGCCGGCCAACTGGACCTGGGCAAACACCTTGTTTACCTCAGGGGCAAAAAAACCTATATCGTCGGCAAACACAGTACTGGAATCTATATGTGCCAGTATGTCAATGGAGTCATTGAAGTATTTCCAATAGCGCCAAGATTTGAAATCAAACCTGACTTGGCCATGTATGTTGGATCGGTTGGTCAAAACGTGTAGCTTGTCCCAGTGAAACCGCCCACTGTCCAATCCCATATGGGCTGACAACCTCCTTATGGTGAAACCGCTCCGCTCTTTTAGGCTGAGGTGGGCTATGTGGGCAGAAAATCCCTTATCAAAGCGGAGGGAATCAAAAACCCCATCTATTTGGTTGGTGCCTAGCCTGTAAAAGTCCATGCCTTGTTCTCCCGGTTTCCTAAATGGGGCTTGGTTGTAATCGGCAAAACTGAAATTTCCCGCTTCCAGTATGAGTTTTCTTACCAGCACAACCCTGCCGCTGGGCGTTTGTTGGGTTTTCTCAGGGAGTTTTAGGGCCATTTCATAGTTGTACTTGGCATCGCCCCGGTACCATCTTAGGTTGCCGGTAAACTCGCTCAGCACCAATTGATCAATATATATGGCATCTTGGGTTATCACCGGCCATTTGAGCCCCAGGCGTAGGGCTTCAGCCGAAAACAGGATAGAATCCCTGTGGTCATACACCACCAGTTGGTGTAGGGTAAGGCGCGGGGGAAGGCTTATTTGTACGGCCCCTATGGTGGCGTGGTGAAACAGGTATTTATTGGCCAGGCCTGAGGTAATTCTTGTGATAAAGCCTTGACCAGAAGGGGTAACGCTTATGTAAAACCAAAAACCAAAGGCGCAAAACAACAAGCCCAGGGGCAGGCTAAGTGGCCATACCCACCACCGCCTTTGTTTCTTTGCACCGCTATTTGTGCTATTGTCGTTGCTGTTCAATGGGTTCAAAAATCCGAAATTAATTTGCTCACAGCGTTGAATTCGCCCACCATTTTGGCCATAGAGAGTTCTTGTGACGACACGGGAGCGGCCATTTTATCACAAGGCAATATCCTATCCAATGTGGTCATGGGCCAGCAGGCGCACCGGCTGCTCGGTGGCGTAGTGCCCGAATTGGCTTCGCGTGACCACCAACGCAAGGTGACACTGGCGGTGGAAGAGGCACTAATAAGGGCGAAAATACATATGGGTCAGCTAGATGCCATAGCCGTTACCAATGGGCCTGGCCTATTGGGCTCGCTCTTGGTAGGCTTGGCTTTTGCCAAAGGTCTGGCCCTGGCGCTTGATAAACCACTCATAGCAGTGGACCATTTGGATGCACATGTCCTGGCCCATTTTATAGGCCCAAGATCTCCGCAATTCCCTTTTTTATGCCTTTTGGTGTCGGGTGGGCATACCCAGCTGGTGCTGGTGCGCAAGCCACTCTGCCATGAGGTGTTGGGGGCTACCATAGACGACGCAGCCGGTGAAGCATTTGATAAAGGGGCAAAGTGTATGGGCTTGCCCTATCCGGGTGGCCCAGAGATAGATAGACTGGCCAAGCAGGGCAATCCCCTTGCGTTTTCTTTCAAATTCCCCAAGGTACAGGGCTATCACTACAGTTTTAGCGGCCTAAAAACCGCCTTGCTCTATTTCTTGCAGGCACAACAAAGGGAAGATAAAGATTTCATAAAGAATAACTTGAATGATTTATGTGCATCTTGGCAAAAAACCATTGGGGACTACCTCATGACCAAACTTGAAATGGCCGTGCGCGACCATGGCATTCAACACTTGGGCATAGCAGGCGGGGTAGCGGCCAATAGCTACCTGCGCCAAAAGGTAGTAGAACTTGGAAGGCAGCAAGGCATTGAAACCTATGTGCCTGCCATGGAATACTGCGTGGACAATGCCGCTATGATAGCCCAGGTAGCCGGGTATAAGTATGGGCAGGCCCAGTTTGCCCCACTCACCATAGAGCCTTATACCAGGAATCTACCCAAGTCCGGGGTTATGGATTTGTAGCAATTCATTCTAAAAAATTAAGGTACTCCGTGCGCACCTTTGGGGCCATTTATCGGTTTGCCTAGCCAAAATGTTTGAAATTAATATCCATTGAATCCCTATACCGTCCTGGAACAAATGCCCCTGAAGCCACAGGGAGGCCCTTCGCTGCCGTATTCAAAATACCGGTTGTCTAATGGGCTCACCCTCATACTCCACCCTGTGCCCGGCAGCAGCTTGGTCCATGTGGACTTGACCTACCATGTGGGCTCAGCCCGCGAAACGGTAGGCAAATCCGGGTTTGCTCACTTTTTTGAACACATGATGTTTGAGGGGTCAAAACATGTGGCCAACAACTTGCATTTCAAATATATATCAGAGGCAGGAGGCGATTTGAACGGCAGCACCAACCGCGATAGGACCAATTACTACCAAACCCTACCCAGCAATCAACTGGAGTTGGCATTGTGGCTAGAATCTGACCGAATGGGATACCTCCTGGAGGCGGTTACCGTGGAAGGTTTTGAAAACCAGCGGTCGGTAATAAAGAACGAAAAGGCACAGCGGTATGAAAACCAGCCCTATGGTATGCTGGGCCAGGTGTTTCAAGAACACTTCTACCCCAAAGGGCACCCCTACTCCTGGACTACCATAGGATACACCGAAGACCTGGACCGGGTGGGACTAGATGACTTGAAGGCGTTTTTCAAGACCTGGTACGGCCCTAACAACGCGGTGCTCACCATAGGGGGCGGCTTTGATGAAATTGCAGCCATTGATTTGGTAATCAAGTATTTTTCTGATATACCTGCCGGGCCGGCGGTACCCAAACCTGTATTTCAACCGGTGGTTATTGATGCCCATAAATATGTAAGTTTCCAGGATACCGTAAGGTTTCCCATGATTCAATTGGCCTGGCCAACCGTACCCGTATTTCACACACATGAACCCGCCCTGGATGTGCTAACCGATATACTGGGCCATGGCAAGAACTCCAGGCTTTACCAACGGTTGGTGAAAGAAGGAAAGGCCGTACAGGTATATGCACACAACACTTGCTACGAGGGCTCTGGTGAGCTCACGCTTGGGGTGTTTGCTTACCCTGAGGTGCACTTGGGATGGGTAGAAGAGGTGCTAATTGATGAGATAGCCAAATTGGCCAAACACGGCGTGGGCCGTGAGGAGGTAGCGCGAGCTACCATGAAGTACTATGCCCAAATGCTGTATTCGCTAGAGAGCGTGAGCAATAGGGTGTCTAGGTTGGCAGCCTACCACACCTTTGCCCCTTATACCGACTACCTAGAAAAAGACATAGCCCGCTATGGCCAGGTAGATGCCGCCCATGTAATGGAAGCGGTTCAGGCCTATGTGAAAGAGTTGCCCTACTTGGCCGTGAGTTTTGTGGGCCAGGGCCAAGAGAAATTGCTGCCAAGAACGGACAATAGCGTGTTTGAAAGAGAGATCGGCAAGATTGAGGTAGGGTTGCCAGTGCAAGTGGAAGGGCGGGAAAACCCCAGTTCAATTGACCGTAGCCTTAAACCGCTGCCGGGGCCGGCACCCACCATAGCCATACCCAATCCGGTACACAAACAGGCAGCCAATGGACTTACCTGGATGCTAAGCCACAACAAGAAAAGCCCCACGGTAAGTTTGGTACTCAGCTTTCTGGCAGGCAGCCATGCCGACCCCATGGGCCAGGCCGGTTTGTCAGGGTTCTATGCCCGCATGTTTAAGGAATCAACCCGCCACCGCCGCGCAGAAGAGATTGTGGGACTCTTGGAAAGGCTGGGTTCTTCCATTCAGGCCAGCAGCACCAAAGAGCATTTCAGGATTTCAATGAACGCCCTGGCCAAGCATGTGCCAGAAACTGTTTCATTGCTCTTTGAACTGCTCAACCGCGATTGGTTTGACCCAGAAGAACTGGAACGTAACCGCCGCGAACACATGGAGTTGCTGCAGTACCAAATGGATGAGGTAGATGTGTTGGCCAACAGGGCCTTCTATGAAACTCTCTACGGCCCCCAACACCCACTGGGCCGCTCACACAGCGGGTATATACCAGACGCAAAGAATTTTACCATAGACTCTCTGTTAGCCTACCGCAAGCAATACCTGCACCCAACCGGGGCCTATCTGGCCGTGAGCGGCGATATAAGCGCCCCCCAGTTTGAGTCCATAGGAAAGGTATTGCTTGAGCAGTGGACGCCAGATGACAAGCAGGGCAAAGACCTACCGGATCCGCCCAAGCCCACAAAAGGTATATACGTGGTACACAAGGAAGGGGCCCCGCAGTCGGAAATCAGGTTGGGGTATCCTGCCATGCCCTATTCGGCCACCGGCGATTACTTCCACGCCACTATACTCAATTTTCCCCTGGGAGCCGCTTTCAATAGCCGGATAAACCTCAACCTGAGGGAGGACAAAGGATACACCTATGGGGCACGGTCATATTTTCACGGTGGGCCTTTCCAAGGACCTTTTGTGGTATCGGCAGCCGTGGCCACTGCGGTAACGGCACAGGCGGTACGGGAGTGTATCAAAGAGATAAGCCAGTTTGCCCAGGGTGGCATGACCCATGAAGAGCTTGAATTTACCAAACAAAGCTACCTCAACAAGGAAGCCCTGCGGTATGAAACCAATGGCCAGGTAAACGGATTCTTGCTGAGAATGATGGAGTTTGACCTTCCCCTTGATTATGTAGGGGTGCAGCACAAAATGTTGCACGGTATGGGGCTTGATGAAATCAACACTCAGGCCCATAAGTTTTTTCCCATACACGACATGGTAGTGGTGGTGGCCGGCGATGCCCAGGCAATAGTGCCAGGCCTTGAAAAGCTGGGACATGGAGGGGTAATAGTGCGTAACATCGATAAAATCAATGCATAGCATGTCTATATTTAACAAAAAGTTCCTTATCGGTTTGTTGGTGGTAGCTAGCCTGGCTGCCAAGGCCCAAGAAATGTTTGATCCGGCAACCTTGCGGTATTCCATTGATTATTTGGGCAATAACCAAGTAGAAGTTGTGGTAGGCCTGGGACTTGAATCGGGTTGGCATACCTACAGCCTTACCCAAGACAATCCCATGGGGCCACTGGCTTCTGTACTTACGGTAAGGGATACTACCATATACAAGAAGATAGGGAAGCCATACTCTAAATCGCACATGCACAAGGAGTATGAGCCCGCGTTTGACATGGAGGTGGAGTACTATGAAACCGAGGCGGTATTTAGGCAAAAGGTGCAGCTACTAGGGGAAGCTACCCATATCAAAGGGGTTTTTGAGTATCAGGTGTGCAACCAAGAGCGCTGCTTGCCACCAAGTTACAATGAATTTGAGATTGAGGTTAAAAAAGGATACTATCAGGACAAAGCGGAGGCGGTAGCCTTTGGGGGGCTTAGTGATGCTGCCATGTTTCAGGAAGCAGAGGGTGGCGCACTGGAAGGAGAGATGCTAGACCCCATTTCATGGACTTTTGGTGTGAACTATTTAGAAAACAATCAAGTAGAAGTATGGGCAAAGCCGGTAATGGAAAGCGGTTGGCACCTATACGCCAACCTGGGACAGGAGGTGCCCATACCCACCGTGCTGGAGATAAACGACTCACTGGCCCAGGGTGCCTACGCCGCCACAGGTGCCAATACCATACGCCCTGAATTGGGCCGGGAAGCACGGTTTATGGATGAGATTTTTGGGGTGGAGGTAGCCTATCTGTCGGGTGACCACACCATTGGCCAACTGGTAACGCTTACGGGAACCACCGACCGTGTGCGGGGTACCGTGGTTTTTCAGGCCTGTGACGATGCACGCTGCCTGCCCCCGCAAGAAGTGGAATTTTCTGTTGAAATCTCGCCGGATTGGTATGATCCCTCGGCGACTACCCTAACTAGTGACAATGATGATTTGGCCAGCGAAGGATGGTGGTCTATCTTTATCAAAGGGTTGGGTGGCGGTTTCCTTGCGTTGCTCACTCCCTGCGTGTTCCCCCTTATACCCATGACAGTCAATTTTTTCATGAAGCAGTCGGGCAGCAAGGCCAAGGGCATACGCAATGCCTTTTTATACGGTGCCTCCATCATATTTATATACACCACCATTGGCTTTGGGCTTACCAAGGTGCTGGGGGCCGATGTGATGAACCAAATGGCGAGCAACATTGCCATGAACATCATTTTCTTTTTGGTCTTTATCATTTTTGGTGTTTCCTTTTTGGGTGCCTTTGAAATTGCCCTGCCCTCCTGGATAGCCAATAGGAGTGACCGGCAAGCGGATAAGGGAGGCCTGATCGGCATATTCTTTATGGCGTTTACCTTGGCCATTGTTTCGTTCTCGTGTACCGGCCCCATCATAGGCAGCTTGCTGGTGCTTGCAGCGCAGGGCGGCAACAATGCGGGCCCCATAGCCGGTATGTTGGGTTTCTCCACCGCACTGGCCCTCCCGTTTACCCTTTTTGCCATTTTCCCCTCATGGCTGGCCAATTTGCCCAAATCAGGCGGATGGCTCAACTCGGTAAAGGTGGTGCTGGGCTTGGTAGAATTTGCCTTGGCGCTCAAGTTTCTCAGCAATGTGGACCTGGCCTACCACTGGGGAATTCTGTCCAGAGAAGTTTTTGTGTCGCTATGGATCGTGATATTTGCTATAATAGGTTTCTATCTTATTGGCAAACTGAAATTTAGTCATGATTCTGATTTGCCATATGTATCGGTGCCCAGGGCCATTTTCGCTATTTTGGCTTTTTCCTTTGCCATATACCTAATGCCCGGACTCTGGGGCGCCCCGCTTAAGCTCATGAGCGGTTTGGCACCGCCCCGTTCTTACGTAGAAGACCTACAGTGGATGCGCCGGGGCATGCACGCGGCAGGGACGGTATCTGGGCCTACATCCACAAATGCAAATGAAGCAGCGGCGCACGGAGATGGGCAGTGCCCCAATGGACTGCCCTGCACCAAGGACTATGAGGAAGCACTGGCCCTGGCCAAGCGGCTAAACAAACCGATTTTTCTTGATTTTACCGGATATACCTGTGTGAACTGCCGCAAAATGGAGGACAACGTGTGGGTTGATCCGCGCATTGACAAGATATTGAGAAACGACTATGTGGTGGCATCCCTCTATGTGGACGACCGGCGCTTGCTGCCCAAAGAAGAGCAAAAAACGGTTGATTTGTTTGGCAAAGAGTTTAATATAAGGACGGTAGGCAATAAATGGACCTACATGCAGGCCACCAAATACAAAACCAATTCTCAGCCATACTACGTTTTGCTGGCCCCCAATGAGGAGTTGTTGGCCAAACCAGTGGGCTATACCCCTGATGTGGCCGCATATGAAGCCTTTCTGCTGGGCGGACTGGAAGCATTTAAGAAAAATGGACATTGATCTGGTTGAACAATAAGTAGATAAGGGAAAATCAGGTAAATCCTAGGCTTAACCATTTAGTTTGGTCAATTCACCCGATGGTATGAGTTGGGCAGGGCAAGTTTCTTGCTTGATTTGTATCAGATTTATGGTAAACAAACAACACAAATGAAGTCACAACCTATACTACTCATCCTGGCAAGCTTGCTCCTACTTTCAGCCGGGGTCATGACAGTACAGATGTTCTCACTTATGGAACAAAACCGTGTGCTCAACGAGAAACTAAAGGGTAGCCAGGAGATTACCGAGAAGGTTAACAAAGAAATATCGGTGATGGCGCTCACCGCCTATTTCAATTAGGCAGAAGCCAATTGCCAAAAATAGGGTAAAGCCATCACCGTGAATGCGGTAGTGCCGTGTAAGTTATAGAGGGGCGGGCTGCGGGAATAAGGTCAATCAAAGGGTGAAAAAGGGGAAAACATCGCCATGTAAGGGTTTATGCCCCTTGGGGTTTTAGTATTGAACCCATAAACTGACAGAATCATGGCGTACAAGGCATCTGAACTGATAGTAAACCCTCGTGGGGGCATGTACCATATAGACATGCTGCCCACCGAGCTGGCACAACGGGTAGTGCTGGTGGGCGACCCCGGTAGGGTAGGTCAAGTGGAAAAACACTTTCAGCGGGTAATATGTGCACACCAGCACCGCGAATTTGTTTGGTCCACAGGTATATATCAAGGAAAGGAAATTACCGCGTTGTCAACCGGCATAGGGACTGACAACATAGACATAGTGGTAAATGAACTGGACGCGCTGGCCTCTATAGACTTGGCTAAGCGCCAACCGCTGCCCCAGGGGGAGGTGCGCAAACTGAAATTGGTGCGCCTGGGCACTTGCGGCCTGCTGCAGCCCTACCTGCCGGTGGGTTCCTTTGTGCTGAGCCGCTATGCGCTGGGCTTTGATGCGCTAATGCACTTCTACAAGGTGGGCGAGGCCTATGAAACGTACCAGCTTCGTTTTCAGCTCAAGAATTATTTTGATACACGCGCCATAGACCTGCCATTTTATGTGTCGGCCCCGCAAGGGGAGTTTGACCCGTTGCTGCCCGGGCGCCACCTGGGCATCACGGCCAGTTTGCCAGGTTTTTATGGCCCTCAAGGAAGGCTGCTCAACTGCCCGGTGCGTTTTCCGGAGTTTATTGAGGAGCTGGCAGGATTTGGCTGGGAGGGCCTCACGGTCTTGAATTTTGAGATGGAAGCCTCGGGCCTCTTTGGCCTGGCAAGTGCCCTGGGCCATGAGAGTGCCTGCGTATGCCTGGGTTTGGCCAATAGGATAACCGGTGAGGTGCTGCGCGGGTCTGAGCAGCGGATGAATGAGTTGATTGAACTGGTGCTCAACGGGATATAGGGCGAACGGCGGGAACCCATTAGCTCTTGGCAATGCCAAAGGCCAGCCGGGTATGGATGAAATGGACGTTTTTTGGCAAAAAGCCCATATATCTAAATTAGAAAACAATGCCAACAGCGCAACTATTGACACTATTTTGAAAGTGTTTAAGGCGCTAAAAGAAGAGATCAATTTTAACGTAAAACTGGAAGCCCTCTTTGTTAAACTCACTTGCACAAAGGAAGGCCAAACCGATAACAGCGGCTACACCCAAGTGGTTTTCGCAGTGGCAGCCTTAAAATCCAGTGGTTATGGCCTGTCTATGAGATAACAACACGGAGGGACAATCATCACCCCCACATCCACCTACCGCCCCAAAAAACCCAGTGCCTCATAGGCCATGGCGGCCATGCCGGTAACCAGGGCCGTTTCGTCTATATCAAATTCAGGGTGATGTACCGATGCGCCGCCCCCGGTGCCCAGCCTAAAAAAACACGAAGGCACCCGCTGCCCGTAGTAGGCAAAATCCTCGCCCGTGGGGCGCAGGTCAAGCTCCACCACCTGCCCAGGCCCCACCAGCTCCCGCGCTCGCGCCAGGGCCATGCCAGTGAGTGCAGGGTCGTTATACAGGCTTGGGTACCCCTTCACTATGTCTATTTTGCAGTGGCCACCCATCATTTCCGCCGTTCCTCGGCATATGCCTTCTATCTCCCGGTGCGCCTGGCTGCGCCAGTCTTCGTCATAGGTGCGCAGCGTGCCCTTTAGCAGGGCGCGGCCGGGTATCACATTGGTGGCGCCCAGGGCCTCAAAGTGCCCTATGCTCAGCACCGTGGGCAGCAGGGGCCAGGCCTTTCTCGACACCACCTGCTGCAGCCCCACCACTATGTGCGCGCCTATCAGTATGGGGTCCACCGCCAAGTGGGGCAGGGCTCCGTGTCCGCCGCGGCCCACCACTTCCAGGTGCAGCTCGTCACAGGCCGCCATGTAGCGGCCCGCCCTAAAACCCAGTGAGCCCACCGGCAGCTCGGGCATCACGTGCAGGGCAAACATGGCATCCACCGGGTGCTTTTCCAGCAGCCCCTGGGCCAGCATTTGCTGCGCACCTCCCGGCAGCAGTTCCTCCCCTGGCTGAAACACCAGCTTCACCTCACCGCCCCACTGCGCCCGTGTGTCGTGCAGCAACAGGGCAGCCCCAAGCAGGCAGGCCATATGTACGTCATGCCCACAGGCATGCATCCATCCTTCGCGCCCCGAACGGTAGGGCACCTCATTGCCCTCATGTATGGGCAACGCGTCCATGTCGGCGCGCAGTCCCACCCGTCCATGGCCCTCCTTATTGCCCACTATGGTAGCCACCAGCCCGGTTTTCGCCCAGCCCCTTTCGCAGCGTATGCCTTCCTTTTCCAGCAGTCCCGCCAGGTAGCCCGATGTCCATTCCTCCTCAAATGAAGGCTCCGGGTGTGCATGCAGCTCACGGCGCACCTGGCGTATCTCCTCAAAATACGCCGCCGCCAGATTGTGTATTTCCTGTGCCAGTGTAACTTGGGTACCTTCCATCGTATTTGGGCCTATTCCTCTCCTGGGCTATCGGCAGGTGCGGCCAAAGGCAGCGGCGGGTATGCCAATCCCTTGCCGTACACTATCTTGGCCCCAGGGTAAGACTCCTCCAGTGCCACCCACAGCGCATGGGCCTCCAGCTTGGTCCTAAATATGCCCACCTTCACCTTCACAAAAGCCCCCTCAAACACTATCTCGGACGGCACCCCAGGGTATTTCTCGTTCACGGCCAGCAGTATGTCACGCGCCTCCGTGCGGCTGTTCTTGTTATATACCTCTATGCGGTAGCCGTCAAACCGGCTTATGCGGTTCACCTTCACCATTTGGTCCCGTATCCGCGCCATCAGCGGGGGTTCGGTTATATGCACCGTGCCCGGGCTGTCGGCGGGCTGCAGCAGGTAGTCTTGTTGGCCAAAAGAGGGCATGGCAACCAAACACCACATAGCGGTTAAGAACAATAATCTCATTGTATTTCAGATATTTGGAATCCAGCTGAAGTCCCTATGCGGTCGGCGCCGGCCCCGATCAGCGCCAGGGCAAACTGGCGGTCCCTTATCCCCCCCGATGCCTTAATCCTCACCGAGGCCGGTAGGCAACTGCGCAGCAGGGCCACGGCCTCCACGCTGGCGCCCGGCCCGTTTATCCCCGTGCTCGTTTTCACAAAATCCACCTCACGCGCCGCGCAAATCTCACAGGCCTTTTTTATCTGGTCATCGCTCAGCAGGCCCGTTTCTATGATCACTTTCAGTGCCTTGCCGTTCATGTGGCAAAGGGTCAGCAAACTGCCAATTTCCTCGCCCACCAGCAGGTAGTTGCCGTTCATAAACGCGCCTATGTTCATCACCATGTCCACCTCATCAGCCCCGTCTTGCAGCGCCTTTCGGGTAGCCTCCGCCTTGGCCGACGTATGGTCGTAGCCATAGGGAAAACCCACCACGGTCACCGTTTTGGTTTGTGTGGCGGCCAATATACGGTGTGCCACAGCTACATAGTAGGGCGGTATGCACACCCCGGCCATACCCGCCTCAGCGCTTTGGCGGCACAGTGCCTCTACCATGGGCATAGTGGTTTCTACCTTTAGCAGGGTCTGTTCCAAGTGCGCCGCTAGGTTTCCTTTCATCTGTTTCTTATGCGTTAATTCCGTGACAGTGTTTGTATTTCTTGCCGCTGCCGCAAGGGCAGGCATCGTTTCGGCCTATCTTTTCGCCCACCCGCACCGGTTCCGTTTTGGGCGGTTCCTCCGGTTCGGGCCTCCGGTTGGGCAATCCCCTGTTTTCTACCACCCGCTCCCGTGGCGCGGTAGGTATCCGCTGTTGGCGCACCTGTTCGGGGTCTTGCGTCCGTATTTTGGCCTTAAAAATCATGTCAAGCGTTTGCCGGTTCACCTTATCCAGCAGTTGCTGAAACAGTTCATACGCCTCAAACTTGTATATAAGCAGCGGGTCCTTTTGCTCCAGGTGCGCGTTTTGTACGCTCTGTTTCAGCTCGTCCATCTCTCTCAGGTGCTCCTTCCACAGCTCGTCTATGGTGGCCAGTGATATGCCCCTGTCAAACGATTCGGTTATGTGTTTCCCATGGGTTTCAAGTGATTTCTGTAGGTTCACCGGTACGTCTATTTGCCTTAGTCCATCGGTAAAAGGTATGACCACCACCTCTACCAGCTTGCCCCTTTCGGCCTGTATGCGCTGCAGCACCGGGAGCGCCTGTTCGGCTATGGCCTTAGATTTTCGCTTGTATATATCATACAGATAGCCATATAGTTCATTGGCCAGCACTTCGGCCTTTTCTTGGTCAAACCGCGCTTGGTCAAAAGGGCACTGGGCGGCAAACACGCGCAGCAAGTCTATCACCAGGCCTTCATAGTCGCGCTTGCCCTTATAGCTTTCCACCAGTGACGATGACATGTCATAAAGAATATTGTTCAAATCCACCTGTAGGCGTTCCCCCGACAGGGCATTGCGCCGCCGCGTATAGATTACCTCGCGCTGTGAGTTCATCACGTCGTCGTATTCCAGCAGACGCTTGCGCACGCCAAAGTGGTTCTCTTCCACCTTTTTCTGCGCCCTTTCTATCGACTTGCTAATGAGCGGGTGCTGTATCACCTCGCCGTCTTTCATGCCAAACAAGCGACTGTCCATCACCTTGGCTATGCGTTCTGAGCCAAACAGGCGCATCAGGTTGTCTTCCAGCGACACAAAGAATTCCGAACTGCCTGGGTCGCCCTGCCTGCCTGCCCGTCCGCGCAGCTGCCTGTCCACCCGCCGCGACTCGTGGCGCTCCGTGCCTATAATGGCAAGCCCTCCCGCCTCTTTCACGCCAGGCCCCAGTTTTATGTCGGTTCCACGTCCGGCCATGTTGGTGGCTATGGTCACCGTTCCTGCCCTACCGGCCTCCGCCACTATTTCGGCCTCGCGCTGATGTTGCTTGGCGTTTAGCACATTGTGCTTTACCTTTCTAAAACCCAGTGATTTTGAAAGCAACTCCGATATCTCCACCGATGTGGTGCCCACAAGTACCGGCCTGCCAAGTGCCGTGTACTCCTGTACCTTGTCTATCACTGCATTAAATTTTTCGCGGCGGGTCTTATAGATCAGGTCGTCCTTGTCGTCGCGCACCACTTTTTGGTTGGTGGGTATGGTCACCACGTCCAGTTTGTATATCTGCCAAAATTCGCCGGCCTCGGTCACCGCCGTACCGGTCATGCCCGCCAGCTTGTGGTACATCCTAAAAAAGTTCTGCAGGGTTACCGTGGCAAAGGTTTGGGTGGCCCCTTCCACCTTCACGTTTTCCTTGGCCTCTATGGCCTGGTGCAGCCCGTCGCTGTAGCGCCGCCCCTCCATGATCCTGCCCGTCTGCTCATCCACTATTTTTATCTTGCCCTCTGTGATAATGTATTCTACGTCTTTCTCAAACAGGGTATATGCCTTGAGCAACTGGTTTATGGTGTGTATGCGCTCCGATTTTATCGCGTAGTCGCGCGTTAATTCGTCCTGTCTGGCCATCTTTTCTTCTGGGTTTAGACCCAGGTTGTCCAGTTGCGACAATTGGCCCGCCAGGTCAGGCAGTATAAAGAAATCTTTCTCTTCCCCTTGTTTGGTTATCAGCTCTATGCCCCGGTCAGTGAGTTCTACCTGCCGGTTTTTTTCCTCTATGGTAAAGTAGAGTTCCTTGTCCACCGTGGGCATTTCCTTCTGTTGGTCTTGCAGGTAGTAGTTCTCCGTCTTTTGCAAAAAGGTTTTTATACCGTCTTCCTGTAGGTATTTCAGCAGCGAATTGTGTTTGGGCAATCCCCGGTAGGCGCGCAGCAGGTATAGGCCGGCTTCTTTGTCATTTCCTTCTGCCCTGAGTCCCTTGGCCTTGCTAAGTGCTTCTTGCACATATTTTTTCTGGGCGTTCATTAGGGTTTCTACCCTGCCTTTTAGCAAATAAAACTTCTCATGGTCCTGGTCTGATTTGGCCGTGGGGCCTGATATGATCAACGGGGTACGCGCATCGTCTATCAGCACCGAGTCCACCTCGTCTATCATGGCGTAGTGAAATTTACGCTGCACCAATTCGCTGGAGCTATGGGCCATGTTGTCCCTCAGGTAGTCAAAACCAAATTCGTTGTTGGTGCCATAGGTCAGGTCGGCGGCATAGGCCTTCTTACGTCCCGCCGTGTTCGGTTTGTGGTACTCTATACAGTCTATGCTCACCCCCAGAAACTCAAACAAGGGCCTCATCCACTCCGCATCGCGCTGGGCCAGGTAGTTGTTTACCGTTACTATGTGTACCCCTTCGCCGGTCAGGGCGTTTAGGTAGGCCGGCAGGGTGGCCACCAGGGTTTTGCCCTCGCCTGTGGCCATTTCGGCTATCTTGCCCCGGTGCAGCACTATCCCGCCTATCAGCTGCACATCGTAGTGTACCATATCCCAGGTTATCTCATTGCCGGCGGCCTTCCAGTGGTTTAGATAGGCGGCGTAGTTCCCTTTCAGTTTCACAAAGTCGGTACTGGCGGCCAGGTCGCGGTCACGGTCATTGGCCATTACTTCCATCTCGCTGTTTTCCTTAAACCTGCGGGCTGTTTCTTTCATTATGGCAAAGGCCTCGGGCAGCACCTTTTCCAGTATTTCCTCATACAGCACGTCTTTCTTGCGCACCAGTTCGTCCACCTCCTTAAATATGGACTCTTGCTCATCGGCCTCTACATCCTCGGCCTGTGCCCTAGCCCGCAAACCGGCTATTTCGCCATTGGTTTCGGCCACGTACTGGGCTATGGTTTGGCGCAGGGCGGCACTTCTGCCGCGCAATTCATCATGGCTTATTCCAGCTAGTGTATTGTGTATTTCGTTGATATTCCGCACTATAGGCCCTACGTCCTTTATATCGCGCTCCGATTTATCGCCAAAAAGCTTTTTAATTCCCCTGGTTATTATGTTAAGCATCTTGTTGGGTATTTGGTATGGGTGCGGTGTTTACTGCCATGCAGTGGGCAAAGATAGGAACATACCCGGCAGGCCATTGTCCTGGCCGCGTTTGGCAGGTATCGTGCCCCATGGGGCCATTGTCAGTACTTGGGCAAATTGTCAGGTGGGCAGGGGCCTTGACATGAGTACGCCCAGTATGTCCATGGCTGCCCTGGCTATCTTGGTGCCTGGCCCAAAAACCGCTGCCACACCTTCTGAAAAAAGGTACTTGTAGTCTTGTGGGGGTATCACCCCGCCGGCCACCACCAGTATGTCAGGCCTTCCAAGTGCCTTGAGTTCTTCAATTACCTGTGGAACAAGGGTTTTGTGCGCACCTGCCAGCGACGATACCCCCAATACGTGCACATCGTTTTCCACGGCCTGCATGGCCGCTTCTTGGGGTGTTTGAAACAAGGGGCCCATGTCCACGTCCCAGCCCAGGTCGGCAAATGAGGTGGCTATCACCTTGGCGCCCCGGTCATGGCCATCTTGGCCCATCTTGGCTACCATTAGGCGTGGGCGCCTGCCAAATCCTTCTTCAAAGGCATCGGCCAGGCTCAGTGCTTCGTCAAAATCTGCGTTTTTGCCTCGCATCGCCAACGAATATACCCCGCTAATACTCCTTATCACCGCCTGGTGCCTGCCCCAAACCTGTTCCAAGGCCTGTGAAATTTCTCCCAGGCTGGCGCGTGCACGTGCTGCGTCTATGGCACATTCCAGCAGGTTGCCTTCCCCTGTCATGGCACTGTGGCTGAGTCGTTCCAAGGCCTTGTCCACCTGGGCTTGGATTCTATTGGCCCTTAAGGTTTGGAGCCGCGCCACCTGCTGGGTCCTCACCTTGGCGTTGTCCACTTGCAGTATGTCCAGTGGGGCCTCTTCCTCCACTTGGTATTTATTGAGCCCCACTATCACGTCGTCGCCCGAATCTATACGGGCCTGGCGCCTGGCGGCTGCTTCTTCTATGCGCATCTTGGGCAGGCCGGTTTCCACGGCTTTGGCCATGCCGCCCAGCCCTTCTACCTCTTCTATAAGTTTCATGGCCTTGGTTGCCAGTTCTTTGGTTAGGGTCTCTACGTAGTATGATCCTCCCCAGGGATCTACCGCCCGGCATATATGCGTTTCCTCTTGTAGGTATATCTGGGTGTTGCGGGCTATCCTCGCCGAGAAATCGGTAGGTAGGGCTATGGCTTCATCCAGGGCATTGGTATGCAGTGATTGTGTTCCGCCCAGTGCGGCGGCCAGGGCCTCTATGGCGGTCCTGGCTACATTGTTAAAAGGGTCTTGTGCCGTGAGGCTCCAGCCCGATGTTTGGCAATGGGTCCGCAGCGCCAGTGATTTTGGGTTTTTTGGATTGAACTGGCCCAGCAGTTGGGCCCATAGCAGCCTGCCTGCACGCAGTTTGGCTATCTCCATAAAATGGTTCATTCCCACAGCCCAGAAAAACGAAAGCCTGGGGGCAAAATCGTCTATTTGAAGCCCCGCTGCCAGGCCGGTGCGCACGTATTCCAAACCATCGGCCAGGGTATAGGCCAATTCCAGGTCGGCAGTAGCCCCGGCCTCCTGCATGTGGTAACCTGAAATAGATATGGGGTTGAACCTGGGCATATGGGCGGCGGCATATTTGAAAATATCGCCTATGATGCGCATGGAGGCAGCCGGCGGGTATATGTAGGTGTTGCGCACCATAAATTCCTTGAGTATGTCATTCTGTATGGTGCCCGTCAACTGTTCCGCAGGTACGCCCTGCTCCTGGGCAGCTACTATATAGAAAGCCATGATGGGCAGCACTGCCCCGTTCATGGTCATGGATACCGACATGTCGCCCAGCGGTATTTGGTCAAACAACACCTTCATGTCTTCTACCGAATCAATGGCTACACCGGCCTTGCCCACATCGCCCACCACGCGGGGGTGGTCGGAGTCATAGCCCCGGTGGGTGGGTAGGTCAAAAGCCACCGACAACCCTTTTTGTCCAGCGGCCAAGTTGCGGCGGTAAAAGGCATTGGATTCTTCGGCGGTGCTAAAGCCCGCATACTGCCGTATGGTCCAGGGCTGGGTAACATACATGGTGGGGTAAGGCCCTCGCAAATAGGGCGGTGCGCCAGCCCCATAGTCCATCATGTCCAGGTTTTCCACGTCGGCAGCCCCGTAAAAGCTTTTCAAGTCCATGCCCTCTGGGCCGGTCCACACACCGGCTGACGGTGGCAGGCCTGTTCCGGTCGGCTTGAGTAATGGTATGTGGCTAAAGTCCTTGCGCATGGCAATTAGTTGTTGAGGGTGGTGGTGGGAACATAGGCTTGCAGTATGCCATATACATGGCAGCCATTGTAGATAAATTCCTCTATTCCCATATCTCGATAGGTTTCTTCAAGTTGGCCAGGGTTGCCGGCCAAAATTAGTTTGGGGTATAACCCCTTTTTTTGGAGTGACTTAGCCACGGCGGGCACCAGCGAAGGGTATTCCTTGTCGGCAGCGCAAATCACTACGGCCTTGCAGGGCTGCGCCATAAACTCCTTAATTCCGTCTTCCACGGAATCGTTGCCCTGTCCCAGCACCACCTTAAATCCCGCGCATGCATAGAAATTGAGCGCATAATTGGCCCGGGCTGTCCGCGTGGCCTTGTCGCCAAGGGCCAGCACAAAGAATGAAGGAATGGCTTGCCCTTCTTCCTGGGCTATTTCTACCCCAACCCTTAGTTGTTCAAATGCTTCGGTGGCCACATATTGTGGCAGCGCCTCACAGTTGGCGGCGGTATGTCCATGGCTCCACCCCAAGTGTTGTGATAAGTGGACCATGTCAACCAGCCGTTTGACCGCTGGCATATCCACGGTTTCATATGGGGTAGGCCCGGGGCTTTCTTTTACCAAATCCAGTGCGCGGTCTTTGGGGTTGGGATACTCATTCACGCCGATAAACTTTTCCTTGCGGGTGGCCAGGCGGTTTTCCCTTTGTTTTCGGGTGGTTTTCAGGCGGTTTTGTAGCCATCCTGCGCCCGCCACGGCCAGCAAGCCTCCGCGTTGCTCGGTTTCTTGAAACACACGCCATGCCTCTTGTGCCAGTGAGTGGGTAAGAAACTCTATATAGTAGCTACCGGCAGCGGGGTCGGTGGTCTTGTCTATGTTGGCTTCATGCGCCAACAGGTGGTGTATGTTTCTCGACAAACGGCGCGAGGGGTATGCACTCGGCCTAAACGCCTGATCGTAAGGGTCTATTTGGATTTCATCGGCGGTGCCTATGGCGGCAGCCAGTGATTCGGTAGTGAGCCTAAGCAAGTTTACATGTGGGTCATACACCCCTTTGTTCCAAGTGGAGGTGCGCGCCACCACATGGCAGCCCTGTAGTTCGGGTGCCAGGTCATAGGCTTGCAACAAACTGGCCCAGAGCCAGCGCCAAGCGCGGACCTTGGCGATTTCCATAAAATAGGAGCTTCCTATGCTTAGTTCGGTCTGTAGGTGGCCCACCGCCTTGTAGAGCGGTATCCCTTCTTGCTGTAGGCCGTGTAGATACTCTTGCGCCAGGGAGAGGGTAAATGCCAATTCGTCAACCGCAGAAGCCCCACAGGTATGAAAAGTGCTGGAATGCAGTGTAAGGACTTTGTAGTAGGGGGTATGCTCGGCAGCCAACCGCAGGATATCGGCCAGGTGGGCCATGCCGGCAGGTATCCCCAGGGCCATTTCACCCTGGCCCAGCAGGTGTGATAGAGGATCAAAATCAAGGCTTCCAAAAAGCTGCCGGCTTGCTACACCCTGTTGTATTGCCCAGTCTAGCAATAATTTATAATAGAAGGGCGACTGGACTTGGGCATTGAATCCTATGCCTACCGCTTGTGGGTCAATTCCTTGAATTACCGAGTCCAGTTGGTCGAGCCTGTGTATGGGCAGGCCGTCAAAACCATCGCGTTGCGGGTTGATTTCGAGTACCAGGTGTTGCACGCCGCCTTCAATGGCTGCCAGGGCGCGGGCATGGGCTGCCTGTAGGTTCTTTCGCCCTTTTATGCATTCGCGCAGCATCCAGCCATTGCCCTGTGTTTTTTGTGAGCGCAGGTAGGGGGGCATGCCAGGCTGCACATGGGCCCAGGCCTGCTGG
This sequence comes from Bacteroidota bacterium, assembly GCA_016192035.1. Classification (GTDB taxonomy): domain Bacteria; phylum Bacteroidota; class Bacteroidia; order CAILMK01; family JACPUW01; genus JACPUW01. Next base: position 63,810 of record JACPUW010000024.1, read on the forward strand.
TGCTGCAACTGCCGGGTGTGGTAGGGCGGCACTGCAATGCCTTCAAAACTCTGCCAGTCAAGGCTTGATAGCGGTTTGCCCTTGAGCGGTTGTTCAGCCAGTAGGGCCCAGTCATGCAGCGACAAGGGTTCAAAGCGGGGCATATGCCAGCGGGTTTTGTGAGGCCACAAAAGTAGTAGCATGGCCAAAAGGGGTAATACCCAGGGGGGCTATGTCTATCCCTTACTGCCCATCCTCAGGTTTTTCGCCAAAATCGCCTGCCCTATCTTCCAGTTTGCGGTCGGTCACATGGCGGCCCAAAAACGCGTTGATCTCATCAATGTTCTTGTTGCCCACGATTTCTCCAAACTCATTGATGGTTAAATCAAGGCCCTGTAATTCCTTGTGCACTGATGCGGTTTTCTTGCTGTCGTTTTTCTTGATCCTTGCCATGGCGGTTTTGGGTTAGGGTATGCAATGATAGGTATGGCGCAAAAAAGAACGCTCCTGCCGGGAGATGGCAGGAGCGCTCACAAAAAAGGAACAATAAAGCATGAAGTGTCTTAGTAATAGGCTACCCGTATAGGTGCATCTGTACCTTGCGGGTGGCACTCGTGTTGTCGCCGAGTATTTTGTTGTTCACCCACTTGGTAAAGTCAAAAAACTTGAAGTGCATGGCTTCCACGGGGTCGGATTTTAGGCTTTGAAGTTCGGCCTTTAAGTTTATCCATTTGCCTATGCTCTCGTTTTCCAGTTGCGAAATTAGGGAGTCCTGAAGCGTGGAAACCAGCTTGGATGCATAAGTGTCCGTTAATTCTACTTTAAGTTGTGCAAATGCCCGCATTTCATAGCGGCATATCCACTGCACCGCTATGGCAGAGGGAATGGTCTGAAAACTGGGTATGGCTATTTTCATGGAGCCTATGCACGATATGGCCGCCGCATAATTGCCAAGTATGATCTGCCAGTTTATTAACTCCCAGTAGTACAAATTGATCATGGCAGGGGAGGGCTGCATATCAGGATTGGCCTGAATTCGGGATATGGTGGCCAAGTGTTGGTGTGCATTGCCAAGCCTGCCGTTTAGCCTGTCAAACTCACTTTCCATCAAGTCGATATAGGCCTGGATATTGGCCTTCCACTCGGTACTTACAAAGGTTTTGGCATCGCGCAGAAATGGGTCGGCTTTGAGCAGGAAATGTTTGAAATCGGCGTACTGCCTATTGTTGAGCAGGGCGTTGCAGTATTCCAGCAGGGGCTCCAGGGTATAAGTTATGGGGTCTTCATTCTGAAAAGCCAGGTGCTTCTGCGCAAAGTTGAACACCTCTCTGGCGTAGATAAGGTAGGTGCCATACTCTCGGTTGAGCCTGTAAAAAATGGAGTGTATCCTGAGGTTGAAGAATTTAATCTTGGCAGATGTGTCTTTGGAAGGGAGGAAATCCAGTGCATTCTGCACTATCTCAGGTAGTTCTCCCTTGTGGGCAATCACGCATCGCCGACGTGTAAACTCCATGATGGCCGCCAGTGCCTCAATTTGTTTGCTAAGGGCTAGGTACTCACCCATTTTTTCGGCCAGCATGGGTTCATCATAGTTGAGCGATGGTTGGGCCAGGTGCAGGTTGATTCGTTGTCGCCAGTTGTTTAGCAATAGGTTATAGGAAATCAAGTCGTATTCGCCTACCAGTTTTTCGGCTTTTTGGAGGGCTTTGTCGGCTTGGTCATACAGGCCCTTATGGAAAAGAAACGACACCCGGTCTATGGCCGAGGTAAGCATTTGCGTGCCGTTGTTTTCGGCGTGATATACCCTCATTGCCTTGAGTATTAGGTCATATAGGTATTTCTTTGATTTGGAAAATGTGACCCCAGGCTTCATGCCCATGGCGGCACATACTTTTTCATCGTCGTAGTGGTCACTAGATTCTAATAGGTCAAACAACTGGGTATAACGGTTGCCATCGCCTACCACGTGCAGGGAGGTGAATATCTTGAAGTACCGCTTTTCTGATACGCCGAGTGATTTGATCAACTCAAATAAATCGGTAGAACTTTTCCTCGCCATTGTATTTCTGCTTTTGGTTGTTGACATCAAATGTGCTATCCCATAGCCCTGGAAAACGAGTATTTTTTGTCGCATTTGTCGGATGTTGTATTTGGTATGTCCGTCAATTTCCTGTTAAATAATTCATGTTTTCGTGTTATTTGTCGGTTGTGTAAGTGCGCGGCGGGCACCATGATTGGGGTGAATGGAAGGCCCATAGGGGCGAAATCCGGGCCAGGGGGCATGTAATGGTGGCATAAACCAGAGGGTTTACCTTGCAGGCGCATATCCAAACACTCCCTAACAGGTACATAGATTGGCAGGAAGCGTACAGTGGCGGCTAGCCCAGTTCCTTGAAAAGCGATGGTGGAAGGCCTACCTCAACAATAAAGACATGGAGTCTTATTTGGAATGGAAGACTGGGTACTGGAACCTTTTTTTGACTCGGGTGAACCCTTATATGAAAATGCCAACAGAAGGAAGGATAGCCGATATGGGCTGTGGGCCTGCAGGTATTTTCATGGCCTTGCCGCAGTTTCAGGTGGTGGCTGCCGACCCGCTTATACCGTATTATATAAAGGAGCTTAAAGTGCTCAACCCATCACGTTATCCCCATGTGCGCTTTGTGCCTATGGGGCTGGAGTGGCTCCCCGCCAACCTGGGTCAGTTCCACACAGTTTTCTCCCTAAATGCCATAAACCATGTGAGCGACTTGGCTGCGGCATTCAAAACCTTATTTGACCTAACGGCTCCCGGTGGCACCTGCGTGGTAAGTATAGATGCACATAGGTTTATGTGGTTAAAATACCTGTTTGCCGCTATACCCGCCGATGCCCTGCACCCACACCAATATGTGAGAGGCGAATACCGCGACATGATGGAAAGGGCAGGGTTTGTCGAGGTACAGGAGATTGAAATGAAAAAGGGGCCTATTTTTACTTACTGCGTATGGATTGGACAAAAGAAACCAAATTGAAATACTTGACAGCCACGGTGCTGGCCTTGGTGCTGTGCTTGCCCCTGGCTGGTCAAGACAAAGGCCCCTGGGCTACAAGTCCGTATAGGGTCGATAGCCTGCACTTGGGCCGGGCCCGCACTGTAGTGGCACTTGAAACAGGCATTGCCATCACGGCCAGTACCGGCTTGTACTTTTTGTGGTACAATGGCTATGACCAATCGCGGTTTCACCTGCTCAACGACAACTACGGCTGGCTGCAAATGGACAAGTACGGACATGCCGCTACCAATTATCAAATTATGACTTTTTGTTATAACATGAACCGCTGGAGCGGACTGGATAAAAAAAAGGCACTCATTATTGGCGCATCGGTATCCTTTGGGTTTCAGGCCGCCGTGGAGGTGTTCGATGGATTCTCGGAAGCCTGGGGTGCATCCCTGGGCGACTTGGGGTTCAACACATTAGGTTTGGTGACCTTTGTGGCTCAAGAAATGGCCTGGAACGAGCAGCGCATAGCATGGAAGTTTTCTTTTCGAAATGGGGACTACGGTGGCTACGACCAAGTGGTGGAACAGAGGGCCAGGGCGCTGTATGGTCAATATATCTATGAGTCATTCCTCAAGGACTACAACGGACAGACATATTGGTTAAGCAGCAACATCTCGGCATGGGCGGGCTCGAGCGCACCTGTATGGCTGCCCAAATGGCTAAACCTGGCTGTGGGTTATGGGGCCGAAGGCATGCTGGGGGCTAACTGGAACGTGTGGTATGACAAAAACGGGTGTTACCACAACTATGAGCACATACCCAGATACCGGCAGTATTTCTTAAGCCTGGACATAGACTGGGACCGCATACCCACCCGCCGCCGATGGCTCAAGGCGGTAGCACCCTATCTCAATATCATTAAGTTTCCTTTTCCGGCCTTGGAATACAACCGGTTTGACGGGGTGCGCCTGCACGCCTTGTATTTTTAGGGTATTGACCAAAGGCTGGGCTCGGCATGGGCCTCAAGCCTTTTTTCAAGGGCCTCGGGCAATAGGTGAAAAAAGTCGATTCCCGTGCGCAATTCCACGCTGTCTATGGGCAGGGCATAATCCATGATGCTGCCTTCCAGTTTCTTATTGGGCATGATAAAGGCTATGGCCTTAATTTGGGGAAAGCCCAGGTCGGCTACCACCTTGTAATAGTACTGGGGTACACTCACTTGGTTGGCGCCTATGGTGGGAAGTCCATTGCGCAGCACCGGCCCGGTCACTATATGTAATATGGTGTCGGTGTGGGCCCATTTGCGCACCTGTGCTTCCAGTTTATTCCACATACCCCGGTTAAATGAAGGGGATTGAGGGCTCATGTTGCTCATAAAGAAGGATTCGTCCATGGCTTTTGCGCCCCATGACATGTCGGCAGCCGGTGCCAGGTGGCCCCTGTCATATCCACTGCGGCGGTAGTCGGCCAGTTGGGCGCTGCCGGTAATTAGGTCTTTGTCGGGACTAAAGTTGTCCTTTCGCTTAACCTTGGATATCAATTCACTAAGGCTTAAAGTATAGGCTACCCAGTAGGCCTGTTCGTGCTGTTCGGCATAGCATAGGGTGTAGCCGGCCCGCTCCAGCATGGCATCGCAGGTTGGCCCCGTGGGCAATTCTAGGTTGGGAGGCCAAGAATACGTTTCCCAACTCAGTTCAGTACTTGGTGAGTCCTGGGTCAAGGTGGTGTCTGGTCCTTCATCCAGATAAGCCGTAGGGGGCTTCACTTTTGAGCTGAGATAGGCCCATAAGCCCGCCCCAAATAGACATAAACCGGCCACAAGTAAAAAATTCTTCATGCTAATGAAAACGCCAAATTAAACTATTTCAAAATGTTGGGTTGGGGCAGAAAAAAAAAGATGGCCCAGAGGGGGCTTGGCCATTGCACAATATGAAAAAGTGTTTACCTTAGCCAAGTCTTTTGACAACTACAATACACTAACGCAAGATATAGGTCAACGCAGTTAGTCCCTTTGCGGTCAGGTTTGGGAGGTCCTGACCGCTTTTTTTTGCCTAGGGCACAAGGATGAATAGATGGGGTTTGGAAACATTTCTACTTGATAATTAGTGTAATATCCTTATCGGTGGTGCAGTTTGGGAACAATTCTTTGCCTATTACGGCCAATAACGGGATTTGGAGGCGCACCTTGGCTTATCCCGTTTCCGGTATTTTGCCCAATGGTGGCGATAACGGAAATCAAATGTCAGAAAATCAATCTTTAAGGCCCCTTTCAGTTGGGAAACCAGCGTGTTTGGGTACTATCCCGTTAACATGAGTTGATGATAGGTTTAATGTATCAAGGAATTCGTCAATTTCATTGTCTGAACTAAGCACGTACGCCTGGAAGTAATCTTCAGATTTCTTTGCAATTACGAGCAAATCGCCTATGTTGTCGTCACTGAGAAACGGGAAGGAACGGCCAAATCGCGTTAGCCGATACTCATTTCTAGTGCCTTGTCCGTAGTATATAAACCTGCTTTGTGTTTCAAAATCGCCTTGCCAACAAATAGTTACATGTTTGTCCTTGAGTTCGCCCTTTGTGCCTTCTTTGTCAAAAAAAAGAGGCCAAGCATTTTTGTGTATGTGAAAGCCGGCTTGATGTCCACCTGTCTTACCCGTATCATTAGGGGTGATGAACTTTGTAAAGGCTAACGCGCTCTCATGAACGGCGCTAAGGGCCTGTAGTAAGGTGGTGCTCATAATGGGGCCAATATGGCAACTAGTTGAGCCCCTACGGCTTGAATTAGGGGTACGGTTACCGAATTGCCAAATTGCCGATACGCTTGGTTGTCAGACACGGGTATATGATAAGTATCGGGGAAACCTTGAAGCCTGGCGCACTCGCGGGGGGTTAACCTTCTTGGGTTCCCTCCATTTTGCGGGAGCAGGATTTCTGACCCATCCTTGTAGTATCTGGCAGAAATGGTCCTTGATATTCCATCCAAATTCGTCAACCCAAATCCAAAGCCATTCCCTTGGGCCCTGTGCTTGTTGGCATACGCCTGTAAGAAATTCCAAAGTTTGTCAGATAAGGTATATTTACTATCTACTTCTTTGTCAAGTATATCTTTAATTGCAAACTGCTCACCTGAGGGTTTTGGAAAAACAAAATCGTCATAGCGAAGTGTTGAATCCTTTCTAAACCCCACAATGAAAATGCGCTCCCTGTGTTGGGGTACGTAGTCCTTGCTGTCCAATACTTTGTATTTGATATGGTAGCCTAGTTCATCCAGTGTCTTGGTAATAATGGCAAATGTTTGTCCCTTGTCATGACTCACTAAATTCTTTACATTTTCCAGCATGATCGCTTTGGGTTTCTTTGCATTGATAATCCTGGCAATATCAAAGAACAAGGTGCCCTGTGTATCATCGGCAAACCCGTGTTTCCTGCCCAGGGAGTTTTTTTTGGAAACTCCTGCTATTGAAAAGGGTTGACATGGAAATCCGGCCAAAAGAAGGTCGTGTGAGGGAATTATTCGTTCATCGATTTTAGTGATATCCCCAAATGGCACCTCGCCAAAATTGCATTCGTAGGTTTTTTTGGAATATTGGTTCCACTCCGAGCTAAACAGACACTTTCCGCCCAAATTTTGATACGCCATCCTAATGCCCCCAATTCCGGCAAAAAGATCAATAAAGGTGAACCGGGGCTCAACAGGTGGTGGAAAAGGCACATCAAATACCAATGGCAAGTACAGTTGTAAGGGGTCTGATACGGTATTTGGTAGCTTTTCGCTTAAATATGTCTCGGCATATGGCAAATACACCTCCGAATGGCCGCAGTTGTTGTTTTGCAGGTAATGGGTTAGGTGGGCGAACCCGTCGTTAAGATGCTTATCTATGTGGATGTTATACCTCTTTTTAAGTTGATTGTAGGTTGTCATAGGGGTTTTATGGAAAGAATCAAGGAACGGTAGGGCAAGTTCCATCATTTGGTTTTGAAAGGAACGAAGAAATGCACAGGCAAGCCGTGTCAAATCATTTTCATTGGCAGTTGAAAACTAGTTTGGTAATTGAAAAAAAGCCACCCAGAGATTAACATAGGAAGGGTTTGCTCCCAGGGACGCAAATGGAAATAGGGTCTGCTTGGCCCATTTAGCCCGCACATAAAGCCAATGCACTGGCCATGTCAATCCCAGGTTTTGAGGGCACTTGGCATTGAAACCAGTATGGTTTCTCTGGATAGCCAAGCCCGATCATAGCACCTTTTTCTTTTCAAATGAAAAGATAATGAATAAGATGAAAAATGGCAGGGCCTGTGGATAACCTTTGGTGCTTAGGTGCCGGTTGTCAGTCAAGCTTAGGCCCTCAGCACAGGGCCTTACTTGGCAAAATGGATTTTTTCTGCCCTGGTTTTCAGTATGATGCTGCTTATTACGCTGCCTACAATTAGGCCTATGCCCAGCAGTGCCTGCCAGGGATAACTTTCGTTAAATACCAGTACGCCAATGATGAGCGCGTAGATGGTGCCCAGGTAAGACAGTATGGACACATTGGAAACCTTTTCAAGCTGGTAGGCCCGTGTCATGTAGAGTTGGGCGTACTGAGTAAAAAGGCCAGTGGCCAACAGCATGGCCCACTCAAACGGGCTTGGCCACACAAAATCAAAAAGCAGCCAAGGCCCAATGCAGGGTAGGGTTACCAACGGGAAATAAAAGACGATGACTATGGGGTCATCTTTGCCCTTGAGCATACTTATAAAGTTGTAGGCCAGGGCAGAGCCTATGGCCGAAATGATTCCAAATAGCAAGAGCTTGATGTCAACCGTGGGGTCATACCCCTTGATGAGCAGCACGCCGGAAAAGGCTACCCCAAACAGCAGCCATTGCGGCCACCTGAGCCGGTCGCCCAATAGGAAAATGGCAAATATGGCCGTGAATATGGGGGCCAGGTACTGTATGGTGACCGCACTGGCCAACGACATGCGCTGCACCGTGTAGATATAAAAGGTAAGGCCAATAAACCCAGCTAAACCCCTGTAAATAAGTAGTTTTTTATTGTTTCCCCAGGGGTTCAGGTTTTTGCGCCGTATGAGTACGTAGGAAAAAACGAGGGTAACGATAGACCGGAAGAAAACTACCTCATGTGAGGGAATGCCCTGTAGGTACTTGATACACCAATTCATGCCAGCATAAAACAAGGTGGCATACAGCATAAATCGGATACCCTGGCTCAAAAGCTAAAGGTGGCGTTGCGGTTGTTTTCGTCAAACACTTTTTTCAGCACATCGTTTACCCGTGCCTTTGGGTCGCTCCTTATGTCTTTTTCTTCCAGTGCTACCTTGAGGAACAAACCGTTCAGGGCGCGGCGGGTCACGTAGTTGCTTAGGGAACTGGACTTGACGGGCTCAAGACCGCTTAATGGCACCTTGGCAGCTAGGTTGTATTTGTCTATCAATGCCTTGTAGGCATCTTCGGCCGAAGTATTGCCCACAATTTTTTTGCCGAGTGAAGCCTGGATCTTTGGCATGAATGCCTTTTTGAGTTGATCAAAGGTCTTGCCCCGCAGGTAGTGGGTAGCGGCAGAGTCGTTTCCCTTCAATATGTTCACCGCATCGGTTACCGACATGCCAATAATGGCATTCTTAAAAATGGGAGCCGCTTCCTTAGCGGCATCCTCTGCTGCCCGGTTTATCAATTTACGGGTCTCCTCGAGCATTTTATCGCCAATAAGTGGCACCTTGCTTATGTTCTTTACCAGTGCATTGGCCTCCTTGGGCAGGGCTATGCGCACCAGGGCATCCTTGTAGAATCCGTCGCTGCGCGACAGACGCGATACAGCCGTATCGGTACCCACCCTTAGGGCCTCTTTTAGGCCATGTACAATTTCGTCCTGTGTGAGTATGGGCAGTTTTGCCGATTGGAGCAATTCACTCAGCACATCACATCCGGTGGCAAAAAACAGGTTAAAGGCCAACACGTAGGGCAGGTATCGGGGCAGGCGTATCATAAGGGTATAAATTTGCGGGCAATGATATTGAATTCCCTTTGAATGGCACAAGACCTGAGCGCGTATTATTTTATTGTTGACAATGCCATGAGGGGTTTGGGGCTGGAGCCAGGCGATACCCGTGGCGACCTGCCGGGCCAGTGGAACCTGGCCTATGGTGACCTAACCGTCAACATAGACCTATGGGAAGTGGAAGCACAGGACGGCAAGGTGGTGTTTCAGGTGCAGGCCCCAATTATCACGTTGCCTACCCATGGACTGGCTGAACTATACAGGGAACTGTTGGAAATAAACTACCTGCTGTATGCCAACGCGTTTTCCATAGTGGAACAAACGGTGTACCTAAAAACCATGCGCGATGCCAGTGGGCTTAAGGAGAAGGAAATAGGCCAAATGGTAGAGTTCTGTGGATTTTATGCCGAACATTATCAGCGCGAATTGCTGCAGAAATACCACGGCTCCATCAAACTCTAGGTCATTTCGCTGCGCCCGTAGCGGGAACAAATGGGGCATTTGGCCGGTGCGTGGCCTTTGGCTGGGCAATACTTGCGGCCAAAATAGATGATCTGCAGGTGCAGTTTGTTCCATAACTCTTTGGGATAAAGGGATTTTAAGTCGCGTTCGGTGGTCACCACGTTCTTGCCGCTTGAAAGTTGCCACCGGTAGGCCAATCGGTGAATATGGGTATCAACAGGAAATGCGGGTACCCCAAAAGCCTGAGACATCACCACCGATGCAGTTTTGTGGCCCACGCCTGGCAATGCTTCCAACGCCTCAAAACTGGCCGGTACATGCCCCTGATGCAAGTCAATGAGCAGGTGGGAGAGCTCCCAAATGGCCTTGGCCTTGGTGGGCGAAAGGCCACATGGCCGTATAATTTCCCGTATGGCATCTACGGGCATTGCGGCCATGGCATATACATTGGGTGCCTGGGCAAAGAGCAGTGGGCTTATTTTATTCACCCTTTCGTCTGTGCACTGGGCTGAAAGAAGGACTGCCACCAACAGGGTGTATGGGTCATGATGGTGCAGTGGAACAGGAACTTCAGGAAAGTATCCTTCCAGTATTTCAGCAATTTCAATTGCCCTTGTCTCTATGGATTTCGTCATGTGGGCACAAATTTGGGCTTCTTAAGAACTTGTTGGATAGCCCAAACCTTAATAAACAACATTTTTGAAACCATGAAACCATTCTTTTTGCTGCTACTGCCCCTACTGGCACTCAGTGCGTATGCCCCGGCTCCGCAGGGCACCGCCATTACTTGGCTAGACCTGGAAACCGCCCAGGCCCAGATGAAGGAAACGCCAAAGAAACTGTTCGTGGACTTGTACACCGATTGGTGTGGATGGTGTAAGGTGATGGACAAGAACAGTTTTGCACACCCGGTGATCATAGAAATCATGAACAAGCATTTCTATGCCGTGAAGTTCAATGCAGAAAAGGGGCCGGAGGTGAACTTTAAGGGGACGCAATATAAACTGCTGCCCAGGGGCGGTAAACCCCTACACGAATGGGCACAGGCCTATGGCAGCACCTCAAGGGGCTTGTCATACCCCACCACCATCTATTTTGATGAAAACCTCAATGAGATAGACGTGATACCAGGATACCTGGATCCACATATCATGGAAAAAATACTCACCTATGTGGGTGAAGGCCAATATGCCAAAGGGGTAAGCTGGGAGCAATTTGATGCCACTTTCAAGGGGCGTATCCCGCCAAGCAAGGAATAGCCTGGTCAGGGGGCAAAAAAAAAGCGGCCATTGGCCGCTTTTCTCCTTATTTTTTGCTACATAGGTTATTTCTCGTACACCGCAGCATTTAGGAAAGTATATCTCCCCTGGTGCTTTTGCCAGGCTATGAGCACTATGTCCCACTCGGGTGCCCATTTGGTGCTAAAGTCTATGGCATACTCCACGGTAAAGTACTCGCCTTCGGCAGCGCCATCAGCAAATCCTTGGGTGCCAAATGCTTGGTTGGTAGCTTCGGCTTGTAGGATATAGTCGTGTACGTAGTTGGGGTATTTCTTTGATACAGTGTTGAACTCCAGGTCGGGGAAAGCAGAGCCGTCATCGCCTTGTTGTTCATGTATCATGCCGTGGCCGCGCACATACACCCCCAGGTTGATTTTGCCCATAAGGGGAGCTTGGGCTTGTAGGTAAGCCTTGCCGGCCAGTCGCCCCTCCGTTTGGGTAAACTCGTGGTGAAAGCCCACTACGGCAGGGATGGACAAGAAACTGTTGGCAATACTTTGCGATGGGCTTATGGGATGGCCACTAACCAAGCTGTCTTTGCATACAAAAGAAGGAGTGCTGGAATGTGGCCAGTAGTTGAGCCATTCCACACCGGTAGTGCTGGTCATTGGGTCTGACGAACCCTTATGTACTTCCATCACTACCATGTTATTGGGGAAAGCCGCTTTCATTTCCTGCACCATTTTGGCGCCATAGTCACCACAGGCCCAGCACCAAGTGCCGGTAAAGTCCACAAACATGAACTTGGCTTCGGTGGCCGAGGCGTATTGGCAAGTGCCATCGTCTTCGGTTGCAGCAGGATTGAAATTGAATGACTTGGGGTCCATGCATCCTTTTACGGTAGTTTTTGGGTCATCGTCTGGATCTGGTTTTGGGTCTTCCTTGTCGCATGACTGAAACAGGAAAAGGGATGAGGTAACAGCAAGGATAAGTAGGTGTTTTAGCTTCATTGTTATTGATTTTGCAGGGGCAATTTAGGAAAAGCCTACCATGTGCATTTCCATTTCTGCTGAACGGGCACCCCGCTCAGCACTGGCCGTTGTTTTTGGCTTTTAGCCCAAATTCCTGATGTGGCACAACATGTTTTCTGTTAGCGAGTTGGCCATCAACCCATCCTTGCCTTGCCCCAAGGCAGCAAAACTTGCCTTTGAAAAATTAAGGTTTGTTAAGGAACCATGGCTTTCAATTGTTGCGGCACCCGAACAATACCCATCTGATAAGTAAGGGATTACAGATCGAATTTGGCAATGTTGACCACTTTGTATCGTCCTGCTTGTTTTTTCCAGGCTATCACTACCAAGTCCAGGTCTTCTGCCCAAGTTTCTTGTTTGGCAATTTCATACGACACCGATGCCGATTTTTTTGGTGGTGCTCCGTTGTCAAAGCACAGTTTGCCAAAAAGGGCATTGTTCACCTCTGCATGAAGTATGTTGTTGTGCTGGTACTTTTTATATGTCTTGGTATCCCAGTCAAAGTTGTATTCAGGAAAAGTATATCCATTGGTGCCTTTTTGTGGATGTACTATACCATGGCCAACAATGTACACGGCCAAGTAGAATTTTCCTTGTAGTTGGCTGATTGCCTGCATATAGGCTGTGCCGGCCAAGGTGTTGGCCGTGCCGGGAAACGGCACATGGTGGAGCGCAACCTCAGCACCTTGGGCTATGATGCCGTTGGCTATGGGGCCTCCCTGGCCCATCGGGTGGTCGGTGAGTATGCTATCATTTATGGTAAACGATGGTGTGGAAATCATGTCCCATGAGTTTGTCCATTCCGTGCCTATGGGGCTGCTCATGGGGTCGGATACACCTTTGTGTATCTCTAAAACCACTACCCTTTCTTTATATTTTTGGATAAACTCCCTCACCATTTTGCCGCCAATCTCGCTGCTCTCGCTGTTCCACGTGGCGGTAAATACGGCAAAGAGAAATTGGTTGGTGCTAATGTCGGGGTAAATACAGGTGCCATCATCGGTGTTTGCTTCTAACTTGTAGTTCAGTGACCCGGGATCGGTGCAGCCCAAAATATCATCCTTTCTATCAGGGCCACAAGACCATATCCATGTGAACAACAATAGGGTAGCTGGAAGGCCAATTATTTTCATGTGCATAGGTAGTCTTACTTGCTTTGCCGGGTATGATGCCGATAACTTAAATAACGTTGCAAAAACAAAAAAAAATTAGATACGCGACTGGTACGTGTACATATCGAAGTACTTGCCACCCAAGGCTATAAGCTCATCGTGGTTCCCCCGTTCCACAATATCGCCCTGTGCTATCACCAGTATTTGGTCTGCCTTCTTTATGGTGCTCAGCCGGTGGGCTATCACAAAGGTGGTGCGGCCTTCCATAAGGGCATCCAGGCTTTTCTGGATATAGCCTTCGCTCAGGGTGTCCAGGTTTGAGGTGGCTTCATCCAGGATCAGCACCTTGGGCTTGGCCAGCATGGCCCTGGCTATGGCCACCCGCTGGCGCTGTCCGCCCGACAGTTTTACGCCGCGCTCTCCTATGAGGGTGTCGAGCCCTTGTTCAAACCTATCTGTAAACTCATGCACATAGGCCGCTTCCACGGCCTGGCGCAATTCTTCATTACTGGCCTCAGGCTTGCCAAAAAGTATGTTTTCCCTGATGGTTCCTTCAAAGAGAAAATCATCTTGCAGCACTACCCCCAAGTGTTGTCGGTAGCTGTCCACCTTCACCTTGCTTAGGTCATGCCCATCTACAGTGATGCTTCCACCGGTAGGGCTTATGAATGTGCCTACCAGGGAGGCCAGGGTAGATTTGCCTGATCCCGAACCGCCTACCAGGGCGGTAACGCTGCCCTGCGGCGCGGTAAAGTCTATGCCGTGCAATACTTCTTCACCATCAGCGTAGGCAAACCGCACCCCACTAAATGAAAAATTGCCAACCATATAGGGCAGGTCAATGGTCTTTTCCGGGTTGTCTTGTTCGGTTTTTTGTGCCAACAGCTCCTCGGTCCGGTCAAGCCCCGCTATGGCCTCGGTGAGTTGGGTGCCTATGTTGCCCATTTGGATGATGGGAAATATCATCACGCCCAGATACATGCTAAAGGCAAGAAGTTCGCCTGTGGTCATTTTACCGGCAATTATATCATTGCCACCTACATACATAATGATAAGGGTGGCAAGGCCAGCTATAAATGCCCCTAAGCTGGTAACGAAACTGGAGGAAAGAAGAGATTGCTTAATGTTTTGAAACAAATCGGTTACACCTTGGCTAAAAGAGGCAATTTCCCGTGTCTCGGCATTAAATCCTTTCACTACCCTGATACCGCCCAAAGTTTCTGTAAGCCTGCCGGTTACCCGTTCCTGGATTTTGCCCCGCTCCCTAAAAATAGGGCGTATGCGCTTGAAGGCATAGAATGAAATAAAACCAAATAGTACGACCGGGAGTAGGATTTCCAGGGTAAGCTTGGCATTAAACATCACCAGGAACACAAAGGCGCCTAAAGCAGTGAGGATACCACCTACAAACTGCACAACCCCAGTTCCTACTATGTTGCGCACCCCTTCCACGTCGTTCATTATCCTGCTCACCAATCCTCCCGATTTCATGGAGTCAAAGAATCCTACCGGAAGGCGCACCACATGTGCTTGCACCTTGAGCCTCAGATCGGCAATAAGCCGCTGGGCCTGCACACTTAGCAATTGTGTGAGTATGAATGAAGATACCGCTTGCACGGCAATGGACAGGCCTACCACCAACACAAACTGGCCAAACAAGGCCATGTTGCCAGGCCCTACAATATTATCAATGAGATACTTGGTAGAACCTGGTAAGACCAAACTGGCCACCCGGTTTATTAAGATAAGGGCCAGCCCGATCAACAGGTTTTTTCGGGTCACGTAAATTTCTTGGGGATTTAGGAAATTCCCGCAACGCGGGACACCCCATAAGGGTCCAAAGGATTTTCATATATGATCGGTCTATGTCGATTGGGTTTTGCATGGGTCAAGCATAGAGTTTTGAGAGCCTAAAG
>JACPUW010000025.1 GCA_016192035.1 Bacteroidota bacterium
ACGGCCACTGATGGTTGCCCAGGGGTAAGGCCATCCACAACCACACAAGGCGGAGTCATTTGGATGGTTTGCATGTTGCAGCAGCAACTGCGAATGACGATCTCAAACCATGTACATAGTCAATATATACGCAATAGCTCAAGTGGAGGGGGGGAAATTCAGATTTTAGCATTCATGCTAAAACGCCTTACTATCAATTATTTACGATTTAATAAGATTATTTTTGAAGAAAAAAAGGAATGGTAAGAGAATCTGAAATAATATTTTACCAAGGCGATGATGGAATAGTAAAAATTGAGGTTCTCTACCAAGGTGATACTTTTTGGATGACCCAAAAGAAGATTAGTGAACTCTTTGGTGTTCAGAGACCTGCAATAACAAAACATCTTGCCAATATTTTTGAGAGTGGTGAATTAAGTGAAGAGTCAGTAAGTTCCATTTTGGAACATACTGCCGACGATAGAAAAAAATATAAAACTACTTTCTATAATCTTGATGCAATTATTGCAGTTGGATATCGTGTAAACTCTAATAAGGCTACGAAATTTAGGATTTGGGCCACAAAGGTTTTAAATGAGTTTATTACCAAAGGATTCGTGTTGGATGATGAACGATTAAAGCAAGGAAAACATTTTGGTAAAGATTATTTTGATGAATTACTTGAACGGATACGTGAAATTAGAGCAAGTGAGAGAAGGTTTTATCAAAAAATCACTGACATTTATGCGCTTTCAATTGATTATGACAACTCAGATTTATTAACCAAAGATTTTTTTGCAACTGTTCAAAATAAGCTTCATTGGGCAATTACAGGAAAAACAGCAGCAGAAATTATTTATTCCTCAGCTGATGCATCGAAAATATACATGGGATTGACAAATTGGAAACATGCACCAGATGGGAAAATCCTAAAATCAGATGTTTCAATTGCTAAGAACTATTTGAATGAACAACATATCAAAGAGCTCAATAGGATAGTATCGGCATATCTTGATTTAGCAGAGAGCAGAGCGGTAAGACAGATTCCTACAACTATGCAAGATTGGATTAGTTTTTTACATCAATTTTTGGATTTATCAAGTTTTCCAATACTAAAAGACAAAGGAATGGTTTCTGCATTAGAAGCAAAATTAAAGGCTGAGCAGGAGTATCATAAATATAGAATGATTCAAGATAAAAATTATGAATCTGATTTTGATAAAGAAATAAAACGGATAAAAGGAGAATAAAAAGCACGAAATGCCAAACGATTCATATACGCCAACCCTTACCCACTGAATCCAAACCCATTACACCTACCCTTCCGCCCTGCCTTCATATTCCCTTGCTATTTCTACCAGTCCTTGGTACCACTCCTGTCCAAACCGCCTTGTCAGGGCTTCGGCCAAGAAGGCATGAACCGGCACCGATAGCGATTTGCCCAGCTTACAAGCGGGCTGGCAAATATGCCATTTGTGGTAGTTCAGCGCCACATACTCACCCATGGGGACTTCCCTTATGGGATACAAGTGGCACGATATGGGTTTGCGAAAGGACATGGCGCCCGCTTTGTGGGCCAGCTCTATGGCGCACTGATACATACCCCCTACTTTGGTGGCAAAAACACAAGCGCCGCCCGGTAGGCATTTGGTAGAAAGTTCGCCCTCCCCATCCCATTCGCTAAAGCCTTCCCGGTCCAGTACTGCCAGGGCCGCCGGCTCCATGTACGGGCGCACCTGTTCCAGTACACTTTTCAGCCTGTCCACTTCATCCTGCCGCAATGGGGCTCCATACTCACCTTCCACACAGCATGCCCCCTTACAGGCTTGAAGGTTGCAAACAAACTCTTTTTCAAGTACATCAAGGCTTATCAATACCTCTTGGTGAAGGAGCATGAACGGGAAATTTAATGGGCTGCAAAAGTGGGCCCTGCCGTGCAATTGTTTAGTCCTTTGACACGGCTCCAAGGTCCACCGAGAAGTATTGCACCGAATCGGCATGCCCTTTTAGCGCACGTTCCACGGCACTTTTCTGGGTATTGGTTACGCACAATTGTTCAAACATAGTCATAGACAGCCCCAATACGCGCTCCACGCGCCCAGGGTCCAATCGGTCAAACAGGTCATCAAGCAGAAGCATGGACTTTTTACCGGTAATCACCTCCACCACAGCGGCTTGTGACAGTTTGAGCGCTATCACATGGCTTTTTTGTTGGCCCTGTGATCCGTACTTGGTGAGCGGCATGCCACCAATCATCAGTTGCAGCTTGTCTTTGTGCAGGCCGTACTCCGTGCGCCCCATGACCAGTTCCCTGTCGCGAAACCGGTCGAAAAGTTCGGTCAAGGGCGCTTGGTGCAATTGGGAATCATAGCTGATTTCCAGTGTCTCACGGTCGCCGGTGATGTTGTTTGCCAAGCGGTTGAAATGTGGCAAGAGCTGGTCAACAAATGCCTTGCGTGCAGGAAAAAGGTACCGGCTGGTACTTGACAAGTGCTGTTCATAGGCCATTAATAAATCCAGGTCTATCTTCTTGTCGTCCTTAGCCGCCTTGAGAAGGCTATTGCGCTGGCCCAAGGCCTGGTTGTAGCGCGCCAGGTTTGACAGATAAATGGGGTCGTACAGGGAAATGGTGCTGTCCATAAACCTGCGGCGTTCTTCATGGCCCTCGGTGGCCAGGGCCATGTCTTGCGGCGAAACCATGACCACCGGAAACCGTCCGTAGTGGCCAGATAGGCGCTCATACTCGGCCCCGTTCACTTTCAGCACTTTCTTTCGTCCGTTGGCTACGGCACATCGCACTTGGTACTGCTCACCTCCCCAAATAAAGGTGCCCTGTATGCCAAAAAACTGTTCCCCAAAGGTGATATGCTGGTTGTCGCCAGGCGAAAAAGCTCCCTTGCCGGTAGATAGGTAGTGAATGGCATCGAGCAAATTGGTCTTTCCCACCCCATTGAGGCCATAAAAACAAATCACCTTGCGGTCAAAATCCAACTCTGCCGCCCGGTGGTTCTTAAACTGTGTAATGGAAAGTTGCCGTAGGTACACCGGCCCAAATTTAGGCCCTGGCCACAGGGCTACCGCCCGCCAAACCGGGGCTTCCGCTTCTCGGTGAAGGCTTGGACCCCCTCGGCGTAGTCTTGGGAATAACCCGCTATTTCTTGACAATAAGCCTCGTATTGCAACATACTCTCTAGGTTGCTTTCCATGGAGCGGTTGAGCATGGATTTCATTAACCCTATAGCCTTGGTAGGGGCCAACCTATAATAGTCAACTACCATGGCCAATTCATTGTCAAGCTCTTCGGCTGCAACTACCCGGTTTATCATTCCCCAGTCAAAGGCCTGCTGGGCACTTACCTTGCCGCCCATGGTGGCCAGTTCAAAAGCCCGGTTGCTGCCCACCAGCCTGGGCAAAAAGAAAGAAGAACCGCTATCGAGTACCAGACCCACGTTCACAAACACCTCTATTAATGTAGCTTCATGGCTGGCAACAACAAAATCACAGGCCAGGGCCAAGGAACAACCAGCTCCGGCAGCCACTCCGTGCAGTCGGCATACTATGGGCTTGGCCAATCCGCGCATGGCCCTAATGATGGGATTGTACCGCTGGTAAAGAGAATCGCTCAGGGAACGCTTCGTCCCGGCTATGTCTTTGAGATCCTGACCAGAACAGAATGCCTTACCCTCTCCCCCCAAAACCACTACCCGGATGCTGCCGTCCTTGTGTACCTGCTTTAGGGCATCTTGGAGCTCATAGCTCATGTCGTTGTTAAAGGCGTTGAACCTATCAGGACGGTTAAGCCAAATTCGGGCTACCCCTTCATGGCTTTCATAGCGCAGGCAATTGTACATATTGACTTTATTTAGTGAGACCCAAGTAAGAACTTCATCCCAAACAATCTATGTAGTTACTGTATATCAGTATATTAGACCAATCAGAGCTTCATGAACCTGGCTTTTTTACTATCCCAGGCATAGCGGGCCAGCAGCACGGGCATGGTCGTTTCCACCAGTTGTATGTGTCCGCTTTGTTCATCCAGTTGCCACATGAGGTGCGACTGGAGCACGGCATCGTCATCATACCCCATCTCTTCATACATATCGTGGTTGCCGTAGGCCTCTTTCATGGCTTGCTTCACCATTCCGCGCCAAGCCTTGGTGTCCAGTGGGTAATCAGGCAGCAGCTCAGCCGTAACTTCCTGATAACCTATTTTTTGCTCCCTGCGGGCCAGGCTTAGGTAGTTTTCGCAATTGCCCGATTGACAATAGGTATGCTCAACGGCAACCACCTTTGTGTCAGTGGATTGGTATAGTTTCAGTTTTCCCAGCAATGGGCTTCCCTCATGCTTTAGGCGGATAAAATCCCTTTCCTCATTGTGATAGACCAGAATTTTATCCCTGTTCTCTTTTGTATCTGCCTTGTCAAACAAGTATGATTTGGTAGTGGGCAGTAGATCAAGCGGCAATTCACTGTATGCCTCACGAATGGTATAGGCTTGTGGCGGATAGCCTGAGATAAGTGCCAAAAACAAAAAAACCGGCTTCATGCCAACGAAAGTAAAAATTCCCCATCACTCCCTCCCCTTCATTTGCTAAGGCAAAACATGGATGGACAGGTAGTGGGTAGGCAAAACCTATGTCATTCCTTTGCACCCATCATGGAAAAGATAACTGAGAAACCGTCGGCGCACAGGCATTTGGAGAAAAAAAGCATTGGCCAATTGATAAGTGCCATGAACACCGAAGACCAGTTGGTAGCACTATCGGTGAAACAATCTCTGCCCCAAATAGAACAGCTTACCCAAATGGCGTATGGGCAGCTACAGGCCGGTGGGAGGTTGATTTATCTGGGCGCGGGCACCAGCGGGAGGTTGGGTATCGTGGATGCATCGGAGTGTCCGCCCACTTTTGGTGTGGGGCATGATAGGGTGCTGGCCATTATAGCCGGGGGCGATGCCGCAATACGCAGGGCCCAAGAGTTTGCCGAAGACGACCCAAGACAGGGATGGTTGGACTTGGAAGCACTAAGGGTAAGCCCTAGCGACGCCGTGGTAGGGCTGTCGGCCTCAGGCACCACGCCTTACGTGCTCGGTGCGCTCAAAGAATGCCGTGCCCACCGCATACCCACGGGCAGTATTTGCTGCAACCCCAATTCCCCTATTTCGGCCTATGCCGATTATCCCGTTGAGGTAGTGGTAGGGCCAGAGTTGCTCACAGGCTCCACCAGGCTCAAGAGTGGCACCGCCCAAAAAATGGTGCTCAATATGATAAGCACGGCAAGCATGATCAAACTGGGACACGTAAGGGACAACAAAATGGTAGATATGGCACTGAACAACAACAAGCTAATAGAGCGTGGGGTACAAATGTTGGTGGGGCTGTATGCCTTGTCGCCCGATGAGGCCAGGACCAAATTGCGGGAACATGGCAGCGTCAGGGCTGTTATAGCCATCCTTGAACCCTAAACCATGCACCACTTAGAGCCATATTACAATTGGCGGGCGCTGTATCGCGCCGAAGACGACGAACAGTCGCCATTTTACCAGCGCCAGTACAGCGAAACCCAATTTCAACATGCCATTTACAACTATGTGATTCATCCCCAGTGGGACAGCATAGGCTCGCCTACCCTATATGTCAAATTGCTTTACACCGATTACGACCTAAACTTTGCCATTTTGGAATTGCTGGGCGAGTGGAATGACTGCATCCACAATGACGTGATGTACCTCAAACGCCAAGTGGCCGAGCCACTTATGGATGAAGGAATCGATAAGTTCATCCTCATTGGCGAGAATATCTTGCAGTTTCATGCCGATGCCGATGACTACTACGAAGAGTGGTTTGAAGAGGTGGGCGATGGATGGATCGTTGCACTCAATTTTAGGCCCCACGTATTGGAGCAAATGGGCCAATACAGGCTGGATTTCTACATGAACTACGGTGGCGAATTAGATGACCTGGCCTGGCGCCGGATGAACCCTTTGCAATTATTCAGGAAAGTTGAGCATCATTTGCACCGTAGGTTGCCTTAGTTTGCAGCACCAATAAAACCTAAATACATGAAAATCAAATCAACTTTGTTTGCCATGCTTGTTGCCCTGGCGGCACATGCCCAGCCTACCCTGCCCATGCCCAGTCCGGCTTGTACCCTTAGCCAAACCATTGGCCTCACCCAAGTCACTGTGGCATACAGCCGACCCGGGGCCAAAGACCGCGTGGTTTTTGGTGACCTGGTTCCCTTTGACGAGATGTGGCGTACAGGCGCCAACAAGGCTACCCAACTCACCTTTGGCACAGAGGTAAAAATCAACAGCCAAACCATTCCCGCCGGTTCATACAGCCTGTTTACCATACCCGGCAAAACCGAGTGGACCATAGTAATCAACAAGGACACCGAACTATGGGGTACTGGTGGCTATAAGCAAGAGAACGATGTGCTGAGGTTTAAGGTGAAAAGCGAAAAACTGCCCTACTTGGCAGAAACTTTTACCATTGATTTTCAGCAAATAGAGGCCACCAAGGCCATACTTTACCTGCAGTGGGAAAACACCAGGGTGTCATTTGACATAGAAGTGGATAGCGAGGCAGCAGCCTGGGCCAACATAGAAAAAGAAATCAAAGCCGTGGAGGGGTCATGGAGGGTATATGTACGTGCAGCCGACTATGTGGCCGGTACCGGCAAAAACCTGGACAAGGCCCTGGAGTGGACGGAAAAGGCCCTGGAAATGGAAGAGTACTGGTGGACATACAGCGTTCAGGCCGAGATATATGCCGCTATGGGCGACCATAAACAGGCACAGAAATCACTGCAAAAGGCCATAGACCTGGGCAGCGAAATACCCAACTGGAGCTACGGCGAAACACTGGCCAAGCAAATGCAAGAATACCAAGCTGCCGCAGCCAAAAAATAAACTGGCCGCCCTATCTGACACCCCTACCGCCAAAAACGGCAGCGTGCAAACAAATTCCAAGCCTTGGGAAATCGTTTCCCAGGGCTTTTTTTTTGATGGGCTATTGTTGGTCCTGTGGGTAAAAATTGAGTGAGCGGGGCTTAAAGTCGGCCACCGCAAGGGCCAAAAAGGGCAGTGCCCACACAAAGTACTGGCGAAAGAGCACCGAGTTGAAGTCTATGAACAGGATAAAGACAAAGGCCGTGGCCAACATGGGGCCCAATTTCTTGGTATATGCCAGCACAAATACCAAACCCATCATGCCCAGCATGGGGAGCTTGGCCGCAAGGCCGGCCATATGCATCACCACGTCCATAGAATCAGCCCCTATGTGCGTCGATGGGTTGCGGGTAGCCGAGAAAAATACCGAATAGATAAACCCCTTGAGGTTCCATATCATAAAAGGCAAGGAAACCAATAAAGGAATGGCCGCCGCATACACCAGACCGCGCAGTGCCCATAGGCGCTGCCCATAAACCTGCCAGGCCCATACCATGTACAGTGGGGTCAAGAATATGGCTATCTGTTTCACCGCCAATGACAATCCAAACAACATGAGCGCAATAACAAAGTTTTTTCTAAGCCAAAGCAAGCTGAGCAACAGCGGGAGCATGGCAATAAAGTCTATCTGCGCCACGCCCGACACATACAGGGTCCAACGGTTGAACAACACAAAGGCCACCGCAAAAAAACCCAGGAGATAGTAGCCCAAGGAAGCCAGGGTATGATAGACCAAAAAACCTATGGCCAACAAGCAAAGGACCGATATAACCTGCCAGACCTGCTGGTAGGCCACGAAGCTCTCAGCGCCCAATACAATAATTCCCGAACCCAGGGTATAGAGCAATGGGAAGTAAGTAGCGTACTTGTCATTGTCGCGCATGTTGCCGGCCAAGACCCGCTCATATGGATTTTCACCTTCAGCTATGCGTTTGCTTTCCAAATAGATATAGTAAATGTCTTCCCAGTCGCCCACCTTGCCAAACTTTTTGGTATTGAGTGAAACGGCAGCAATGAGCATGGCTAGGGCCAAGCCTATAAACCACGGGGAAGCATAATGCTTGTACATAATATAGGTTTTGGGCCAAAAATAGGCCTGGAGGCAATGACCCGCCCACCTAGGACCCACCCCGTTAATGTGTAAAACACATGCTCCTGTTTATCTATGGGTTACAAATCATTATCGGCACCAACAACCCGCACGTCCTATGTACAATACCTTATTTTACCATAAATTGATTTGCTAAAGGATGTAAATACACTTTTTCATTCCATACTTTTGGCCACAATGTAGAATACAGTCTTCTTGCAATTGGTTTTAATTGCCCCATAAGGGCACAGGTAATAAAGTAAAGCATTAAACACAGCATGGACAATCGTGTCAATCGCATTTTGGTGGCCTTGGGCATTTCTATCGCCCTCCAACTCCTTATAGTGGCCGCATTTAGTTTTACCTCACCTGAAAAAGGGGCCATTATCCATCGCTTCGCTGTATTGCTCGGCGGCGACATAGTGGCAGGTGGCTACATCCAGTTCGCCACATTTATCGTGTTTTTCTGGGGCATTTTTGAAATCAAGTTCTTTAACAAATGGCTTGGCTATGAGCGCAAATACCTCAATACGGACATTCTGCCTAAAGAGGAGCATAGCGTGCTGGGCCCCAAAGAGGTAAACAGTATAAGGGTAAAGGTGCTAGAGTACCTCAACAACAAAAAAATGAGCGGCGTGGAAGCTGAACACTTCTTGCTTAACCTCATAAAGAAAGCGGCCACCAAATTCAGGGCAAACCACAGTGCCGATGGGGCATTTAGCATTGTGGAAGCCCAGAGTCGCATCAACAAGGAGAAATCCGATAGCAGCCAGTCTCACCTTCGCTATATCCTGTGGGCCATTCCGTCCATTGGTTTTGTGGGCACGGTGCTCGGTATTTCACAGGCCCTTAGCTTGGCCAATACCAATGACATCAACCTCATCACCTCCACACTCGGCGTTGCCTTTGATACCACCCTACTGGCACTTGTGCTCAGTGTCTGGCTTATGTACAGTTTCCACATTCTCCAAGAAAAGACCGAAAACCTACACCAGGACATAGAAGAGTTTGTGGTGGATAACCTCATTAACCGCATAGACGTAGGATAATGGCGCGCAAGGAAATAAACATCTTTAGCGCATCTTTCCTCGACCTTCTTTCAGGTGCGCTGGGTGCCGTGATCATTCTCTACATCCTGGTGCCCAAGCTCACCATACCCATCACAGCGTTTGAAGAACAGAAGAAACTGAGCGAAGAAGTGGGCAAATTGGGGGTGGCAATTGATGACATAGCCAACCTCATACCGAAAGAACAACTGGACGCCATAAAGTCTCAGATGCAGGAGGTTATATCGGCCAAAGTAGCCTTAGAATCCAAGATTGCCAGCCTAGAGCAAGCCTTGGAAGAGTGCAGGAAAAGCAATGAGGAAAACCTTAAAAAGATTGTAGAACTGCAGGAAGAACTCAAGGAAACTAAAGATGCCCTGGCAGCAGCCATGGCCCAAATAGAAGATCTCACCCCGTATAAGGTATGGATGGACAAGTGCGGGTTCAAACCCACCGATCCTTGCCCAGAAGTGGCCGCCCTCAATGTGGATGTAGGTTTTAAATTCAAAGGACGCAATTTGCTCTTTATCATAGATATATCTGGAAGCATGGACCTTGACGGACGCATGGGGCAAGTACAGGCCGGGCTCAAGATGCTCATCACCACCATGGGGCCTGACTTTAACTGCGATGTGATGTGGTTTGGTGAACCCGAAACCGGCAAGTATCTCGATTCCAAGTTTGGCCGCCTCATGGCCATGGACGACCGTAACAAATCACAAATCATTGAATACGTAAATGATTTGGTCACCGGCGGGGGCACTCCTACCGGTGTGGCCCTCGAGCATGCACTGCAACATGGCGGGTACAGTGGCCTTACCGATATCATCCTCCTTTCCGATGGCATACCCAGTATTCCCGAGGGGGTTACCACCGCTTCCATTTTGAGTATGGTGCAATCGCTCAACAGCGGAATTGCTATTAGCGCCATAGGTGTGGGCAAGCCCATGACCAAACCCGACCCAAGCGTGCCCGAAGAGGTGGGCGCGCGCAAGTTTATGGAAGACCTGGCCAAGCAAAACAATGGATTTTTCTACGGATTCTAACTAAATATCAAATACATGGCAAACAGAGCGACACAATCACTCACGGCAGGGATGAAAATTTTAGGGGGCGCCAACATCCCTACATATACCCTAGAATACCTCACCCCCACGGCCAAACACCGACAAGGCAGCTATGAAACCATAGTGGTGCCCTATGTGGAACTAGGAAGGGACAAACGCTGTGGCGTAGAGTTTGGCGACGACACCCCCACCGTGAGCCGAAGACACTGCGCCATAGAGCGAAAAGGAAATGAAACATCCATCATAAACCTTTCATCGTCCAACCCCACCCTAGTAAATGGCCGCCCAGTACAAGAGCGCTATTTCCTAAACAATGGCGACGAAATACAGCTTTCGGTGGAAGGGCCCAGGCTTAGGTTTAACACCACCAAGACAGGAACGGCCAAAATGGGCTTTACCAATAAGATGAACCTGGTGATGATGCAGGCTATAAAGCCGTATAAAACAGCGGCCATTGCAGCTTTGGCAGTCATTATCTTACTGGCCGGCGGGGGTGCCTTTGCCATAGTCAAGCTCAACGAAGAAACCGTGCACCTGGCAAGCGATCTGGAAGGCCAAAAAGAACTTACCAAGGCACAAGCCGACTCGCTGGCCGCCGTGAAAAAACAAAACGAAGCCCTGGCCGCCGAACTGGTGAAGAACAAGGCCGACCTAGAGCGCACCCTGGCTTCTGAAAGGGCACGCATCATCAAGGAAAACGAAAAACTAACACGCTCACTATCTGAACTAAAGGCCAAAAATGACAGCTTGCTCAGCAGCAACAAATCCTATGTGGAACTCATTGAACCGCTTAAGAAATATACCCTAGCCATATTCTATAACAAGATAGTGGTGGAGTATGGCGGCAGCATTATAGCTGAAGAGACCTACGAGCCCGACTGTATGTGTACCGGTTTCTTGCTTGAAGACGGCACTTTTGTCACCGCCAGGCACTGCATTGATGCCATTCTCACCGACATAGACGCCGCCAATTTTTACGATGCCAGTGGTGGTTCTTCTACCTTGTACTATACCGCCCAGTCATATGATGGCAGCGTGAAGATTGATTTCACCAACAAGCAAATGAAAGCCGACTACTCACAGGACACCTACACCGACGTGACCTTCCAGGGCATGTCGGGCAAACTGAGGAGCCCCAATTACTTTGAGGGTGCCGACTGGGCTTACCTAAAGACCAGCTATACCGAGGGGGTACCTTTTGACAAAGACCTGAGCCGAAACGTAAAGTCAGGAACGGAGCTCTTGGTGCTGGGCTATTCATATGGCATGCAATACCGCGCATCAGGCACCCTGGAGCCCTACTTCTCCACCGCCAAAGTAACACTTACCGGCCTGCAAAACAACACCATAAACGTTACCGAGGCTGGCTGGGACGGTGGCAACTCCGGCGGGCCCATTTTCACTGAGGTTAAT
The DNA here is from genome assembly GCA_016192035.1 of Bacteroidota bacterium. Taxonomy (GTDB): domain Bacteria; phylum Bacteroidota; class Bacteroidia; order CAILMK01; family JACPUW01; genus JACPUW01. The sequence goes on from JACPUW010000025.1 coordinate 11,548, forward strand.
GGTAAGGCCGTATGCGTAGGTTTGGTTACCGGTACCTTTAGGAAGAGTGAATACAGCTCTAGCGGCGAAGCGGTGGGGGTAAACGCCAGCATAAAGATTGTGACCCCTCTATGCAATTTCTAGCCCAAATAGTTTCATTTTTCCTTGTGCTGGGCAGCCTTTGCCTGCCACTTTTGGGCAGTGCACAACTTCTTGGTGCAGGCGACAACTGCAACCCCCTGGTGCAATCGGTAGCCGATGTGGTGATGGTGCTGCGCCAGGAATTTGTGCTCACCGATAAGGATGACAATGAGTTTGGTAAGGATGGGGAGGCATATTTTGGTGCTGGATACGCCCCGGGCATAGTGGTGAATGGTCAACTTTACCTAAGCAAATTGGCACGGAAACCATTCCTACATGATTCCAGCTACTTGAGCTACGGCCCTGGATATACCCCAAATCCTTCCAATCTTTACTACAAAGGAATTAAAGAAAAGGCGTTCAACCAATTGACATCTGAATTGGCAGAAAACAAGACCTACTGTGAAGCCAGTGTGGCACCCATGGTAGGCATTCCCAGCGCCAACAATACCCTGGCCGATACCATGGATTGCCTGGTAATCACCTACATGCCTGATTCCGACCCGGTTTCTGATGCTACCACCTATTCCCTTAGTTATGTCTATAACAAAGTGGTTTGGAAGGCCGATAAAGGCCAGTTAACCAATGAAAAACTAGGGTCGCGCACCACTTTCGGCCTCCTTTTCTACCAATCGGTAGGGCTTGGCGAGGCCCATTTGGAGTTTGGCGGATTCGTGGAAAAGCTGGGCAGCCGCTGGGTCTGCACTCCTATAACTAAACTCTCGGCCATAACACCGGTAGATAAGCCCAAAAACAAAAAGAAACCCTAAAAACCATAGCCCATGATACAGAAAATAGAATTGTTTGGCAGCACCGACGTGGGCATGGTGCGCGACCACAACGAAGACAACTTTGTGATATGCAAAGACCTGAAAACCAAAGAATGGTCTTTTAAGCGGGATGAAATCCTGCCCTTGTCGGCACACGGGGCCCTGCTGGTGGTGGCCGATGGCATGGGCGGCACCAATGCCGGGGAGGTAGCATCTCACCTGGCCCAGGAATCCATCAAGTCCCAGTTTTCTGATCTGTCCTCTGTTCCCCCTGAGGCCGCCGAGCGCGAAAAACTGCTCAAGGGATTTATTGTTAAGGCACATGAAGCCATAGTGGCACACCAACACAAAAACCTGGATACCGCCGGCATGGGTACCACCCTGGTATTGGCTTGGGTCATTGACCAAGAAGTGCATGTGGCTTGGTCAGGTGATAGCCGCACCTATATCTATCAGGGGCAGGAAAACTTAGTCCCCTTTACCGACGACCACTCCCTGGTGTGGCAACTCGTCCAGGCCGGGCAAATGACCGCCGAAGAAGCCCGGAACCATCCAGAAAGCAACATCATAACCCAAAGCTTGGGCGATGAGCGCTCCACACCAAAACCATCGTCAAAAAGCCAAAAACTCTATGAGGGCGACCGCGTACTGGTGTGCTCCGATGGCCTGAGCGGCATGATGAGCGATGCACACATGATGCAGATACTTAAGGCGGAAGGTAGCCTTGCCGACCTCTGCCGCGACCTAATAGCCGCAGCCAACCAAGGCGGTGGTACCGACAATATAACCGCACTGCTCCTAGAGGTGAAGGAAGGCGACAAACGCCCTGCACATATAAGCCAACCAAGTAACCCTGGTGCGGGCACCGGCCCATCCAAGCCTACCGCCACACAGGTCTTGCGAAAGAAAAACTCGTCTAAAAATGTGGTCATTGCCTTGCTCTTGTTGATAATGGCAGGATTGACCGGGTACTTTTTATTGCTGAAACCCAAAGCACCTACCATAGAGCGCATTACTGGCAAAACCATTGATTTCAAGCCAGGCAAAGACAAAAGCATCAATGTTTTGGAGCTATTGTTTGGCAATTTGGACCACACGGTCGAAAATGCCACGGTCACCTATCAGGGCAAGGAAATCCACAATGGCAAATCGCCCAGTTTCACTTTTACGCCTGATACACCCGGGAATACCACCCTGCACATAACCCTGCGACTAGCCAATAGCGACACCTACTACGAAGCTGAGGTAAAGGTGGCCCCCAAAGAAAAACAGGCTCCACTTGATGGCAATATTCCTGGCGGGGCACTACAGGAAGGCGGGCCAAACCCAGGGGAAACCCCGGCATCAGGCCCTGAAACACCTACCACCGGGGGCAATGACCCAAGCGGCACAGCCACCCCACCTGCCAACGGCGCCACCGAACCGCTCATAGAAGAGCCCCTGCCACCGCCCACCGATACCAAAAAAGAAGGCGAAGGCGAGGATGAAAAAGGTACAACGCCTGGGGTACTAACCCCCCTGCCCAAGGAGAAGGCCACCCCTAAAGAAGAGGAGAAAAAAGAGGAGGAAGTAAAAGAAGGTGAAGAAGGAGGCGGACTTATATTGTACAACCATTAATAAAAGAGCAGCCAAATGAGATGTTATGAATGCGGTTATCAAAACGATGAAACACAGAAGATTTGCGTAAAATGCGGGACCAAGCTAGAGGCCGGTACCAGCCCTACGCCGCCGCCACCGGCAGCCAAGCCGGCAGCTACCGACCCCACTCCTGCCCACGGTGGGGCCAAAACCATGCGCGGACAAGCAGCACAAATGCCATCTTGGGATGCGCCCAGCCACAACCCGCCTGCCACTCCGCAGCCGCCCAAACCCGCGCATGCCACCACCTCCATCAAATGCCCCAATTGTCAGTTCTATCCATTGCAGGCCATGCCCAGCACGGGTTCACCCTGCCCCAATTGCGGCTTTTCAGGCGCACAGGGACAGCCACAAGGGGGGGCTTCAAAAACCATGAAAGTAGGTGAGATTCAATTAGACCCAAGTACTTCCGATGGGCCATCATTTGCGCTGGTTGATGAGTCAACAGGAAGGGAAATGATTTTTTCTGGGCTTCAGGTATCGCTCAACCGTGAAAACCTTGACCCCGGCAACAACTCCATCTCATCGGGCACTCATGCCCTTTTTAGTTTTGACCGAGGCCAGCTTATGGTAGAGGACAAAAGCAGCAACGGGGCCACCTTTGTGCGCGCCAATGGGCAAATGCCCGTAGCCAACGGCAATAAGGTTGTGCTGGGAAACAAGGTCTTCACCGTGAAAATCAAGTCGTAATTACCCAAGATACATGTCTTCCCCCACGGTAGTCAACATACATTCCGGAAGCCACATCACCTCAAAGAACACCACCTACCAAGTGGAAAAGGAATTGGGTGAAGGCGGTTTTGGCAATGTGTATTTGGTGAACACACAGGGCACTAAGTACGCCCTGAAACTCACCAAAATGTGGACTTTCATGCCCAATGAACGCCTAGAGTACGCAAAGCGGTTCAAACAGGAATATGAGTATGGCTCCAAACTCAATAGCCCCTTTTTGGTGCGCAGCTATGACTATGACCTACTGGATGGCAACCCATACATAGTCATGGACTTGTGTAGCGGAGGAAGCCTTAGGGACTGGGTGGGGGAACAAAAACCCTATGAAGAGCTCATGAGGGTAGCCCACGGGGTAGTTACCGGATTGGCACACCTGCACACCGAAGGCATAGTGCACCGCGACATAAAACCTGAAAACGTGCTGTTTGACAGCGCCACAACCCCCAAGTTGGCCGATTTCGGCATATCTGCATCCATACGCAAGCGGCACACCATGGCCAATTTTATGGGCCATGCCAAGGAAGTCTTTGCCACCGGCACCTACTCCCCACCTGAGCAAATAGACCCCAAAAAAGCCATGAAGGTGATGGGGCCCACCAATGACGTGTATGCCTTTGGTGCCATGATGTATGAAATCTTGACCTTGGGCGAACTGCCTTTTGGCTCGTTTGAAGATTTCATGAACGACATGGCAGCCTATGAAAAGAAAAAGAAGGAGGAAAACTGGGACAGGGCCACCCTGCGCAAACATGCCAACGCGCAATGGGAGAAGGTGATAGAAAAGTGTATCAGGGCAGAACCCGAAGACCGGTACCAGAGCATGGACGACATACTGACCGACCTGGGATATACCCCCCAGCGGGCGGGCCAGTTTCAGGTTACCGCCCAGTCCAAGTGGAGCCTAAGGGTGCAAAACGGTGAAGAAATTGGCCGCACCTATTTCCTCACCAACCTGGCAAGGTTTAAAAACAAAAAACACCTTACCATAGGCTGGTTTAATGAAGATGACCCTTTTACAAACGACGTGGGGATAACAGAAGAATTTACCCAATATATATCCAACTATCACGCCACCCTAAGCTTTGATGAACAGAGCTTTAGATGGATGATACGCGATGGGCAGCAGCGCGAAAAAGACGGCGTGTATGGCTGGTATCCATCCACCAACGGGGTATTGGTGAATGGCAAAAAAGTAAGCCCACAGGGCATGCCGCTCGATGCAAATGACATAGTCTCCATAGGTGACACTACCCTTAAAGTAATTATAGAATAACCAAACAAATACCACATATAACATGGCATATCAAGAAAACGAAGTATTTGCGGGCCGATACAAGCTGCTAAAAAAACTGGGCGTAGGCGGATTTTCAGAGGTTTGGCTGGCCGACGACTCTTTTACCGAAGACAACCAAGTGGCCATAAAAATCTATGCCCCCAACGGTGGCCTTGACAACCAAGGCCTTAAAGTGTTTAGCAAGGAATACGCGCTGCTGCAGGACATAAACAACCAGTACCTGCTCAAGGCCATGCACTTTGATGTGTACAACGATATGCCTTATTTGGTGCTCCCCTATTGCCCCAATGGCTCACTACTCAGCCAGTTGCATGAAAAAGGTGCATTTACCGAAGAAGAATTGGCCAAGGTGATCTATGAGGTGTGCACTGGTTTGGCCTATTTGCATGACAACGGCATCATTCACCAAGATATAAAACCCGCCAATATCCTTATCAACCGCAGGAACGAATGTGTAATTAGTGATTTTGGCATAAGCAACAATGTGCGCCGTACCCTGCGCAAAAGCATGGGGGTCACTTCAAGCAGCATGTCGCCCGAATATGCCCCACCAGAACGCTTTTCATCCAACCCCAAAACCCTGCCCCAGGGCGATGTATTTTCTTTTGGGGTGTTGCTCTATGAGTTAGCTACAGGCGATGTGCCCTGGATGGGCATGGGCGGCATGAGCCTTTCCAGGGGTGCCGAAATCCCCACCATGCCCGATGGGTTTTCCAATAACTTTAAAAAATGGACGGTGGCTTGCCTCTCCGTCAATCCGCTGGACCGGCCCAACGCCGATGAATTTGCCCGCGCTGCGCACACATTTCTCACCGAGGGCTACTGGCCTCCTCGGGCGGTGAAGGCCACTACGCCCCCCAACACAGACGAACAAACATCCAAGTCGCAGGGACGCAAGACGGTAGCAAAGGTTGACATAGACGAAATGGCGGCCAAGATTGATGCCAATCTGGCCAGCTCCGCAAAGGCCGAGGCGCCCAAAGCGGGCAAGTCAAATGCCACCATGCGCGACGGGGAAGCACGCAGCCAGGCACCCAAGAAACATAAGAAAACCCCATTGGTGGCCGTGATAGTAGGTGTGGTGGTTGTGGCTGCCGCAGCCGCCGGTTTTATGTTTTACTCTAAGGCCCAGAAAGAAAAACAATACCAAGAAGCCATTGCCAATGCTGATAAGCTACTGGCCGACAGTAATTTGGTAGATGCCCATGCAGCCTATGGCCAAGCCATGGAATTGATGCCCACCGATACACTGGCCGGCAAGGGCCAGCGCACCACCATGAAACTCATGAAAGCGCTAGTTAAAAAATCCATGAAGCGTGCGCAGGCCCAGTTTGACAAAGCGGAGTATGACCCCGCACTGGCTACTTTGGGCTCCTTGAGTGCCTTTGAACCCCAGTTTTCAGAAATTGCTGAATTAAAGGGCAAATGTCAAACAAAAAAGGATGAACTTATTGAAAAAGAGTTTACTGGATACCTTGCCAAGGGCGATGAATTCTTGGGAAAACTTACCTACGCCAAGGCAGCTGAATACTATGGCAAAGCCGACAGCCTAAAACCAGGCGATACACGGGTGCAGGACAAGCTCAACTCCATAGGCACCAAGCTCAAAGGCTTATTTGCCGAAGAAGTGGCCAAGGGCGACGCATTTATGGCCAGCAAGAACCACTCATCGGCGGCGGGGGCCTACGCCAGGGCGGTACTTTATGACAAAAACAATGCAGATGGCAAGGCCAAATTAGCCAAAGCACAGGCGGCGATAGAAACCGATAAAAAGCTGCTTATGGCCGCCAATGACAACGATCTGAACGATGTGAAAAACCTCTTGGCCGCAGGGGCCAACCCCAATTACCTGTCGGCCAACCAATGCCCCATGGGCTGGGCGGTGTATAGGGGCAACCTTGACGCAGTGAAGGCCTTAAAAGATGCCGGCGCCGACTGCAACCCCAAGATTAGCTACTACTACAACGGCAGTACCCATTCTTCGCTCATTTCACTGGCCGCTGCGGTGAACGATGCCGACGTGTTTAAGTACCTGCATTCCACCTGCAAGGCCAATGTGGCTTCGGTGGCGTCCATGGCACAGGATGGCGGCATAAAAGACTACCTGCGCGGCCTGGGATTTGGCGGCGTGGAGTTTAAGGAATACTTTACCAACTCCACATCCAGCAAGTTCCCGGCACTGATAGACGAAGACCGCGAGTGGTCATTTAGGGATGGCAAGTACTACCTGCGATGCATTTCTGAAGACTATGCCGGGTGGAAAGGAGCAGAGTTTGACATAGACATTTACAAGGATTTTGAAGTTACCCTTGAAGTACACCACTTGAGCGGCAATACTTCAAACGGGGGTATTGGTATGCTCTATGCCAGCGATGAAGACTATGATTATGTCAACGTATTTGCGGTGTCGCCAAACGGAAAGTATCACACGGGCTACTACCTAGACGGCTGGCAGGATGTGGTTTATACCGAGTCATCGGCGGTAAACAAAGGAGAAGCCACCAACAAACTAAAGATAGTGAAGAAAGGGACTACGGTGTATTTCTATATCAATGACAAGTACATAACCTCCGACAACGACGTGCGCATGGCAGGAAACCTGTTCGGGGTAATCTATGGATCGCCCGATGGTTATACCACTGTTTGGTACGACAACCTAATTATCAGGAACTTGTAGGGGGCCTACTTGCCCTTTCCCTTACCTTTTGGCGCACTGCCGTTTCCTCCCTTGTGCGGGGTATCCTCGTCTATTTTGTCCTCCTCTTCTTTATGTGGGGCATGTTTGTCCTTGCCCTTTGAAATGCCAAGTTCTTCACATTTGTCTTTGCTCTGGCAGCAGGCATCCAGGTTCTTAAAGGCAGTTTCATTGGCTTTTACCCCATCGGCATCATAGCCCAAGGCTGATATGCGTGCCCTTATGTCATCGGGGCCAATTTGCTTGGGGTTGTACTTTATGTATATCTCATTCTTATCCAAGTCAAAAGTCACCCTTTTAATGCCTTTTTCATAGACCAATCCATTGCGTATGGTCTCCTCACACATGCCACACACCATGGAGCTTTTTATGGTGATATTGGCGGTTTTGGCCCAGGACTGGCCCGTGGCGCCCAGTAGCATCAAGCTTAAGATTAATGTTCTCATGTGGGTATTAATGAAATTGATGTTCGTTTGTTCAAAGATGCGCGTATTCCACAAAACACCGAATCCTTATGCACGTAAAAGCCTAGGCATGTACGCACTGTTTATCAAATTAAATGCCTGCCTCACATGGCCTCCACCCAGTGCGGGACCAACCCAATGCCCAATTTCTTTCTTTGACATTGGCAAGTAAATGAAATACGTTACCGGGCTGCTCCCTCCGGAATACGCTGCCGAACAGGTAGGGAGTAGGTGCGCAAGACCATGATTGAGATCAGTGGCCTGCCGCCTGAAAGGTTGCCGAAAACCCACTTCATAAGGGAAATGAAAAACATACTTAAATCCCAATGCAGGCGCATTGAGCAATTGGATAGCCGCATGAAAAATGGGTGATAACGTGTACTATCCAATGTCCTTGCCTGTCAAGTACTATCCAAGTCAATTTTAGCCCGTTTTACCCGATTGTTGTCATCAAATAAATTTTCTGTTTTTATTTCATTATCAATTCTTTAAGAAACCATCGGGCAGTATTGCCTTTACATTGGCCAAATAGCTTCGCACCCTAATTAATGAAGCAATCGATGAAAGGTTTCTACAACAAACTCATTTTTATGTCTTGGGCCATGGCCATGACTGTTTCTGCCTTTTCACAATCTACCGTTAAAGGCAAATTAACCGATGCCCTCACCGGCGGTGCCCTTATTGGGGCCAACGTGGTAGTGCTGGGCACCACCATTGGTACCTTTACCGACGCGCAGGGCAACTACGTGCTAGCCAATGTAGATGCCACCAGTGCGGTAATTAGGGCAAGCATGTTGGGCTATGCCACCGAGGAGGTAGCCCTAAGTGGCCGTATAGTGCTCGACATAGCCCTTATCCCGGCAGACAATGAACTGTCGGCCTTGGAGGTATTTGCCTCGCGCTCTACCAAGGAAACCCCGTTCACATTTAGCAATGTGGACAAAAAACAACTACAAACCAGCCTGGGTAGCCGCGACGTGCCCCTGGCCCTGGGCACTACCCCATCGGTATATGCCGTGAATGGGGGTGGTGGCGCCGGCGATGCCCGCATCAATGTGCGCGGTTTTGACCAAAGAAACATAGCCATTATGATTAACGGTGTGCCCGTGAACGACATGGAAAACGGTTGGGTATATTGGAGCAACTGGGACGGAATGGGCGATGCCGCCTCATCTATACAAATGCAGCGGGGATTGAGCGGGGTAAACCTGGCCGTGCCTTCCATTGGTGGCACCATGAACATCATCACCGACCCTGCTGCCCAGGCAAAGGGCACTTTTGTAAAGTCGGAATACGGAAGCTGGAATTTTAGGAAAACCACGCTTTCCACAAGCACAGGGCTTATTGATGACAAGTTTGCCTTTAACGGCACCATGGTGCGCAAGACCGGCGATGGCTTCTTTCAGGGAACCTATACCGATGCCTGGGCTTACTACATGGGCGCCACCTATATAGCTAGCCAAAAAGACCGTTTTGAGTTATACCTGATAGGCGCGCCGCAGCAACACGGACACAACCTGTACCGGCAAAACATAGCCCGCTACAACAGGGAGTATGCCCTGGGCCTGGAAGGATATGATTCGGCGGCGGCAGACAACTACACCGAAGCCGGCTGGAATTTCAACCAGAACTACGGAAGGGTCAACCCTGGGTACAATGCCAACCAGTACTGGGGCATGTACACCGACAGGGCCACCGAGCGCACCGACCCCAACTACATCATGGAGCGCGAAAATTTTTTCCATAAGCCCCAGGTAAACCTGAACTACTATCGCACCTTTAGCGACAAACTCAACTGGGCCACCACGGCCTACTGGTCGGGAGGCATGGGCGGCGGCTCAGGCACATTGGGTAGTGTGAAGGCATTCTACGGCCCAGGCAATTTTGGAACCCCCGCCTGGGATGTGGAGATAGCTGAAAACGCAGCCAACGTGGACACCACGATAAGCAAAACCCTGTCGAAATCGACTGGAGTACTAAGGAACAGCCACAACAACCAATACACCATAGGGGCCATTTCAAAGTTGTATTACAAAGTATCAAAGGAACTTAACCTCACCTTGGGCATTGACTGGCGAACAGCAGAAATAGACCACTTCCGCACGGTGCGCGACCTACTTGGCGGCGACTACTGGTACAGCACCTCCAATGACTTTGATGAAACCACCAATGATCGGATGAAAGGCCTGGGCGACAAGGTGGACTACTACAACACCAACACGGTGGACTGGCTAGGCGCCTATACGGCAGCCAACTATACCCGTAACAAGTTCTCTGCATTTGCCATGGCCGGTTACACCACGGTGAGCTACAGTTACATCAACCACTTTAAAAAAGACGCCGATAGCAACAAGATCAGCTCAGAAAACAAAGGCCTGGGAGGCGGCCAGGTGAAAGGTGGCCTGCTCTACAGCATGAATAAAAACATAGCGGCCTTTGCCAACGGCGGGTATGTGTCAAAAAACCCCATTTTTGACTTTGCCATAAATGATGGTAGCGGGATAGTAAATGAAAATCCGGTAAATGAAAAGTTTACCAGTTTTGAAGGAGGTATTGATGCCCGTTATATGGATGGCCGCATGAACCTAAAGGCCAACTACTACAATACCACCTGGACTGACCGTACCCGCACCGTGGCGCTTACCAATGCACAAACCGGCGAGGAATCATACGCCTTTGTAAGGGGCATCAATGCCAACCACTCAGGGTTTGAGTTTGAATTGGCCGCCTCGCCTGTTGACGCCATTAGGATTGACTTGGGCGCCAGCCTGGGCAACTGGGTGCATACGGGCGATGCCACGGGTACTTTTGAAAAACCGGGCACCACCTCAGATACTTCTGTCACTTTCTATGTTGACGGGCTTTTGGTGGGCGATGCCCCTCAAAACCAGGTAATGGCCACCCTGACCCTAAAGCCACTCAAAGGGCTAAGCACCAGCATAGAATATAGGCACTACAGCAAGCACTATGCTCAGTGGGCCCCTACCAGCCGCACCAGCCTGGAAAACAATGGCCGCCCACAATCATGGCAAGTGCCAAACTACAGCATAGTGGACCTACATGGCAGCTATGTGCTCCCCACCAAGTCTGATGCGTTTAGCGTAGAGGTATTTGCCCATGTGTTCAACCTTTTCAATTCGTTCTATATTATTGAAGCCCTGGATAACAGCGCCTATAATGCCTTTGACAAGAACCACTCGGCCGACGACGCCGAAGTGTTTGTAGGCCTTCCGCGCAACTACAACATGGGCGTGATTATTAGGCTTTAGTACATATACCAATCCTTTCAGTTCAGTATAAGCCCGGGCCTTTGGTCTGGGTTTATTTTTTTTGGAATGCCGGGAATGGAGGCAAATAAGCTGGGCGTGTCCAACTTTGCCCCTCATGTACTTGACCATGCCACTCCCAAAACCAAGTGCCCTCCTCTTGTTTCTATGCCTTATTAAGCCCCTGCACGGGCAGTTGCCCAAAGACCTGTTTAGCGACCCCGCCCCCAGGGCAGCCCATTTTGTCGATTCGGTGTATAACTCGCTCACCACCAAGGAACGCGTTGGGCAGATGGTATTTGTGGCGGCAGGGTCCTTCGGCATTCCTTACAGCGAAGTACAAAGGCTTGCCGGTTCGCGGCAAATAGGGGGCATCATATTTCTGGGCGGTACTGCCAGTGGTTTTGCGCAAATGAAAAAAGAACTGGATTCACTGACACAGCCAGGAGTGCCTCTCACGTATTCCATTGATGCCGAGCCTTCACTTATACCCTACAAGCTCAAGAACATAACTGAGTTTGCCAAGACCAATTCCCTGGACTCAAAACAAGCGGTTGATTCTGTGGTCTATATCATAGATTCTATGTTGCTTGAAATAGGGATAGGCATAAACTACGCACCGGTGTGCGACCTGAGCCCTAAGAATGAAGTGATCAAGCACCGAAGTTTTGGTGCCAATACCGATTCGGTAACCATGTTGGCCAAAGAATTTGTGCAGAGCAGCCTGCGCGATGGGGTATTGCCCGTCATCAAGCATTTTCCAGGTCATGGCCTGGTTCAAGGCGACTCACACAAGCAGTTGGTGTATATAGATGGCCCCATGAAAGAATTGCCGATATTTAGGCATTTGATTTCTTGGGGGGCACCCTGCGTGATGGTAGGCCATATAGCATTGCGCAACAATACATTGGCTACGGAATTGCCTGCCACTTGTTCTAGGGAAATAGTTACCAAACTGCTGCGCGACTCCCTGGGTTTCCAAGGGCTCATAGTAACCGATGCATTTAATATGGGCGCGGTGGCCAACATACCGAATGCCCCTTTTCTGGCCATGCAGGCTGGATGCGATATAGTATTGATGCCCAACAATGTGGACCAGTTGCTCAATCAGGCCCTTATCAAAGCAAAGGAGGACGAACACTTCGCCCTCCAACTGGAAACTTCTGCCAAAAAAGTACTACTGCTCAAGTACTACCAGGGCTTATTCGATTAGGACCCGGTCATGAGCCGTGAGGCCCTGGCCATACAGGGTGCTTAGCACATATAGGCCAGGGGCCAGGTGCACCAGGTTTAGGGTGCTTTCATGTGTTTGAAAAAGTTCTGTTCCATTGAGCGCGAGCACCTTCACTACCTGTACCTGTGGGTAAGCTATGGTTACCGTGCCGCTGCTGGGGTTGGGATACACGCCATGTAGGTCGGTGGGCATATCGGTGCGTCCCAGTGCCATCCCCTCGGTTTCCACGCGGTATTCCAATTCTTCCTGTGGTTGACAAGCCGCCTCATATCCTTCAAGAAAGCGTTCCTGGGCTGCATTGACGTATTTCAGATTGGTGGGCACTATTCCTTCTACTTTATGGCCAAATGGCAAATAAAGGGTTTCAAAGGGCAGGTTGTTGGTCTTTTCGCTGTACATGCGCCCTTTTACCTTGTTTGATATTTCTATATGCCCGCTGCCAAACACGAAATAGTTGCCCATTTGGGCCTTTTCGTTGGTTATGGCATTGCCTATTATGGTCATGGAGTCGGCCGCCCCTGGGTTGACAAATAGTCCGTATAGCTCCACCGTGTTGTTAAAGAAAGCGTTGTGTGGGCCATTGTATCCATGTGAGGCGTCCACCACCATGTTCTGCACCACATTGCCTTCAAAAAGGTTGGCAAAGGGGTAGTTGCCGTGTAGGACTATGTCGCCTGCTGCATCTTGGGGCAGGTTGGTGCCTTCCCAATACGGTTGGGTGGAGTAGTTGTAGCCCACCACATTGCCATTGGCCCCGGCTTGCAGCAGTATGGCGTGGCGTAGATGCTGAAATATATTGTTCTGCACCAAGCAGCTACCAGTAGAAAACTGCAATACCACACCGTAGCCTTCACCGCCGCCGCCATATTTGTGTGATAGGCTAAAGTGGCAATTCTCCACGGATATGTGGCAGGAATTGCGCAGGTCCACATGGGCAAAATTGGTGTAGCTGCCGGTTACATTGCGCACAAAACAATTCATGGCATAGTTGAGGAAGATATTGCTTGTCTGAGCGTCCGACGTATCCCGCCTAAGCACTTTTACACACTGAATGCCAGCGTACTCCACCGGATCTATTACGGCAATTTCCACCCCTTGGGCGGGATCCAGGTCTAGGCGCAGGGGTTCTGTTAGGGTCAGGGTATTGCCATCTATCTGCGCTATGCCCACTATTTGGCCTATACTGCCCTTAGCCCAATCAGATGTGGTCAAGTCGCTACTGGTGAGCGACAACCGAATCACATCCCCTTTCACTAGACCATTGGTGCTGGGCAATACCACCTGCAACTCACCGCGCTGGGCAGGCTGTAGGAGCGCGTAGCGCTGGCCTTGGCGAAGGGTGCCCGTCATATTGATGGCATTGCCCAAGCCCCCCAGGTCAAATGCCATAATAGAACTGCTGCCCTCCCCTGCCAGCACCACCCTGCTGGGAAGGTTTACAGGGCGAGTGAAAAGATAAACACCACGCCTGAATAACACAGTACCCCCCTGGCTGCCCAGTGATTCAATGGCAGCGGCCAGGCCATTGTCGGCGGCCTCCCGGCCAAAAGGATCTACTTCAAAATCACAAACATCCACAATTTTTGGGCTTATCACCTTGGCTATTACACCGCTGTTTTCCCAGTGGTACTTGCGCTGTCCTATGGGCCCACCGGCATAGGCCATATGGGCGGCGAGTAAACCAATCAAGAGTAGGGTTGATGTACGTTGCATATCATTTGTTGTTTGAGTGTGGGAACAAATATTAATTTCTTGTCTATACAATATAGTGTTTTGTCGATGCTTTTTTACTCTTTATCGATTGATTTATTAAATTGGCCCCTGACCGCCCCATTGGCATGTGCTGGACAATAGTTTCGATAAATTTTCGAGTTTGCCTTCACAGCCCCTGGGCCAGGGGCATATTAACAGGCGTTAAGCAGCCCAAGTAAGTGTGAAAACCGAGAAATTCCCCAATTGGTCGATTCAATTCCCATTTGGCAAACACCAAGGCTAGTTTTGACCCCGCTTTCAGAGACAACCCTTCTTTTTAGCCAAAAAAATCACATTGATTTGTCGTGGAATTAAAATTGAGAAGGCACCTTTGAAACCGAAAAGCGCAAGTAATGTTAGAAAGGTTTAAAGGATTCAAGTTTCAGGGACTGGCAATGGAGCTTACCCTTGTGCTCGTCAACGTGCTATTGGTATTGGCCCTTATCTTTTTGTGGACCAACCACAATCAAAACCAACAGGCCAAAGACCAAAAGGAGTTTGAGTACAAATATGTAAGGGTGGGCGAAGAATCGCAAGGTTCTAAGTAAATCTACTCCCTAGGGACGGGCACTTGCGTTTTCAAACAATAGATGTACATCAGGATCCACCTCAAGCCCCACTATAGGCGCCCCTGCCTGTAGCACCGCCACGGTTTTACGCTGGCCTATATGAACTGGGACAATGGCGGCATTTGAAGGCCCCAAAGCCCTAAGTTCCAACTCAAAATCAAACAGTTCCTTTTGGGTTTGCCGCACGGTCACTTCCATTTCGCCCTTTTTATTCGCTTTCCATGTTACCTTGAGCACAGGGTGCCCGGGCCGCTCCAACCATTGCCTAAAAAAGGGCCCGTAGTCGCTGCCGCTTAGATTGTTTACCACCCCTAGCAAATCCCAGGTAGATGCATTGGCGTGCATGTATAGGCTATGGTAGGTGCGCATACAGTTCCAGAACATGGAATCACCCAGCCTATGGCGGAGCATGTGCAGAAACCAACTGCCTTTTTCATACGAGTTCGGATTGAGCAGTTGGGTGAGTTCCGTTTGACGGGAGTCAATAACCGGTGCCTGGTACCTGTGGTGGAAACGGGCCACTTTGTCCCTATCGAGCCGCATTCTATTCATCAAGGTATCCCGGCCATAGGTTTCGGCCAAGTAGAGATGGGTAAAATAGGTGGCAAAGCCCTCACTGAGCCATATGTGGGGCCAGTGGCTCTCTGTGGCTGAATTGCCGAACCACTGGTGGGCTATCTCGTGGGCAATAAGGGCCTCCAGTCCTCCGTGGCCACTCACCGAACCCTCATGGTAAAATATGCATGAAGCATTCTCCATACCACCGTAAAGCGTGGTGCTCTGCACATTGGCCAGTTTTTCATAGGGATATGGCCCTAGTTGGCCCACATACCACTCCAGGATTTGGCAGGCCGGCGCATAGTCAGCAAAACCCTGGAGGCTGAGCGCGTCATACACCCAGCTGGTAACCTCCACCTGCCCCACCATGCAGGGTGGTGATATGGCAAAATGGGCCAGTCCAATCACCATTACCTTGGTAGGCAGGGGTGTCAGGGTGGCGTACTCGGCATAGCGCAACCCCTCGTTCAAAAGGCTATCTACCAGGAGCTGTCCATTGGCTATGAGCGAATACCCAGAGGGATAGGTGACCTTATAGGTAACCGTAGCCTTGTCGCTGGGGTGGTCGGCGCAAGGAAACCAAAGGTGCGCGCGGTTTGGCCAATTGTCGGCAAATAGGGTAGGTTCACCAAATGCGTTTTCTGATAAAATAAGGCCATCTCTTGGCTTTCCGGAGTAGGCCACCTCCACTTCATACTCCTGGCCTTCCATGAGTGGGTTATCCAGGCGAATTTCCAAGCGGTCGTCTAGGGCAGCCCATTGCGCCATGCCTGGCATGTGCAGGTAATGTACCCGCATGGAGCCTTGGTTATTGGGCGCACAGCCAAAATCAAGGTAAAAGACCGAAACACAGGCTTTGGCATAAAACCGGATGCGCGCCTTGCCCGCTATTTCTTGTGAAAAACGGCCTAGGTGAAATCCCAGCTCATAGTGTGACACGTCTATGTAAGATAGGTGGTTAGGCTGCCCAGCGGCCAGGCCCGACCACAGGGCCAATAGCCCGGCCGAAATAAGGCGCCTAGCCCTGTTGGTATGGCCCAATGGCATCTTTGGTAAATTCATTGGTAATGTTTCCTGTGTTGCGGGTGCCCACGGGTTCAAAAAGAAGGATAACCGCCCCGTGCGTGGACTCGGGGCAGTGGTCCATGCCACGCGGCACCACCAGCATATCCCCGGTGGCCAGCTGCCGGTCAAATCCTGAAAAATGGATGGTCAAGTCTCCTTGCAATACCATAAACATCTCATCCTGATCGTCGTGCCTATGCCAAGTAAACTGGCCTTTAACCCTGGCGAGTTTTACCTCTTGGCCGTTTAATGAAGCCAGTATTTGTGGGCTCCACAGGTCAGTTATGCCATTGGCCCTATGCAGAGGGTGAATCACTTGCGGTTCCATAGGAGGGCATTTATTTATATGCGTCGTGGTACAGTTTTAATATCCCCATAATTCCCAGCCAGTTGCAGCTCACTATAAGGGCAATGATCCTTTGGCCTTCAGGTGTAACCAATCCCCATTTGGCAATTGGAGGAAAGTGCACATTGATAAGCACCAACAGAAACACAAATCCGAGTGAAACAAGCCAATAAGAAAGTCTTCCAAGTGCGGCCATGGCGGTAATCAAGGCCACCAGGACAAAAATGCCCGCCCAATATGCCCCTTCATCCCCAGATGACTGCCACAAAGCCAAGCCCATAAAGGCCAAGGCTGGAAGGAAGTATATGTGCCGCGTTTTCAAATTGGCCCAAAAGTATTCAAACCCTCGTGCAATGGCACAAGCCTATCGAGTATGATGCCGGTGGCCACGGCGGCATTTAGGGATTCGGCGCTTCCCCTGCGGGGAATGGTTATCTTATGGTGGCAGTGCGCTGCCACCTCAGTGCCAATGCCATTGTGTTCCCCTCCAATGACCAAGCTATATCCTTGGGCCATAGGCAGTGGTTCATAGATGCTTGTACCATTTAGAAACGCGCCCACTACCAGGGGGTTCCAGGGAACG
This sequence comes from Bacteroidota bacterium, assembly GCA_016192035.1. GTDB lineage: Bacteria > Bacteroidota > Bacteroidia > CAILMK01 > JACPUW01 > JACPUW01. The sequence goes on from JACPUW010000025.1 coordinate 28,634, forward strand.
GTATGTGCCTGGGCGTGGTGCACCACCGCCACCCTAAACACGCTGCCCATACTGGCCTGCACCACCTTGGGGTTGTAGGTATCCACGCAATTGTTGATGCAGTCTATGCGGTTAAGCCCATACCAGTCGGCCAAGCGGATGATGGAACCCAAGTTGCCAGGGTCTGAAATGCCGTCGAGCACCAGGTGCATGGGCCCCGGCAGGGGTGGGGGTTCTTGTGGCATATGGACCACGGCCAGGCCGTAGTGGGGCTGCCTAAGCAATGAAATCCTTTCCAGTGCTTTCTGGTCCACCAGCACCGCTTGCATAGGGGCATTGTCAACCAGGGATAGCAAGTAGCACTGGGCAATTTTGAAGTCTGAAGCGAACAATTCAGCTAGTACCTTGCGCCCTTCGGCAATAAACAGTTTGTGGCTGTCGCGGAATTTTTTTAAGCCGAGCGACTTGATGTGTTTGATTTGATTTTTAGACAATCCTTGAAGCGGTTCCAATTCCATATTTGGCTTCTTCTACTATGCTTGGTGAGCCTGGCGGGCTGCACGGTATTTACCCATGTGCCCAAGGGCCAGCATCTGGTAACGAAAGTACGGATAAAGGGTGCGCCCAATGCCCACCGGGAAGGCCTAATGGGCATAGTGGAGGAAAAACCCAATACAAGGATATTGGGCGTATGGCGTTTGCGCACGCGCAATTGGTATGTTCAACAAACGATTAGAAAAAACGATGACAAGCCCACCATATGGGAACCCCCTACATACCACACCGATGAAGGGACCCTGAGGACTAGCCAAAAAATGGAACAATACCTCAAAAACAATGGCTACTTCAATGCAGGGGTGGAATACAGTGTGGCTTTTGGCGGTTTGAGGGACAAAAAGGCCAGGATAACCTATGAGGTGAGCCGCCACAAGCCCTATACCATAGCTGAGGTGCTGCGGAGCGTAGAAGACAAAGACCTATATGAAATAGTAGAGCGGGATAAGGCCAACAGCTTGATAAAGAGCCGTAAGGTATTTAACACTGACCAATTGGTGGCAGAGCGTGAGCGGCTCCTCTTTTTGCTGCGCAATGCCGGATACTACCGTTTTAGCCGCGAATACATCTATTTTGACCTGGACTCAAGCAAGGGCAACCACCAAATAGATATACGGATAGGGATAAAAAACCCCGAAGTGTATCAAAGGCACCAACCCTATAGGGTTGGCAAGATGTATTTTGTGGAGAAGGATGCACCCGACAGCCACACGGTGGAGATAGCACCCGGGCTATATAGGGCCGGGGCCAACAACCGGTTTGTGGACGAACTGCTCATGCAGGCGCTGGCCATACACCCCGGCGATACCTATAACCAGGATGAGGTGCAGGCCACCCTGCGCAACCTCCGAAACATACAACTGTATGAGTATGTGGATGTGGCATTTGAATTAAAAGACCACGAAGGGGACACGGGACTTGTGGACTTGCGTTTCCTCCTGTCGCCTTATATGCGAAGGAGCATACAGGCACAGGCCGAGACCATTACATCAGAGCAAAACCGCGCAGCAGGCTCGCCGGGCAGGCTTTATGGTCTAGCGGGCTCACTGGTGTACCGCGACGTAAATTTTGCGAACAGGGGCATACAAATGGAGACCCGGCTGCGAATGGCTTGGGAAGCAAGCGGGGACGATAACAAAGGGCTATCCAATTACGAGGCCAACATAGCCAATACCTATTACTTTGCTAGGCCTTTTCTGGGCAAAGTGATACCCACGGGCCTATTGTCCCACATCGCCCGTTCGTCGGTCAACCTATCGGGGATCTATGAATCCAATCCCGATTTTAGCCGCACCACCGCCACGGTGGGCCTGGCTTACCAGCTGCTGCATGGCAGGTTTAAGCACTACGTGCTGCCCATAGACTTTAACATGGTCAGTAGCCTCCCTGTTGGTGCATTTGCTACAACAGTGGAAGAAAACCCAGCATTGAAAAACCTGTTTGACAACCACATCATTTGCGGTGCACGGTGGGGCATGTACTACAGCAATAACGTGATAGGCTCCAAGAGAAACCATGTGGAGTTGTCGGCCAACATACTGGAGGTGGCCGGAAACCTGTTTTACCTGGTGGAGAATGTCACCAATACGGTGGTGGATGATCTGAAATATTTTCAGTACTTGAAGTTTGACTATGACTTGCGCTACCACCTACACACCTTTTGGGACAATGAGGTGGTCTATAGGGTCTATGTGGGCATGATACACCCATATGGCAACACTCCCAACGAGGTGCCATATGAAAAACGGTACTATACCGGCGGGGCCAACAGTGTAAGGGGGTGGCGACTGCGCCAATTGGGGCCAGGAAAATATGACGGTAGTGAAGAATGGGTGTTTTACCACTCAGGCAACATCCGCTTGGAAGCCAATATGGAGTATAGGTTTTCCATATCAAACCTGCTAAAAATGGCGGCGTTTGTAGATGCCGGCAATGTGTGGAACAGTGATGTGTCACATTTTGATGAAATCCTCCTTGTTGAAAAAGGCGCCTGGCCCAAATGGGGCTTTTACAAGGAGCTGGCAGTAGCCGGTGGCCTGGGGTTCCGGTTTGACTTTACCTATTTTGTGTTTAGGACCGATGTTGGGTTGCCCCTGTATAAACCCTACAAGGAAGCTTGGTTTAAGTATGGTGTGGTTATGAATGATGTTCAACTAAATGTGGGCATTGGGTATCCTTTCTAAATGCCTGGTTTGGGCAGGGTACTGGGCCTATGTCAAGCATTGGTAAAAGGTAGAAGGTAGAAGGTGGAAGGTGGAAATTAGAAGGTAGAAGGTAGAAGGTAGAAATTAGAAGGTGGAAGGTGGAAGGTAGAAGGTAGAAGGTAGAAGGTAGAAGGTAGAAGGTAGAAGGTGGAAGGTGGAAGGTGGAAGGTAGAAGGTAGAAGGTGGAAGGTGGAAATTTGACAATAAATTAGAAGTTAAAAAATGAGTAAGGAATTACAGGATAGAACTAAAAAGTTTTCATTATCAATAATTGATTTGGTAGAACGGATGGATTATTCGATTACCAAAAAAGTGGTGATGAATCAGTTGGTTAGAAGTGCCACTTCGGTTGGTGCAAATTATAGAGCAGCTAATAGAGCTAGAAGTGATAGGGAGTTTATATCTAAAATGAATATAGTTCTAGAAGAAATAGACGAATGCTGCTTTTGGCTGGAAATCATACAAGAACGGCAATGGATGAATGATGATCTTGAAATAAAAGAAGCAAATGAACTTACAGCTATATGTGTTACTATTATTAAAAAAATGAACACCAAACTTTCTCACAAATAACTCCTTCCTTCATACTTCTGTCTTCTAACTTCTACCTTTCTATGGCCTAATACCGCTCCAGCTTCTGCCATTTTATCTTCGCCCCATGTTCACTCACCTATTTACACCGTGTTGCAAGGCATTTATCCCCATTTTCTTAGCCTTGGGCCCTTTTTCATTTCAGGCTATTGCGCAACAAGGCAGCTTGGGCAGCCACCAGGCCGACACCAGTTCCGTTCAGCCAGATACATCGTTGGCACAAGCCATTGAAAATGACCTACCCATAGCTGCCAAACCTTCCATAGCGCCGTACGTGATGAACAATCGCCTTCCGGTACCCATTGGGGTAATCGTTTTTGCCCTGGTTTTCGTGGGATTGGTGGTTTTCCTGCTATACAAATACAAGGTGCTATAAACCAAAATAGGTTATGCGCCCACTTGGTAGTGTATAGCCAGCCGCTCCAGCACCATGCCCACTGCCGGGCATATGGGCAGGTTGCGCAGGGCCAGGTCGAGTTTATTGTGCATTTTCCGGTGATTGGTATGCGGGTATTCCCTACAGGCCTTAGGCCTGTGTTCATATACGCTGCACCTATTGTCAGGCCCCAAAAAAGCACAAGGGGTAGATTTAAGGGCATAAATGCCATCGGTGTCTAAGTGCAGGTACCGGTCTATAAAATTCCTGGTTTTCATGCGCAATGCGCTGGCCAGTAGCTCAATATCAGGCTGGAAAAACATGGGGCTGGTTGTTTTGCAACAATTGGCACATGCCAGGCAATCTACTTGGCCAAAAACCGTCCCGTGCGCCAAGGCAAATTGGTGGTCCAAGTCTCTGGGTTTGCGTTTTTTAATGACCTGTACCGTTCTCACGGGCCAATTCCCTTGGGATTCCTGCCGTTTCGATTTCACAAGTCCTCGGCTTGGGCTATCAGTTCGGCCACATCCATCACCTTTACTTGTGCTTCTTTTTCGCGGTGCTTTATGCCATCGGTAATCATGAGGGTGCAAAATGGGCACGAAGCGGCAATGATGTGGGCACCGGTACCCAGGGCCTCGTCAGCCCGCTTGTGGTGTACCTCCATATCCCCTTTTTCCGATTCCTTGAATATTTGCGCCCCGCCTGCCCCGCAGCACATGCCGCGCTGGCGGCTATTTTCCATTTCTATCAGCTCTGCATCAAGCCGTTCGAGCAGTGCCCTGGGCGCTTGGTATTCCCCGTTGGCCCTGGCCAGATAGCACGGGTCGTGAAACGTAATCTTCTTGCCCTTAAACACCCCGCCCTCCCGCAGTTGTATCCGCCCGGTATCAATCATTTGTTGTAGAAACTGGGTGTGGTGCAGCACTTCATACACCCCTCCCAGGTCAGGGTATTCATTCTTCAGCGTGTTAAAACAGTGCGGACAGGCGGTGACTATTTTCTTTACCCCATACCCGTTGAGCGTGGCTATATTTTGCTGGGCCATCATTTGAAAAACCATCTCGTTTCCTGCCCTACGGGCCGGGTCGCCGGTACACATTTCCTCCCCGCCCAGCACGGCATATGAAATGCCAAAATGGTGTAGGATTTTCACAAAAGCCTTGGTAATCTTCTGTGCCCTTTGGTCAAAACTGCCTGCACAGCCCACCCAAAACAACACATCGGGGGTTTGTCCGTTGGCGGCCATTTGGGCCATGGTGGGTACTTGTATGCTGCTCATCTACGCGTTTTTATTTTGGTTGGCAGTGGGAATATTGTTGGCCCAGGCAAAGCGGTCGCTGGCAGGGAATGCCCAGGGCGCCATGTTGTTTTCCACGTTTGAAAACATGGAGTTCCACTCTGCCGGAGCCTGTGCCTGGTCCATTACCAGGTGTCGCCGCATTTGCAGTATGATGTCCAGCGGGTTTATGTTCACCGGGCACTCTTCCACGCAGGCATTGCAAGTGGTGCATGCCAGAAGCTCCTCCTGGCTTATATAGTTGCCCAGCAGGTGTTTGCCGTCATGGTGCCCAGGGCCGTGCCGGTCATGGGCCCTGCCAAGCACTTCTGCCCGGTCGCGCGTATCCATCATGATTTTTCTGGGCGACAGGAGTTTTCCGGTTTTATTGGCCGGGCAAACAGCGGTACACCGCCCACATTCGGTGCAGCTATAGGCATCCAGGATATTCTTCCACGACAGGTCACCCACATCTTGTGCCCCAAATCGTTCGGGTGGAGGGGCGGCATTGGCAGAAAAAGCCCCTTCAGGATCCATCATCAAGGCTACTTCGGCCTGTACTTCGGGCATGTTCTTCATCTTGCCGGCTGCCGTGTCCAGGTCACCATAAAAAGTGTTGGGGAAAGCCATCATGATGTGTAGGTGCTTGGAGTAGGTTACATAATTGAGAAAGAATAATATACCAAGAATATGAAACCACCAAAGGCCGCGCTCTATGGCCACTAGGGTAGAATCAGAAACCCCTGAAAACAAGGGCGATACAAGGCTGCTCACCACAAAAGGGCCGGTGGGCACATAGCCCTCTTTGCCTGCCGACTGCAGCTGTAGGTCGGCGGCATTCATGAGCAGGAACGAACCCACCAAGGCTATTTCAATAACAAGGATAAGATTGGCATCCAAGCTGGGCCATCCTTTCATTTCGCGCTTGTGGAACCGGTTTACCTTCACCACGTTTCGCCTCCATAAAAATGAAACACAGGAGAGTATGACCCCTAGGGCCAAAATCTCAAAAAAACCAATGAAGTACGCATAGGCCGGGCCCAAAAGTGGCGCCAATACACGGTGCTTGCCCAGTAAGCCATCGGCCACTATTTCAATTAGTTCAATATTAATTAAGATAAACCCCACATAGATAAGCAAGTGGAGCAGGGCGGGTACGGGCCTTTTGAACAACTTTTTTTGCCCCAGGGCAAAAAGTGCCATCTGCTTAAACCGACGCATGGGCCTATCGGTACGGGCCCCATCATCTTTGCCCAGCAGCACGTTTCGCCTTATGGCCCTCACCCGCTTGGAAAATAGGTAAACGCCTGCCGAAAAGAACAATGCAAACAACAACTGCGATACAAGGTGCATAATGGCTCAATTAGGAAATGACAAAAATGGACAATTGACCGTACAAGGGCAGGGAAATCTTTGCCCAGGCGCATTTTTTTTGGCCACCCCGAAAAAAAATACCCGTACCACAAAAGCCCAATATATTTGCAGCCCCTAAAGCGAAAGCGCGGCGATGTAGCTCAGATGGTAGAGCGGAGGACTGAAAATCCTTGTGTCGGCGGTTCGATTCCGTCCATCGCCACCAAAGGCCACTGAAAATACCGGGAACCAAGCAAAGACGTGTATTTGCCGGATTGAGTTTGGATCTCCCATCACCCGTTCGCCCGCCCGCCCTGCCATTCAAACGGCTATTTTGGCAGTGGTGTAATAGGTGTTTTTTCAAACAGTTTGGTGCCCAATAGCCTGTCATATAGGGCTATTTTTGTGGTGAACCTTCACCATGAAAGCAGCACTCCGCCTAGACTATGGCAGCCCTGATACGGTACATGTGGCCACGTATGCCCGCCCCAAACCAGGCCCCAAACAGGTATTGGTACGGGTAATGGCCAGCACCGTAAACCGCACCGATATGGGGGTGCTAAGCGGTAAGCCGCTAATTTTTAGGCTTTTTACTGGATTGCCAAGGCCCCGAAACCCGGTGTTGGGCACCGATTTTGCCGGGCAGGTGCTAGAGGTAGGCCGTGAGGTACAGGAGTATGGCCCGGGTGATAGGGTATGGGGGTTTTATGATGCCGGCCTGGGCAGCCATGCCGAGTACCTGTGCCTGGATGTACGCAGGCCCATGGCACTCATACCCAGTGGTATAAGCTATGAACATGCCGCCGCAAGCGCCGAAGGCGCGCATTACGCCTATAATTTTATTAAACGGGCCCGGGTGGGCCCAGGTGCCAGGGTGATGGTGCATGGGGGAACGGGTGCCATAGGCTCTGCGGCCATTCAACTGCTGGTGCACTATGGAGCTACGGTGGTGGCCACTGCCAGGGCAGCCCATATGGGCATGGTGAAGACTCTGGGTGCAAGCCAAGTGATAGACTATGAAAAAGAAGACTTTACACAGATAGATACCACCTTTGAGATGGTGTTTGATGCGGTGGGAAAGAGCCGGTATGCGCACTGCAAAAAGCTGCTCGGCCCAGGGGGCAAGTACTTGTCGTCAGAGCTTGGGCCACACGGCGAAAACCTCTTTTTGCCCATGGCCACCTGCCTGGCAAGAAAACCCAGGGCAGTGTTTCCTTTTCCCAGTGATATACCGGCAAGCCTACACCTGATGTCGGAACTGCTGGCCTCAGGGAAATTTAATCCCCTGGTGGACAAAGTATATTCACTTGACCAGGCACAAGAAGCCTACCTGTATGTAGCCACCGGACAAAAGGTGGGCAACGTGGTGCTGCGCATGTCCACATAATGGCAGCCCAGTGGTACCCATGCTGAATGCAAATAGAAAGACCATACCCAGTAAAAATACCTTAAACAAACACATAATGAACTCATTACTACCCAAAAACAAACACAAGGCCTGGGGTTTTGCCGCCCTAGCCCTGCTCGCTACCTCCTGCATAAACAATGGCCTGGCCGATGGCTGCCTTACCGGGGAGACCTATGGTTTCTGGTGGGGATTGTGGCATGGCATCATAGCGCCCATTGATATGGTGGTGATGCTTTTTAGGGACGATATCACCGTATATGCACCCAACAACAACGGGGCTTGGTATGCCTTTGGGTTCCTGTGCGGCTCGGGCGGATGGGGTTTCATGGCCTCAAAGGGCAAGCGCAAACATTGATTGCGGGTTTTTCCCCATGCCCTGGGTTTAACCTGTGCAGGTAGGGCAGTGTTGCCAGGCGTATAATTGATGCCCGTAACCTATTACTACATGACTCAAGACAGCCACCTGCCCCAGCGCATAGGGGTATTTTATGATGGGAACTACTTTCTGCACGTGAGCAACTACTACGCCTATTTCCACCCGCGCAAGTCAAGGCTGAGCATATGGGGCCTGCACCAGTTTGTGCGCCGGGAGGTAGCCAAGCGCATGAACAGCACCCTGAACCTGTGCCAAATAGTTGACGCCCACTATTTCAGGGGCCGTTTGAGCGCGTCGGAGGCCGCCAACCAGGGCAATGCCTTGTACTATGACCGGGTGTTTGACGACATTCTTAGCTCACAGGGGGTGACCACCCACTACCTGCCGGTAAAAACTAACCAAGCTGGGCAGCGGCACGAAAAAGGCATAGATGTGTGGCTTGCCTTAGAAGCCTTTGAATTGGCGTTTTACAAAAAGTTTGACGTACTGGTGCTTATAGCTGCCGATGGCGACTATGTGCCCCTGGTGAGGAAACTCAACACCCTGGGTACCCGGGTGATGGTGATGCAGTGGGATTTTGAATACACCAACGATAACGGCAAGCTGATGACCACGCGCACCTCCCAGGATTTGCTCGATGAGTCGGCCTATCCGCTGGCCATGCATGAGGTGATAGGGAAAACAGCCAACGGCGGCCCATCTGCCATAGAGTCGCTGTTTGTGGTGCGGCATGGGGCCAAGGTATTTACCAAGCTGGCACTGGGCCAGCGGCAGCGCGAACAGAAGGAACTGGTGGAGCAAATTGGTGAATCACAGGAAAATGGCACCTGGAAGGTGAGCACCATCAAGGCGCTCAAAGAAGGATTCGGTTTTATAGTGGGCAAACCCAAGGACGTGTTTTTTTTCCACGCCAACCTGGTGGACTATGATTTTAATGACCTGGAGGTGGGCGACACGGTAGAATTTCTGGAAGAAACCCTGGATGACGGTAGGCTAATAGCCCGTGAAATCACGGTGATAGAGGGCGAGTGAGCTGGCCTGCCCAAAAACCGCCCCATAAAAAAAGCGCCCCGAAGGCGCTTTTTTTGTTTGTCAAAGTAAAATGGGGCTATTACTAGCTGCAGCCCAAGCTATTGCCGCAGTTTAGGCACTTGTAGCAGGTGCCGTTTCGAATGGTGATGTGTCCGCACACATCGCAGCTTGGGGCATCGCCCATCATTTCGCTTAGGGAGTTGTCAATGCTGCTGAGAGGTGCGCCCACCTGCACCGATGTTTGCCTAACGGCAGTGGTAAGTGGTGCTTTAGGATTTTGGGTGGCCTGTGGGCCCTGGTAATCTTCTTGGTTTGGCTCTTCTACTATCATGGTGCCGTTGGCATTTTCGGGCTCCACCTCTTCAAAGGGTATCTGCTGCGGCTTTATCTGCACCAGGTCTTCGCGGCCCAGGTACTCAAAACCCAGCAACCTGAAAATAAAGTCGATAATGGAAGTGGCACTCTTTATGTTGTCGTGTCCTTCTACCATTCCCGATGGTTCAAACCGGGTGAAGGTGAATTTATTGACATACTCTTCGAGTGGCACGCCATACTGCATGCCTATGGAAACGGCTATGGCGAAGCAGTTCATGAGCGAACGGAAAGAAGCACCTTCCTTGTGAATGTCTATGAACACTTCGCCCAATGTGCCATCGTTGTACTCCCCGGTCCTAATGAACAGGGTTTGACCACCAACACGGGCTTTTTGGGTAAACCCGCGCCGTTTGTTCGGCAGTTTCTTTCGCTCCACAATGCGTGACAACTGGCGTTTGAACTTGGTGTCGGTGGACTTGTTCATGATTCGAATGGCGGCATCGAGCACTTCTTGGGGGGTGAGCTCTTCTATTTTTTTGTCGGCCTTGTTGCCCAGGACCTCCCCTATCAGGTCGGCTTCCTTTTCGTCCTTGGTATCGCTCTTGTTGCTCAGCGGCTGTGAGAGTTTGCTGCCGTCGCGGTACAGGGCGTTGGCTTTGAGCCCCAATTCCCAACTCATTTGATAACAATGCTTTATCTCATCTACTGATGCCTCGTGTGGCAGGTTGATGGTTTTGGATATGGCCCCGGAAATAAAGGGTTGAGATGCCGACATCATTTTGATATGCCCTGATGGGGCAATGAAACGGGTACCCTTCTGACCACAACGGTTGGCACAGTCAAAAACCGGGTAGTGTTCCGGTTTCAAGTAGGGAGCGCCTTCTATGGTCATGGTTCCGCACACGTATTCATTTGCTTCGGCAATTTCCTCTTTGGTAAATGCCAGTCGCCTGAGCAGGTTGAAATTGGAATCGTTATACTCCTCTGATTTGAAACCCATGCGTTGCAGGGCTTTCTCACCCAGGGTCCAAATGTTGAACACAAATGAAATGTCGAAAGCGCCGGGTAGTTGTGCCTCAACTTTTTCCAAATCACTTTCAGAAAAACCTTTTGCACGCAAGACATGGTGGTTGATATGGGGCGCACCATCAAGGGTAGCCTTCCCCTTGGCATAATCTACTATGGCTTGGGTTTCCTCATCACTGTATCCCAGTGTTTTGAGTGCCTTTGGCACCGATTGGTTCACTATTTTGAAATAGCCTCCTCCTGATAGTTTCTTGAATTTGACCAGGGCAAAATCAGGTTCAATACCGGTGGTGTCACAGTCCATAACCAAGCCAATGGTGCCGGTGGGGGCAATAACGGTGGTCTGTGCGTTTCGGTAGCCGAACTTTTCGCCTAGTCGCAGGGCATCGTCCCAGGCATTGCAGGCTGCGGTAAGGAGGTAGTCGGGGCAGTCTTCGGGTTTAATTCCCTGGGGGATCACCTCCAGTTGTTCATAGGTGTCTTTTGATGCGTTGTAGGCGGCAAATCGGTGGTTTCTGATGACCCGGAGCATGTGGGCCTTATTGGCTTCATAGCCCTTGAATGGCCCCAAGTGGGCGGCCATTTGGGCTGATGTGGCGTAGGAAGTACCTGTGAGTATGGCGCTTACGGCTCCGCATATGGCGCGGGCCTTTGCGCTGTCATAGGGTATGCCAGAGGTCATGAGCACGGTGCCCATATTGGCAAAACCAAGGCCCAGTGTGCGGTATTCATAGGATAGCTGGGCCACTTCCTTGGAAGGGAATTGGGCCATGAGGACCGAAATTTCAAGTACGGTGGTCCATAGTTTTATGGCGTGCCTGAGCCCCTCCACGTCAAACACCAACTTTTCTTGGTCAAAGAATTTGATGAGGTTGATAGAGGCCAGGTTACAGGCGGTGTTGTCCAGGAACATGTATTCCGAACAGGGGTTTGATGCATTGATCCGGCCTGATTCGGGGCAGGTATGCCATTGGTTGATGGTGGTATCAAACTGCACCCCTGGGTCGGCGCAAGCCCAAGCGGCAAAGGCTATTTGGTCCCAAATTTTGGCAGCGGGCACCTTGGCCATGGTCTTGCCGGTGGTGCGGGCCTTGAGTTCCCAGTCGGTGCCCTTTTCCAGTGCCTGGAAGAACGTGTTGGGTATCCGCACAGAGTTGTTGGAGTTTTGGCCTGACACGGTTCTGTATGCATCACCTTCATAGTCAGACGAGTAGCCAGCCGCAATGAGTGCAGCCACTTTTTTCTCTTCTTCCACCTTCCAATTTATAAAGTCCAAGATTTCAGGGTGGTCCAGGTCTATGCACACCATTTTGGCCGCACGGCGGGTAGTGCCACCCGATTTGATGGCCCCAGCGGCGCGGTCGCCAATCTTGAGGAAGGACATGAGGCCCGAAGAGGAGCCGCCGCCCGAAAGGTTTTCATTGGACGAGCGGATATTGGAAAAATTGGTGCCCACGCCCGAACCGTATTTGAAAATCCTGGCCTCGCGCACCCAAAGGTCCATGATGCCTCCTTCGCCCACCAGGTCGTCTTCTACCGACAAGATAAAACAGGCATGTGGCTGTGGCCGCTCATAGGCCGAGGTGGATTTTTGGACTTTTTCGGTTTCGGGATCCACATAGTAGTGGCCCTGTGGCTTACCCTTGATGCCGTATGAGCTGTACAGGCCTGTATTGAACCACTGTGGCGAGTTGGGTGCGGCGTACTGGCCGGTAATCATGTAGGCCATTTCATCATAAAACACCTGTGCGTCATGGTCGGTGGCGAAGTAGTTGTGGCGCTTGCCCCAATCCATCCAGCAGTGGGCCATGCGGTGTGCGGTCTGTTTGATGGATGTTTCGCGAGAGGTGGTACCATCGGCCTGTGGCACACCGGTTTTTCTAAAATATTTCTGTGCCAGTATGTCGGTGGCCACTTGGCTCCACGACTTGGGCACTTCTACATTGTTCATTTCAAACACCACGTCGCCTCCGGGGTTTCTTATTATGGAGGTGCGCAGCTCATACTCAAACAGGTGGAAGGGGCTCTTGCCTTCTTTGGTGAAATACCGCTGAAACTGGAGGCCACCCTGCCTGGGCGAGGGGGTAGTTTTCTTTACCATACAGATGCTTTAATTTGCCTGAATAAAAGGAATGACTGAAAAGTGGCCTTCGAAAGTATCAGAACGCAGCGCAGGCAGGTGGCTTACTTACCCACCCCATGGGAGTGGTTTGTGGAAAATGAATGCAAAAAAGGCCCACACGGCACAGGATGGGCAGTGGGGATATTGAAAAATTTTAACTCGCTATAATCCAAATCATTGAAACATAATACACTGATTACCAAGCTAAAAACTGCCAAGGAGGGAGGGCAGAAACTCTACGCCATACTGGTGGACCCCGACAAGCTTTCGGTTGATGCCACCATAGAAAAAGGAAGGATGGCCCGTGGCGAAGGAGCCGACCTGGTGCTGATAGGGGGCAGCTTGGTGCTGGGGCATGACATAGACCGCCAAGTGGATGGGCTCAGGGATGGTTTTGGGGGCGCGGTGTACCTGTTTCCCGGTAGCCCGGTGCAATACTCTGCCGCCGCCGATGGCCTTTTGTTCCTGTCATTAATATCGGGGCGCAATGCTGACCTACTCATAGGCAGGCACATAGAGATAGCACCCAGGCTTATGCGCAGCCCACAAGAGGTGGTGGCCACGGGCTATATGCTCATGGGCACGGGTAGCCCCACATCGGTGCAGTACATGTCACACACGCAACCCATACCTGCGCACAAGGGCGACATAGCCCTGGCCACTGCGCAGGCGGCCCAACTGCTGGGTATGGGCTGTATCTATATGGATGCGGGCAGCGGGGCCGATGCCTCCATACCTGTGGCCACGGTGGGCCAAGTGGCCACCGGCATAGACATACCGCTTATAGTGGGCGGGGGGGTGCGCACGGCCGCCCAGCGCGAGGCACTCTGGCAGGCAGGGGCTGACATGGTGGTGATGGGAACCGTGTTTGAGCGGGCGGGCTAGGGAGCTTGTAGGCGGTGGCGGCCCAGGTGCCCGGCTGGGGATAATAACCTACAAATGAGATAGATTGAACTCACAGATTACCTGTTCAGCATTGGCAGGACAGGGTGGTCTTGTAAGCCTGTGCGCTTTTATTGATCTGGTAGGTATGATGGGTCTATCCTCAGGCATTGCCTTATGGTGTGGCCGGTCATTATGGTTTAGACCTTGGGCCCTCGGCCCGGCCAAGTAAGGTATTACAGGCAAAAACTTTCAATTCACTACCCAACCGCCAATGAGCTAATGGCCCGTTGCCGGTTGGGTGTTCTTTTTCGTCCGTTGGTTTGTCTGTCGTTTCTTTTAAGCGTTGGGAAAGACAGATTCTTTGACAAGATTTGGATGGTGCGGTAGGCTTGAGCGGCTTGGCAATGTGTGTGGCTGTGTGGCGTTGTCATTTGTCTATCCTGGTTCATTTACAAAACTTGCTTCATAATCTTGTCGGCTTAAAACTGTGTCAAATAGACCAACATCTTCGCCTTCGTGTCTGTTGATTCCGATATACTCCAAACTTGCATCTTCATAGCGTTTGAATTTATAAACGGCATCATTCATTAAAGCAGAGTTGAACACCCCAAGGCTTACCAATAATTCAAAGTCTTTAACTGATAGACCTGTTACCTTTTTGAAAAGCCCTGGCTCTAGTTGGGTGATTACATCTTTCAGACTTCTTTCTCGATAGTCTGTCAGGTACATAAACACAGGAATACGGGTAGCAAACTTGATTAGCTTTTCTTGGATTTGTTTTCTCAGGCTCTTGTATTCCTTTTCTTCGTCTGAAAGTTCTTTTTTCTCTTTCTTGGTAAGTTCTCTGTCGTTGGCTTCTTTCTTTGCTTTTTTAACGGATTCTGATTTATTGATGATTGTTTCAATGTCCTGGTTCAAATTCCTAAAGCCTTCAATGCTCATTAGAGCTTTCATGGCTTCTTCGTTTGCCATTAGTCGGGCAAGTGTGTTGTTGTCCACATTTACGAGCAAAGCACTTTCCCAACGTCTTGCCAAAAGCGTTGCGGTTGTGCCACTCATTGCCATATCCAAAATGCCCGCTGCGTCCACTTGCTTCATTGAACTGCCGTCATAAGCTAAGACTGGCAGGAAGTTGATAAACTCGGCAACTTTTGCTTCGGGGTTCGATTCGTTTACATTCAGTCGGCAACTGTAATCGGCTATTTGCCTTAATGCACGGTCGGGGGCAAAGTCAAAAACGTAACATTCTTCTTTTAGAATTTCTTCTTTGTTTGGCGATTTGCTGTCGGGGTTTTTGATAACCCAAGGCGTTTGCACACGGAAAGCTGCTTGAAAGTAGGTTTCAGGACTGGAAGAATTGCGCAGCATAAAAATTCCTGTCCACGGTTTTACCGAAACGCCTGTGGTGAGTTTCCCGCACGAAAGCGTAATGGTTTTTGACTCCAATGGATTGTCTGTCATTGCATCTAAAACCGGGGGCAATGCTTCAATTCCAATTCCTGCTTGTGTGCCTGCGGCTACCACTACTTTGTAATCGTGGTAAAATGTGTTTTGTCGTCTTTCAAGCAACAATGCCATTGCGTTACAAGCTGCAACGGTGGGCAAAAACCAAAAGGTGTGATTCAGCACTTTGAGCAATGGAGCGTGTGAAAAAGGTAAAGGCGGCTTTTTAGCTCCCATTTTCAAAAGGTCAACGGTGGTTTCGCTAAACGAGCCCCGAATTAAATCCAACCATTTTTGTACTTCATCTTCGTATTTGAAACGGGCTTTTCGCCCTTCACCTTCGGCAGAAAAGAATATGTTTAAATCAAAGCCGTCAAACTCACCTAGCATTGCTATTTGGCGAATGGAATCAGGCAATTGATATGTGAGCATTACCATTCTTGGCAGGGCTGCATAAGGATTTGCCCCTAAGGAATCGTCCCAATCTTCTTTTTCCCTTTGCTCGTCAGAATACGTCCAATTGAAGATTTGCTCTTCGATAAATTCGCCTGAACTGATAGCCCGAAACGGAGTGCCTGACAAGTACAAATAGTGATTGGTGCTGATAGGGATAATCTTCTCTAAGTGTTCGGCTTTGTCTTCTTCGGCAATCCCTTCTTTTTCAATCCTTTTGTATTCTTCAATTTCTTTTTCGGCTTCTAAATCTTTGCCGAATAGGTCTTTGGCGTTTTCTCGCCAAGCCCCAAAATGGTATTCGTCAAAAATGATACAGTCCCAAACAGTGGCGTGTACCCATTCGTTTTTGGTTTTGATACCGCCTGTGTTGGTGTTCTTGCCTAAAAAATCCTGAAACGAGCCGAAGCAAATTAAGGTTTGATTTTCACGCAAAGTTCGCAAAGGATTTTCTTCACGCAAAGCACGCAAAGACTCAGCGTTCTCTGCGTCTTCCTGGCGATTTTTGCGTGATATATCTATTTCATTTTTTGAGTAAAATTGCCAACCTCTAAAGTCAACGTGAGAAAGTAAATCTTCTTTCCAAGCATCTTCTACGGCTGGTTTGAAGGTGAGCACCAACACTTTTTTCCACCCCATTTTTTTGGCCAATTGATAACTGGCAAAGGTCTTTCCGAAACGCATTTTGGCGTTCCAAAGGAAGTGGGGCGTTCTGTCCTTGTTTTCTTTCTTGAAACTTTTGAAATAGGCGATTGATTTATTTACGGCTTCTTCCTGTTCGGGTCGCATATTGAATGTTAGCACTCTGTTTTCTTCTGTTTTTTCGCCTGTTTTGATTTGGTGAATGGCTCTGCGCAAGTCGTTTAAGGTGCATTTAAACCATTCCCCGCTTTCGTTTACTACTTTCCATTCTCTCAACAATCGGTGTACATCGTGGTCGGTAAAAGAACTGCCGTCACGTTTCATAGCCGATTCTTCAAATACAATTTTGTATGGAATGGCTGCCGTGCCTAACTGTTCTTTGATACGTGTTTGTGCGTTGCGGTCGGTATAGCCGATTTTGAGCAAACCCTTGTGCGTAGCCACACCTACCAACTCATAAGCATAAATGGTTGGGTTGGTGGACGGTCGGGGCGGGAAAAATTCTTTTTTACTCATTTCAATAGTTTTCTGTTTTCCACTTCCTGTAAAATTTGCATTTGCTGAATGGCAATTTTGTTCAACCTAACAAGACGGTCGGGTTGTGGCATTTTCTCAATGATAAAAACCGCATTCAGGTTTTCCATATTTGCAAGGCAAATCAGTTCATTGATAGATGCATAATCTCGAATATTTCCTTTCAAATCGGGATTGGCTTCCCGCCATTGTTTGGCTGTGATTCCAAACATAGCCACATTCAACACATCGGCTTCATCGGCATAGATGATGGCAGTTTGAGCTTGAGTAAGTTCTTTGGGGATAAGATTTTGCTTAATGGCATCGGTATGTATGCGAAAGTTTATTTTAGTGAGTTCCCGTTTGGCTGACCAGCCTATTTGCTTTTGCTCTTCATCTTTAAGGCGCTGGAACTCTTTGATAAAGTAAAGTTCAAACTCTATAGAAATCCAAGCGGCAAATTTGAATGCAATGTCTTTATGTGCAAAAGTGCCACCGTAACGCCCTGATTTTGATATAATTCCTTTTGCATCGGTAGCATCAATCCATTTCTGGGGAGAAAGTGTAAAAGCATTCAATCCAGCTTCGGTTCTAAACCCCTCGAATTCGAGGGGTTTAAAATGCGGATTGTATAATATTTCCCAAAGACCAAGATATTCAATCGTGTTGCGATTTCGCATCCAATTGGCAATCACAGCACCCGGGTCACCACTTCTAAATTTGGCAATATCTGTTAGCGATATAAAATCGTCCTCACTGATTTTTAAGATGGTAACATCCTTTTGTAATACATTAATTTTTGCCATAAATGTTCATTCATTAACGATTAATTGTAGTGAATTTCCAAGTCTTAAAATGGTCAAATTCTAAACCCTTGTGCGAGGCCACAGCTACCAACATATAAGCATAAATGGTTGGTTTGGTGGACGGTAGTGGTAGGAGAAATTCTTTTTTACTCATCCTTTTCCTTTTTGGGATTATCAATGCTTAAAACTGCTTTGGCATTTAACGGACTTACAACCTTTTTACCGGTTTTAGACTCCAACTCCTTCAATGCTACTTTAGCTACATTACCACCTTGTTGGGCTACTTTTTTGCTCGCATCAAAGTCTTTTGGGTTAGTTGCCTGTGAAATATCTTTGGTGGAAGCTTCGGCAAGCATATTCAAAATCAATTCTGTATTGGTCATGTTATCCCGAAGGTTTTCCTTTTTCAAACCCTTGAAAACTTTATACTCTTTGGTGGTTTTGCCTGCCCAAGCTTTGGTAATTATATCTGTAAGGGTGGCAAATTGTTGCCCTTCTTTTAACCCTCGGTTTTTCCATTCATCCGTAAGCTCTTTGCGAATTTCTATACTTTTAAGGCGTTTGTTAATCCAATTTTCGGAATAGCCCAATTTGAGATATTGCTCCAATGCCCTGTCAATGCTCAATTCAGGGTCTTGCATTTCGTCCAATCGCTCACTGCCAACTTGTGCTAACCAGAGTTTAAATGGTTCCGCCTTAGGCGAAGGAATAGATTGTATAAGCC
Source organism: Bacteroidota bacterium (assembly GCA_016192035.1). Classification (GTDB taxonomy): domain Bacteria; phylum Bacteroidota; class Bacteroidia; order CAILMK01; family JACPUW01; genus JACPUW01. The sequence continues at coordinate 46,716 of JACPUW010000025.1, forward strand.
TGAATAATTGCTCAGTATCTGCTACATCTGTCTTGTAGTATTTTCCATCAGGCGACTTCAATTTCAGTTGTCCGATTTTTTCGGACAACTCACTTCCTTCCTTTTTGAGTTTAGCCTTTAGGTCACTCCAATATTTTCGGGGTCTGTCTGAACCAGTTAAGATTTCAATAACATCGATTACAGATACATACCACTTCTCTTGTTCAGCATCCCAAACGGTGCGGACTTGTTTTTCTTCAAAGATTTGTATGGCTTCTTTTTTACTCATAATGCTTTTGATTGTTTTACGATTTTGAGCAAACCTTTGTGCGTTGCCACATTTACCAACTCATAAGCATAAATGGTGGGATTGGTGGACGGTCGAGGTGGAAAAAATTCTTTTTTGCCCATATTAATCCATTGGTCTTATTAAAGTATCAATGAACTCTACTTCACTTTCGGTGATACCATATTTTGCAAATAATTTTTCATCTGTCCATTCTTCGTAGAAATCTTGGACTGGCACAAAAGCAAATACACCCCTAGAAATATTTTGAGTGTTTTTTATTAGCGACATCATAAATCGGAAAAAACGGGTGTGCATATATTTTGCCACGTTTTCTGCAATTTTTTTGTTTTTGTAAATGCCTACAACTAGATATGTCTCAGTACTACAAGACATTTTATCAGCAATAATTGGTTTGCTAATAATTTGGTGAGGATATGAGTCTCCACCTGGACTGGCTTTGGAAACCAAGACTTTTATTTCTTTAACCCAATGCTTATTTTTTAGAACTTGTTCTTCGCACACATAACCATTATCTCCAAATCTATATAGTAAGATATTATGCTTGTCAGTTTTACTCTTTTTGAAACCTGAAAAATTGGAATCAAGGCCAAAGGGTTTTCTTGCACTCACTGTTTCATCAAAAGTTTTTTCATTGAATTTCTTAACCTTTCTAAGTATGTCAATCGCTTCATTGTATCTTACAAAAACATCTGAATTAGGTTCTAAAAGTGGTCTTTTTGAAGTGCTCAGAACTGTACCGTTTTTATAATTTGTTATTGTACAATCCCCTTTATGTTCTCTGTCCCAAAGAAAATAGCAAACACCACCACGAATATTTAGACCGGGAAAGCAATCAGATGTTTCCGGAAAATCGTGAATTTGAGCAATTCTTTTATCTTTCAGCATTTCATCTCTAAATTCATCAAGTCCTTTCCCACCTGAATACCATCTTGCAGGAACAATCATTGAAAGGTATCTTGGATTTAAATTCTTTGCTTGTTCAATAAATTTGTGATAAAGTGAAATTGCTCCTGAGTCACGACCACCACCATCACTCATTTGATATGGCGGATTTCCAACGATAACGTCAAATTTCATATTGAATATGTTGTAGGGTTTGTCTGTGTGAATAAAATTATAAGCGTAAGTTTCCAAGGCATCTTCTCGGTCGTACACTTCTTGACTTGCACCGCAATAGGTACATTTACCGTTTTGCCAAGTGTGCTTCATTCGATTGTGGTGAATGTTTCCTTGCTCATTATCAAAGGTTTCGCAAATGGAGTATTTACCATTGGCAGTTTTAGAGCAATACACACTTCTTCGAGAAAGCAAAGCCGTTAAATCTGTTATGGCAATGCCATACAATTGTTGGCTAAAAATGTGGTTAATGCGTTCCTGCTTGTCGGGTATTTGGGTTTCCAAACCGCGCATTAGTCGCTTTGCCATTTCACGCAAAAACACACCACTTTTAGAAACAGGGTCTAAAAATTTGGCGTTAGGGTTGCTCCACAATTCGACTGGGAGCAAGTCCAAAATATCATTCACCAAACTCGGTGGCGTAAACACTTCGTCATTGCTCAAATTGGCAAGGCAAGTAAGTACATCGGGGTTATAATTAGTTTGCATCATCTTCTAAGTATTTATTTCACGCAAAGGGCGCAGAGATATTTCACGCAAAGGGCGCAAAATAGCCGCTAAGCACGCTGAGCCTTTGCGATTCTTTGCGTTGAGACTTTGTGTCCTTTGCGTGAAATCTTTATAAATTATTGACAATTCTGTGTATCCCATCTTTTAAAAGTTTCGTGTTAAAGTTGATTAGTAAAGCCAACCTTTTATCTGAGAGTTTTAGATAAGTAAGTGTCTGAGCAAAATGGACCGAAGCTAAGTTTTCTACAGATTTGACTTCGATAATTACTTTATCCTCAACCAATAAATCAATTCTATAACCAACATCTTGTTTTACTTCTTTATATACCAATGGCATTGGCACTTGTGTTTTCACTTCAAAACCCAATTCTCGTAAGTCATACGCTAAAGCATTTTCATAAACAGACTCGAGCAATCCTGGACCTAATGCTTTGTGCAACTCCATTGCAGCCCCTATAATTTTATATGAAATTTCATTTTCACTCATCTTCACCCAATTTTAAGAAATGGATAAGCGGAAAATCTTTTACAGGTTCGTCAATGGCAGCTGCATTGCCTTCGTCATTAAACAATGATAACTGGTGTGTTTTCTCCACTAAAAATTTGAACATATAATCCCTGCGCTTGAGCATTGAGCCGTTTACGGCACTCCATTCAGAAAACACAATGGGTCGTTTGGTCACTGGATTTGTAAAGTCCAAGGCGTCACCCCAAAGTACGTTTCTACCAAGCAGAAACTTTATGCTTCTTCTGCTCTCTTCTTTGCATTTGTCTTTGAACAGTGCAGTGTATCGCTCATCAAAAATCTCAAATAATCGTTCTCTACATTCCTGTGCGTTGTCTTCCAAAATGTCCACTCCGTAAATACTCGAAACGGCAATGACGGCATAGCGTTCCCATTCAATTTGGCTTTTGCCGTATCGCTGGTCAACTACATGTAACTTTCGGCGGAGTACTTCCGCCAAAAAGTTGCCGTTGCCACAAGCGGGTTCTAAAAATCGGGAGTCTATGCGTTCGGTTTCGTGTTTCACCAAATCGAGCATAGCGTTTACTTCACGCTGGTTTGTAAAGACTTCACCGTGATCAGAAACCCGCTTTTTGGATTTTACTTGGTTGTCTGGATGTTTATTTTCTGTCAATTCTGTCACTTTTTATATTTAGCCTATACAGTTGTACAGCTTGCTTTTCTCTGTCCGGGCGTTGGCAAAAAAACCAGGCCCTTATGGTTTATTGCGTTTTGCTTATGCGTTGGGCCCTTTGTTTCTTGTTTGGCCGCTTTCTTTTTGCCTTGCACACCACCCCCCACATATCTCCCTGTGCTATTGCGTATATATTGACTATGAGCTGGTTTTGAGCTTGTCATATTCAAAGGTAGCTGTACCAAACAATTTGCCCAATGGGCTACGCAAAATCTTGATGTAGATAGCCTTATCCCTGAGTATATTTCAGTGGCCCTAGTGCTCATATGCGCCACGGTCAATTGGATGAAGCCTACAGCAGTGCCAGATTCGAGCCGTGGTGCGTCATACGCCCGTGGAAGCCCGCACTTATTTTCGAGATTTGCCCTACCCGCCTTGGCCAGCCCATATGCCGGCGCTTGGC